>CP006667.1:3799430-4499145 GCA_000471925.1 Ralstonia pickettii DTP0602
GGCGCCGCGGCGCTGGCCGGGCAGTCGCCGGAACCGGTGTCGACGCTGCGCGAGCGTGTCACGTCCAAGGGCGGTACGACCTATGCGGCGGTGACGGCGATGGAGGCGGCAGGAATCGGTGATGCCTTCGTGCTCGCTATGCATGCGGCGGCGGCGCGGGGTAAGGAGATGGGGGCTGAGTTCGGGAAGGATTGAGGGGCGGGTACGGGGCCTGGGGCTCGTTGCTCGACGGGTCTCGCGGATGACATGTTGTCACTGTTGAACCGAGGGATTCAACAGCTGCAACATGTCATCCGGGGGGTGTCGATCATCGACAAATCGCAAACCAATTCACCGAACCACGTAAGCCACCGCCGTCCCCGCAAACACACAAGCCCCCAGCCAGTTGTTATGCCGGAACGCCGCAAAACAGCGCATACGGTCGCGATCCCGAATCAGCGTGTAGTGGTAACCAGCACACCCCCCCGCCGCCACCAGCCCCACCCAATACGGCCACCCCAGCCCCAGCAGCACGCCAGCCCACGCCATCAGCGCGAGAAACGCGGCATAGCAGATCATGATCGCCGCCACGTCAAACCGCCCAAAGGTAATCGCCGACGTCTTCATCCCAATCAGCAGATCATCATCCCGATCCACCATCGCATACGCCGTGTCATAGGCAACAGCCCAGAAAACATTGGCCAGCAACATCACCCAAGCCACCAGCGGCACCTGGTCCTGGATCGCGGCAAACGCCATCGGAATGCCAAAACCGAACGCAATACCCAGGTAAGCCTGCGGAATCGCAAAGAACCGCTTGAAGAAGGGATAGGTCCCCGCCACCACCGCCGCCACCACCGCCAGCCACTTGGTCAGCGCATTCAAAGGCAGCACCAGCGTGAACGCCACCAGCGCCAGCACGGCCGCCACCGCCAGCGCTTCCCACGCGGCGATCTTGCCTGCGGTCAGCGGCCGCTCCTTGGTGCGCTTGACGTGCTTGTCAAAGTCGCGGTCGGCCCAATCATTGATGGCACACCCAGCCGACCGCATCAGGAACGTCCCCGCCACGAAAATCCAGAACAGCCCCCACGACGGCGGCCCGCCCGCCGCCATCCACATGGCCCACAGCGTCGGCCACAACAGCAGCAGCGTGCCGATCGGCTTGTCGATGCGCACCAGGCGCGCGTAGAGGGAAAGACGTTCAAGCATGGGAGCGGGAGGCAACGACGGGGAGGTATGCACAGCGCAGATCCGGGAAGAGGCGATTCAATGAAAACGCGCCGCAGCCCGGACGGTTGCGACGCGCAGTGCCGGCCGCCACAGAGGAGCAGCCGGGGCAGCCGGAAGTGACCGCAAGGCCCTCAGGCCAGCATCGAGCGCAGCATCCACGCGGTCTTTTCGTGCGTCTGCATGCGCTGGGTCAGCAGGTCGGCCGACGGTTCGTCGCCGGCTGCGTCGACCACCGGGAAGATCGAGCGCGCGGTACGCACCACGGCTTCCTGGCCTTCCACCAGCTTGCGGATCATGTCGGTGGCCTCGGGCACGCCGTCTTCCTCCGCGATCGACGACAGGCGGGCGTACTCCTTGTAGGTGCCCGGTGCCGGGTAGCCCAGCGCGCGGATGCGCTCGGCGATCGAATCCACTGCGAGCGCCAGTTCGTTGTACTGGGTCTCGAACATCAGATGCAGCGTATTGAACATGGGCCCCGTCACGTTCCAGTGGAAGTTATGGGTCTTGAGGTAGAGGGTGTAGGTGTCCGCCAGCAGCTTGGACAGGCCTTCCGCGATCTTTTTGCGGTCCTTGTCGGAAATACCGATATTCACACTCATCTCATTCTTCTTTGCCATGGTAGATACGCTCCGTTCTGGTAAAGCACGAGGAGCGCCGCCGGGCTCACCATGGATCTGGGACCGGGCGGCGCGTTACCCCGCATTATTGCACTAGCCAGCGATCCCGGCCAAACCCCGGGCCACCTCGGCGAACATCACGGCCGCGCCGAGCACGATCACGGCGGCGCCGATCTCCTTGCGCCACAGCTTGTGGCGCAGCCGCGCGGCGTCGGCACGCTCAGGCTGATCATGCCCGTCGTGCCACAGTTGCCGCCACTCGTCGATAAACAGCCGGATCATCGCCATCATCGTTCTCCGCGGCGCGGCAGCCCGTGCGGGCCGCCGCGCCAGATTGCCGCTTACTTCAGGTCAAGCGCACGCTTCACGCCCTCGCCGTAGGCCGGGTCAGCCCTGGTGAAGTGCTCCAGCTGCACGCGCACGATCTCCGCGGGTACGCCCTGCATCGACGCCGCGATATTGGCGAACAGGCGCTGGCGCTGGCCTTCGTCGAACAGCCGGAACAGCGCGCCCGGCTGGCTGTAGTAGTCCGAGTCCACGCGGTGGTCCCAGCGGTCGGCGGCGCCGTCCAGCGCGAGCGGCGGCTCCATCGCGCGCTCGCTGGCGCCGTAGGCGCTTTCGCGGTTGGGCTCGTAGTTCAGCTTGCCCCCCTGGTTGCCGTCCACGCGCATCGCGCCATCGCGGTGGAAGGTGTTGTGGAACGGGCATTTCGGCGCGTTCACCGGGATCTGGTGGTGGTTGATCCCGAGGCGATAGCGCTGCGTGTCGCCATACGAGAACAGCCGCCCTTGCAGCATCTTGTCGGGCGAGAAGCCGATGCCCGGCACGATATTGGCCGGATTCATCGCCACCTGCTCGACCTCGGCAAAGTAGTTGTCGGGGTTGCGGTTGAGCTCGACCACGCCCACGTCGATCAACGGGTAGTCCTTGTGCGGCCACACCTTGGTCAGGTCGAACGGGTTGATGTGGTACCTGGCCGCATCGGCTTCCGGCATGACCTGCACGCGCAGGCTCCAGCGCGGGAAGTTGCCCTGTTCGATGTTCTCGAACAGGTCGCGCTGCGCGCTTTCGCGGTCCGTGGCCACGACCTTGGCCGCTTCTTCATTAGTCCAGCTGGCGATGCCCTGCTGCGACTTGAAGTGGAACTTGACGTAGAAGCGCTCGTTGTTGGCGTTGATGAACGAGTACGTATGCGAGCCGAAGCCGTGGATCTGGCGGTAGTTCTGCGGCAGGCCGCGGTCGCTCATCAGGATGGTGACCTGGTGCAGCGATTCCGGATGGCGCGACCAGAAGTCCCACACCGCGATCGGATCGCGCAGGTTGGTGCGCGGGTTGCGCTTCTGCGTGTGGATAAAGTCGGGGAACTTGAGCGGGTCGCGCACGAAGAACACCGGGGTGTTGTTGCCGACCACGTCCCAGTTGCCTTCGTCGGTATAGAACTTGACCGAGAAGCCGCGCACGTCGCGCTCGGCGTCGGCCGCGCCGCGCTCGCCGGCGACGGTGGAGAAGCGGATAAACAGCGGCGTTTCCTTGCCGATCTCGGCAAACACCGAAGCCTTGCTGTATTGGCTGATGTTGTGCGTGATCTTCAGCGTACCGTACGCGCCGGAGCCCTTGGCATGAACGCGCCGCTCGGGAATGACCTCGCGGTCGAAGTGGGCGAGTTTTTCGAGGAACCACACGTCCTGCAGCAGCATCGGTCCGCGCGGGCCGGCGGTCTGCGAATTCTGGTTATCGGCGACCGGTGCGCCGGCTGCGGTAGTGAGAGTGTCTTTCTTGCTCATCTTGTCCTTCTTGTGGGTAGCTGAACGGAATCGGCGCGTCAGTTCGCGGCCGCGTAGCAGGCAAGACAATCGAGCAGGCAGCGCCCCATGCGGGAAAAAATCGGGCGCTCAGGGATGGTGCCTGGAATGAATCGGGCGCTGCTGCTCATCATCGGTCTCCCTGGCTGATCGACGCGTCGCGCATCGACGAGACCAAGTGTACAAAGAGGCTATCAAGAAGAGAATTTAATTATTTATACCTATGTGTTAGGTCAAATCTATCTCTCTTGCCGACCGCGAGACCAACAAAAAAGGCCGCAGCGGAAGGAATTCCGTGCGGCCTTTTAAGTACCCGGTAAAGCAATCAGGCAGCTTCTGCCAGATCCTTGGCGTCGAGCCTGCGCACGCCCTGCAGGTCGCACGCGGCCACGGCATTGGCCAGCGCTTCCATTGCCGGCAGACGGGTAAAGCTCTTGCGCCAGGCCAGCACCACCCGGCGATCCGGCACGGGATCGGCAAACGGCACATAGGCCAGCATGTCGCCCTTGGCCTTCATGTCAGGCACCGAGGTGCGCGGCAGCACGGTGATGCCGACCCCGCTGGCGACCATATGGCGGATGGTCTCCAGCGACGAGCCCTCGAAGGTCTTCTGGATACCGTCGGCCGCCTGCGAGAAGCGCGACAGCTCGGGGCACACGCCCAGCACATGGTCGCGGAAGCAGTGGCCGCTGCCGAGCAGCAGCATGGTTTGCCGCTTGAGTTCATCCGGGTCGATCGCGCGCGCCTGCGCCAGTTCGTGGCCGCGCGGCACGGCGACGACAAAGGGCTCGTCATAGAGCGGACGCACCGTCAGGCCGGAATCGGCGAACGGCTCGGCCATCACCGCGCAGTCGATCTCGCCCTGCTTGAGCAGCTCGATCAGCTTGTGGGTGTAGTTCTCCTGCAGCATCAGCGGCATCTGCGGCACGGTCTCGATCATCTGCTTGACCAGCGACGGCAACAGGTACGGCCCGATGGTGTAGATCACGCCCACGCGCAGCGGGCCCGCCAGCGGGTCCTTGCCCTGCTTGGCAATCTCGCGGATGGCCATGGTCTGTTCGAGCACACGCTGGGCCTGCGCGACGATCTGCTCGCCGATGGACGTCACCGACACCTCGGAGGTGCCGCGCTCGAAAATCTGCACGTTGAGTTCGTCTTCCAGCTTCTTGATCGCGACCGACAGGGTCGGCTGCGAGACGAAGCAGGCTTCGGCGGCCCGGCCGAAATGGCGCTCTCGCGCCACGGCGACGATGTACTTGAGTTCGGTGAGCGTCATGACTTATCGAGTTGCGGTAGGCGATAGATTTTACCTTCGATTGCCGCTTCTGTCAGAGCGCCAACGCATTGTGTCGACGCATGCGAAGCATCGCGCACCTGGACAGGCGCCGGTCAGGCTTTCAGATAGTGCTCGCGCCCGCCGAGCCAGCGCGAAAGGTGTGCTTCGACCGCTTCCGGAAAGCGCTCCAGCATCAGCTCGGCCGCCTCCTGCGCGTATTCCACCAGCCATGCGTCGGTCTGCAGGTCGGCAAAGCGCAGCATGGCCTCGCCCGACTGGCGTGCGCCCAGGAACTCACCGGGGCCACGGATTTCCAGGTCGCGCCGCGCGATCTCGAAGCCGTCGGTGGTCTCGCGCATGGTCGCCAGCCGTTCGCGCGCGGTCGGCGACAGCGGCGCCTGGTACATCAGCAGGCACACCGATTCGGCGCTGCCCCGCCCCACCCGCCCGCGCAACTGGTGCAGCTGGGCCAGGCCAAAGCGCTCGGCATGCTCGATCACCATCAGCGAGGCATTGGGCACGTCCACGCCCACTTCGATCACGGTCGTGGCCACCAGCACCTGCATGCGGTTGGCGCTGAAGTCGTCCATCACCGACGCTTTCTCCGCCGGCGGCAGGCGGCCGTGCACCAGGCCCACTCGCAGGTCAGGGAGCGCGGCGACCAGCGTCTCGTAGGTCTCCACCGCGGTCTGCAGCTGCAGCGCCTCGCTTTCCTCGATCAGCGGACAGACCCAGTAGACCTGGCGCCCTTCCGCGGCGGCATGGTGCACGCGCGCGATCACCTCGTCGCGGCGCGCATCGTTGACCAGCCGCGTGACGATGGGCGTGCGGCCCGGCGGCAGTTCGTCGATCACCGACACGTCGAGGTCGGCGTAATACGTCATGGCGAGCGTGCGTGGGATCGGCGTGGCCGACATCATCAGCTGGTGCGGCACCGTGTCCGGCGCCGGCACATCGCTGGCACCCGCCTTGCCGCGCAGCGCCAGCCGCTGCGCCACGCCGAAGCGGTGCTGCTCGTCGACCACCGACAGGCCCAGCTTCGCAAAGCGCACGGCGTCCTGGATCAGCGCATGGGTGCCGATCACCAGCTGCGCCTCGCCCGATTCCACGCGCGCGGCGGCCTCGCGCTTCTCGCGCGCCTTCAGGCTGCCGGCCAGCCAGACCACCGGCACGCCCAGTGGCTCCAGCCACGCGGACAGCTTGCGGTAGTGTTGCTCGGCCAGGATTTCGGTGGGCGCCATCAGCGCCGCCTGGTAGCCGGCGTCGATCGCCTGGCACGCCGCCAGCGCGGCGACGATGGTCTTGCCGCTGCCGACATCGCCCTGCAGCAGCCGGTGCATCGGGTGCGGCCGCGTCATGTCGGCGGCAATCTCCGCGACCACGCGTTCCTGCGCGCCGGTCAGCCGGAATGGCAGCGCGGCCAGGAAGCGGGTCAGCAAACCGCCCTCGCGGCGCGACATGGTCGGCGCGGTCTTCTCGCGCCGCGCCGCGTGTGCGCGCCGCAGCGAAATCTGCTGCGCAAGCAGCTCGTCGAACTTGATGCGCTGCCAGGCCGGGTGCGAGCGGTCGGCCAGCGCGGCCTCGCTTTCCTGCGGCGGCGGCGCATGCAGCAGGCGCAGGCAGTCGGCCAGCGGGCGCAGGTGCAGCCGGGCCAGCGGCCCTTGCAGCACCGCCTGCGGCAGCGTCTCGGGCATGGGTGTGCGCGACAGCGCGCCGCCGATGGCCTTGCGCAAGTAGGCCTGTGCGATACCGGCGGTGGATGGATACACGGGTGTCAGGCGGTCCGGCAGCGCTTCGCCGTGCACCACCGGGCGCACCGTCGGGTGCACCATCTCGGCGCCGAAGAAACCGCCGCGGACCTCGCCGCGCACGCGCAGGCGCACGCCCTCGGCCATCTGCTTGGTCTGGCTGCCGTAGAAGTTGAGGAAGCGCAGCGTCAGTTCGCCGCTGTCGTCGGCGATCTTGACCACCAGCTGGCGGCGCGGCCGGAACGTGACTTCATTGGAGATGACCTCGCCTTCGACCTGCGCCGGCTGGCCCGCCCCGGCGCGGCGGATTGCGTCGGCGATCGGTGCCAGCGTGGTCTCGTCCTCGTAGCGCATCGGCAGGTGCAGCACCAGGTCGACGGGACGGCGCAGGCCCAGCTTGGCCAGGCGCGCGGCCGCCGATGATGTGCCCGAAGCTGTAGCCTTGCCCTTTGCCTCGCCAGCCTTGCCACGCGCGGGCGCCGCCGCTTCCTTGGCGGCATCGGCAGGGTCCTGGATCGGGTCGGCGGCGGTTCCGGGCATCGGCAACAAAATTGGCAGCAGTCGCTGCGGTTTCGGCTTGGGCGGCTGGCTCGGGCCGGCAAATAGCGGGTATCACACCCGGCCCGGCGTCTGGCGGGCCCGTGGCCTTACAATATCGGATTCGCCGATTGTACCCATGCCGGCTGTCGCCAAGGGCAGCGGAGTGCCGCTTTGTGCCCCACTTAGCCTCTCCGGCCCGCATGGCTGCCGGCCGCCCCCTGCCGTTTCCACGATGTTGACGCTCTCCGATTTCGATTTTCCGCTGCCGCCCGAACTGATTGCCCAGAGCGCGCTGCCCGACCGCAGTGCCAGCCGGCTGCTGGTGGTCGAACGGCTCGCGCCCGCCGACACCGCCGACGCGGTGCGCCTGGTCGATCGCGCCTTCAGCGATATCGTCGACTACCTGCGTCCCGATGACCTGCTGGTGTTCAACGACACGCGCGTGATCAAGGCGCGCTTCTTCGGCCACAAGCCCAGCGGCGGCAAGATCGAGGTGCTGGTCGAGCGCATCGTCGACAGCCACACCGTGCTGGCCCAGGTGCGCGCCTCCAAGACGCCCGCCGAGGGCAGCACGCTGCATCTGGCCGACGACGCCTTCGCCGTCACCGTGGGGCCGCGCGTGGACCAGTTCTTCACGCTGCGCTTCCCCGAGCCGGCGCTGGACCTGATCGAGCGCTACGGCCGCCTGCCGCTGCCGCCGTATATCACGCACGACCCGGACGCCTACGACGAGACCCGCTACCAGACCGTCTACGCGCGCAGTCCGGGCGCCGTGGCCGCACCCACCGCAGGGCTGCATTTCGACGATGCGCTGTTCGCGCGCCTCGATGCCGCTGGCGTGCGCCGCGCCTTCCTGACGCTGCACGTGGGCGCTGGCACGTTCCAGCCGGTGCGCACCGAGAACCTGGCCGAGCACAAGATGCACTCGGAGTGGTACGCGATCTCCGAGGAACTGGCCCAGGCCGTGCGCGACACCCGCGCCCGCGGCGGCAGCGTGATCGCGGTCGGCACCACCTCGCTGCGCGCGCTGGAATCGGCCGCGCAGGCCGACGGCACGCTCGCCGCCGGCAGCGGCGACACCGATATCTTCATCACGCCCGGCTACCGCTTCCGCCTGGTCGATGCCCTGATCACCAACTTCCACCTGCCCAGGTCGACGCTGCTCATGCTGGTCTCTGCGCTGTCCGGTGTGGAAGCCATCCGCGCCGCCTACCGCCATGCGGTCGAGCAGCGCTACCGTTTCTTCAGCTACGGCGACGCCATGCTGCTGACGCGCCAGCCCGCCGCCGGCCCCGAGGCCTGAACCCAGAACTACCCGCCATGCTCAACTTCGAACTCATCACCACCGACGGCAACGCCCGCCGCGGCCGCGTCACGCTGAACCACGGCGTGGTCGAGACGCCGATCTTCATGCCGGTCGGCACCTACGGCTCGGTCAAGGCCATGTCGCCGCTGGAACTGAACGAGATCGGCGCGCACATCATCCTTGGCAACACCTTCCACCTGTGGCTGCGCCCGGGGCTGGACGTGGTCAAGGCCCACGAGGGCCTACACAAATTTATCGGCTGGGACAAGCCGATCCTGACCGATTCTGGCGGCTTCCAGGTGTTTTCGCTGGGCGATCTGCGCAAGATCACCGAAGATGGCGTCACGTTCGCATCACCGGTCAATGGCGACAAGCTCTTCCTGTCGCCCGAGATCTCGATGCAGATCCAGCGCACGCTGAACTCCGACATCGTGATGCAGTTCGACGAGTGCACGCCCTACGAGATCGACGGGCGCCCCGCCACGCACGAGGTAGCGGCCAAGTCGATGCGCATGAGCCTGCGCTGGGCCAAGCGCTCGCGCGACGAGTTCGAACGCGTGGCCAACCCGAACGCGCTGTTCGGCATCGTCCAGGGCGGCATGTACGAGGACCTGCGCGATGAATCGCTGGCGGGGCTGTCCGAGCTGGATTTCCACGGCTTTGCCATCGGCGGCCTGTCGGTGGGAGAGCCCAAAGAAGACATGATGCGCGTGCTGGAGCACGTGGCGCCGCGCCTGCCGGCCGACAAGCCGCACTACCTGATGGGCGTGGGCACGCCGGAAGATCTGGTGGCCGGTGTGGCCGCGGGCGTCGACATGTTCGATTGCGTGATGCCCACCCGCAACGCGCGCAACGGCTGGCTCTTCACCCGCTACGGCGACGTCAAGATCAAGAACGCGGCGCACCGCAACGACCCGCGCCCGCTCGATGAAAGCTGCGCCTGCTACACCTGCCGCAACTTCTCGCGCGCCTACCTGCACCACCTGCACCGCGTGGGCGAGATCCTGGGCGCGCGCCTGAATACCATTCACAACCTGCACTACTACCTGCAGCTGATGCGCGAGGTGCGCGAATCGATCGAGCAGCACCGTTTCACCGACTTCCGCCGCCAGTTTGCGGCCGATCGCGCGCGCGGCACGCAGTGAAAGCGGGCGCCGGCGCGAACTTTCCCGCCGGCGCCGGTCGAATAGCCCGGGTCATGCACCGGTGAACGTGCGGACAGCGCGCGGAAACTGGCGCCGCCCCGAGTCGCCCCGGAATCACCCCGAACAAACCCGTATTCCGCCCTAGAATGCCTGAGGCGGGCAGAATGCGAATGGTAGAATGCTCGATTAACTGACTGACTTTTGTGACGGAGAACCAACGTGTTGATTTCTAACGCATTTGCCCAGACCGCCGGTGCCGGCGGCGCGGCTGGCGGCCTGATGAGCTTCCTGCCCATCATCCTGATGTTTGCGGTGCTGTGGTTCATCATGATCCGCCCGCAAATGAAGCGCCAGAAGGAATCAAAGGCGATGCTCGAAGCGCTGGCCAAGAACGATGAAGTCGTCACCGCCGGCGGTATCCTGGGCCGCGTGACCAAGGTCACCGACCAGTACGTCGGTCTGGAAATCGCCACGGGCACGGAAATCACCGTGCAGAAGAACGCCGTGACCACGGTGCTGCCGAAGGGCTCGCTGAAGGCGCTCTGATCCGCCGAGCGCCCACGCGACTCCCGCCTTTGTCTTTTCCGGCATGCCCGTTCGCGCATGCCCCGGCAGCCGCCTGATCCAGCCCGACGAAGCCCCGGCGGCTTCCATCCGTGGCTGCCAGGCGGCTGTTTGCCAAACCGGTTCGGCGCCGCCGACGTGGCGCGCCACGCCTGCGCCGGCCCCGCCAACCGCTGAATGACTGGCCCGAGATGAATCGTTATCCGCTTTGGAAGTACATCGTGATCCTGGTGGCCCTGGCCATCGGCATCATCTATACCTTGCCGAACTTCTTCGGCGAGGCGCCCGCCGTGCAGGTGTCTTCGGGCAAGGCCACGGTCAAGGTCGACTTGTCCATGCAGAAGCAGGTCGAAGAGATCCTGGCGCAGAACCAGTTCCGGCCTGACGGCGTGTTCTTCGACATTTCCGGCCAGTCGGGCTCGGTCAAGGCGCGTTTCCGCACCACCGACGAGCAGCTCAAGGCCAAGGACGTGCTGTCGCGCTCGCTCAACCCGGTCCCCGCCGACCCCACCTACGTGGTTGCGCTGAACCTGCTGTCGGGCTCGCCGCACTGGCTGACCGCCATGCACGCGCTGCCGATGTACCTGGGTCTGGACCTGCGCGGCGGCGTGCACTTCCTGCTGCAGGTCGACATGAAGGGCGCCGTCGACAAGAAGCTCGACAGCCTGGCCGGCGACGCGCGCACGCTGCTGCGCGACAAGGGCATCCGCCACGGCGGCATCGACCGCGACGGCGAGCGCCTGACGGTGCGCTTCAACAATGCCGACGAAGCCAACCGCGCCCGTGCCGTGCTGGCCGAGAACCTGCGCGAAGTGGCCTTCGCCATGGACGGCAACAACATCGTCGGCACCTTCACCGAGGCCGCGCGCAAGGCCGTGCAGGACGCCGCGGTCAAGCAGAACATCACCACGCTGCACAACCGCGTGAACGAACTGGGCGTGGCCGAGCCGGTGATCCAGCAGCAAGGCGCCGACCGCATCGTGGTGCAGCTGCCGGGCGTGCAGGACACCGCCAAGGCCAAGGACATCATCGGCCGCACCGCCACGCTGGAAGCGCGCCTGGTCGACAACGACGCGCCGCGCAGCCCGCGCCCGGGCGACCCGGTCCCGTTCGGCAGCGAACTCTTCACGCAAGGCAACGGCGCCCCGGTGGTGCTGAAGAAGCAGGTCATCTTCACCGGCGATCGCATTGAAAGCGCCTCGGCCGGCTTCGACCAGAACCAGCAGCCTTCGGTCAACATCAAGCTCGACGCCCAGGGCGGCCGCGTGCTCCGCGACGTCTCGCGCGAGAACCTGAAGAAGCCGATGGCGATCGTGCTGTTCGAGAAGGGCAAGGGTGAAGTGCTGACGGTGGCGACGATCCAGTCCGAACTGGGCTCGAGCTTCCAGATCACCGGCTCCTATTCGACCGAAGCCGCCAACGACCTGGCCCTGCTGCTGCGCGCCGGCTCGCTGGCCGCGCCGATGGAAATCATCGAAGAGCGCACCATCGGCCCGTCGCTGGGCGCCGACAACATCCAGAAGGGTTTTGACTCGGTCGCCTACGGCTTTGCCGCGATCGGCGTGTTCATGATCCTGTACTACATGCTGTTCGGCGTGTTCTCGGTGCTGGCGCTGGGCGTGAACCTGCTGCTGCTGATCGCCGTGCTGTCGATGCTGCAGGCCACGCTGACGCTGCCGGGCATCGCCGCCATCGCGCTGGTGCTGGGCATGGCCATCGACGCCAACGTGCTGATCAACGAGCGCATCCGCGAGGAACTGCGCGCGGGCGCGTCGCCGCAGATGGCGATCGCGGTCGGCTTCGACCGCGCCTGGGCCACCATCCTGGACTCGAACGTGACCACGCTGATCGCCGGCCTGGCGCTGCTGGCCTTCGGTTCGGGCCCGGTGCGCGGCTTTGCCGTGGTGCACTGCCTGGGCATCCTGACCTCGATGTTCTCGGCGGTGTTCTTCAACCGCGGCCTGGTCAACCTCTGGTACGGCCGCAAGAAGAAGCTGCAGAGCGTGGCCATCGGCCAGATCTGGAAGCCGGGCAACGCCACCGACACGCCGGTCGCCAAGTAAAGCGGGCGGCAGAGCCGATCAGCAACAACTAGCAGTACAGAACAGGATTCAACATGGAATTCTTCCGCATCCGGCGCGACATTCCGTTCATGAAGCACGCGTTGGTCTTCAACGTGATTTCCTTCCTGACGTTTGCCGCCGCCGTGTTCTTCCTCTGGCACAAGGGCCTGCACCTGTCGATCGAATTCACCGGCGGCACGGTGATGGAGGTCAGCTACCAGCAGGCTGCCGACCTGGAAAAGATCCGTGGCCAGGTGGGCAAGCTGGGCTATACCGACGTGCAGGTGCAGAACTTCGGCACCTCGCGAGACGTCATGATCCGCCTGCCGCTGCAGAAGGGTCCGGACGGCAAGCCCGTCACCTCGGCCCAGCAGAGCGAGCAGGTGATGACCGCGCTGCAGGCCGCCTCGCCTGACGTGAAGCTGCAACGGGTGGAGTTCGTCGGCCCGCAGGTGGGCAAGGAACTGGCCACCGACGGCCTGCTGGCCCTCTTGTGCGTGGTGGCCGGCATCGTGATCTACCTGTCGTTCCGCTTTGAGTGGAAGTTCGCGGTGGCGGGCATCATCGCCAACCTGCACGACGTGGTCATCATCCTGGGCTTCTTCGCCTACTTCCAGTGGGAATTCTCGCTGTCGGTGCTGGCGGCGGTGCTGGCGGTGCTGGGCTACTCGGTCAACGAATCGGTGGTGATCTTCGACCGGGTGCGCGAGAACTTCCGCAAGTTCCGCAAGATGACCACCCACGAGATCATCGACAACGCGATCACCAGCACCATCTCGCGCACTATCATCACCCACGGCTCGACCCAGATGATGGTGCTGTCGATGTTCTTCTTCGGCGGCCCCACGCTGCACTACTTCGCGCTCGCGCTGACGGTGGGTATCCTGTTCGGTATCTACTCGTCGGTGTTCGTGGCCGCGGCGCTGGCGATGTGGCTGGGCGTCAAGCGCGAGGACCTGGTCAAGGGCGACAAGAAGTCAGATTCGACCGACCGCAACGACCCCAACTACGGCGCGCAGGCCTGACGGCCCGAACGCAGGCAAAAGAAGCCGGCAAAGAAATGGCGCCCCGCGGGGCGCCATTTTCATTGCGTGAAGCGATCCGGAGATCAGACTTGCTCGGCGAAGCGCTCGATCCACGCCGCCAGCCGGTCGGCCGCGAAGCTCTCGCTGCGTGGGCCCGTGCGGCACACGATGGTGTCACCGTCGCGCGCGAACTTCACCGCGCCGCCGACCTCCTCCAGCCATAGCAGGCTCGCCAGCCAGGCCGCGTGCGGCGCCGACACGGGCTTGCCCACCGGCTGCGCCAGGAACTCGGCCAGCGTGGCCGGTGCGGTCCACACCACGGTGTCGCCGTCGCGGCGCACCACCTCGCTGCCGAGCGCGTCGGCGATCACCGTCGGGGCATCGGCCGCGCCCTTGCCCGCGTTGGCGCTACGCAGTTCCGCCAGGCGCGTGCCCACGGCATGGCCGAAGCTGCCGCTACGCTCGGATTCCGCGCGTACCAGGTCGGCGTAGTCCATGCGCTGCCAGTCCGGCTCGGCGTTGCGCGCGCCGGCCAGGTCGACCGCCGCCAGGTAGGTTTCCACCGGCTGGAAGCGGCCGGGGCCGATGAGGCTGGCGCACAGTGCGTGCAGCATGCCGATGCGGGTGGCCACGGTCTGGGTCTGCAGCACGGCCAGCTTCTCGCGCACCAGCTGGTCGCGTTCCTTGCGCAGGCCGGACAGCTCCAGCGCCTGCTTCAGTTCCATGCGCAGCGCCGTGATGTCCCACGGCTTCTTGATATAGCGGTGGATCTGGCCCTCGTTGACCGCTGCGACGGTCTGGTCGAGCTCCGAATACGCCGTGGTCAGGATGCGCACGATATGCGGGTAGCGCTCGCGCGCATAGCGCAGCAGTTCGTTGCCGTACTCGCCCGGCATGCGCTGGTCAGACACCAGCACGGCCAGGCTGTCGGCGTGGGCATCGAGCAGCGCCTTGCCCTCTTCCACCGAGCCGCCGGTCACCACCGGCGCCAGCGCACCGATGGCGCGCTGGAAGTACTTCACGGCGGTCGCCTCGTCATCGACGAACAGAATCGCCGGGGGTGGTGCCTGGGTGGCAATCAGTTCGCTCATCGGTCACTCCTAATCATTCGATGCTTGTAATTTGGAAAGTCCAGCGTCACCGTGGTCCCGGCTCCGGACGCGGACGCGATCCGGATGCCGCCGCCGAAGGATTGCATGACGCGGTTGCAGAAAATCATGCCCAGGCCGCTGCCGCCGGCGCTGGCGTGGGTGGTGACGGGATCGACCAGCAGGCGCTCCATCACCTCGGGCGGGATGCCGGGGCCGTTGTCGCAGATGCGGATTTCCTGGCTCGGCTGGGCCACCACCACGAAGCGCAGCGACGGCGCGGCCACGTCGGCCAGTGCGCGCAGCGCGTTGCTCATCACCGACGACAACACCAGCGCCACGCAGTTGGGCAGCGTCTGCACCGGGAAATCGCCGTGCACCTCGACCTGCACCCACTGGCGCTGCTCGCCCGCGAACGGATAGGTATCGAGCAATGACGCTACCAGCGCACCCGCGCTGACTTCGGCCGCCGGCTCCGGCCGGGCCACCGGGCTGCCGGCGCTGCTGCGCACGGACTGCAGGAACGACGACAGCACCGCCAGGCAATACTGCGCATTGTCGTGCATGGCGCTGGCCGCCTGGCCGACCTCGCCCAGACGCTGCTCGCTGTACTCGCCCGCGACGCGGCTCTGGATGCCACGCGCAAAGTTGGCGATGGCCGCCAGCGGCGTGTTCAGCTCATGCGCCAGGAACGCCAGCGTCTCATCGATTGCCATCAGCCGGTGCTGGCGCAGCGCGCGTTCGCGGTGGCGCTCGCCGGCCTGGCGCAGCACCTCGCGCACGTCGGTGACGCTCAGCGGCTTTTCCAGGATGCGGAAGACTTCGCCGGAGTTGACGGTCTGCAGCAGCACATCCTTGTCGGCGTAGGCCGTCACCAGGATCCGCACGATCTGCGGGTAGTCCTGCGCAACCTGGCGCAGCAGGTCGCCGCCGTCGCGCCCCGGCATGCGGAAATCCGTCACCAGGATCGCGATGCGCGCGCTCTCGGCGCCCAGCAACGCCACGCCCTCGTCGGCGCTCGCGGCGAGCAGGACTTCGTATTCGCCGCCGACCGCGCGCGCAAAGTACTTGCGCGCCATGTCCTCGTCATCGACGTAGAGAATGGTCGGCCGCGCTTGCTGGACTTCGCTCATGGTCGCTTACTCCGCGCGTGGCAGGTCGAAGCTGAACGCCGCCCACTGGCCCAGCTCGCTCTCCGCAAAGAGCTGGCCGCCGTGGCGCTCGATCACCGCGTAGCTGATCGACAGTCCAAGCCCCAGCCCCTGCCCCACTTCGCGCGTGGTGAAGAACGGTTCGAACACGCGCGCCAGATGTTCCGCCGCGATGCCGGGGCCGTTGTCGCGCACTGTCACATGCAGCCGTCTCTCGGCCCAGCGCACCGTGGTATGGATCGCGGGTTCCTGCGTGCCGGCCTTGCGCATGGCCAGCGCCGCGTTGGAGAACAGGTTGATCAGCACGCCGATGACGGCGGCTTCGTCGCCCATCACCAGCGTGTCGTCGGGCAGTTCGCGCGTGACCTTGACCCCGCGCAGCTCGTGCGCGGTCAGCCGGATCGACGAATCCAGCGCCTTCTCGAACAGGAACGGCGTGCCTTCGACCTCGGCGCCCGGCTTGCGGTAGGCGAACGTCTTCAGGTCGGACACGATATGCTGGATGCGCTGCATGCCCTGCTTGGCATCGACCAGGCATTCGGTCAGCGACTCGCTTTCCTTGGCCTGCGGCTCTTCCATCGCCACCTCGATCGCCATCAGGCAGAAGTTGACCGGGTTGTTGACCTCGTGCAGCAGCCCCGCCGCCAGCGTACCGATGGCGGCCATCTTCTCCTGCTGCAGCATCTGGCCCTTGATGTCGACCAGCTTGCGGTTGATTACCTCGAGCTCGGCGTTCTTCTCGGCAACCTCGGCCTTCAGCCGGAACAGCATGAAGCGCGCGCGCTCGTTGAAGAAGGTGTAGACCCCGCTGGCCGCCGCGGCGAACAGCAGGAACAGCGAATTGACGATAAAGGTGCCGACCGGCTCGATGCCGCCAGGGTGGAACAGGCACGCCAGCACGTACAGCAGGTACGAGAGCACGCCGAACACCAGGTTCTGCCACAGCCCGAATGGCAGCGCGATGCCGGAGGCGAAGATCGCCAGGTTGAGACCGACATAGTAAGGAGACTGCACCCCTTCGGTCTGCGAGATCATCCACGCGATCATGATCTGCGGCAGCATCAGCCAGGTCAGCGTCAGCCATGGCGCGAAGCGCCGGCCCGCGGCGCTGTACAGCATCACCACGACGCCCGCGATCAGCAGCGACACCACCACCCGCGCCACGGCGAAGGCGAGCTGCTGCTGCGGATACTGGCCATAGTCGAGTCCGACCCCGAGCATGACCAGCACGATTGCGGTGTAGGCGCCGCCCCGGCTGAACGCCAGGCGAAAGTCGGCCAGCTCGGACTGGTAGCCGGCGTAGAGTTGGTTGGTGCTCATGGCGTGGTCCGCAGGGACTGCCTCAGTCAATGGTGGCTTCCGCGAACACGTTGACGCCGGTGGCGTCAACGTAGATGCGGTGCGAATGCGAGTTCTCGGGCAGCAGCTGTGCCATGCCGGGGTCGTCGCGGTAGATCAGGTACCACTCCAGCAGGTGTTCCATGCCGAATTTCTCAGGATTGTTGGCGTGGACGTTGGTCACCAGGATTTGCCCGCCCGGGCGCGAACGCGAGGCGAAATACTGCAGCAGCCGCGCGCACACCTTGTCGGACAGGTAGTCGAACAGGCCCGCGCAGTAGACCGCGTCGAACTCCCGCGCACTGATATCGTCAGGCGAGATGCGCCGCTTGAGCAGTTCGTGCACCGACTGGTGCACCATCTCCACGGAAACCTTGCGCCCGGCGCTGCTGGCAGCGTGCTCGATCGAGCTGCGCGTGTATTCCAGCGTCTCTTCGCTGAAGTCGACCAGCTGGAATGACAGCAGCTCCGGATTAGGATACTCGCGCACGAAGCGCTGGATCTCGAAAGCCGGCCCGCAGCCCACGTTGAGCACGCGGAACGGCCGGCCCTCGGCGCGCGCGCGTTCGGCCTGGCGGGTCAGGAAATCGACCAGCAGGTCGATGCGGTTGCGGTGCGCGGTCGCCACCGCCGCCTTCAGGAAGGCGGTGTTGACGATCTGGAAGTAGGTGGTCGGCCCCTGTTGGGGGTCGCCCAGGATCTGGTTCACCATCTCGTAGTCGCCGGCATAGCCGAGCGGCTTGGTGAAGGTGCGGTACACGAACGGCGCGCGCAGCAGCAGCGGGTGCAGTGCCGACTGGGCATAGGTGCGGTGCACCGGCGCGATCTCCGGGTCGACGCGCTCGGCCTCGCCCTCGAGCCAGTCGAGGTACGTCTTGGTCTTGACCATGATCGGCGTGGAGAGCTCGTAGAACACGTCTTCGCGCAGCTTGCCTTCCTTCTTGGGCAGCGATTCGGTCAGGTCCACCTGCTCGACCCAGCGCGACACTTCAGACAGGAAGGCGCGCATCTCGTTGACCACGATCTGGTAGTCGCGCCGGATATTGAAACGCGTGTCCCAGTCCTGCACGAAGAGCTCGGCTTCGCGCCCCACCGACTTGGGCTCGTTGTTCAGGTCGGACAGCTCGCGCCACTCGTCGATCAGCGTCAGCGACACCACCGCGGTCAGGCCGGTGTTCACCAGGCTCATCACCACGGCCTTGCCGAGATAGGCGTTCTTGGCGCCCATGCGGACGCTGAGCTCGCTCAGCACCTCGCTGACCTGCACGATCGAATACGGGTTGTAGATCTCCATCACCAGAGACTTTCTCTGGAGATTGATGATCGTGCCGCGCACCTGCTCGCCCTGCGAGTTGCGGAAACTAACTACCGGATCGATTTGCGTTTTGGAATACACGGTATTGCCCAGGGAAATCCGAGAAACGCTGCGAAGGCCATACTGCCAGGGCGGAACGGCCGGGTACAGCAGGAGGGGGCGAAGGGGTCGCGGGGACGGCTACCGGTATCGGGACGTGCAGCGAATACTCATAGGGAATGCGCTATAGCCTGTTGGCGGGCCGCGGCACCCCGCCTTGGGAGGGTGCGCCGGCAGCCCTTATCGTCTTGGAATTGCCGCGGCCCATTGTACTGTGGCAATCGCGCCGCGTACACCAAGTGCCCCCTGAGCCCCTCGTACGCGGGGAGAATGGAACAATCGGTCGAACCAGCTGCTGAAAAGCAAAAAAGGCCGGCAAAATGCCGGCCTTCATGGTCACCGCGGCCCTGACGGACCGGGCGATAGCGCTCGCTTGTCCTTACTCTGCGCGCACGCCTTCCACCTGGATGGCGAGCTTCACTTCGGGCTTGAAGCCCATCTTCACGCCGTAGTCCAGGCCGAAGTCGGCGCGGTTGAAGGTACCGACGGCGTCGGCGCCGCAGGCTTCGCGCTTGAGCATCGGGTGCTGGATGCACTTGAACTCGCGGATCTCCAGCTTGACCGGCTTGGACACGCCGCGCAGCGTCAGCACGCCATCGACTTCGGTCGGCACGTCACCCTTGAACTTGGAGAACTTGCCCTTGTAGGTGGCCTCGGGGAAGGCTTCCACGTCGAACATGTCGGGGCCCTTGGCGTGCTGGTTCAGCTTGGCGTTGCCGAAATCGATCGAAGTCGCGTCGATCTTGACCTCGACCGAGCCGTTCTTGGCGGCACGGTCCAGCGTGACCACGCCGCTGGACTTGTCGAACTTGCCGCGCCAGGTCGACAGGCCGCCCAGGTGGTCGGCCTCGAAGCTCGGGTAGGTGTGGGTCGGATCGAGGTTGTACGTCACGGTATTGGCCGAAGCCACGCCGAAGGCGGCGGTTGCGGAAATGGCCGCGACGGCGGCAACGAGGGAACGCAGTTTCATGGAATCTCCCGACAAAAGGTTGGGCGGAACGTCTGTTGGTACGTCGTTAAGTACGTCGTTGGGTACGGCTTGGGTACGCCGGCAAGTGCCGGCCTTGCTCTTACTTCTTCGCGGCCTGCACGATGCGGAACTTGATCTGCACGTCGTCGGCCACCACGGATGTGTCCTTCCACTCGCCGTCGCCGATATTGAACGCGGTGCGCTTGATCGGCAGCGCGCCTTCGAACACCTGGGCCGAGCCCTCCTGGCGATAGGTGGCAGGCACCACCACGTCCACGGTCTTGCCCTTGATGGTCAGCTTGCCGGCCACGTCGTACTTGCCCGGCGTGCCGTTCTTGATGGTGGTCGACTGGAACACGGCCTTCGGGTACTTCGCGGCATCGAACCAGTCCTTGCCCTTCACTTCCTTGGTGGTCTCCGCGTCGCCGATTTCGAAGCTTGCTACATCGATCTCGACCTTGGCCGACGAGGTCTCCAGCTTGGCCGGGTCGAAGTTGACCGCGGCGTCGAATTTCTTGAACTTGCCCTCCATCGGCACGCCGATCTGGCGTGCGACCGCAGTGACCGAACTCTTGGCAGCGTCGACCTGCGCCCAGGCCAGGTTGGCGGCGATGCCGGTGGCAGCCAGGACGGCGGCGATGACAAGCGAGCCGCGGCGGGCATTGCTGCGGGAAGTGCGTTCCATCTCAAATGACTCCTGTCAGGGTCGGCGCAACGCGCCGCGGTACGGAAAATAGTTCGGTTAGCGCAGATCAGCGCAGGAACGGCAGCATCCGGCCCAGCGTGCCGTCGCGGTCGACGAACTGGTGCTTGACCGCCGCCGCCGCATGGACGAAGACCACGGCCGCCATCAGGTAGTTCAGCCAGACATGGGCAAACTTGAGCACTTCCTTCAGTTCGTCGTTCTTCTCCAGCAGTACCGGCATCTTCCACAGGCCCAGGTAGACCACCGGCACGCCGGCGGCCAGGCTGTACAGGTAGCCGGTGATGGGCACCACCAGGATCAGCACGTACAGCAGGTGATGCGCGCCGGTGGCGGCCTTGGCCTGCCAGGCCGGTGTGCCGGGCGCGACAGCCGGCGCCGGGTGCGTTGCACGCCACAGTACGCGCAGCACGGCGATCGCAAAGATGGTCACGCCCAGCCACTTGTGCCACGAGTAGAGCTTGAGCTTGGTCGGCGTCAGCCCCGGAATGCCGGTCATGTACAGGCCGAGCCCGAACGCAGCAAAGATGGCCAGCGCGACCAGCCAGTGCAAGGCGATCGCAGTGGCACCGTAGCCGGTCGGGGCATTGGCGGTAGAACGCATCGGATTCCTCTCGCCCGTGTCACGGGCCTTTCACAATTTTGGGGACGACACCGACGGGAGCCAGCCCGCCCGTGTGCTTAGGATTCTCGCATTATTGCGCTCGGATGTGCGCCGGTGCAGGACAGTCCTTCATTAAGTTATTCAAATGCTTTGAAGCGACATTCAGCCGCAAGCGGCACAAAGCCGCAGCGCGGCCGCGTGCGCTGCCCTGCACGGCGGCCCCGGAAGGCAAAGAGCCATCCTCGCGGATGGCTCTTTGCTTGCGGCTGCGGCCCCAGTGGGGGGCCGGGGGCTTGCGTCAGATGCGCTCGGCCAGCACCACGGCCTTGCCGATATAGCTGGCGGGCGTCATCTCCAGCAGCAGCTTCTTGGCGTCGTCCGGGATCGCCAGGCCGTTGATAAAGGTCTGCAGCGCCTCGCGCGAGATGCCCTTGCCGCGGGTCAGCTCCTTGAGCTGCTCATACGGGTTGGGCACGCCAAAGCGGCGCATCACGGTCTGCACCGGCTCGGCCAGCACTTCCCAGCAGTTGTCGAGGTCTTCGTCCAGGCGCTCGGGATTGGTTTCCAGCTTGCCCAGGCCGCGCAGGCAGGCCTCGTACGCCAGCAGGCTGTAGCCGAAGGCCACGCCGATATTGCGCAGCACGGTCGAGTCGGTCAGGTCGCGCTGCCAGCGCGACACCGGCAGCTTCTCCGACAGGTGGCGCAGCACGGCGTTGGCCAGGCCCAGGTTGCCTTCAGAGTTTTCGAAGTCGATCGGGTTGACCTTGTGCGGCATGGTCGACGAGCCGATTTCGCCGGCCTTGGTCTTCTGCTTGAAGTAGCCCAGCGAGATATAGCCCCAGACGTCGCGGTTCAGGTCGAGCAGGATGGTGTTGGCGCGGGCGACCGCGTCGAACAGCTCGGCCATGTAGTCGTGCGGCTCGATCTGGATGGTGTACGGGTTGAAGGTCAGGCCCAGGCGGGTCTCGATCACCTGCTTGGAGAACGCTTCCCAGTCGAAGGTCGGGTAGGCCGACAGGTGCGCGTTGTAGTTGCCCACCGCGCCGTTCATCTTGCCCAGCAGCTCGACCTGCTCGATGCGCTGGATCGCGCGCGCCAGGCGCGCGGCCACGTTGGCCATTTCCTTGCCCAGCGTGGTCGGGCTGGCCGGCTGGCCGTGGGTGCGCGACAGCATCGGCTGCGTTGCATTGAGCTTGGCCAACTCAACCAGGCGGGCGTGCACGCGCTTGAGCGCCGGCACCACCACGGCCTCGCGAGCGCCCTTGAGCATCATGCCGTGCGAGGTGTTGTTGATGTCTTCCGAGGTGCAGGCGAAGTGGATGAACTCGCTGGCGGCTTCCAGCTCGGCATTGCCCTTGACCTGTTCCTTGAGCCAGTACTCGACGGCCTTCACGTCATGATTGGTGACGGCTTCGATTTCCTTGATGCGAGCGGCGTCGGCCTCGCTGAACTTGTCCACCAGCGCCAGCAGCGCGGCCTCGGAGGCGGCCGAGAACTTCGGCATGTCGGGCAGGCCGGCCTGCGCCAGCGCGATCAGCCAGTGCACCTCGACCTTGACGCGGTTGCGCATGAAGGCCGCCTCGGACAGCCATTCGCGCAGCGCGTCGGCCTTGGCGGCGTAGCGGCCATCGATCGGAGACAGGGCGGTGAGCGGCGAAAGCGAAGAGGAGGTCATGCTGGAAACCGGGAAAGGGAGGAAAAAGGGGACGTACGGGTCGCGCCGCGGGGGCTGGCGCGCTGCAAGCGTTGAATCGGAAGGGGATCGGAAAAGCGCCCGATGCGCCGCACGGAGCGGACCGCCGGCGCTGCGCAACGCGGGATTTTACCACCCCCGCCCCCACTCCGGGGCAGCGGTCAAGTGCCGCCTTGGGGCATCGGTGCGCGAGCCCGCATTCGCCTTGCGCCGCGGGTATACTCGCGCTCGCCGTTCCATTAGCCTGTTATGAAGTGCATCGGGCCAGCAGGCGCGCCCCGCCGCCGCTGCCACGGAGCGACGATGCACTTCATAACACGCTCAAGGGGAGAACATGAAGCTGTATGCGTCCCGAACCAGTCCCTACGCGCGCAAGGTGCGCGTGGTGATGGCGGAAAAGAAAATTGACTACCAGATGATCGAAGAGGACGTCTGGTCGCCCGAGACGAAGATCGGCCAATTCAACCCGCTCGGCAAGGTGCCGTGCCTGGTCATGGAAGACGGCGGCGCGATCTTCGATTCGCGCGTGATCGTCGAGTATGTCGATACGCTGACGCCGGTCAGCCGCATGATTCCGCAAGGCGGGCGCGAGCGGCTGGAAGTGCGCTGCTGGGAAGCGCTGGCCGACGGCCTGCTCGACGCCGCGCTGCTGGTGCGCCTGGAGGCAACCCAGCGCGAGGCGCACGAGCGCAGCGAGCGCTGGGTGCAGCGCCAGCGCGGCAAGATCGAGGCGGCGCTGGTGGCGATGGCCAACGGCCTGGCCGACAAGCCCTTCTGCACGGGCACGCATTATTCGCTGGCCGATGTGGCGGTGGGCTGCGCGCTGTCCTACCTGGACTTCCGCTTCCCCGAGATCGCCTGGCGCGAGCGTCATGCAAACCTGGCGGCGCTGGAAGAAAAGCTGTCCAAGCGGCAGTCCTTCATCGATACGGAACCGCCGCGCGGCTGAGGCGCAACGGTTCACGAAAAAACACCCGCTACGTGCTCCCGGTACGTGCGGGTGTTTTTCTTTCTTCGGCCAGCGGTTACTGGATGATGCCGCCGCCCAGGCACACGTCGCCGTCGTACAGCACCGCGGACTGGCCGGGCGTCACCGCCCACTGCGCCTCGGCAAATCCGAGCGTCAGCGCATCGCCCTCCACCGCCCGCACCGTGCAGGCCGCATCGCTCTGGCGGTAGCGCGTCTTGGCCGCCATCGCCGCACCTGCCGCCGGCGGCTCGCCTGCCACCCACGACAGGTCCGACGCATTCAGCACCGGCGTCAGCAGCCACGGATGGTCGTGGCCCTGCACCACGTAAAGCGTATTGTTCGCCATATCCTTGCGCGCCACGTACCAGGCGTCGCCATTGCCGTCGCGGCTGCCGCCCAGCCCGATGCCCTTGCGCTGGCCCAGCGTGTAGAACGCCAGCCCGATATGCTCGCCCACGACCTTGCCGTCCGGCGTCTCCATCGGGCCCGGCCTGGTCGGCAGGTAGCGGTTCAGGAAATCGCGGAACGGGCGCTCGCCGATAAAGCAGATACCGGTGGAGTCTTTCTTCTTCGCGTTGGGCAGGCCGATTTCGGCAGCGATCTCGCGCACGCGCGTCTTAGGGATCTCGCCCAGCGGGAACAGCGTGCGCGACAGCTGCGCCTGGTTCAGCCGGTGCAGGAAATAGCTTTGGTCCTTGGTGTGGTCCAGTGCCTTGAGCAGCTCAAACTTGCCCGCCGCATTCTGGCGCACGCGCGCATAGTGGCCGGTGGCGATGGTTTCCGCGCCGAGCGACATCGCATGGTCGAGGAAGGCCTTGAACTTGATCTCGGCATTGCACAGCACGTCTGGATTGGGCGTGCGCCCGGCGGAGTACTCGCGCAAGAAATCGGCAAAGACGCGGTCCTTGTACTCGGCGGCGAAGTTGACCGCCTCCACGTCGACGCCGATCAGGTCGGCCACCGACACCACGTCGAGCCAGTCCTGGCGCGTGGAGCAGTACTCGCTGTCGTCATCGTCCTCCCAGTTCTTCATGAACAGGCCGATGACCTCGTAGCCCTGCTGCTTGAGCAGCCACGCGGTGACCGACGAATCGACCCCGCCCGACATGCCGACGACAACGCGCTTTTCCTTCCCGCTCACGGCTGCGCTCCAACTTCCAGCACTGACGGATGCGTGTACAGCGCGTCCAGCGCATAGCGCTTTCCGGCCAGGTAGTCGTCGACGCAGGCCATCACCAGCGGCGAACGGTGGCGTTCCTGGCAGGCGCGCAGTTCCTCCGCGCTCATCCACACTGTGCGCACGATGCCGGTATCGAGTTGGCGGCCCGCGTCGAGCGAGCCCAGGTCGCCGGTAAAGGCAAAGCGCACATAGGTCACGTCCGAGCCGGTGCGCGACGACAGCGATCGGCCCATATAGCAGCCCAGCAGCGCGCGCGGCTCGAAGGTGTGCGCGGTTTCTTCCAGCGTTTCGCGGATGACGGCGCGGATCAGGCTTTCACCCGGGTCCAGGTGGCCGGCGGGCTGGTTCAGCCGCAGCCCGTCCGCGGTTTCCTCTTCCACCAGCAGGAAACGGCCGCCGCGCTCGATCACGGCGGCAACGGTCACGCTGGCATTCCAATCACTTGACATGATGCTCAATTTTTAGGCAATCCCGCATTCTACCGGTTGCCGGCCTATCCTGCAGCGCCGCGAACCCCGCAACCTGCGCCACATCAGGCACCCTGCGGGCGCCGAAACGCCCGCTTGGCGCCACCCTCAAAACCCGACCGGCCGGTCACCATTGAACGTCAGAATCCTGTAAGCTGCGAAAAAATTGTGCGCTGCGGATGAGCCATTGCGACGCGCAATGGGCCAGACGTCGGCCCGCCCAACCAGATACGACGCCAGCTAAAGGAGAAATTGACGATGTACATCGGCATCCCGCAGGAGACGCGGGCCGGCGAGACTCGTGTCGCCGCCACCCCGGAGACCGTCAAGAAATACGTCGCCCAGGGCCACAAGGTCGTGGTCCAGGCCGGCGCTGGCGTGCGCGCCAGCCAGCCGGACGGCGCGTATGAGGCGGTCGGCGCCACCATCGGCACCGCCGCCGAGGCACTCGGCGCGCAGCTGGTGCTCAAGGTGCGCGCACCCGAAGCGGCCGAACTGGCGCAGATGAAGCCGGGCGCCGTGCTGGTCGGCATGCTCAATCCCTTCGATGCCGAGAACAACGCGCGCATGTCCGCCGCGAACATCACCGCCTTTGCCCTGGAAGCCGCCCCCCGCACCACGCGCGCGCAGAGCATGGACGTGCTGTCGTCGCAGGCCAACATTGCCGGCTACAAGGCCGTGCTGGTGGCCGCGCACCACTACCAGCGCTTCATGCCGATGCTGATGACCGCCGCGGGCACCGTCAAGGCGGCGCGCGTGCTGATCCTCGGCGCCGGCGTGGCTGGCCTGCAGGCCATCGCCACCGCCAAGCGGCTGGGCGCGGTCATCGAAGCCTCCGACGTGCGCCCCGCGGTCAAGGAACAGATCGAATCGCTCGGCGGCAAGTTCCTCGACGTCCCCTTCCTCACCGACGAAGAGCGCGAGATTGCGCAGGGCGTGGGCGGCTATGCGCGCCCGATGCCGCCGGACTGGATGAAGCGCCAGGCCGAACTGGTGCACCAGCGCGCGATCCAGGCCGACATCGTCATCACCACCGCACTGATCCCCGGCCGCAAGGCGCCGGTGCTGCTGCAGGAAGCGACCGTGCAACAGATGAAGCCGGGCTCGGTGGTGGTCGACCTGGCCGCCGCGCAAGGCGGCAACTGCCCGCTGACGGTGGCCGACGAAGTGGTCGAACGCCACGGCGTCGTGCTGATCGGACACACCAACCTCGCCAGCATGGTCGGGGCGGACGCCTCGGCGCTGTACGCGCGCAACGTGCTGGACTTCCTCAAGCTGGTCATCGACAAGGACGGCCAGTACACGCTGAACCTTGAGGACGACATCGTCGCCGCTTGCCTGATGTGCAGGGACGGCCAGGTCGTGCGAGAGGCGGCGTGATTTCACGGGGCGCCGGGCGCGCCCACCAGCTTTCGCTTTACATATAAGGACGTATCACCCATGCAACGCATCATGCTCCGCGCCAAGCTCCACCGCGTCACCGTGACGCAGGCGGACCTCAACTACGAGGGTTCGTGCGGCATCGACCAGGACCTGCTGGACGCTGCCGACATGAAGGAGTTCGAGAAGATCGAGCTGTACAACGTGAACAACGGCGAGCGCTTCTCCACCTACATCATCAAGGGCGAGCGCGGCAGCGGCGAGATCTCGCTGAATGGCGCCGCGGCGCGCCGTGCGCACCTGGGCGACCAGCTGATCATCTGCACCTACGCGCCGATGACCGACGAGGAAATCGCCACGTACAAGCCCAAGGTCATCCTGGTGAACGAGAAGAACGGCATCAAGGAAATCAAGAAGGTCTGAGGTTTTCTCCCCTCTCCCGCAAGCGGGAGAGGGGGCACGAAATGGGTCATTCAGAGCCAATGATCCTTGGCACCCGCTGACAGCGGGGCGCCATCCTGGTCGTTCGCAATACAGCAATAAGAATTCAGTAAAACGCGCGGCATCCCGGATTCAAAGCAACGGAGGAGAAGTCGATGGAGATGGTGAACCACACGGTGATCAACCTGATCATCTTCGTGCTGGCGATCTACGTGGGTTACCACGTGGTCTGGACGGTCACGCCGGCCCTGCATACACCCCTGATGGCGGTGACCAACGCGATCTCGGCCATCATCATTGTCGGCGCGATGCTCGCCGCGGGCCTGACCGAAGGCGGGGTCGGGCGCGTGATGGGCACGCTGGCGGTGGCACTGGCCGCGGTCAATGTGTTCGGCGGCTTCCTGGTCACCCAGCGCATGCTGGAGATGTTCAAGAAGAAAGAGCCGAAGGCCAAGGCCCCTGAGGCCAAGCAGGCGCTGGCCAGGGAGGGTGCGTGATGACCGGTCTCGTCAGCATGAACCTCGTCACCCTGCTCTACCTGGTGGCCTCGGTCTGCTTTATCCAGGCGCTCAAGGGCCTGTCCCACCCGGCTTCGGCGCGCAAGGGCAATGCCTTCGGCATGATCGGCATGGCGATTGCGGTGGTGACCACGCTGGTCCTGATTATCAAGCTCAAGAATGATTTTCTGGCGGCCGGCACGGCCCAGTCGTCGGTGGGCACGGGCCTCGCGCTGATTTTCGCCGCGCTGGTGGTGGGCGGCGGCATCGGCGCCTACGTAGCCAGGAAGGTCCAGATGACCAAGATGCCGGAACTGGTCGCGGCGATGCACTCGCTGATCGGTCTGGCCGCGGTCTTCATCGCCGTGGCGGCGGTGGCCGAGCCGGCCGCGTTCGGCATCGCGCCGGCGGGCTCGCACCTGATCCCGCTGGGCAACCGCATCGAGCTCTTCATCGGCTGCTTTGTCGGCGCCATCACCTTCTCGGGCTCGGTGATCGCCTTCGGCAAGCTGGCCGGACGCTACAAGTTCCGCCTGTTCCAGGGCGCGCCGGTGGTGTTTGCCGGCCAGCACTGGCTGAACCTGCTGCTGGCGGTGGCGATGGTCGGCTTCGGCATCATCTTCTTCATGTCGCAGGCGTGGCTGCCGTTCCTGATCATGCTGGCGATCGCCTTCGTGCTGGGCGTGACCATCATCATCCCGATCGGCGGCGCCGACATGCCGGTGGTGGTGTCGATGCTGAACTCGTACTCGGGCTGGGCGGCGGCGGGCATCGGCTTCTCGCTGAACAACCCGATGCTGATCATCGCTGGCTCACTGGTGGGCTCCTCCGGTGCGATCCTGTCGTACATCATGTGCCGGGCGATGAACCGCTCGTTCTTCAACGTGCTGCTGGGCGGCTTCGGCGGCGACGCGTCGGCTGGGGCAGCCGCCGGCACGCAGGCGCAGCGCAACGTGAAGTCCGGTTCGGCCGACGATGCCGCCTTCCTGATGGGCAACGCCGA
The DNA here is from genome assembly GCA_000471925.1 of Ralstonia pickettii DTP0602. NCBI lineage: Bacteria > Pseudomonadati > Pseudomonadota > Betaproteobacteria > Burkholderiales > Burkholderiaceae > Ralstonia > Ralstonia pickettii. The sequence continues at coordinate 3,827,625 of CP006667.1, forward strand.
AACGGTCATCATCGTGCCGGGCTACGGCCTGGCCGTTGCGCGCGCCCAACACGCGCTCAAGGAACTGACCGAGAAGCTGGCGGAAAAGGGCGTGACCGTGAAATACGCGATCCACCCGGTGGCGGGCCGCATGCCGGGCCATATGAACGTGCTGCTGGCCGAGGCCGAGGTGCCGTACGACCAGGTCTTCGAAATGGAAGACATCAACAGCGAGTTCGGCCAGGCCGACGTGGTGCTGGTGCTGGGCGCCAACGACGTGGTCAACCCGGCGGCCAAGAACGACCCCAAGTCACCGATCGCCGGCATGCCGATCCTGGAGGCGTACAAGGCCAAGACCATCATCGTCAACAAGCGCTCGATGGCGGCCGGCTATGCCGGGCTGGACAACGAGCTGTTCTACATGGACAAGACCATGATGGTGTTCGGCGACGCCAAGAAGGTGGTCGAGGACATGTTCAAGGCGGTCGACTGAGACCGCCCCGCCCGCGGGCGCCGGGGGCCTCCCCGGCCGCCTGCGGCGCCGTGCCTTGCAAGGCAGCCACGGCGCGCTATACTGGCCTGCGAATGCGCACACAGGCTTGCCGTTTGCGCCGAACCCTGCCCGCCGGCCCCGAGGCCAACGCACCATGACCTTCAACCCGCACGACAGGAATCTGTCGGTCTTCCATCACCCGGTGCTGACCGTCCTGGTCGATGACAGCAAATCGTTCATCGACAGCCTGGCGTTCCAGATGGATGCCTCGCGCGCGGTCATCACCTTCACCGACCCGCGCGAAGCGCTGCAATGGATCCGGGAGGCCTACGCCACCCGCTTCCCGGGCTTCCTGCCGGTGCGCGTCACCCACGACGACCTGACCTTCCTGACCGAGCGCCGCACGGTGCAGCTCGACATCGACCGCATCTACCGCCAGATCCACGACGTCAACCGCTTCCTGCAACCGGGCGTGATCGTGGTCGACTATTCGATGCCGCAGATGGACGGGCTGGAGTTCTGCCAGGCGTTGCAGGACCTGCCGTGCAAGACCATCCTGCTGACCGGCACCGCGGACGAGAGCATCGCCGTGCAGGGCTTCAACCACGGGCTGATCGACCGCTACGTGAAGAAGCACGACAGCAATATGGTGGAGCGGCTGGACCAGGAAATCGATGCAATGCAGCACGCGTACTTCGCCACGCTGTCGCGCACGCTGCGCGAGCTGCTGACGCGGCATTCGTTCTCGTTCCTGTCCGACCCCGCCATGACCGAGCGCGTGCGCCAGATCACCGCGCGCTATGGCTTTGTCGAGTATTACCTGTACCCCAACCCGGCCGGCATCCTGATGCTGACCGCGCAGGGCCATGCCACGCTGATGGTGATCGAGACCCGCGCGGGACTGATGACCCAGGTGGAATCGGCCGAGGCCTACGACGCCCCAGCCGCGCTGATCGAAGGCCTGCGCGAAGGCCGGCTGGTGCCGTTCTTCTGGCCGGGCAACGGCATGTACACGCCGGCCTGCATCGACTGGGAGCAATATTGCCTGCCAGCCGAGCACTGCGAAGGCAACGAAGAGTTCTTCTACGCACTGTTCGACCTGCCGCGCCACCTGCTGCAGGAGCCGGTGGTCAGCCTGCAAGGCTTCCTGGCCGACCTGGCGCGCAACCCTGAGGCGATGACGGGGCGCAAGCGCCCCTGACGGCGGCCCCGCCGCTCAGTCCGCCTGCGGCGCCCGGTTGGCGCCGCGCACCATGTCAAAGCGGAACAGCCGACATTCGATATTGCCGTTGTACAGCGGCGTGCGGCGCGATTCCTTGAGCCGCAGCCGGCGCGGGAAATTCAGGTCGCCGGTAAAGACCCACGCCTGCCAGCCCGCGAAATGCTGCTTGAGCGTGGTGGCGAATGCGCTGGCGAACTGGTTCGCGGCGGCCTCTTCCACCTCGTCGCGTGGCGCCTCTTCCTCCGGCGTGCGGCGCTGCCCGCGCACCGCGATCCGCTCCCCGTACGGCGGGTTCATCAGCAGCAAACCCGGCTCTTCGTAAGGCGGCTGGATAAAGCGCGCGTCGACCTGCTTGGTGCGCGCCTCGCCCGGCAGGCCTGCGCGTTCCCAGTTGGCGCGCGTGATCGCCAGCATGTCGGTGGAGATCTCCGACCCGACCACCTGCAGTTCATCGGCCGAAGCCAGCATGCGTGCGCGCTGCGCGTCGCTCTTGAGCTTCTGCCAGGCCTTGGTGTCGACGCCCTTGAGCCATTCGAAGGCAAAGCTGCGGCTGCCGCCCGGCGCGATGCCCAGCGCTACCTGCGCGGCTTCGATCAGGAACGTGCCGCTGCCGCACATTGGGTCGTAGAACGGCTGGAAGGTCTGGCCCGGCACCCAGCCCGCCAGGCGCAGGATGCCGGCGGCCAGGTTTTCCTTCAGCGGCGCCTCGCCCTTCTCGGTGCGCCAGCCGCGCTTGAACAGCGGCTCGCCGGTGGTGTCCAGGTACAGCGTGCAGTCGCGCTCGGTCAGGTGGGCATAGATGCGCACATCCGGGCTGACGGTGTCGACGCTCGGGCGCGCCCCCAGGCGTTCGCGCATGGCGTCGCAGACGCCGTCCTTGACCCGCAGCGCGGTGAAATTCAGGCTGCGCAGCGGCGACTTGTGCGAGGTGATATCCACGCGCAGCGACTCATCCGGCGAGAACCACTGCTCCCAGCGCACGCCGCGCGCCAGCGTATAGATGTCGTCCTCATGCCGGTAGCCGCGCGCGGCCACCCGCATCAGCACGCGGCTGGCGATGCGCGAATGCAGGTTGACCGCGTAGGCGGCGGCCATCTCGCCCGAGAAGTTGACCCCGCCGGGCACTTCCTGGTGCACCGTGAACGGCGCCAGCGCGGCCATGCCGGGCCGGACGGCAATCTCGCGCAGTTCTTCGGCGAGCGCGCTCTCCAGGCCGCGCGGGCAAGGGGCAAAGAAGGCTTGGGTCATGTGTGGGTTTCCTGCAAACAAAAACGTCCGCCGTAGCGGACGGGACATATCCGATAGCTTAGATCACGCCGCCGCCAGCGCGCGGTCGAGGAAGTCGAGCCGGTCCTGGCCCCAGTGGGCCAGGCCGTCATATACATACCACGGCGCACCGAACACGCCGGCCGAGATCGCATCCTGCGTGTTCTGCGCATAGGCCGCCTGCACAGACTGCGCCTCGCTGGCCTTGAGCAGGCTGGCGCCGTCCAGGCCGGTCTCGCCGGCGATCTGCGCCAGCGTGGCGGCATCGGCGATATTGCGCTGCTGCGCCCACACCGCCGCGCCGATGGCGCCGGTCAGCTGCATCGCACGCGCTGTGCCGTGCGCGAGCTGCGCCGCGATGAGCAGCTTGCTGGCCGCGTCACCCGACACCGGGAAGAAAGTCGGCTGCGGGTGCAGCGGCACGCCGAGGAATTCGCTCCAGCGCGCCAGTTCCACCAACCGGTAGGCCTGGCGCTGCGGCGGGCGCTGGGCCAGCGGCACGCCGCCCGAAACGGAAAACACCTTGCCTAGGTCGCACGGCTTCAGGTTCACCTGCGCGCCGTGCCGCTCGGCGATGGCCGTGAAGCGGGCATGGCCCAGGTAGACGAACGGCGACTGCGGCGTCAGGTAGTAGTCGACCAGCTTGCTCATCTCAGTCTCGCAACAATGTTTGGCGATGGTCAGGCTCAGAACGGCTTGACCACCACCAGGATCACCACCGCCAGCAGCACCAGCACCGGCAGCTCGTTGAACCAGCGATAAAACTTGTGGGAGCGCGTATTGCGTCCCGCCTCGAACTTGCGCAGCAGCACGCCGCAGCCGTGGTGGTAGCCGATCAGCACCAGCACCAGCCCCAGCTTGGCGTGCATCCATCCCTGCCCCGCGCCGCGACCGATGCCGTAGCCCAGGTACAGCCACAGCCCGAACACCAGCGCCGGCACCGCCAGCATGGTCATGAAGCGGAACAGCTTGCGCGCCATCAGCAACAGTCGCTGTGTGCTGGCGGCGTCGGTCTCCAGCGCCAGGTTGACGAAGATGCGCGGCAGGTAGAACAGGCCGGCGAACCATGAAACGACGAAGACGATATGCAGCGCTTTAACCCAGAGCATCGGGAGGGAGACGTTCGAGAACGGTTGTTATTGTTGTTGGCGCGCGGTACGCACGTAAGTCAGGTGCGGATTTCGCCGTGCCCGAAGACCACGTACTTCAACGAAGTCAGCCCTTCCAGCCCGACCGGGCCACGCGCGTGCAGCTTGTCGTTGGAGATGCCGATCTCCGCGCCCAGGCCATACTCGAAGCCATCGGCAAAGCGCGTCGAGGCGTTGATCATCACGCTGGCGGAGTCGACTTCGCGGATAAAGCGCATGCCCGTCGAGTAGTTCTCGGTGATGATCGAGTCGGTATGGTGCGAGCCGTATTCGTTGATATGGGCGATGGCCTCGTCCAGTCCCGCCACGGTCTTGATGGCGAGGATCGGCGCGAGGTATTCCAGGCGCCAGTCTTCCTCAGCGGCATCGACCAGGCCGGTGAAGCCAGCGGCTTCCAGCGTGGCGCGGGTGGCCGGGCATACGCGCAGTTCGACGCCCTTGTCCTGGTAGATGCGGCACAGCGGCGGCAGCGCGGCGGCAGCGATGTCCTGCGACACCAGCAGCGTCTCCATGGTGTTGCACGGGGCGTAGCGCTGGGTCTTGGCGTTGTCGCAGACGCGCACGGCCTTGTCGAGGTCGGCATCGGCGTCGATATAGACGTGACAGATGCCATCCAGGTGCTTGATCATCGGCACGCGCGCTTCTTCCATCAGGCGCGCGATCAGGCTCTTGCCGCCGCGCGGCACGATCACGTCGACGTACTCGGTCATGGTGATGAGACGGCCGACGGCGGCGCGGTCGGTGGTCCCGATCACCTGCACGGCCTCGGACGGCAGCCCGGCTTCGGCCAGGCCTTCGGCCACCAGCGCGGCCAGCGCGGTGTTCGATTCGATCGCCTCGGAGCCGCCGCGCAGGATGGTGGCGTTGCCCGACTTCAGGCACAGCGCCGCCGCGTCGATGGTCACGTTGGGGCGCGACTCATAGATGATGCCGATCACGCCCAGCGGCACGCGCATCTGGCCGACCTGGATGCCGGTCGGGCGGAACTTCATGTTCGAGATCTCGCCGATCGGGTCGGCCAGCCCGGCGATCTGCTCCAGGCCCGCGGCCATGGTGGCAATGGCCTTGTCCGACAGCGTCAGGCGGTCGACGAAGGCGGCGTCCTGGCCGTTGGCGCGGGCGCGCTCGACATCGCGCGCGTTGACGGCCTTGAGCTTGTCGGCATCGCGGCGGATAGCGGCAGCGATGGTCAGCAGCGCACGGTTCTTGTCGGCCGTGGAGGCACGCGCCATCGCGCGCGACGCCGCGCGGGCCTGGCGGCCGACGCGGTCCATGTATTGGTTGAGGTCGAGCTCGTTCATGTTCGTGGCCTTGGGGATGGCCGTCAGTGTGTGTGTTCCTCCCCTCTCCCGCACGGCGCGAGAGGGGAACAAACCTTCAGGGGAGCAAACCCTCAGCGTGCGATCATCAGCGCCAGCTGCTGCAGGCCGTCCCATGGCTCGGCCGGCAGCGCGCTGCTGCCCGGTGGCGGCAGGTCGGACAGGCCCTTGACCTGCCGGTCCAGCCGCGCGGCCATGGCCAGCGCCGCTTCCAGCCGTGGCTGCGCCAGCCGCTGCGCGGCCTGCGGCACCAGCCGCTCGCGCGGGCCCCAGACGCGCAGCTCGCGCATCAGTACGCCCGCCGGCTTGCCGGCCGCGAGGCCTTGCCGGACCTTGGATAATACGCGAATTTCCTCGGTCAGCGCCCACAGCACCAGCACCGTGGCCTCGCCCTCGCCGCGCAGCCCTTCGAGCATGCGCACCAGGCGCGGCACATCGCCCGAAAGCATCGCCTCGGACAGCTTGAAGACGTCGTAGCGGGCCACGTTCAGCACCGCGTCCTGGACCTGGTCGAAGCTCAGTTCGCCTGGCGGGTACAGCAGCCCTAGCTTCTGGATTTCCTGGTGCGCGGCCAGCAGGTTGCCTTCCACCTTGTCGGCGATGAACTGCAGCGCGCGCCGCCCGGGCTCGCCGCCCTCGACGCGCTGCTGCTGCAGCGCCAGCCGCTCGCCGACCCAGGCCGGCAGCCGGGTGCGGTCCACCGTGTCGACCTTGATCGACACGCCGGCGCCCTCGAGCGCCTGAAACCACGCGGACTTGGAAGTGGCGAAATCCAGGCGCGGCAGCGTGACGATGAGCACCACGTCGGGCGACGGCTGCGCCGCCACGGCGCGCAGCGCCTCGCCGCCGTCCTTGCCGGGCTTGCCCGAGGGAATGCGCAGCTCGACGATCTTGCGGTCGCCAAACAGCGACATCGACTGCTGCGCCTCGACCAGCTGGCCCCAGTGGAAGCCGCGTTCGGCCGCCAGCACCTCGCGCTCGGAAAAGCCGGCTTCGCGCGCCGCCGCACGCAGGCGGTCGACCGCTTCCAGCACCAGCAGGTGCTCGTCGCCGTACACCACGTACAGCGGCGCCAGGCCCTTGGCCTTGGCCTTGGCCTGCTTCAGGTGTGCGTCGAGCCCGTCGAGCTTGAGTTGCATGCGTTGGTCAGATGGCCTTGACGGCGGCCAGCCGGCGCATCAGCTGCTGCACGATATCGCGTTGCATGTCGCGGTACAGCTGCTGTTCTTCGTAGTCCTTGGCCAGCGTGTTGGCTTCGTTGTAGGTCAGGTCGCGCGTCAGTACCAGCTGCGACGGCGGGATCAGTTCCTTGCCGGCGGCGTCGCGCAGCCGGAAGACGAAGCGCTGTGTCAGGCGGTATTCGCGCACCACGCCTTCGGTCGTAATCGACAGGATCGACTTGGTGCGGCTGTCCTGCAGCACGTCCAGCAGCGCGTCGGCTTCCTTCTGGTCTGCCACCACCTGGGTGTCAGACCCGCCGCGGATGGCGCGACGCAGGTCGGCGCCCATCAGCGAATTGGGCGGAATCCCGATATAGAGCCGCTTGAACGCGAAATCCGCGTTGCCGCGCATGTGGAAGCCGCAGCCGGCCAGCAGGCCCATTGCCGGCACCGCCAGCATTGCCGCGAGCACCTTGCGGCGCCCCATGTTCAGTCGCTTCATTCTTGGCGATTCCTTTCGCGCTTACCGGGCTCCAGGCCCTTACAACACAACGTTGACCAGGCGGCCGGGCACGACCACGATCTTCTTGGGCGCCTTGCCTTCGGCAAACTTGGCCACGGTCTCGCTGGCGGCAGCAACCGCCTCGATGGCGGCGCGGTCGGCGTCGGCCGGCACGGTGATGCTGCCGCGCACCTTGCCATTGACCTGCAGCACCAGTTCGATCTCGCTGCGCACCAGCGCGGCTTCGTCGACCTGCGGCCACGGCGCGTCAAGCAGGTCGCCGGCTTCGGCCACGTAGCCCAGCTGCTCCCACAGGCCGTGGGTAATATGCGGCACCACCGGGTACAGCACGCGCAGCAGGATGCCGAAGCACTCGCGGCGCGCGGCCGGCGAAGCGTTCTTGGCGTCGTCCAGCGCGTTCAGCATCTTCATCGTGGCGGAGACCACGGTGTTGTACTGGATGCGCTGGTAGTCGTAGTTGGCCTGCTTGAGCACGCCGTGGATCTCGCGGCGCAGGTCGGCATCGTCGGCCGTCGGCGCGCTGCCGGCACCGTCGCGCAGCGCGGCAGCGTTGGCATAACCGTAGTTCCACACGCGGCGCAGGAAGCGCGATGCGCCCTCCACGCCCGAACCACTCCACTCGAGCTGCTGCTCGGGCGGCGCGGCGAACATCACAAAGAGGCGCGCGGTATCGGCGCCGTACTGGTCGATCAGCGCCTGCGGGTCGATGCCATTGTTCTTGGACTTCGACATCTTCTCGATGCCGCCGATCACCACCGGCTGGCCGTCGGCCTTCAGCGTGGCGCCCAGCGGGCGGCCACGCTCGTCGGTGCGCAGGTCGACCTCGGCGGGGTTGTACCAGTGCTTCTTGCCCGAGGCGTCCTCGCGATAGTAGGTCTCGTTGAGCACCATGCCCTGCGTCAGCAGGTTGGTAAAGGGCTCGTCGAACTTGACCAGGCCCATGTCGCGCATGACCTTGGTCCAGAAGCGCGCGTACAGCAGGTGCAGGATCGCGTGCTCGATGCCGCCGATGTACTGGTCCATCGGCATCCAGTAGTCGTTGCGGGCATCGACCATGGTGGCCGCGTCCGGGCACGTATAGCGCATGTAGTACCAGCACGAATCGATGAAGGTATCCATCGTGTCGGTCTCGCGGCGCGCCGGCTGGCCGCACGACGGGCAGGCGCACTGCAGGAAGCGCGGATCCTTGGCCAGCGGATTGCCGGTGCCGTCCGGCACCAGGTCTTCGGGCAGCACCACCGGCAGGTCCCGCTCCGGCACCGGCACCACGCCGCAGCTGTCGCAGTGGATCAGCGGGATCGGCGTGCCCCAGTAGCGCTGGCGCGAAATGCCCCAGTCGCGCAGGCGCCAGGTCACCTTCTTCTCGCCCAGGCCCTTGGCGCCCAGGTCGGCGGCGATCGCCTCGACCGCGGCCTGGTAGCCGAGGCCGTCGTACTTGCCGCTATGGATGCAGGTACCGTTTTCCTTGTCGGCGTACCACTCCTGCCAGGCTTCGGTCGAATACGGCTGGCCCTTCACGTCGATGACCTGCCGGATTGGCAGCTTGTACTTGAGCGCGAAAGCAAAGTCGCGCTCGTCGTGCGCCGGCACGCCCATCACGGCGCCGTCACCGTAGCTCATCAGCACGTAGTTGCCGACCCATACGTCGACATTGTCGCCGGTCAGCGGGTGCACGACCTGCAGCCCGGTCGGCATGCCCTTCTTCTCCATGGTCGCCATGTCGGCTTCCATGACCGAGCCGTGCTTGCATTCGTCGATGAAGGCAGCCAGTTCGGGGTTGTTCACGGCAGCGTGCGTGGCCAGCGGGTGCTCGGCAGCGACCGCGCAGAAGGTCACGCCCATGATGGTGTCGGCGCGCGTGGTGAACACGTACAGCTTGCCGTCGTTGATCGGCTTGCCGTCCTCGCCCGGGATGTCATGGGTGAAGGCAAAGCGCACGCCCACGCTCTTGCCGATCCAGTTCTGCTGCATCACCTTGACGCGCTCGGGCCAGCCGAGGCCGTCGAGGTCGCCCAGCAGCTCCTCCGCATAGTCGGTGATGCGCAGGTAGTACATCGGGATCTCGCGCTTTTCCACCACTGCGCCCGAGCGCCAGCCGCGGCCGTCGATGACCTGCTCGTTGGCCAGCACGGTCTGGTCTACCGGATCCCAGTTGACGGTGCCGGTCTTGCGGTAGGCGATGCCCTTTTCCAGCATCTTCAGGAACAGCCACTGGTTCCAGCGGTAATAGTCCGGGCTGCAGGTGGCGACTTCGCGCGACCAGTCGATCGCCAGGCCCATCGACTGCATCTGCTTCTTCATGTAAGCGATGTTGTCGTAGGTCCAGGCCGCCGGTGCCACAGCGTTGTTGAGCGCGGCGTTTTCCGCCGGCATGCCGAAGGCGTCCCAGCCCATCGGCATCAGCACGTTGTTGCCGTTCATGCGCAGGTAGCGCGCCATCACGTCGTTGATGGTGTAGTTGCGTACATGGCCCATATGCAGCTTGCCCGACGGATACGGCAGCATCGAGCAGGCATAGAACTTGGGCTTTTCCTTGCCGTCGGGCCCGGCTGCATGCTCCGACACGCGATAGGCGTCGATGGCTTGCCAGTGCTGCTGGGCGGCTTGTTCAACGGCGGAAGGAAGGTATTTGTCTTGCATGGTCGGGACAACAGTCAGGACAACGTCTGCGCGGCTACTGGCCTGCCGGCATCCGGGGGAATCGTTGGAATGTGGGCAGCGGACGCCAGCTGCGCGGCGCCCGCCAACGTGCAATGCGAAAGCAGTCGATTATAACCGTGGGCGCAGGCCGGCTTGCGGCCCGTGCGCCTCACGGCTGCGCCTTACTTCAGGCCGAGCACGTCCTGCATGTCGAACAGGCCGGTGGGCTTGTCGGCCAGGAAACGGGCGGCGCGCACGGCACCGTCGGCATACGACTGGCGGCTGGACGACTTGTGGCTGATCTCGATGCGCTCGCCGATGCCGGCGAACATCACGGTATGGTCTCCGACGATATCGCCGCCGCGCACGGTGGCAAAGCCGATCGAATTGGGATCGCGCTCGCCGGTATGGCCTTCGCGGGCATAGACGGCGCAGGTCTTCAGGTCGCGCCCGAGCGCATCGGCGATCACTTCGCCCATTTTCAGCGCGGTGCCGGACGGGGCATCGACCTTGAAGCGGTGGTGGGCCTCGATCACCTCGATGTCATAGCCGCTCGACAGCAGCTTGGCCGCCACTTCCAGCAGCTTGAAGGTGGCATTTACGCCCACGCTCATGTTCGCGGCAAAGACGATGCCGACCGACTTCGCGCCCTCGGCCAGCGCGGACTTGCCGGCGTCGTCGAAGCCGGTGGTGCCGATCACCATCTTCACGCCCAGCTTCTTTGCCACTTCCAGGTGCGCCAGCGTGCCTTCGGGACGGGTGAAGTCGATCAGGCAGTCGGCCCCCTTCAGGCAGGCTTCCACGTCGGCGGTGATGGCCACGCCGGTATGGCGGCCCAGCAGCAGGCCCGCGTCCTGGCCCAGCGCCGGCGATCCCGGCACGTCGAGCGCGCCCGCCAGGCTCACGCCCTCGGTGTTCAGCACGTGTTCGATCAGCATGCGGCCCATGCGGCCGGATGCGCCTGCGATGGCGATGTTCATGGTGTCTGGCTCAGCGGAATGTGCGCAATGCGCGGAAAGTGAACGAGCCGGTCATGCCTGACCGGCCCGGAAAACTGGGGCGCGCCGCTGCCGGCGCGCCATGCGGCGGATCAGTTGGCCGGCTTGGCGGCCTCGGCCGGCACGCTGGCCGGTGCCGGGGCGGCGGCTGCCGGTGCGGCAGCTTCAGCCGCCGGAGCCGCTGCCCCCGCGGCCGCTTCCGGCGCAGGCTGCTGTACCTGCCGCGGCACGAAGTTCTCCACCGTGGTCTGCGGCTCGGCCTGGGCGGTCGCCGCGCTGGTGGTGGAGATCTTGCCCGGCGTCTGGTCCTTCAGCGCCTTCTTCATGCCGTCGATTTCGGCGATCAGCTCGTATTCGGAGGGCAGCTCGTCGCCGCCAAACTTGACCAGCCGGTCGCCATCGAAGAACACCGTATAGCGGCGCTGCTGTACCACCGAGGCATTGCCGCGGCGGAACGAAAACACGTAGTCCCAGCGGTTGGCGTGGAACACATCGGTCAGCAGCGGCGTGCCGAGCAGGAACTTGACCTGGTCGCGCGTCATGCCTTCGCGCAACTGCGAGGCGGCTTCGCGCGAGACAAAGTTGCCCTGCACAATATTGATCCGGTACGGCGTGATGGCGTTGGCTACCTTGCGCGAGGTGGAATCGTAGGCCGAACAGGCGCCGGCCAGCAGGGCCGCGGCCAGCAGGGAAACAACCAGCGTCGGGCGCATGGCGGACGAACGGGTATAACGCATGTATCTCGCTTCCGGGGAGGGAAAGGAAAAGTGCCGCGGGCCGGAACAACGCAGGCGCCAGATGCGCCGGTTGCACCACATGCGCACGGGGCGCCTGCCGCGGCAACCACATGGGAAGGCAACGCTGCCTGGCGCGGGATGCCTGGCTCGGACATCACGGCCGCGGGCGACTTTTGCTGCCAAAACCCTTATGATTCAACTATCGAGACATTGTACTCTAGGGAGTCACGCCCATGCCGAGTCCGGCTGACCTCAAGAACATCGGCCTGAAGGCAACCGTGCCCAGGCTGAAGATTCTTGAAATTTTTCAGACCAGCGAACAGCGGCACCTGAGCGCGGAAGACGTCTACCGTATCCTGCTGAACGAGCATATGGATATCGGCCTGGCCACCGTTTACCGCGTGCTGACGCAGTTCGAGCAGGCTGGCCTGCTGTCGCGCAACAACTTCGAATCGGGAAAGGCGATTTTCGAACTCAACGAAGGCAAGCACCATGACCATCTGGTGTGCCTCGACTGCGGCCGTGTTGAGGAATTCTTCGATTCCGAGATCGAGCACCGCCAGCAAAGCATCGCGCGCGAGCGCGGCTTTACCTTGCAGGAACACGCACTTTCGCTGTACGGCAACTGCACCAAAACAAACTGTCCCCACAGACCCAAACGATAAGCCGGCACGCCCCTCGCGGGAGATGACGGCCATAAAAAAACCGGCGCCTGGCGCCGGTTTTTTTATGGCCACGAGCCCCGCTCAGGGCGCCTGCAGGTCCTGCAGATCCTGCTCGGTCACCACGCGCGCCGGACGTGCCGGCGGCAGGCCGACGAACTCACCCACCACCTGGCGGAACAGGCTGCGCGCCCACACCAGCATCGGGTGGGTATTGCGGCTGCGGTGCCAGAACATGTTCAGGCCCAGTGTTGTGTTCAGCTCCGCTGGCAGATGGAAGGCCTTCAGCCCGTAGGTCTCGCAGGCCATGTCCTTGGTCAGCGCGTTGACCGTGAAGATCATGTCGGTCTGCGCGGCCAACTCGGCCTGGGCGCGCCAGGAATGCACGGTCAGCGTCGCGTTGCGCTTGAGCCCGCGCTGCTGCAGCGCGTAGTCGAGCGGGATCAGCGACGGCGCCGGGCGCCCCGCACCACCGGAATGCGCCATGAAGATATGGCCACAATCCAGGTATTGCTCGAGCGTGCAGTGGTTCTTCAGTACTGGATGATTCTTGCGCGCGCAAACCCACAGGTTCAGCGACGTCACCATCTCCTCGACGATTTCCGGATGCCGGGTCGGGAACGGCGAAAATGCCAGGTCGAGCTCATTGGCGCGCATCGAAGCCACGTCGGTTTCCCAGGAATGGGACTCGACCAGCTTGATATGCAGGTCCGGCGCCAGTTGCTTGATGCGCAGCACGAAGCGGTTAAATACGGTATCGCCGAGCTCAGCGGCAAAGCCGATGCTCAGCGTGCCGGTGGCGATGGCCGGATCGAAATTGTCCGCGTCACCCTCGTTAATCGACGACCACAGGTCCAGCATGTCGCGGATCTTGGGGCCCAGCTCGAGCGCGCGCGGCGTCGGTGTAAGGCCGTGCGGAACGCGGATGAAGAGTGGATCGTCAAAGATTTCGCGCAGCCTGCCCAGCGAATGCGACACCGCGGGCGCAGTCATATGCATTTTTTCCGCGACGTAAGTGGCGTTCCGCTTACTCAGCAGCTCGGTGAAGATCACTAAAAGCTTTGTGTCTACGTTCACCATGATCAGGCCCCGGTCAGATTTTTCTTAGCAAAGATGGCCCCACCACTTGCGCTGGCTGCACATCAGATTTCAACGACGTCTTAATAGTGTAAGAGGAAAAAACAAGCTCGGAAAGCAAATTCGGCATTTTCGAAGTGACTGTCGAGGTCATTTTTCTGAAAAATGCGGAAATTTTTAGGGTATTGCCTGCATATAGGGACAATTTCCGGACTCCAGCAACCAATATACGGTGGGGGTATATTGACGATCGGTCTTCCATTTTTATCATTCTTTTCTGACGACATCATGTCCGACCCCGCGCCCGCTCCCGCACATTTCCGCCTTCCCGTCGAACTGCCGAAAGCCTATCGCCTGCTCAATCACGGCCCGACCGTGCTGGTCAGTGCCGCAGCCGGCGGCAAGCGCAATATCATGGCCGCCGCCTGGGCCATGCCGCTGGATTTCTCTCCACCCAAGGTGGCGGTGGTGCTGGACAAGAGCACCTGGACCCGCAAGCTGTTGGAAGAGAGCGGCGAATTCGTGCTGCAGGTGCCTACCGTGAGCCAGGTCGACCTGACCGAGACGCTCGGCTCGAGCTCCGGCCTGGCGCTGATGGAGCAGGATGGTACCGACAAGTTCGACGCTTACGGGCTAGGGACTTTCACTGGCATGACGGTCGGCGCGCCGCTGCTCGAGGGCTGCGCCGCCTGGCTGGAATGCCGGCTGCTGCACGAGCCAGCCACACAGCAGACCTACGACCTGTTCCTCGGCGAGGTCGTCGCCGCACAGGCGGACTCGCGCGTGTTCAGCAACGGGCGCTGGCATTTCGACGGGCATGACGGACTGCGCACCATCCACCACGTGGCCGGCGGCCATTTCCTGGTCGATGGCGCGGCGGTCGATGCGCGGCCGCTGGCGCCCCGCCCGGCCGGCTGATATCCCGCTTGTGCAAAAAGAAAAACGCGCCCGAAGGCGCGTTTTTCATTCCGCAAGACTGCAGGGTTACTTGGCCGCGACGCGAACCATTTCCAGCACCTTGTTCGAGTAGCCCCACTCATTGTCGTACCAGCTCACGACCTTGATGAAGGTGCCGTCCAGCGCGATGCCGGCTTCGGCGTCGAAGATCGAGGTGCGGGCATCGCCGCGGAAGTCCGTGGCAACGACCTTGTCTTCGGTGTAGCCCAGCACGCCCTTCAGCGCGCCCTGGCTCTGGGCCTTCATCTCGGCGCAGATTTCTTCGTACGTGGCCGGCTTTTCCAGCTCGACGGTCAGGTCGACCACCGACACGTCCGAGGTCGGCACGCGGAACGACATGCCGGTCAGCTTCTTGTTCAGTTGCGGGATCACCACGCCCACGGCCTTGGCAGCACCCGTCGACGACGGGATGATGTTTTCCAGGATACCGCGGCCGCCGCGCCAGTCCTTGTTGGACGGGCCGTCAACGGTCTTCTGGGTGGCGGTGGCGGCGTGCACGGTGGTCATCAGGCCGCGCTTGATGCCCCACTTGTCGTTCAGCACCTTGGCGACCGGCGCCAGGCAGTTGGTGGTGCAGCTGGCGTTGGAGATGATCGCCTCGCCCTTGTACGTCTCGTGGTTCACGCCGTACACGAACATCGGGGTGTCGTCCTTGGACGGGGCCGACATGATCACCTTCCTGGCGCCCGCGTCGAGGTGCTTCTGCGCGCCTTCCTTGGTCAGGAAGATGCCGGTCGACTCGACCACCACGTCGGCGCCGATCTCGCCCCACTTCAGCTCGGCCGGATCCTTGACCGCGGTCAGGCGGATCTTCTTGCCGTTGACGACCAGGGTGTTGCCGTCGACCGACACTTCGCCGTCAAAGCGGCCGTGCACCGAGTCGTACTTCAGCATGTACGCCAGGTAGTCGGGTTCCAGCAGGTCGTTGATGCCAACGACTTCGATGTCCTTGAAGTTGGCGACGGCGGCGCGGAACACCATGCGTCCAATGCGGCCGAAGCCGTTGATGCCGATCTTGATGGTCATGACTGTCTCTCCTGAGGATCGATTGAAACCGGCGGGCGCCGCACGGGCCGCGCGGCGCACCACGCGGCTCCAGCGCCCGGATGCTTAGATAAGGGTGTCCTTCACCGTTCGGACAACGTTCTCGACGGTAAAGCCGAAGTGCTTGAACAGCACACCGGCCGGGGCCGATTCACCAAAGGTGTCGATGCCCACCACCGCTTGGACCTGGTACTTCCACCAGAAGTCCGTCACTCCCGCCTCGACGGCCACGCGCGGCACGCCGGCCGGCAGCACGCTGGCCTTGTAGGCGCTGTCCTGCTTGTCGAACACGGTGGTAGCCGGGATCGAGACCACGCGCACGTGCACGCCTTCCGCTGCCAGCTGATCGGCGGTGCCGACGGCCAGGCCGACTTCCGAGCCGGTGGCCAGGACCACGGCGTCCGGACGGCCGGTGTCCGGGTTGACGCTGTCGCGCAGCACGTAGCCGCCGCGTGCGATATTGGCGCGGGTGGCCTCGTCGCGGCGCTGGAACGGCAGGTTCTGGCGGCTGAAGATCAGGCAGCTCGGACCGTTCTCGCGGCGGATCGCCTCGGCCCAGGCCACCGCGGTCTCGGTGGTGTCGGCGGTACGCCAGACGTCCATGTTCGGGATCAGGCGCAGGCTGGCGACGTGCTCGATCGACTGGTGGGTCGGGCCGTCTTCGCCGAGGCCGATCGAGTCATGGGTGAAGACGAACAGCGAGCGGATCTTCATCAGCGCCGCCATGCGCAGCGCATTGCGGCTGTAATCCGAGAAAGTCAGGAAGGTCGCACCGTAGGGGATGTAGCCACCATGCAGCGCAATGCCGTTCATGACGGCGCTCATGCCGAACTCGCGCACGCCGTAGTTGATGTGGTTGCCCCAGCCATCGACGCGCACGGGCTTGGTGCCCGACCAGTTGGTCAGGTTCGAGCCGGTCAGGTCGGCCGAGCCGCCGAGGAACTCGGGCAGCACCGGAGCGACGGCTTCGATGGTGTTCTGGCTGGCCTTCCGGGTGGCGATGGTTTCGGCCTTGTCCTCGCACTTGGCGATAAAGGCTTCCACCGCAGCGTCGAACGAACCGGGCAGCTCGCCCTTCATGCGGCGGCGGAATTCGCCGGCTTCATACGGATGGCGCTCGGCGTAGGCATCGAACAGCGCGTTCCAGGCGCGCTCCAGCGCCTGGCCGTTGGCCTTGGCGTCCCAGGCGTCGTAGACGTCGCCCGGCACTTCGAACGGGGCGTGGGCCCAGCCCAGCGCCTCGCGCGTGGCCAGCACTTCGGCGCCGCCCAGCGGGGCGCCGTGCACGTCGTGGCCGCCTTCCTTGTTCGGGGCGCCCTTGCCGATCTTGGTGCGGCAGCAGATCAGGGTCGGCTTGTCGCTGGCCCTGGCCTGCGAGATGGCCATGTCGACGGCGGTCACGTCATGACCGTCGATGCCGCGGATCACGTTCCAGCCGTAGGCTTCGAAACGCTTCGGGGTATCGTCGGCAAACCAGTGCACCACGTCGCCGTCGATCGAGATGCCGTTGTCGTCCCACAGCGCAATTAGCTTATTAAGCTTCAGCGTGCCGGCCAGCGAGCAGGCCTCATGGCTGATGCCTTCCATCAGGCAGCCATCGCCCAGGAAGACATAGGTGTGGTGGTTGACGATGTCGAAGCCGGGGCGGTTGAATTCTTCACCCAGCAGGCGTTCGGCCAGTGCCATGCCGACCGCGTTGGTGATGCCCTGGCCGAGCGGGCCGGTGGTGGTTTCCACGCCCGGGGTGATGCCATATTCCGGGTGGCCGGCGGTCTTGCTGTGCAGCTGGCGGAAGTTCTTCAGCTCTTCGACCGGCAGGTCATAGCCAGTCAGGTGCAGCAGCGCGTAGATCAGCATCGAGCCGTGGCCGTTGGACAGCACGAAGCGGTCGCGGTCGGCCCAATGCGGATTGGTCGGGTTGTGCTTCAGGTGCCGGCCCCACAGCGCCACGGCGATATCTGCCATGCCCATCGGCGCACCGGGGTGGCCGGAATTGGCTTGCTGGACGGCGTCCATGGCAAGCACGCGGATGGCATCGGCCATCAGCTTGGCGGGCTGGGAAGCAAAAGGACTTGTTGCGGGATGGGCAAGGGCGGACATGCGGGCTGGACGGAGACGGTGAGCGGGCGTGGGCCTGACGGCGGGAAAACCGCAATTTTAGCAGAAGCTAGGTGGTTTTCCGGACCGGCCGGCGCGGCTAACGGGTGGGTGGGACGCTCTACCGCCGGTGCCGGCGATGCCGCTCACCTGCCCCAGCCATCCTGTCGGAACTATCCGAGCGTGAACATGCCTGATACTCCACCTATGCAGCGACGCCCCCGCCGCTGCACCGCACTTCGACAGCGCAAGCCCGCACGCGTAAGATGCACACTCGCACCGCGCGGCGCGCCAGCCGCGCCGGGTTTCCCGCATTCCAGGAGACGATCATGACCAGACCGGCCAACACCCCCTGGCTCACCCCCTACCTGACCGTCGCCAACGGCCGCGTCGCGCTGGACTTCTACAGCCGCGCCTTCGGCTTCACCGCCGGCCATGTGGTCGATGAAAACGGCGTGCCGACCCACGCAGAGATGCACTACCAGGGCCAGTTGGTGGTGATGTTCGCGCCCGAGGGCGCCTGGGGCAGCACCGCGCGCACGCCGCGCTCGCTGGGCGTGGAATGCCCGCAGACCTTCTATGTCTATTGCGACGATGTCGACGCAATGCACCAGCGCGCGATCGACGCCGGCGCGGTCAGCCTGATGGCGCCGGCCGACCAGTTCTGGGGCGACCGCTACTGCATGGTCGAGGATCCCGACGGCTACCGCTGGGGTTTCGGCAAGCCGCTGGAACAATCGGCGGGGCAGGCAGGCTGATGGCTCCGCGTTTCTTCGTCGGCGGCACGGAGGCGGTCCTGGCCGCCGAATCCGACTTTTCTCTTCCCGAACTCGTGGTACGCCACGCCCAGGTGCTGCGCCTGGCGCCGGGCGATGCCATTACGCTGTTCGACGGCCGCGGCGGCAGCCATGCGGCCACGCTGGTCGAACTGGGCAAGCGCCACGCCGTCGCGCGCATCGGCGCGCATGACACCGCAGAGGCCGAACCGCCCTTCCGCGTCACGCTGGCGCAGGGCCTGGCGGGTGGCGACAAGATGGACTGGCTGATCGAGAAGGCAGTCGAGCTTGGCGTCGGTGCGATCCAGCCATTGCAGGCCACACGCTCGGTGGTGCGGCTGTCGGGCGAGCGCGCGCAGAAGCGCCAGGCGCACTGGCAGGCGCTGGTACAGGCCGCGTGCGAGCAATGCGGCCGGAATCGCTTGCCGGAGGTCGCGCCGGTCGCTAACTTTGAGACGTGGCTGGCGCAGTCCGGCGGTGCCGGGGCACGGCTGCTAGTGTCGCCGCGCGCGGAGCAGTCGCTGCCGGCGTTCGTGGCGGACCGGCACGATGCGCTGGTCGCCAACGGCGTCACGCTGCTGATCGGCCCCGAAGGCGGCCTGTCACCGGAAGAGGAACAGGCGGCACGGCAGGCCGGCTTCACCGGCGTGTCGCTCGGCCCGCGCATTCTGCGTACCGAAACCGCGGGGCTGGCGTGCCTGGCGACACTCAACGCCTTGCTTGGCGGATTCTGATGGCAACAGCCACCCCGGCTGGCGCCAACCCTGACTGAAAGGAGTCGACCATGGGACTACTCGATAGCGTGCTGGGCGGCGTGCTCGGACAACTTGGCAACGCCCGCAGCGAGGACGGCAGTGCCGGCGGGCTCAATCCGAAGCTGATGATGGCGCTCGGGCTACTGGCGATGCTGGCGATGCGCAAGCGCGGCGAGGCTGGCGATGCGGGCGCGGCGGGTGATTCGGCGGCGCCGGTCGACGATGGCGTGGGCGGACTGGGCAGCCTCGGCGGCCTGCTGGGCGGCATGCTCGGTGGCGGCGCCGGTGCCGCGCCTGGGAACGCCACCGGCGGGCTTGACCTTGGCTCGCTGCTGGGCGGCCTGCTTGGCGGCCAGGGCGGCGCACCGGCCAACAGCCAGGCACTGGGCGCCGCCGCGGGCGGCATCGGCGCGCTGCAGCAGATCCTGGCGCAGGCCGGGCTGGGCGAGCAGGTCAATTCGTGGATCAGCAGCGGTGCCAACCAGCCGGTCACGCCGTCGGCGCTGAGCAATGCGCTGGGCGATACCGGTGCGCTGGAATCGCTGGCGCAATCGACCGGGATGTCGCAGGATGATGTGGCGGCGCAACTGAGCGACGGGCTGCCGGAGCTGATCGACCGTCTGACGCCGCACGGGCATATCCCGGCGCAGGAATAGCGGTCCGGCGCATCGCCAGAAAGCAAAAAGCCCGCATTTGCGGGCTTTTTTCATGGAACACCGTGCAGCCGATCAGGCGAACGAGTAGAACACCCGGAACTGCACCTTGCGCTCGCCCCAGAACTCGGCGGCGTCGCGGAACACGTCGAGCAGCACCTCTCGCCCTTCCTTGTCGAATTTCTGCGCAAGCGGCAGGCCCTCAAGCACGATCACGAAGCCCGGCTGCGGGCCGGCCTTGTAGATCATGTCGGTCAGGCAATCGGCCAGCGCGTCGAAGTTCTTGCCGAAGTGCTTCGGGAACGTGAACGAGATCGCGATCGTTTCCAGGATCTCCGCCTTGCTGGCGCAATGCGCGCAGTTGGCGTACAGGAAATGCTGGCCGAGATCCGCGGCCGCCTGGGCCAGCTCGGGCACGCGGAAGGCGCGGATCGACTGGACGATGTTCGGACGCACCGTCTTGAACAGGTTCATGGCCCCCTCGCTGGTGCCGTCTGCCCAGCCGGCACCGGTCGGCATGGCCACAGGCGCGGTCGCGGGCGGGAGTTTGTGCGTCAGCTCTTGGCGCGGCATCATCAGCACGTTGTCGTATAGGTTCTGGGCCTGCTGCTGAGCCCGCTGCCAGCCATCTCCGGCGCCGCGCTCTTCGCGGGCGGCAAGGGCGTCGCCCAATCCGAAAATGTCAGTCATCATTTGATTATCCGTTTGAAGCTGTTGTAGTGGTCTTCCGTGTAGTAACAATCGTTGGCAGCGCGTTGTTCCCCGCCGCATACGATCCGCTTGGCTCCCCGGTTCCGGCTTCTGGCACTCTTTACCGTGTATTCGCGGTAATACCCGCGTTCTCTTTGCGGCAGGATGCGTTCGTAGTTGCCGAATCGGGACCCGTCCTTGTCATACAGGAAAGGGCCGCCGGCTTCGATGCGGTCCAGGGTCTGCCGTGCATCGTTGGGCAACTGCTGCACTGCAATGGTTCCCATCCCTTCGGTCTGCGCCTGACGCGCCAGCGTCGGTTGCGCCAGGGCCAGCACCAGCGCCGCGCCCGTCATGGAACGGACGAGCATGCGTGTTGCGTGCCGCATCAGAGGTACTTGGAAACCCACGTTGCTTGTCTTGGTTGAACCGGAAATCGAGCCTGCCGCTGGTTGGGTAGACGATCTGTCCGGGCCACCCTGGCCAGCGCCCTGCGCCACCTGGTCAGGAGCGCGATGGATGCCGGCCGCACCGGGGCGCTCATGGCGAGCGCCTATATCAAAGGCGTAAGGTTACGCGCATGCACGGAATTAATCAATCCCGGTCCACGGGCAGCGCTATTTCTTCAATTGTTTCAATATGTTAAGCGTATGTGTGCGCATACTAACTGTTGGCAGATGGACACAAAAAAAGCCGGGCAAGCCCGGCTTTTCGCCACATTTGTGATGCGACGGATTAACGCTTGGCGGCGGCAGCGTCGACGACGACCAGCGAGGTCATGTTGACGATGCGGCGCACCGTCGCCGACGGCGTCAGGATGTGCACCGGCGCCTTCACGCCCAGCAGGATCGGCCCGATCGCGACGTTATTGCCCGCGGCAACCTTGAGCAGGTTGTACGAGATATTGGCCGCATCGATGTTCGGGCACACCAGCAGGTTGGCTTCGCCCTTGAGCGTGCCGTCCGGCACCAGCTGGTCGCGCAGCTTCTGGTCGAGTGCGCTGTCGCCGTGCATTTCGCCGTCGATCTCAAGCTCCGGGGCGCGATCGCGCAGGATGGCGAGCGTTTCGCGCATCTTGCGGGCCGAAGGCGCCTCGGACGAGCCGAAGTTCGAATGCGACAGCAGCGCGATCTTGGGCTCGATGCCGAAGCGCTTCAGTTCCTCGGCGGCCATCAGCGTGATCTGGGCCAGCTCTTCGGCGGTCGGGTCGACGTTGACGTGCGTATCCACCAGGAAGATCTGGCGGCCCGGCAGCACCAGGCCGTTCATCGCTGCGTAGACCTTGTTGGTGCCGCCCAGCACCTGGTCGATATAGCGCAGGTGCGCCGCGGTGTTGCTGACGGTGCCGCAGATCATGCCGTCGGCCTCGCCCTGCTTGACCAGCATGGCGCCGATCAGCGTGGTGCGGCGGCGCAGCTCCAGCTTGGCGTACTCGGGCGTGATGCCCTCGCGCGCCATCATGCGGTAATAGGCGTCGGAGTAGTCGCGGAAACGCTCATCGTGCTCGGGGTTGACCACGGTGAAGTCCACGCCGGCGCGCAGGCGCAGGCCAAAGCGCTCGATGCGGTGCTGCAGCACGGCCGGGCGGCCAATCAGGATCGGGTTGGCCAGCTTTTCGTCGACGATCACCTGCACCGCTCGCAGCACGCGCTCTTGCTCGCCTTCGGCGAAGACAATGCGCTTCTTGTCCATCTCGACCTTGCGCGCGGCGGCGTAGATCGGCTTCATCAGCGTGCCCGAGTGGTACACGAACTGCTGTAGCTGCAGGCGGTAGGCGTCCATGTCCTCGATCGGACGGGCGGCCACGCCGGACTTCATCGCGGCTTCCGCCACGGCCGGGGCCACCTTGACGATCAGGCGCGGATCGAACGGCTTCGGGATCAGGTACTCAGGGCCGAACGACAGGTCCTGGATGCCATAGGCGGTGGCGACGATGTCGCTCTGCTCCTGGCGTGCCAGTTCGGCCAGCGCGTTGGCCGCAGCGATTTCCATCTCGCGCGTGATGGTGGTGGCGCCGCAATCGAGCGCACCGCGGAAGATGAACGGGAAGCACAGGACGTTGTTGACCTGGTTCGGGTAGTCGGTACGGCCGGTAGCCATCACGGCGTCCGGGCGCACTTCCTTGACCAGTTCCGGCGCGATTTCCGGGTTCGGGTTGGCCAGCGCCAGCACCAGCGGCTTGTCGGCCATGCGCTGGACCATGTCCTGCTTGAGCACGCCCGCGGCGGACAGGCCCAGGAAAATGTCGGCGCCGTCGATCACCTCGGCCAGCTTGCGCTTGTCGGTCTTCTGCGAGAAGCGCGCCTTTTCCGGGTCCATCAGCTCGGTACGGCCTTCATAGACCACGCCGGCCAGGTCCGTCACCCAGATGTTCTCGATGGGCAGGCCGATGTCGACCAGCAGGTCCAGGCAGGCCAGCGCGGCCGCGCCGGCGCCCGAGGCAACCAACTTGACCTTTTTGATGTCCTTGCCGACCACCTTCAGGCCGTTGATGATGGCCGCGGCCACCACGATGGCGGTGCCGTGCTGGTCATCGTGGAAGACGGGGATCTTCATCTTCTCGCGCAGCTTGCGCTCGACGTAGAAGCACTCCGGTGCCTTGATGTCTTCCAGGTTGATGCCGCCGAAGGTCGGCTCCAGCGCAGCGATGATCTGGACCAGCTTCTCGGGGTCCTTCTCGTCGACTTCGATATCGAATACATCGATACCGGCAAACTTCTTGAACAGGCCGGCCTTGCCTTCCATCACCGGCTTGGAGGCCGCGGCACCGATGTCGCCCAGGCCCAGCACGGCGGTGCCGTTGGTGATCACGGCCACCAGGTTGCCGCGCGCGGTGTAGCGGAAGGAGTTGGCCTGATCGACAACGATTTCTTCACAAGCGGCGGCCACGCCCGGCGAGTAAGCCAGGGCCAGGTCGCGCTGGTTCGACAGCGGCTTGGTCGGGGTGACGGAGATCTTGCCGGGGGTCGGAAACTCGTGATACTCGAGCGCCGCTTTGCGCAGCGCCTCACGCTGCTGCTGTTTCAGATCGTCTTGGGACGGGGACTGCTGAGGGCTGGTCATCGGCGCATCTTCCAATCGGTGGAGCCGTCATTGACGTGGCGGGGACGATCGGCGGACCGGCTCCACGTGTCCGCCCTTCTCTTCCTTTGGAACCCCGCATTTTATATAGTGAAATACTATTTCACAATAAGCCTTTTGCTTGGGGCACCTTTGCGTTTCGGTACAATATGCCCCAACCTCGGGGCCAACACCAGCAAGCGTAGCGCCGTCCGGCGGAAGCGGGGTGACCCGCTGCGATCATGGCTGTCATGCGCGGCAGTATCTTGCTGAAACGCCCTTGGCACCCCATCCTGACGCGCTGCGCGCGCCGCGGTCCCCTCAGGCTGCCTCCTGCAACGCCCCGCCACCCCACCTGCTTTCCCGTCCTTGCCGGCCGGGCCACTCCTAGTCCACAGCGATGTCCGACCCTCACCCCGCCCAGCTTTCCGAGTTCGACCTGATCCGCCGTTATTTCACGCGGCCGGTGCGCAAGGCCGCGCTCGGCGTGGGCGACGACTGCGCGCTGATCGAGGGCCGCCCCGGCCACCACCTGGCCATCAGCACCGACATGCTGGTCAGCGGCCGGCATTTCTTCCCGGACGTGGCGCCGCGCGCGCTCGGCCACAAGGCGCTGGCTGTGAACCTGTCCGACCTGGCCGCGATGGGCGCCGAGCCGCGCGCCTTCACGCTGGCCCTGGCGCTGCCCGAGGCCGATCCCGCCTGGCTGGCCGACCTGGCCGAAGGCATGCTGGCGCTGGCGGACGCACATGGCTGCGAACTGGTCGGCGGCGATACCACGCGCGGGCCGCTGACGCTGTCGCTGACGGTGTTCGGCGACGTACCGGTGCGCGCCGCCCTGCGTCGCGATGCCGCACGCCCCGGCGACGATATCTGGATTTCCGGCACGCTCGGCGACGCGCGCCTGGCGCTGGGCGACTGCCGCGGCGAATGGCTGCTGCCCGAGCCTGAGTACAGCCAGGTCCGCCCTCGCATGGACACGCCCACCCCGCGCGTGGCGCTCGGCATGGCGCTGCGCGGCGTGGCGCATGCCGCACTCGATATTTCCGACGGGCTGGTCGGCGACCTCGGCCATATCCTGGCGCGCTCACAGGTCGGCGCGCTGCTGGACGTCGATGCGCTGCCGCGATCGGCGGTGCTGGCCAGCCAGCCGGAGCCGATCCAGCGCGAATGCGTGCTGGCCGGCGGCGACGACTACGAGCTTTGCTTCACGGCCCCGGTGGGCAATCGCGACGCCATCGCCGCGATCAGCGAGCGGCTCGCATTGCCGCTGACACGCGTGGGCACGATCACGCCGGAGCCGGCCCTGCGGCTGGTCGACGGTGCCGGCAACCCGACCCGGTACGAGGGCGCCAGCTTCGACCATTTCGCTTCCCCCTGACACCGGGGCACAGGCGTGTCATGATGCCGGCATCGGCGCGCCGCGCGGGCACGGGAGTCCCGCAACATGCAGCGCAGCCGGCCATAACCATAAGCAGCACCCGCATCACACGAGCCAAATTGATGTCCACCTTGCCTCCCGGGGCCGCGCCGCGCGACCCCGCCCTGACCCTGGAAGCCGGCCAGACCGTCAAGGTCACGCGCCCCACCGCCCGCTTCATGCTGGCGCATCCGGCCCACCTGATCGCGTTCGGCTTCGGCTCCGGCCTGTCGCCCCTCAGCCCCGGCACGGTCGGCACCCTCTATGCCTGGCTGTCGTTCGTGGTGATCTCGCTGTGGCTCGAGCCCACCACCTGGCTGTGGATCATCGGCGGCGGCTTCCTGGTCGGCCTGTGGGCCTGCGCCAAGACCGCGCGCGACATGGGCGTGCACGACCACGGCAGCATGGTCTGGGACGAGATCATTGCCTTCTGGCTGGTGCTGACCTTTGTCACGCCGACCGGGTTCTGGGGCCAGTTCGCCGCCTTCCTGTGGTTCAGGCTGTTCGATATCGCCAAGCCCGCGCCGATCGGCTACTACGACCGCACGCTCAAGGGGCCGGGCCTGCGCGGCGGCTTCGGCGTGATGTTCGACGATATCTTTGCCGCCTTCTACACCCTGCTGGTGTTTGCGCTGTGGCGCTCGTTCTGAGCCAACCCGCCACGATCCGCGCGCATCGCCCACTTATTTCTAATAATTTACCCCCGAGCCCATCATGTCCGTCAGCCGCCTGCTCGACCAGCTCGCCATCCAGGCCGGCGTCGCCCTTGCCGACAAATCGCTGATGCTGGCCACCGCCGAATCCTGCACTGGCGGGCTGGTGGCGGCCGCCATCACCGATGTATCGGGCTCGTCCGGCTGGTTCGAGCGCGGCTTCGTCACCTATTCCAACGAAGCCAAGAGCACCATGCTGGGCGTGCCGGCCAAACTGATCCGCGACCACGGCGCGGTCAGCGAGGAAGTGGCGCATGCCATGGCCGAGGGCGCGCTGCTGAACAGCCGCGCCCAGGTGTCGCTGTCGATCACCGGCGTGGCCGGGCCCAACGGCGGCACGCCGGAAAAGCCGGTGGGGATGGTGTGCTTCGGCTGGAGCAACCGCATTACGACCCTTACCGAAACGCAGCGCTTTCGTGGCGACCGCGGGCAGATCCGCCGCCAGGCGGCGGAGCATGCGATGCGGGGGCTGCTGGAGCTGCTGCGAAACGAGGCCTGACACCGCCGACACCAGCCCCGGCACCACCAAATAAAAAACCGCGCCGTTCCCGGTCGCGGTTTTTTTCTGCCCTGCCACCCGGCCTCAGCCGTGGCGATAGCGGTTGATCGTCTCCCGCGTCTGCAGCGCGACATTGCGCGCCGCCGTGGCAAAGTCCTTCTCGCGGCTGGCGTAGAGAATGGCACGCGACGAATTGATCATCATCCCCGTGCCATCCGCCGTGCGCCCGGCCTTGACCGTGGCCTCGATATCCCCGCCCTGTGCGCCGATCCCCGGAATCAGCAGCGGCATATCGCCTACGATCTGCCGCACCCGCGCGATCTCGTTCGGGAACGTCGCCCCCACCACCAGCCCCATCTGTCCGGTGGTGTTCCAGCGCTCGCGCGCCGCCTCGGCCACCAGCTGGTACAGCGGCTTGCCGTCGACCTGCAGGAACTGCACGTCGGAGCCGCCCGGGTTGGAGGTGCGGCACAGCACGATCACGCCGCGGCCCGGATAGGCCAGGTACGGCTGCATCGAATCGAAACCCATGTACGGACTGACCGTGACCGCGTCGGCCTTGTAGCGCTCAAAGGCCTCCAGCGCATAGTGCTCGGCGGTCGAGCCGATATCGCCGCGCTTGGCGTCCAGGATCACCGGGATGCCGGGGTGGGCATCGTGGATGTAGTGGATCAGCTGTTCGAGCTGGTCCTCGGCGCGCTGTGAATGGAAGTACGCGATCTGTGGCTTGAACGCGCAGACCAGGTCGGCGGTAGCGTCGACGATCTCGCGGCAGAACGAGAAGATGGCGCCGCCCGCCCCGGTCAGGGACAGCGGCAGCTTCTGCGGGTCAGGATCGAGCCCGACGCACAGAAGGGAATCGTTGCGCTGCCAGGCGGCAGCAAGCTGCTCGGTGAAAGTCATGGGTACTCGGTATTCCTGGTGGCGCCGGCGCCCCACAGGATCGGCCGGCGCGGTTGGCTGCAGCGGCGTGAAAACCATTCATCCCTTGCAGCATATGTCGCTTCCGGCGATTTTACCCGCTGCGTGCTATCGTTTTGCGCTTCCTCTCAAAACAAAGAGCGGCATCGCGCACAGCCAGCCGCCCTCCCTCCATGTCTCTCGATCGCCGCGGTATTTTCCTGCTTATCGTCCTTACGCTTGCCTGGGGCATCAACTGGCCCATCATGAAGGTAGGGGTGGCGCACTTCCCGCCCCTTGGTTTCCGGCTGCTGTGCATGGCCGGCGGCCTGCTGGCGCTGGGCCTGGCGCTGCGGCTGCGTGGCGACTCGCTGGCGGTACCGCGCCGCGAATGGGGCACGGTGTTCCGCCTGGCCCTTCCCAACATGGTGGTCTGGCACCTGTTTGCCATCGTCGCGGTCAAGATGCTCTCGTCGGGCCGGGCCGCCATCCTCGGCTACACCATGCCGATCTGGGCGGTGGTGTGGGGCCTGGTGTTCTTTCGCGAGCGCATCAGCGGCTGGGCCTGGTTCGGCATCGGCTGCGCGCTGACCGGCACCGTGCTGCTGCTGTCGGGCGAGATCAGCGCGCTGACCGGCAGCCCCGCCGGCACGCTGCTGATGCTGCTCGCCGCGGCCGGCTGGGGCTTTGGCACCCAGCTGATGAAACGCACCCAGACCAGCGTGCCGATCGGCGCCATGACCTTCTGGATGCTGGCGATCACGCTGCCGTTCCTGCTAGCCGGCTCGCTGCTGCTGGAAGACGGCTGGCGCATGCCCACGGCTGTCGAATGGGGGGCGATCGCCTACAACGCGGTGGTGGTCTTCGCCTTCTGCCACCTGGTCTGGTTCGGGCTGGCGCGCAGCCTGCCGCCGGTGGTGTCGAGCCTGTCGATCATGTTCATCCCGGTGGTCGGGGTGTTCTCGGGCATGTGGCTGCTGGACGAGCAGCCGCACTGGCAGGACTATGCGGCGATCGTGCTGATGTTCCTGGCCTTGTCTTCGGTGATGCTGGCGCCGCTGCTGTGGCGCCGGTTGCGGGGCGCCATGGGGTGACGCCGCGGCGACGGGGGCCTAGCACAACGGCAGGCCGCGGACGCGGAGATTTCACTTAACAAGCCACCCTTCGTTGGGCTACACTCGCGGCCATCACAATCCCGGAGAAATTACGTGGGCAGTAGCATCGGGTGTTCGAGTTGCCGCAGCAGCGCTGCGACCTCTGCGAATGCCATGTCACTGCGGGCTGCGTAACGACGACCCGCCCGGAGCACCCGGCTCCGCGCCTCGTCGGCCTCGCCCGCAGCAGAACACTGCGGGCGAGTGTCTTTCCGTGCCACCGGCGGCGCCATCCATGCGCGCCGCATCGTTACGGATCTTCCCTCTCCCGGCTAGCCAGCCAACCCAGGCAAACGCCATCGCCTTGTACCGCTTGTGCCGAACGGCAGGCGCGGCACAGCGCGATCACGCTTGCCCGTGGCCCGGCCATTGCGGCTGCGTTGCAGCATAGCGCAAGGCCATGCAGGGCATGACGGAGCACCTGGGATGCGGCGAGCCGCCTGCGCTTGTCTTCGCGCTTGTCTTTGTTTTTCGTCGCAATCAGTAATAAGGAATCCCGGGGATGATCAACCTGTTCGTCCTGCAGAAAGGCCGGCTCGCCCAGGAGCAGGTCGACGAGCGCAATGAGCTGCTGCAACACAAGCCAATCTGGATCGACGTCGTCAATCCCGACGACGAAGAGCTGAACTGGATCAAGGAAGCCTACGGCGTCGCCCTTCCCGAACTGGAAGACCTCGGCGACCTGGAGGCATCGGCGCGCTACTTCGAGGGCGAGGACGAGAATATCCATATCCGCACCGACTTCCTGCTGGACGAGGAAGAGGTGTCGCGCAACGTGCGCGTGGCCTTCGTGCTGACGCGCGACGTGCTGTTCTCCATCCACGACGAAGACCTGCCGGTGTTCCGGCTGGTGCGGTTGCGCGCGCGCATGCGCCCGGGCTCTGTGCGCAATGCCAAGGACGTGCTGATGGACCTGTACGCGACCGACGCCGAGTACTCCGCGGATTCGATCGAGGAAGTCTACGAACGCCTGGAAGAAGCCAGCCGCCGCGTGCTGGCCGAGAACGTGACCGATGCCGCCGCGGCCGACGTGCTGGAAACCATCGCCCGCGAGGAAGACTTGAACGGGCGCATCCGCCGCAACGTGATGGACACGCGCCGCGCAGTGTCCTTCCTGATGCGCAGCCAGCTGCTGTCGGCCGAACAGCAGGACGAGGCGCGCCAGATCCTGCGCGATATCGACTCGATCGAGAACCACACCGCGTTCCTGTTCGACAAGATCAACTTCCTGATGGACGCGACCGTCGGCTTCATCAACATCAACCAGAACAAGATCATCAAACTGTTCTCGGTGGTGTCGGTGGCGCTGATGCCGCCCACGCTGATCGCCAGTATCTACGGCATGAACTTCAAGTTCATGCCGGAGTTGGACTGGGCCGCAGGGTATCCGTGGGCGATTGCGCTGATGGCGGTGTCGGCGGCGATTCCGCTGGTGTATTTCCGCCGCAAGGGCTGGCTTAGCTGACGCCGGGGGGCGTCAGTCCGGCAAGGTGGCCGCCCCCATCCGCCGCGCGATGATCCCCGCCTTGGCGCGGAAATTCACGCGCACATTAGCGCAGTATTCCTTCTTGTCGAAGCACTTGGGCGCCGGCAGCGCCGCGGCCAGGCGTGCGGACTGGCCCACGCTGAGCTTGTCCGCCGTGGTGCGGAAGTAGTGCTGCGCCGCGGCCTGCGCGCCGAACACGCCCTCGCCCCACTCCACCGAATTGAGGTAAATCTCGTAGATGCGCTGCTTGTCGAGCCAGAACTCGAGCATCCACGTGATCGCCAGCTCCTGGCCTTTGCGCAGGTAGTGCTGCTCGGAGGACAGGAACAGGTTCTTGGCCAGCTGCTGCGTGATGGTCGACCCGCCCCGCACGATGCGCCCGCGCTTCTTGTTGCGCTCCCAGGCGTCGAGCATGGCGTCCAGCTCATAGCCCGGGTGGTTGACGAAGTCGGCGTCCTCGCTGGCGATCACCGCGCGCTTGAGATTGCGCGAGATGCGATCGTACGGTACCCATTGCCGGTCGATGCCGCAGTTCCACACGTTGAGGCCGCACAGCCGCCAGCGCTCGGCGCGCATGAACGTGGTCGTCGACGGGTTGATGTATTGCCAGCTTGCGATCTGCACGAAGAAGAACAACTGCATCGCCACCACGCCCGCCGCCACGCAGCCCAGCAGGTAGCCGAGCCAGCGGACCGGGTTGAGCACCGTCCGTGCAGGGGCTGCGCCGCGGCTGGCGCTGGCCGTGCGGTTGCGGTTGGCCACGGCTGGCGGCGCCCCGGTCAGCCCTTGCGTTCGGCCTGCAGCGCGGCGCGCAGCTCGGCCAGCACGGGGGCGGTGCGGGGGCGCACGCCGCGCCAGATGTAGAAGGCTTCGGCGGCCTGCTCGACCAGCATGCCCAGGCCGTCGCTGGTACGCGCGCCGCAGCCCGCAGCGAACTGCAGGAACACCGTGGGCTCGGCGCCGTACATCATGTCGTAGGCGAGCACGCCTTCGCCCAGCAGCAGCTCGGGCACCGGCGGCACTTCGCCATGCAGGCTGCTGGACGAAGCGTTAATCACGACGTCGCAGGCCTCGTCCTCGGACAGGCCTTCAAGCGCATCGAGCCCGCCGCCCCACAGCTCCACGCCGTACTGGTCGGCGGCTTCGACAAACTCTTCCAGCATGTCGCTGGCGCGCGAGGCGGTGCGGTTGGCCACCACGATGCGCGACGGCCGGCATTCGATCAGCGGCAGCATCGCGCCCATGGCCGCGCCGCCCGCACCCAGCAGCAGCACGCGCTTGCCTTCGATCAGCGTGTCGAGGTTGTCCTGGATATCGCACACCAGGCCGATGCCGTCGGTGTTGTCGCCGTGGATCAAACCCTCTTCGATCCACAGCGTGTTGACCGCGCCGGCGGCTTCGGCGCGCTCGGTCAGGCGGTCGGCCAGGTCATAGGCTTCGAGTTTGAACGGCACGGTCACGTTGCAGCCGTAGCCGCCGTCGGCAAAGAACTTGCGCACGGTGTCGGCAAACCCGTCCAGCGGCGCCTCCAGGCGGTCGTATTGCACGGCCTCGCCGGTCTGGCGCGCAAAGGCGGCGTGGATCGCCGGCGAGCGGCTGTGCGCGACGGGGTTGCCGATCACCACATAGCGATCGGACGTGGGCTGGGAGGAATCAGTGGAAGCAGTGGATGTCATCAGCGTGCCTGCAAGCGGGTTTCCAGCCCGCTGCGCGAAAACTTGAAAGTGGAAATGACTTCGAGGATGTCCTGGCGCGCCGCCATTTCCGCCGTGAACGCGCCGAACGGCGCGGCCGCGCGCACGATCGCCACGGCCTGGCGGTCCAGCGCGGGATCGCCCGAACTCTTGACCACGTCGATGGCATCGACGTTGTAGCCGTCGCGGTTGTAGCCGAGCTTGCCCAGCCGGTTGACGTTGATCACCAGGATCAGCTGGCCGTACAGCGGCTTGCCGTTGCGTTGCGGGAAATCGGTGGTACCGCGCGCCTCGATCTTGCGGCGCAGCCGGTCGTAGTACTGCGCGTAGTCGACCGCCTGCGCGCTGGTGGCGGTGAGCTGGAAGCGCTTGGGCCGCTTGGCGTACTGGTCCAGGTTGCGGCCGATCTCGGCCTCGAGCTTGGCCATCTCGTCGGCCGAGGTGCGCTCGTCCTGGCCGCGCTGCGGGGCGTCCTCGCGCCTCTCGCCGGGCTTGAGCGGCTGGTTGCGCACCGCCGGCGCGGGTTCGCGCGCCTGGGTCAGCAGGCGCTGCTGCTCCTGTTCGAGCTGCTCGACGCGGCGCTGCACCTGGCGCACCAGGTCGCCTTCCTGTGTCACGGTCTGAGCCGGCAGCGGCGTGCTGGCGCGCTGCTGGTCATGGTCGCCGCCACCGTCCAGGTTGGCCTGCGCCAATGCGGTCGGGTTGCGCGGCTTCTGCGCCGATTTGGCGTTGACCAGCACCACGTCCAGCGCGGCATCGCTGCGCTTGATCTCGAACACCTCGGGCGCGGCGATCCGCACCATCAGCAGCACCGCATGTACGGCCAGGGAAACGGCCAGCGCCTTGGCCAGCGTACTGCTGTTGTGCCACCTGGCATGCCACCAGTGGCGGGGAGCGGCGAAAGCGGCGTTCACGATGGATGGATGAGGGCTCGGAGGGCTGGGTGCACGGACTGGCCGGGACGGGAGGGGACCGGCAGGCCATGGCAAACCGGGGCCCGCAGGCCCCGGATCAGACTGGCATTGTAAGTGAGCGCCGTCGATTTCCGAAGGCTTCAGCCCGCCGCCGGGCCGCCGGTGTCGCGCTGGGCCGACGGCTCGCCGTTCTCGTCATTGCCGTCCGCGCCCGCGGGTTCCTCCGGCGCCTCGTCCGACACCCCGGCGGCCTGCTCCGCGGCTTGCTCGGCCGCCAGCTCCGCCGCGGCCTCGGCAGCGGCTTCGGCCGACACTTCAGCGGCTTCCTCGTCGCTTTCCAGCTCTTCCTCGGGCAACTCGCCTTCTCCGGCAAAGACTTCCAGCACGCGGCACGACACCTCCAGCGTGATCTCGTCGGTCTCGCCGATCTCCAGCAGCACCTGGGTGCCGCGCTGCGCCTGGGCCAGCTCGGGCACGCGCGTGACCAGCGGGATCTCGGTGAAGCGCACCGCGCCTTCCTTGAGCACCGAGGCCATCATGCGCTCGCGCTTTTCCTGCTTGAGCCAGCGCAGGCACCAGTAGCGCTCCATGGTCGACTGGTGGTCGGCATAGGCGGCATAGGTGCCTTCGAAGTCGGCCACCGCGGCCAGCAGGTCGGCGTCCTTGGGCTTGAACGGCGCCACCAGCTTGGCGGTCACGCCGTGCTGGGCCACCGCCAGGATCTGCCACTGGTTGACCAGGTCGACATAGCGGCGCAGCGGCGAGGTGCTCCACGCGTACTGCGCCACGCCCAGCCCCTCGTGCGGCGCCGGATAGGTCTGCATGCGGGTGCGGTGCATGCCCCACGCCTTCTGCGTGCGGTAGATGCCCGGCACGCCCTGGTCGGCCAGCAGCTTGCCCCAGGTGCTGTTGGCCAGGATCATCAGCTCGGCCACGATCTTGTCCAGCGGCGAGCCGCGCTTGCGCTGCTCGATGCGCACGCGCTGGCTGCCGTCGGCCTGGTCGTCGAGGTAGAAGTTGAAGTCGGCGCGGTTGTGCGTCTCGGGACGCAGGCCGCTGGCCAGGCGCGCCTTCTGGCGCTCGTCGTACAGGTAGCCGGCAAAGTGCCAGAGCTGCGTCAGCGCGTCGCGGAACGGGTAGTCGCCGGTGCCCTGTGAGAGCGAGGCCTCGGTGATGACGTCGTCCAGCAGGTTGTGGCGCAGGTTGGCGGCGATCGGCACCATCTCGGCGCGGGTCTCGCTGCCGGTGATGAGCCACACGCTCGGGTCCACCGTCACGTACAGCGACAGTGCCGGGCATACGCGGCCTTCCTGCAGCGTGTAGCGCTCCACCACCGGGTCGGGCAGCATGGTGATCTTGTCGCCCGGGAAGTAGACCGTGGACAACCGCTGGCGTGCGATCGCGTCGAGCGGCTCGCTACGGCGGATGCCCAGCGCGGGCGCGGCGATATGGATGCCGATGCGCAGCTTGCCGTCGGCCAGCTTCGTCACCGACAGCGCGTCGTCGATCTCGGTGGTGGTGACGTCGTCGATCGAAAACGCTTCCACCTCCGCCACCGGCAGGTCGGCGGGCGGCTCGGGCACGTCGGTATCCGGGAAGCCGGTGCCCTTGGGGAAGCACTCGGCCAGGAACTTGGCCTCATGCAGCGCGCGCGGGCTGGCCACGCCGCCGGCGGCGACCATCAGCCGCATCGGCGTCATGCCCAGCGCGGTGCAGGCCGCGTCCATGGCCTTGAATTCCAGGCTGTTCTTGTCTGGCTTGAACAGGAGCTGCAGCACCTTGTTGCGGAACGATTCCGGCAACGTCAGCGCCTTGAGCTGGTCTTCGTATTCGGCCTGCACCAGCGCCTGCTGGCGCTTGCGCTCGAGCGCGGCCAGCGCCGCCTTGAGCTGGTCTTCGGGCGCGCGCTGGTAGCGGCCGCGCCCCTTGCGGCGGAAGTACACCGGGTTGCCGTGCAGCGCCATCGCCAGCGCCGCCTGCTGCACCGCGCCGGGTTCGGCGCCGTAGTATTCGGCGGCCAGCTCGGCGAAGCCGAACTCGGCCTCGGGCGCGCATTCCCACAGGAAGTCCAGGTCGATCTCCGCCACCATGTCGCCGGTCTGGCGCACCAGCTCGATCGCCGACGGCTGCGCAAACTGCAGCAGCACGTCGCGGGACTTGACCTTGGTGCGCTTGCCGGCCGGCAGCTCCACCTGGTAGGCCTCGCCCTGCTGGTTCAGCACGGTGCCGGCGCGGATTTCGCCGCCTTCTTCGAACAGCAACTGCATCGATCGGTACTTTCAGAAATGCGCGGAACCGCATCGGGGCCGCCACGGGCGGCGCTGGAGCGGATCCTGTAGGAGAAATGGTGCGGACGGTGCGGACCGGCGAACGAATACGCGGCTGGTCCGGGCCGGTCCGCGCAGGGCGCGCAAGCTGCGCGCCGGGGCGCCCCCCGTAGCATTACGGGCGTGGCCGCAGACCTGGAATGATACCGCACCCCCGGCCCTGCGCCCGGCCGGCGCCGCTTTGGACGCCCCGCCGGGGCGCATCGGGGAGGCCAGGCCTCAGAGCGACATGCCGCCGCTGGCCTCGATCGCCACGCCGTTGACGTAGCTGGCGTCGTCGCTGGCCAGGAAGGCGTAGATGCTGGCGATCTCGGCCGGCTCGGCCAGGCGGCGCAGCCAGCACGACGACTTCATGCCGCCGAGCACCTTCTCCGGCACGGTCTTCAGGATCTCGGTATTGACGAAGCCCGGGCACACCGCGTTGACGCGCACGCCCTTGGGCCCCAGCTCGCGCGCCCAGGTCTTGGTAAAGCCGATCACGCCGAACTTGCTGGCCGCGTAGTTGGTCTGGCCGAAGTTGCCGTACAGGCCGACCACGCTCGACGCGTTCAGGATCACGCCCCGGCCCTGTTCGGTCATGATGGTGGCGACGGCCTGGGCGCAGTTGAACACGCCCTTCAGGTTGACGTCGATCACGGCGTCGAACTGCGCCTCGGTCATCTTGACCAGGCGCGCATCCTTGGTGATGCCGGCGTTGTTGACCAGGATATCGATGCGGCCATGCGCGGCAATCACCGCCGCGACCATGGCGTCGACCTCGTCGCGCCGGGTCACGTCGACCCGGCAAGCCGACACGGTGGCGCCGGTGGCGGCCAGCTTGTCGGCGGCCTCGCGCACGCGCGCCTCCTGCACGTCGCACAGCACGACGATGGCACCGTCGGCGGCAAAGCGCTGCGCGGTGGCAAACCCGATACCGGCGGCGGCACCGGTGATGATGGCAACCCGTCCCTGCAATTTCATCTTGTTTTATCTCTTCGCTTCGGTAGTGCGTGTGAAAACGGGGCCGCGGTCTTTGATGCGCGCAAGCGCGCCCGCCCCGGTCCCCGGGGATGGACGCGACAGCAGGTCCGGCAAGAAGACCTCTGTCACGAGCATGACGCCGTCGCCGCGCCGGAATACCGAGCGCCGCGCCGGCAGCATGGGCAACGGCCCCATGGCCGGCAGCACGCGCTGCAGCGCCTGGCGCAGCGGATGGTGCGGCAGCAGTCGCGCAAACTGGAAGGGGTCGCGCTCGACCGCCGGATCGACGAACAGCCGCCCGCCCAGCGGGCGCTCGCCCAGCCCGCGCAGGAACGGCCAGTCGCGGCGCGCATGGCGCTGGCGCACCACGGTGTGGGCAAATACCGCAGGGATATCGTCGCAGATCAGCAGCACCTCGCGCGTCAGCGCGGGGGTGCGGTCGCCCTGCCCCAGCGCCTGCCATTCGTCGGCCAGCGGCCGCAGCGGGCGCTGCTGCAGGCGGGCCACGCGAAAGCGCTCCGACGCGGCCACCAGCCGCGCGGTCAGCGAGCCGTCATCGCCGGTCACCCAGCGCCGCAGGTTGGGCGTGATGGCAGCATCGAAAGGCAGGTGCGAACTCCAGCCACAGCGGCGCGCGGACTGCGCGCTCATGCCGGGCTTGCGCTTGCCGGCACCTTGCCGTCCGGGCCATAGCCGCAGAAGGCGAGCACATCGTCGACGTAGTCGGCAAATTCGCTGATGCCGTGGTCGCTGCCCTCGATGACGCGCATCTTCGCGCCGGGGCAGGCGGCCACCATTTCACGGTAGTCCAGCACCTCATCGCCGGTGGCGGCGATCAGGTAATAGCGTTCGGGGCGGGTGATGGTGTCCACGCGCAGGTCCAGCAACTCCCGCAGGTGGCGCCGCTCGACCCTGACCGAGCCGCCGCCATGCCATAGCGGCTGCTCGCCCAGGTATTGCTCCAGGTCGGTCCACGGATGGATAGCCGGGTTGAGCAGCACGGTCTTGCAGCCGTAGCGCTCGCCCAGCCAGCGCGCATAGAAGCCGCCCAGCGACGAGCCGACGATGGCGATTTCCTGGTCGCCGCCGGCCTGCGCGGCGCTCTTCGCGGCACGAATGGCGGCCTCAGCCTGCGCGATGGCCATTTCCGGCGAGACATTGAGCGTGGGGCAGGCGTAGTAGCGCCCCACGCCCCACTCGCGCATGCGCTCCTGCACCAGCCGGGCCTTGAACGACTGCGGCGAGGAGCGGAATCCGTGCAGGTATAGCAGCATGGTGGTCCTTCGCGTCGGTCAGCGCTGGGCCAGCGCGTCCAGCAGCTTCTGGTGCACGCCACCGAAGCCGCCGTTGCTCATTACCAGCACGTGGTCGCCCGGCTGAGCCGCGGCGCGCACGACCTGCACCAGCTCCGCCAGGTCCTGGAATGCGCCGGCCTTGGCGCCAAGCGGCGCCAGCGATTCGGCCAGGTCCCAGCCGAGCGCGTCCTTGCCCGCCGGAGCGCCGTAGCCGAACACCAGGTCGGCCTGCTCCAGGCTGGCCGGCAGCTGGGCCTTCATCACGCCCAGCTTCATGGTATTGGAGCGCGGCTCCAGCACGGCCAGGATGCGGGCATTGCCGACACGGCGGCGCAGTCCTTCCAGCGTGGTCTGGATCGCGGTCGGGTGGTGGGCGAAGTCGTCGTAGACAGTCACGCCATTGACCACGCCGCGCACTTCCATGCGGCGCTTGACGTTGGCGAAGCGCCCGAGCGACTCGATCGCCTGCGCCACCGGCACGCCGACGTGGCGCGCGGCCGCGATCGCCGCCAGCGCATTCATGCGGTTGTGGGTGCCCTGCAGGTCCCACACCACGGTGCCGACGACGGCATTGCCAAACCAGACGTCGAAGGCATCCTTGCCGGGCGCAGCCTTGGCGCCGGCCGCATCGCTCTCGCGCCAGTCGCCTACACCGAACTGCTCGACCTCGCTCCAGCAGCCGCGCTCGAGCACGCGGGCCAGGCTCTCTTCCACGCCGTTGACCACCAGCCGGCCCTGGCCGGGCACGGTGCGCACCAGGTGGTGGAACTGGGTCTCGATCGCCGTCAGATCGGGGAAGATGTCGGCGTGATCGTATTCCAGGTTGTTCAGGATCGCCGTGCGCGGGCGGTAGTGGACGAACTTGCTGCGCTTGTCGAAGAAGGCGGTGTCGTACTCGTCGGCCTCGATCACGAAGAAGTCGGATTCGGTCACGCGCGCTGAAATGCCGAAGTTCTGCGGCACCCCGCCCACCAGGAAGCCCGGGTTGTAGCCGGCATCCTCCAGGATCCAGGCCAGCATCGAGGTGGTGGTGGTCTTGCCGTGCGTGCCGGCCACGGCCAGCACCCACTTGCTTGCCAATACGTGCTCTCCCAGCCATTGCGGGCCGGAGACATAAGGCAGGTTGCGGTCGAGGATGGCTTCCATTAGCGGATTGCCGCGCGAGACCACATTGCCGATCACGAACAGGTCCGGCTCCAGCGACAGCTGGGCGGGGTCGAAACCTTCGATCAGCTCGATCCCTTGCGCCTCGAGCTGGGTGCTCATCGGCGGGTAGACATTGGCATCGCAGCCGGTGACGCGGTGACCGGCCTGCTTGGCCAGCACC
This sequence comes from Ralstonia pickettii DTP0602, assembly GCA_000471925.1. Classification (NCBI taxonomy): domain Bacteria; kingdom Pseudomonadati; phylum Pseudomonadota; class Betaproteobacteria; order Burkholderiales; family Burkholderiaceae; genus Ralstonia; species Ralstonia pickettii. The sequence continues at coordinate 3,865,570 of CP006667.1, forward strand.
GCCAGGCCGCCCATGAAGGTGCCGCAGATGCCAAGGATATGAATATGCATGGGTTCCCGGAAAGACATGAAGCAGGCCGGCGAACTCGGCCTGGGGACTCGGCACCCGGCGGCGCGCGCGGCGGTTTTGTGCCGCTGGCGAGGCCGGGCAGGAAGCCCACGATTGTACCCGAGCGCCGGCGGCCCTCGCTGCACTGCGGCAGCATGCGGGCACCTGCCGCGGGGGCGTGCTCCGGTATCATGGGGCATGACCCGACGTACCCAGCTTGACCCCTCCCGCCTGCGCGACGAGATCGCCCAGGCCGCCGCCCGCATGATCGCCGAGGACGGTGCCGACTACGCCACCGCCAAGCGCAAGGCCGCGCGCCAGCTGCTGGGCGAACAGCGCGTGCCCGGCGAATGGCTGCCGGACAACGAACAGATCGAAGCCGAGGTGCGCGCCTACCAGGCGCTGTTCCATGCCGAGACCCAGCCCCGCATCCTGGCGCTGCTGCGCCGGCTGGCGGTACTGGCGATGGAAGACCTGGCGCCGTTCCGGCCCTACCTGGTCGGCGCGGTGCTCAACGGCACCGCCACCGAGCACTCTGATATCTATCTGCAGTGCTTCTGCGACAGCCCCAAGGACGCGACGCTGCACCTGCTTAACGCCGGGGTGGACTTCGAAACCAGCGAGAGCCGCCACTTCGGCGGCCGCGGCGAGGTCGAGACCCTCAGCTTCCTGTGGAAGGGCCAGTGGCCCGACCGCCGCGAGGCCAGGCTGCTGGCCGGCGAAGTGCGCGCGGAACTGGGGGCGCCGGTGGGTATCCATATTGCGCTGTATGATGCCGTCGACGAACGCGGCGCCGTGCGGGCCGACGCCTCCGGGCGCTTGGCACGCGCGGACGTGCAGGCGGTGCGTGCGCTGATGGACAAGGCCGACGAGGCCGAACCGGACTGACGCCGGCCGCTCCAACCATCACCCGACACCATGCGCCCCCGTTGGTGCGCCCAACTGACTCCTTGGTCCAGGCCATCCCATGACTGAAACCGTTTCCTCGCCCGCCCGCCGCTCCCGCCTCTGGCTGTGGATCGGGGTTGCCGTGGTCGCCTGCGTCGCCGGCGCGCTGGCCGGCCATTTCGTGTTCTCGCCCAAGCCCGCCGGCGACCAGGCGGTGGAGACCTTCTTCCAGACCCGCCTGCCTGATGCCGCCGGGGCCGACCTGGACCTGGGCAAGCTGCGCGGCAAGACCGTGGTGGTGAACTTCTGGGCACCATGGTGCGGCCCCTGCGTGGAAGAGATGCCCGAACTGACCGCGCTGCATGAGGAATACAAGAACCGGCAGGTGGAGTTTGTCGGCATCGGCATCGATTCCGCCGCCAACATCCAGCAGTTCACCAGGAAGGTACCGGTAGCCTACCCGCTCGCCGTGGCGGGTTTCGCCGGTACCGAGCTGTCGCGCAATTTCGGCAATAGTGCCGGGGGCCTGCCCTATACCGTGGTGATCAACCCGGACGGCTCGGTGAAGTACCGCAAGATGGGGCGGGTCACCGCCGAGGAATTGCGGGCAGTCCTGCCGCGCACATGACGACATTCTTCCGTGAACTCCGCTGAATTTCGGATTTCTTCGGCGATTTCTGTCAGCTGGCGCATCAAACCCGGCGAAAGTGCTTAAAACGGCATTGGAGTACGACTGAATGCCGCCCGGCCTTGTATCGCCCGCTAGACAAATCACTCTAAGCTACGGTAATCTCCGCGCAATTTCGTTGATCTGGTCGAGCCGCCGTGACTGCAACCCGCTCCCTCCGTCGCTCAGCCCGCTACCGCAAGGTGCTGGTCCTCCATGGGCCGAACCTCAACCTGCTGGGCACACGCGAGCCGGAGACCTACGGGCACACGACGCTTGCCGATATCGAGGCGGCCCTGGCCGAACGTGCCACAAAGGCCGGTATTTCGCTGGCATCGTTCCAGTCCAACCATGAAGGGGCGCTGGTCGACCGCATCCACGCCGCACGCGCGGAAGGCGTCGACTTCATCGTTATCAACCCCGCGGCCTATACGCATACCAGCGTGGCGCTGCGCGATGCGCTGGCCGGCGTGGCGATCCCCTTCGTCGAGGTGCACCTGTCGAACGTGCACCGCCGCGAGAGCTTCCGCCACCACTCCTACTTCTCCGACGTAGCGGTCGGGGTGATCTGCGGACTGGGCTGGCAGGGTTACCTGCTGGCGCTGGACTATGCGCTGGCCCAGGAGCAGCCGCCGCCAGGGAGTTCGGGGAGCTGACCCCCGCCAGATTTATTTGAATACATGCGCGCGCGCCGCCTGGCGGCCTGCGCCCGTTGCGTGTGCTTCGGCACGGCGGGCGCGGATCCCTGGTGGCCGCCACAACGATTTCTTCCGCCGCGGCCGTTCCCGGCAGCGGCCGGACAACCCGATTCAGGAGGATAAAAAGATGGACCTGCGCAAGCTGAAGACGCTTATCGACCTGGTGGCCGAATCCGGCATCTCCGAGCTGGAAGTCACCGAAGGCGACGGCAAGGTACGCATCGTCAAGCAACCGCCGCAAGTCATCGCCGCGCCGATGGCCATGCCGCAGATGCAGGCGCTGCCGGCCGCCCCGGCCGCAGCCCCGGTCGGCGCTGCGCCGGCTGCCGAGCCGGCTGTCCAGCTGCCCGCCGGCCATGTGGTGACCTCGCCGATGGTGGGCACGTTCTACCGTGCGCCCTCCCCCGGCGCCGCGCCCTTCGTCAACGTCGGCGACACCGTCAAGGAAGGCCAGACCGTCTGCATCATCGAAGCCATGAAGCTGCTCAACGAAATCGAGTGCGACAAGGCCGGTGTCATCAAGGAAATCCTGGTCGAAAACGGCCAGGCAGTGGAATACGGCCAGCCGCTGTTCGTCATCGGCTGATCCCCACCGGGATGCCGCGCCGCATGCTGCCATTGGCCACTCGCGTGGCCACCAGGCAGCACCGGCGCGGTCCGCTAATGGCGTTTCGTGACGCCGGGGACGCTGTGGGCATCGCGGCCCGTTCCGTGCAGTTCCATGCAGTTCCGCGCAGTATTGCGGCCACGACGGCTACCCGCCCTGCGGCCGCGCGCCCGATGTGCCTTTCCGGCACGCAGCGGGACCGCTCCTGTTCTCGCAGAGAGAGACCATGTTTGAAAAAATTCTGATCGCGAACCGCGGCGAAATCGCTCTACGCATCCAGCGCGCCTGCCGCGAACTGGGCATCAAGACGGTCGTGGTGTACTCCGAGGCCGACAAGGAGGCCAAGTACGTGCGCCTGGCCGACGAAGCCGTCTGTATCGGCCCGGCCCCGTCGCCGCTGTCTTACCTCAATATGCCCGCCATCATCTCGGCCGCCGAGGTGACCGACGCGCAGGCCATCCACCCCGGCTACGGCTTCCTGTCGGAGAACTCCGACTTCGCCGAGCGCGTGGAGAAATCCGGCTTCGTCTTTATCGGCCCCACCGCCGACAGCATCCGCCTGATGGGCGACAAGGTCTCGGCCAAGCAGTCCATGATCAAGGCCGGCGTGCCGTGCGTGCCCGGCTCGGACGGCGCCCTGCCCGACGATCCCAAGGAAATCCTGGCGACCGCACGCCGCGTGGGCTACCCGGTGATCATCAAGGCCGCCGGCGGCGGCGGTGGCCGCGGCATGCGCGTGGTGCACACGGAAGCCGCGCTGATCAACGCCGTCAACATGACGCGCGAAGAGGCCGGTCGCGCCTTCGGCAATCCCGAGGTCTACATGGAGAAGTTCCTCGAGAACCCGCGCCATGTGGAAATCCAGATCCTTGCCGACCAGCACCGCCAGGCAATCTGGCTGGGCGAGCGCGACTGCTCGATGCAGCGCCGCCACCAGAAGGTGATCGAGGAAGCGCCCGCGCCGCACATCCCGCGCCGCCTGATCGAGCGCATCGGCGACCGCTGCGCCGAGGCCTGCAAGAAGATGGGCTACCGCGGCGCCGGCACCTTCGAGTTCCTGTACGAGAACAACGAGTTCTACTTCATCGAGATGAACACGCGCGTGCAGGTCGAGCACCCGGTCACCGAGATGATCACCGGCATCGATATCGTGCAGGAGCAGATCCGCATCGCCTTTGGCGAGAAGCTGCGTTTCCGCCAGAAGGACGTGCAGTTCCGCGGCCACGCGATCGAATGCCGCGTGAACGCCGAGGACCCGTTCAAGTTCACGCCGTCGCCGGGCCGCATCACCGCCTGGCACATGCCCGGCGGCCCGGGTGTGCGGGTCGACTCGCACGCGTATGATGGCTACTTCGTGCCGCCCAACTACGATTCGATGATCGGCAAGATCATCACTTACGGCGCCACGCGCGAGCAGGCTATCGCCCGCATGCGCATCGCGCTGTCCGAAATGGTGGTGGACGGCATCCAGACCAACGTGCCGCTGCACCGCGAGCTGATGATGGACGCCAACTTCGTCGAAGGCGGCACCAGCATCCACTATCTCGAGCATCGCCTGGCGGAGCGCGCGAAGGCCTGACGCAACGTTACCCGCAATACACACCGCAGCAAGCACGTAGGAAGCAAGGAAGCCCGTGGCATTTCAGGAATGTGTGATCGAAGTGGCGCAGGACCAGGCCGAGGCCTGGTCTGACGCCCTGTTCGACCTCGGCGCGCTGTCGGTCTCGGTGGAAGACGCCGATGCCGACACGCCCGACGAGCAGCCGCTCTTTGGCGAGCCCGGGCTGGAACCGAAGCAACTCGCGTGGAACCGCTCGCGCGTGGTGGCGCTGTTTGGCGACGATGCCGATCCGGCCGTCGTGGTGGCGGCTGCCTCCAACCAGCTCGGCATCGACCCGGTGCCGGCGTTCGAACTGCGCGCGGTCGAGGACCAGGACTGGGTGCGGCTGACGCAATCACAGTTCGAGCCGATCCGCATCGGCGAGCGCATCTGGGTGGTGCCGTCGTGGCACGACGCGCCCGAGCCCGACGCCGTGGTGCTGGAGCTGGACCCCGGCCTGGCCTTCGGCACCGGCAGCCACCCCACCACGCGGCTGTGCATGCAATGGCTTGAGCAGAACCTGAAGCCGGGCGAGACCGTGCTCGACTATGGCTGCGGCTCCGGCATCCTGGCGATCGTCGCGCGCAAGCTGGGCGCGGGCGACACCATCGGCATCGATATCGATCCCAACGCCGTGGAAGCGTCGCGCTACAACGCCGAGCGCAACCAGGTGCAAGCATCGTTCGCACTGCCCGAGTCGGTGTCCGACGCAAGCTACGACCTGGTGGTCGCCAATATCCTGTCCAACCCGCTCAAGCTGATGGCGGCCATGCTCAGCGCCCGCGTGCGCCCCGGCGGCCGGCTGGTGCTCTCCGGCGTGCTCGAGCGCCAGGCGGATGAAGTTGCCGCGGCCTACGCGCCCTGGCTGCCGCTGACGGTGTGGCGCAGCGAGGAAGGCTGGGTCTGCCTGCATGGCACCCGCCCCTGACCGGTACTGATGGCCGCCGTCAAGCTCGTCACGCGCTGCCCGGCCTGCCGCACCGCCTTCCGGCTGGTCGCCGACCAGTTGCGCCTGCGCCAGGGGCTGGTGCGTTGCGGCCACTGCGAAACGGTGTTCGACGCGCGCGAACACCTGATCGAGATTCCCTTGCCGGCCGGTGGCGCCACGCCTGCCGCAGCCGCGCCCGTTTCCTCCGCAGCACCAGCCCGCGCTGCTTCCGCCCCGGCATCGGCTGGGGCCGCGCCCGCGCCGATGCCAGCTTCCGCGCCGCTCGCGCCCCTTACGCCCCAGACGCCCCAGACGCCATTCAAGCCCACCATCGATCCTGGCTATGACGTGCCGGCGCTGGACGCGCCGACCATGATGATGTCGCCGGAAGAGATGGACGCACAGGCGGACGCCTCCGCGGCGGCCCCAGCGCAGGCCGGCATGGACGACGACGAGATCGAGCGTGCGGTGCGCGAAGCCAACGAAGCCGTCGCGCAACGCGATGCGCGCGATGCCGAACGGCAGGCCGCGGCCCCGACGGAGGAACCGGCGCAGCCGCCGGCTGCCGTGGGAGTCGGGGCTGAAGTGGAGCCCGAAGCCGAGTCTGAAGCCGAGCCTGAAGCCGAAGCTGAAGTCGAGCCTGAAGTCAAAGCTGAAGCCGACCTTGAACTCGAGCCCGAGGCCGGCGCCGACGCAGCGCCCGCATCAGCAACCCCTGCCGGCCCGAATCACGCCGAGGACACTCCGGCACAGCCGGCATCCGTGGCCGTCCCCTGGCCGACGCTCGATCATGCCGCGCTGGATATGGCGGAACCGGCGGCGGAAAAGCCGGCTGCATCGGAACCGCAAGCCGCGACCGACAAGCCCGCACCATCGCCCGCCGCACCCGCTGCAGCGATCCCCAGCGCCAGCGAATTCCTGCGCGCGGCGTCCGCCGATGCCGCGCCCGCGCCATCGGCGCAAGAGCTGTCTTTCACGCCTGCCAGCGCCGATCGCTTCGATGACGCTGGCGAGGAGGCCGGCGCACAAGACCTCGCCCCCGACACTGGCAGCCAACCCTCTACCGTCACCGGCGGCGCCGTGGCGCGCGAGCAGACCACGCGCCGCTGGGCCCGCACGGAAGCGCCGGCCGGCCCGGTGTTCGCCCCCGACTTCCTGCGCCACGCGCGCGAGCGTGAACGCGAACGCACGCGCGAGCCCCGCCGCGGCACCCGCGTGCCGCGCTACGCATGGCATGCGGCCGCCGTCGTGCTCGCCCTCGCCGGCGCGGTGCAGGCCGCGTACCTCGCACGCGGCCAGCTCGCCGGCCAGTTCCCCATGCTGCGGCCGGTGCTCGAGGCGGCCTGCGCGCCGCTGGGCTGCGACGTGCCGCCCTGGCGCGACATCGACGCGCTGCGTATCGAGAGCTCGCAACTTCAGCGCCAGGACGAAAGCGGCGACGTCTACCTGCTGACGGTGACGCTGCGCAACCAGGGCCGCGCCAGCACCGTGCTGCCGGCCATCGAACTGGTGATGACCGACCTGCAGGACCAGCTGCTGCTGCGCCGGGTGCTGCAACCGGCGGATTACCTCGATCCGACGCAAAAGGCCTTTGCCGCGCAGGGTCTTCGCGCGGGCATGGAGCTGCCGGTTCGGGTACGATTCCGGACGCAGCAGGCGCCAGCCAACTACCGCGTGCTGATTTTTTATCCCTGAATTCCCGGCTCGCCGCCGGACCGAATCCGAGTCCGGCAGCGAACCGCGCCCCCACCCGGGTAATGACCGGCCAGGCGCCGGAAACTGAACCGGAAACCATCCAGACATCAAGGAGTAGACATGAGCAACGTCACCCTCGGCGGCAACCCGATCGAAGTCGCAGGCAAGTTCCCGCAGCCCGGCGACAAGGCGCCCGCCTTCTCGCTGGTCGGCAAGGACCTGAAGGACGTCACGCTGGCCGACTTCGCCGGCAAGCGCAAAGTGCTGAACATCGTCCCGAGCCTGGACACGCCGGTGTGCCAGGCTTCGACCCGCAAGTTCAACGAAGCCGCCAGCGGCCTCGCCAACACCGTGGTGCTGACCATCTCGGCTGACCTGCCGTTCGCGATGGGCCGCTTCTGCACCACCGAAGGCCTGGCCAACGTGGTGACGCTGTCGACGATGCGCGGCGCCGAGTTCAAGGGCAACTATGGTGTCGACATCAAGAGCGGCCCGCTCGCAGGCGTGACCGCCCGCGCAGTGGTGGTGCTCGACGAGAACGACACCGTCAAGTACGCGCAGCTGGTGTCGGAAATCAAGACCGAACCGGACTACGACGCCGCCCTGGCCGCACTGAAGTAATCCACGCGACCTGACGGCAGCGGCCGCCCGCAGACCCGGGGCGGCCGCTGCTGCTTTCTGCCTTACCGCTTTCGCAGTAGCCTTCCCGCAAGGGATCCACCCACCTGACCGACCTACCACCTGGAGAGAGCATGGCCAGCCTGATCTGCGGCTCCGTCGCCTACGACACCATCATGACGTTCGACGGACGTTTCCGAGAACATATCCTGCCGGACCAGATCCACATGCTGAACGTGTCGTTCCTGGTGCCCGGCATGCGGCGCGAGTTCGGCGGGTGCGCCGGCAACATCGCCTACACGCTGAAAATGCTCGGCGGCGACCCCATGGTGATGGCCACCGTCGGCTCCGACGCCGAACCGTACCTGGAATACCTGCGCAAGCTGGAGATCCCCACGCAACACATCCGCGTGCTGCCGGAGACGTTCACGGCGCAGGCGATGATCACCACCGACCTGGACAACAACCAGATCACCGCCTTCCACCCTGGCGCAATGAGCCAGTCGCAGCTGAATAACGTCAAGGATGCACTGGGCAGCGCCAGCGCGCCGCGCCTGGGCATCGTCGCGCCCGACAGCCGCGAAGGCATGCTGCACCACGCGCGCCAGTTCGCCGACGCGGGCGTGCCGTTCATCTTTGACCTGGGTCAGGCCATGCCCCTGTTCAACGGGGACGACCTGCGGGAGTTCGTTGAACTCGCCAGTTACGTGACAGTCAATGACTACGAGGCGCAGGTCCTGCTGTCGCGCACCGCGTGGACCAGCGCCGATGTCGCCGCCAAGGTCCGTGCCTTCATCGTCACGCACGGCGAGCGCGGCGCCAGCATCTTTGCCGATGGTAGCCAGTACGCGATCCCGGCCGTCCAGGCCGAGCGCATCGTGGACCCGACCGGCTGTGGCGACGCCTTCCGCGGCGGCCTGCTCTACGGCATTGAAAACGGTTTAGACTGGGAAACGACCGGCCGCCTGGCGTCACTGATGGGGTCGGTCAAGATTGCGCAGCAAGGTCCGCAGAACCACTGGTTGTCGCGCGAAGAAATCGGCAACCGGTTCCAGTCTGCATTCGGGTACCGCTACGCCTGACCTGCGACCAGAGCGTGGCTTTTTTCGGTAACAAGAGATGAACAACAAGCTCCGTGGCGGCGCCGTTGCCGTCCTTGCCCTCGTCACGCTGGTTGCCGGCTGTGCCACGCAGTCCAACTCCAACAGCGTCTACGGCACGGGCCAGGCGCAGCGCGAACAGACCGTGCGCTACGGCGTGGTCGAAGGCGTGCGCGAAGTCTCCATCCAGGGCGGCCAGACCGGCGCCGGCACGCTCGCGGGTGGTGCCATCGGCGGCATCGCGGCCGGCAGCACCATCGGTGGCGGCAATGGCGCGGTGGCCGCAGGCATTCTCGGCGCGATTCTGGGCGGCATCGCCGGTAGCGCCGCCGAGAACAAGATCAACCAGCGCCGCGGCCTGGAAATCACCGTGCGCCTGGACAACGGCGAGATGCGCGCAATCACGCAGGAGGCCGACGAGGCCTTCCGCCCCGGCGAGCGCGTGCGACTGCTGTCTTCGGGCGGCGTGACGCGCGTCACGCACTGAGCGCAAGCGGCCCGGGAGGGCCGCGGCGACGCTGCATCGCAAGCGCCGCACCCGCAAGGGTCGCGGCGCTTTTTCTTTTGGCGTCGAGGTTGGCCTGAAGCCGGCGCGCGCCCATGAAAAAACCCGCCGGGCGGATGCCATCGGCGGGTCGGCAAGACTGGCGTCTTGCGGACCGGATACGCAGTATCCGGTCATGCTGGCACGCGCTGCGTGCCGGTGTGGTTCCTTGCGGAACGTGCAAGCTCCACGCCGTGGCGGCGCAGCTTACGGACGGTTGCCCGTCGGGAACGGCCAGGCAGCAGCCGGGTTCAGCGCGGTCTTGGCAGCCGAAGCGGGAGCCACGGCAGGGGCAGCGGCAGGCTTGGCAGCAGGCGCCTTCTTGGAAGCGGCCTTCTTGGCAGCCGGCTTCTTGGCGGCAGCCTTCTTGGCCGGGGCCTTCTTGGCGGCTACCTTCTTGGTGGCAGCCTTCTTGGCGGCCGGTGCCTTCTTGGCGGCGACCTTCTTGGTTGCGGCCTTCTTGGCCGGTGCGGCCTTCTTGGCGGCTACCTTCTTGGCGGCTACCTTCTTGGTGGCTACCTTCTTGGTGGCGACCTTCTTGGCTGCCGGTGCCTTCTTGGCTGCAACCTTCTTGGCTGCAACCTTCTTGGCGGCTACCTTCTTGGTCGCGACCTTCTTGGCGGGGGCCTTCTTGGCCGCTGCCTTCTTGGCGGCCGGCGCCTTCTTCGCGGCTACCTTCTTGGTTGCGGCCTTCTTGGCGGCCGGTGCTGCCTTCTTGGCGGCTACCTTCTTCACAGCAGCCTTCTTGGCCGGAGCGGCCTTCTTGGCGGCCGGCTTGGCGGCCTTCTTAGCCGCCGGCTTTTTCTTTGCAGCAGTTGCCATGGATAACTCCTTCACTAGAGAGTGAATATCGAATGACCTAAGTTGGCGACCCGACCGACCCGAGGCGCAAGACAGCAGCGCAGCCCCAGTCGAGCGAGCGATTCATCGGCGTGCGGCGCATTTGCGGCTGCACGCTAATGAATTCGGTTACAGGCGCACCGCCCCTGGCGGTGACTTGGCGGCCGGAGCGAGCCCGCAAGCGGGTCTCGGGCACGTGCCGCGCCCTGGAATATTCGATCAGCCCACGCCGCCCGTTGAGTCGGCGCGCGGCCAGAAATGAGGAGATATCGGACAGCAGGCCTGCGGTGCGGGCATGGCCTCGCGCACGGCAGGCGGCATTCATCATTCGGTGGTAGCTGGCCCAACCCGTCACTGGGCCAAGGGAGACTGCACGCGTTTTAAGAAGCCGGTCCGGCCTGGTCTGCGTCAAAGTTCTCGTGCTCCTCAGCTACTACCTGCATCACTGCATCGAAGCGCGCATCGCGCTCGTCGTTCCATCTTGCTCTTCCTGCTTCTCTGCAATGAAGTGAGACTCTTGTCAAGGCGAATCATAATTCGTTTGCACCATGATGTTAAGAAAAAAGTGCAAAAAAACTTGCCTGCATGCATCGCTCCAACTAGTTCTCACGCGTGTCGTCACGAAGACGTTGCCAATGGCATCGCCATGCATCGCGCGCACGCATGCGGCGACGCGTGTTTCTCTCTCTTGCACACACGTCGCGACACCCTTTCACACCTTCCACGCACGCAGCTTTTACACACCCGCGCGCGACCCGATTACAAGCCGCGCGATGCGCGTCGCAAGCGCGCGCGTAGGTAGCGTCGCGTCTCATCTCGACTTGCGCAAAGCCGCATGGATAAAGGCTTTGCGGGCGATGCACCGCGGCGCGCGCGGCACGCCGCGAGGCGCGCAAGCAGGTTGGCGAGCGCGCGTGAGACTGGCCGCGCGGCGCGTCCTCTGCATGCGTTACACAGTCGGCCGCGCGCTCGATCGCGCCATGGCACCGGAGCCGCGGCATCGATCCGCGCGCGCGTCGCGCGACACGATGCGCGAACCTCGGCGCGAGTGATGCGCGCGCGCAACGGTTTGCATCGGAGCAACAGCGCGAACGCATCGAAAGCGTTGCGATTGAGCAAAGCGACGACGCGAGCGAAGCATTGCGGCAACACATCGGCGGCGCGTCGCACCACACCATCGCCGTCACCATCGCCCCTCGCGCATCCGTCGGTGCGCTTGCTCCTCGAGGGTGCTGGAGGTTGCCGGTCTCGCTCGCACAGTTGGATCGTCAGTCAGGTCCTCAGTTACGTCATCGCTTGCGCCGCCGGTCGTGCCGCGCATGCCGGCGCGCGTGGCACGCGAGGTGCCCGCGGCGCGTCGTACGTCCGCTTAGAGGATTGCTTCAGCGCCCCCGAGGCGATGCCAATTGCTGCGACACAAAAACCTGCAAACCGCACGTGCAGGCGGCTTTGCGGGTAGCGGGCCGGATCAGCGGCAAGGCTTGCGCGCCGTCGCGCCGGATTGCGGCGACGCGCCCGCGCCAGTAGATTGGCGTGCGCGCCCGCCGCTCGCTGGCTGCCCGGATGACCCGATTCGATCCATTGCGGCAGCCGCCGCGCGGCGCACCGCACCGGCATACTGCCGGTGGCCACGAACCTCAAAGGAGACATCATGCGCATCCATCCCACCCTCGCCTGCACCCGACCGCTGTGGCGCGCCGCCGTGCTCGCCGCCGCCCTGCTCGGCAGCGCCGCGGCGATGGCCCAGGCCACGCCGAGCGGCATGTGGAAGACCATCGACGACAACACCGGCAAGCCGCGCGGCCTGGTGGAGATCACCGAGAGGAACGGCGTCTACAGCGGGCGCCTGGTGAAGTCCTTCGTCGAGAGCGACGGCAAGCCGCGCGTGTGCGACAAGTGCACCGACGCGCGCAAGGACCAGCCCGTGATCGGCATGACCATCCTGTCCGGCCTGCGCAAGACCGGCGAGAACGAGTGGAGCGGCGGCGAGATCCTGGACCCCGAGAACGGCAAGGTCTACAAGAGCAAGATCTCGCTGGCCGAGGATGGCAACAAGCTCAACGTGCGCGGCTTCATCGGCATCAGCCTGATCGGCCGTACCCAGACCTGGGAGCGCGAGCACTGAGCACCGCGGCGCGATGGCATGCCGGCGCGGTGGAGACTCAGGGTTTCTCCGCAGGCGCGCTGTTGCATGTCGCCCGCGGCGACGCACGCAACAGTGAGTGCGGATTGATGGACTTGTTCTTGCGCCGACCTGGTCCACGGCACAGACGGTGACATGCCGTCATACGCTGCCGGTTCAAGAGAAGGTTCAGGCAAAAAAAAAACCGGACGGTGTCGAGCCGCCCGGTTTTTCTTGTCCACGATACTGCGCTTTACATCCGGTACCGCAGCGTCGCCATCACGCTGCGCGGAGCGCCCGGCATGTTCAGGTTGGGGCTGGTGCCGTGGGCCGAGACGATATAGCCCTTGTCGAACAGGTTGTACACGTTGAGCTGCGCCTCGAACGCGCCGCGGCGGTACCAGGCCATGGCGTCGGCGGTGACATAGCCGGGCAGCGTCACGGTGTTCTGCGGATCGGCGTAGCGCGAGCCCACCAGGTTCACCCCGACGCCCACGCCGAAGCCGTGGCCGAGGTCCTTGGTCAGCCACGCGTTGCCGGAGTGGCGCGGCGTGATAGTGGCGCGCTTGCCTTGCAGCGCGGCGCTCGACTTGGTGATGGTGGCGTCTAGGTAGGCATAGCCGGCCAGCATGCGCCAGCCGCTGCCGAGTTCGGCCGCGCCGGCGATTTCCACGCCGTCGGTGCGCTGCTCGCCGATCGGCAGCAGCGCCGTGTTGGCGGCGTTGGCCACCTTGATATTGCTGCGCTCCAGGCGGAACACCGAGATGGTCGTGCTGGCCTTGCCGTTCAGCCAGTCGTACTTGGCGCCGATCTCGGTGTTGTTGGTGGTCTCCGGCGACAGGTCGGCATTGTTCGCCGCCAGCGCAAAGGCCTCGCCCGAAGGCTGGAACGACTTGCTCCACGACACGTAGTACGACTGCGCCTTCGACGGCTGCCACACCAGGCCCGCGCGCGGGCTCCAGGCGGTGTCGGTGCGCGACAGGTTGCGCTGGCCGGCGATCCGGTTCTGCGTCTCCTGCTGGAAGTTGTCGTAGCGCACACCCACCAGCGCCTTCCACTGCTCGCTGAAGGTGATCATGTCCTGGGTGTAGAACGCCAGGGTATTGAAGATGCCGAGGTTGGAGGTGGTCGGCGTGCCCGGCGCCTGGCGCGGCAGCGTCAGCAGCACCGGGTTGAACAGGTCGAAGACGGCGGTACGGCCGTCGGCACCCAGCACCGGCTTGGTGTTGTTGACCTGGTCCTTGTTCTGCTGCCCGATCTCCATGCCATACAGCAGCTCGTGCTGCATGCCGAGGAAGGACGCCTTCTGGATCAGATCGGTCTGGTTGAACCAGCCATGCTCCTCGCGGCGGACATTGCCGTGGTTCATGGTCAGGGTGCGGGCCGCCTCGTTGACCGTGTTGGTGAGCGTGTTGTTGCGGTCCAGCGAGTAGTGGTAGTAGCGGGTCGCATTGCGGATCGACCAGTTCTCGTTGAAGCGATGGTTGATCGTGGCGGTACCGGAGAACACCCGCGACTGCGAATAGTCGGCGTCGCGCGCATTGGCCGCGCCGTAGTAGCGCGAGGCCGGCACGTCGACCGGACGGCCCTGGAAGGCCGGGATGCCGAAGTCGGTCACGCGGCGATCTTCCAGATAGTCGGCCTGCAGCAGCACAGTGGTCTCGGGCGCCACGCGCAGCTCCAGCGACGGCGCGATAGCCGAGCGGTCCAGGAACTGCTGCGAGCGGTAGCTGTTGGCCTTCTGCACCGCGCCGGTCACGCGGAACGCAGCGGCGCCGTCGGCAAACACGCGGCCGACGTCGGCCTCGGCGCGGCGGTCGGCCCACATGCCGTAGCTGAGCGCGAAGTCGGTGACGTCGATGCCGGGCTTCTTGGTCACGCGGTTGATCAGTCCACCCGCCGAGCCGCGCCCGTACAGCACCGCCGCCGGGCCTTTGATGACCTCGACGCGGTCGACGTTGGACATATCGCGGAAGTACAGCGCGTCGTCGCGGATGCCGTCGACGAACTGGTCGGCGATCGCGGTGAAGCCGCGGATCGACACCTGGTCGCGCTGGCCGTCACCGTGGGAGAACGACACGCCCGGCACGTTCTTCAGCGCGTCCTGCATCGAGGTCGCATGCTGGTCGCGCATCACGTCGGCGGTGACCACGTTGACCGTCTGCGGGATGTCGCGCAGCGGCGCCTCGGTCTTGGTCGCGCTGACCGCGTTGGGCGGGTTATAGCCGGCGCCAAGCTCGCGGCTGGCATCGGCCCTGACCGTGACCTCCGGCAACTGCGCCGAAGCGGCTGGCGCGGTCTGGGCCCATGCCAGCATCGGTTGAAAAACGAAGCTCCCCGCTACCGCGGCACAGATCGGGTGAAGTTTTATTCTCATTTCCCTGCTTATTTTCCTGTATTCGCTTGTAATAATTTTTTGAAAAGCGACGCATTATCAATTATGGAAATGAGAGGGTCAACGAGATTGGGAACAATTCGCATTACGCGATCTAAAGTTGTTGTTTTCAGAACGTGTCGTCTTCTCCCCGCTCGTTGTGCGCGATGAATACTTCCTCAGGCCAGTTGTTCGGCCAGCGCATCGCGGGCCTCGGAAATGAGGGCCGACTCGCCGCGCTTGCCGGGCAGCAGGAAGAACTCCGCCTCAGGCAGGCGCGGCAGGCGCAGGCGGGCTACGGTGGCGGCGTCCAGCGGCGCCACGCCGGGCCCCACTGCCGAAGCGTTCAGGCACGACATGCCCAGCCCCGCCGCCAGCGCCAAGTGCAGCCCCGCCACCCCCGAGGCCGAATGCGCGACCTCGTAGGGCAGCCGCTTGCGCTGCAGCAGCTGGATCACGAACTGGTGCAGCGAGCAGGTGTCGGGCAGCAGCACCAGCGGCAACGTTGCAGGAAGCAGCTCGGCTTCGCCCGGCGCTGCCACCCAGGCCAGCGGCTCGCGCCGCAGCACCGTGCCGCGGGTGCTGGCACCCTGCCCCTTGGTGCCGGGGAGCCGCATGCTCAGGCCGATGTCGAAGGCATCCATCTCCGCCGCGGCATCGATCGCCGCGCTCTTCATCACCGTCACGTGCAGGCGCAGGTAGGGGTAGCGTTCGCGCAGCCGGCGCAGCATGCCGGCGATCTCGCCGGGGCGGAAGTAGTCGGTCACCGCCAGGCGCAGTTCGCCCTCGAGCGCGTGGCCGCGCAACTCCTGCAGCGCCAGTTCGTTGAGCGCCAGGATGCGGCGTGCGTGTTCCAGCAGCCGCATGCCCGCCGGCGTGGGGACCGCGCCGTGCCGGCCACGCGCCAGCAGCGGCACGCCGGCGCGCTCCTCCAGCTTGCGCAGCTGCTCGCTGACCGAGGACTGCGACAGGAACAGCCGCGGCGCCGCCGCCGACAGGCTGCCGCTGTCGGCCACCGTGACAAAGGTGCGCAACTGGTCGGTTTCGAATCCACGCATGGCGGTCTCCGGCAAGGTCTGATCGAGGTGAGAGACAGGCGTCTTTGCTTCGGATAATCCGATGGATCACATCGGATATTCCTGCTTTTCCGATATTACACCGCGATCTACCATCACCTCACCAACCCGTTCACACAGGAGCCTGTCATGCCCCATATCGTCCTGCACCTCTCCGGCCAGCCCGATGCCGCCCTGACCCGCCGCAGCGCCACCGCGATCGCCGATATCACCGAGCGCGTGCTCGGCAAGAAGCGCGACGTGATCGCCATCACGGTCCAGTACATTCCCCACGACAGCTGGATCATCGCCGGCGTCCCGCTGTCCGAGCAGGGCTGCAATGCCTTCCACCTGGACATCAGCGTGACCGATGAAACCAACACCAAGGTCGAGAAGGCACAGTTCATCGAGGCCGTGTTCAAGGCCATGTCGGAATTGCTGGGCGAGCTGCATCCGGTCTCGTACGTGCATGTGATCGACGCCCGAGCGGCCGCCTACGGCTATGGCGGACGCACGCAGGAGTACCGGCACCAGCACGGCTGACGCGACTTATCTCTTTCGCATCACGACCGCGAGTCCTAGCGCGATATCTTTGCCGTAACGCTGATCATGACCACCGCGGTGTTCTTTGTGATCGCCGTGTATTTTCTGAGCGGACTGGTCTGAAGCCATCCCGGCGCGCGCGGCTTGTACATTTCGGGTGTTGTTAACTAGTGTGGTTGGGTGCCGCCGGGCACCCGGCCCGGCACCACGGGGAACCAACACATGAGACAAGTCACCCTGCCCGACGGCGAGCGCGTCCCGGCGCTCGGCATGGGAACGTGGAATATGGGCGAATCGCCCGCCGCGCGCGCAGAGGAGATCGCCACGCTGCGCCTCGGCCTGGACCTCGGGCTGCGGCTGATCGATACGGCCGAGATGTACGGCGAGGGCCAGTCCGAAGAGATGATCGGCGAGGCCATCGCCGGGCGCCGCGACGAGGCCTTCCTCGTCAGCAAGGTCTACCCGTTCAACGCCAGCCGGCGCGGCACGATGCAGGCCTGCGAGCGCAGCCTGAAGCGGCTGCGCACCGACCGTATTGACCTCTATCTATTGCACTGGCGCGGCGGCGTGCCGCTGGGAGAGACGGTGCAGGCCATGCAGGCGCTGCAGCGCGACGGCAAGATCCGCCACTGGGGCGTCAGCAACCTGGACCTGGCCGACCTGGAGGAATTGTGGGAGGTGCCAGGCGGCGACCAGCTCGCTGCCAACCAGCTGTTGTACAACCTGGGCCGGCGCGGCATCGAATGGGACCTGCTGCCGTGGCTGCGCCAGCGCGGCGTGCCGGTGATGGCGTATTCGCCGATCGAGCAGTCGCGCCTGCTGGGCCACCCCGGGCTGAAGCGCTTTGCACGCGACCACGGCATGACGCCGGCGCAGGCGGCGCTGGCCTGGCTGCTGGCGCAGGACGGCGTGATCGCCATCCCCAAGACCGGCCGGCGCGAGCGCCTGCAGGAGAACCTGGGGGCGCTGTCGCATCCGCTGTTATCGGCCCAGTTGGCCGAACTCGACCGCATCTTACCGCCGCCCGACGGCCCGGGCGCGCTGGAAATGCTCTGAGCCGGCCTGTAGCGACTCTGAGCGGTCCCTAAGCGACCTTAAGGCTGGCGAGCCGCGTAGCGCTCGCGCTCGACGTACCGCACCAGGTAGGCGCGCGCCTTCTCGCGGGTGTCGGTGGTGACTCGCGCCGCCGCCTGGCGGGCGCTGTTCTTGCCGTGCGACGACGACATCTGCCCGTCAAGGTATGTGCGGAAGGAATCGTGCATGGCATCCAGGTCGGACTGGCACGCGGCCAGCGCCGCGTTGGCCACGTCCTTCGACTGGCCCTTGGCCGACAGGTTGTCGTCGGCCTTCTGCTTGACGCAATCCATGTACTTGGCGCGCAGCGATTGCCAGCCGCTGCTGTCGCCGGCTGCCGCCGCCGTACCGGCGGCGTCGTTGGAGGAACCCGAAGGATGTGAAGCGCACGCGGCCAGGAAGGCCAGCGGCAGGGCGGTCAGGATCTTTTTCATGAAGGCATCGACCGTGCTATGGCAACGGGGTTCCCGCTTTTTTCGCAATGCGGCGGACCCGGCGCAAGTTTCTCGATTTGTCGTCAATTCCCACTCATCTCCTGCCATGAATCGCATTGCAGCACCATCTTCGTCACAAATGGATACGTGTGTAGGACAAGCTGCCATTTCCTGGAGTGCTTCCGGCGCCTATGCTTCAAAGACAACAACACCCACAGGAGCCAAGATGAAACGTCGAACCTTCCTTTCGGCCAGCGCCGGCCTGGCCCTCGGCAGCATGGCACTGGGTGCCTGTACCACGACCGGGCCCGACACACCCACTGACAAGGGTGCCCGCCGCCGCGAACTGGACTCTGGCGTGGATGCCACGCTACAGCGCCTGTACGGCTCGGTCAACGGCTCGCGCGACCTGGGCAACCGCGCGCGCGGCATCCTGGTGTTCCCCAAGACGCTGTCGGCCGGCTTTGTCATCGGCGGCGAGTACGGCGATGGCGCGCTGCGCTCGGGCGGCGCCACGCGCGGCTATTACCGCCTGATCTCCGGCTCGGTCGGCTGGCAGATCGGTGCCCAGTCCAAGTCGATCATCCTGATGTTCCTGACGCAGGATGCGTACGACAAGTTCGTGCGCAGCCAGGGCTGGACGGCCGGTGTGGATGCCACGGTAGCGCTGGCCACCGTCGGCGCCAGCGGCGTGCTGGACACCAACACCGCCCAGCAGCCCATCGTCGGGTTCGTGATGACCAATGCAGGCCTGATGGCCGGTCTGAGCCTCGAAGGCAGCAAGATCACCAAGCTCGACCTGTAGGGGTAGCTGACCTGCCCCTGGCGCCGCGCAGTCCCCTTGCCGCGCGGCGCCGGCCTGCGATTTTCGCGACCGCGCGCCGCGAGGGGATAGAATTCGTCCCTTTGGCCGAATTCTCATGTGGTTCAAGAACCTGCAGGTCCATCGTTTCTCCACACCATGGTCGCCGAGCGCCGACGAGGTCGAAGCCAGCCTGGCGAAGCACGCCTTCTTCCCCGGCACCAGCCTCGAAATGCAGACGCAGGGCTGGGCCTCGCCCCGTGACAACGGCCAGCTGGTCCACACCGTGGGCCGCCAGATGCTGCTGACCCTGCGCACCGAAAAAAAGCTGCTGCCCACCACCGTGGTCAACCAGGTCACGCGCGCCCGCGCCGCCGAGGTCGAAGAGCAGCAAGGCTACAAGCCGGGCCGCAAGCAACTCAAGGAACTGAAGGAGCAGGTCACCGAAGAACTGCTGCCGCGCGCCTTCAGCATCCGCCGCGACACGCGTGTGTGGATCGACCCGGACAACGGCTGGCTCGCCATCGACGCCGCCGCCACGGCCAAGGCCGACGAAGTGCGCGGCATGCTGTTCAAGGCACTGGATTCGCTGCCGCTGGTCAACCTGCACGTCAACCAGTCGCCGGTGGCGGCGATGACTGATTGGCTGTCCGGCGACGCCGCTCCGGCGGGGTTCACCGTCGACCAGGAGATCGAACTGCAGTCCGCCAGCGAGAGCAAGGCCACCGTGCGCTACGTGCGGCATCCGCTCGATGCGGAGGATCTGCAGCGCCATATCGCGGCGGGCAAGCGTTGCACGCGGCTGGCGATGACGTGGAATGACCGCGTGTCGTTCGTGCTGACGGATGGGCTGGTGGTCAAGAAGGTGGCGCCGCTGGATGTCATCAAGGAGCAGGCCGATGGCACGGCTCACGATGAAGATGAGCGCTTCGATGCCGACTTCACCATGATGGCCGGCGAGCTGTCGGGCATGCTCGACGACCTGACCGAAGCACTTGGCGGCGAACGCAAGAGCTAAGACTGATTGCGCGCGCCGCATAGGCGCGCGCTGCCCTCACTCCAGCCAGTTCACCTTGGGGAAGCGCCCGGCAAACCCCTCCGGCATCGGCACGACCTGCTTGTGCACGTAGTCGAAGAACACAAAGCCGGACTTGGCCATCGCGATCAGTGCGCCATCGGCCGGCCGCGTGATGCGGAAAATGATGTCCCCGCCGTACTTGTTGAAGTCCATCACGCCGACTTCGAACTCCAGCTGGTCGCGCGCATGCGCCTCGTTGCGGTACATCGTGGCCAGGTCGGTGACGATGATGCCGACGCCCTCCTGCCTTACGTCCTCGCTGCCGAATTCATACAGGAAGCGCGCCCGCGCCTCGGAGATCATCGAGATCATCGAATCGTTGGCGAGATGGTTGGCCGAGTTGATATCGGTGACGCGCACGGTCAGGTGGGTGGCGTAGCAGAACTGGTCGGCAGGCAGGTCGAGTTTGAGGCGGGCCATGGCAAAGCAAGCTGGAATGGATCGGACGCCGCGCGGCCGGGCCGGCCCGTCAGGGCCGGGGCCGGGGCGCCGGCGAGGCGCCCATCATAAGGGATGCGCCGGTTCGGATATCGGCCGCGCTCAGGGATTTAGCGGCGGCAAGGCCGGCGCCAGATGGCGATGCCGGTGCGCCGGGGCCGGGGCGGCGTGGCGGCGCAAGGCACCCGCCAGCTGCGTGCCGTCCCAGGGGGCCGCTGTCGTAGCTGCGGCGCCGTACAGGCGGCGTTCCAGGGCGAACACGGCATCTGCCAGTTGCGCATCGCCTGCGGCGGCGGTCCATGCCGTCGGGGCGGTGCCGTGCGCGGCGAGCGTCCAGGTGCCCAGCGCCCTGTACGCCGCCGCCGCATCGCCGGCCTGGCAGGCCTGCAGCACGGCCCCCGGGCGCGCGTCCGGGCTTGCGGCGCGAGCACGCCGATGCTCGGCCAGCCGCCGCCGGAATCGCGCCACGAAAGGCTCCAGCCGTCGCCACAGCAGCGCCGCTGCCAGCACAACCAGCACTGCCACCCCGCCCCACAGCAACGTCCGCCACGGCAAACCGCCCTCGCGCGGCAGCGCACCCGCTGACCCGCCCGGGGCCAGCGCACCAGCGTCTCGAGCGGCGGTCACCACGACCTTGACCGCGGCCGCCTCGGAATGCGCCGGTTGGCGCGTGGCGGGGTCGAACCAGTCCACCTCGGCCAGCGCCTCGCGCCGGTAGCGGTTGGCACGGTAGCGCCGCCATGTGCCCCAGCCGGCCCAGGCGAGCGCGGCCAGCAGCAAGGCGCCCGCGACCGGCCAGCCGATCGTCTGCGGCGCCCACGACGGCGGCGCCGGCAGCGCCACGTCGGCCAGCTGCGCCATTGAGACGGGCCCTGCGCTGTCTGCGGCGCCGGGCGCGGTGCTGTGGGTCAGGCTCATCGCGCCACGCCTCCGCCCGCGCGCTGGCGTAGCGGCGCTTGCTGCAAGGGGCTGCCCAGCAGCCGGCGCAGCTGCAACGCGGTTTCTTCGGCCGCCGACAACGGCAACAGCGGCACGCCGATCGCGTGGTGCCAGTCGAGCAGCGCGCGGCCGTGCGACTCGACGAAGTCGGCGATGCTGCGCCGCACCGCGGCCTGGCCGAAGCCCAGCTCCACCTGCAGCTCACCATCGCTGACCACCAGTTGCCCCGACTCCGGCAGCTCGCTGAGGAAGGGATCGTGGACCAGGATGGTCAGCACATCGTTACGCGCCGCCATTGCCAGCAAAAGGTCGCGCGTGCGTGTGTCGTGGCCGTCGAAGTCGCTGATGACGATGACCAGATAGTCATGCCGCGCCTCGCGCGCGGCGTGCTCGAGCGCCGCATTGAGCTGCCCGGCGTCGCCGCGCGCCGGCGCATCGGCGCACAGGGCCTGGTTGAAGCGCACGATGCTGCCCAGCAGCTGCTGCACCGCCTGGCGGCTGCGGCGCGGCGTGAAGGTTTCGCTGCCGGCGTCGCCGAACACCACGCCGCCGATGCGGTCGCCCTCGGCCAGCACGCGCCAGGCGGCCAGTGCCGCGGCCTCGGCCGCGCTGACGGACTTCATCGCGCGCCGGCTGCCGAAGAACATATTGATGCGCTGGTCCACCACCAGCAGCACCGGACGGTCCTTCTCCTCGCTGTACACGCGCACGTGCGGCTTGCCGGTGCGCGCGGTCACGCGCCAGCCCATGCTGCGGATATCGTCGCCGGGCAGGTAGAGGCGCAGCTCCTCGAAGGTCAGCCCGCGCCCGCGCACACGCGAGGCATGGCGCCCGGACAGCACGCTGTGCACCGGCTGGCGCGGTAAAAAGTGGAAGCCCCGCGCCGCCACCTCCAATGCCGCCAGCGCGGCGGCGTCAACGCTGACGCCGGGCACGGCCCCGGAAGACCGTGCGAGCGTCGCGGGGGCTGCACGGGCCAGGGCGCGGAACGGCAGGCGCATGGTCATGGCCTCGCTGGCAATCAGGCCACTGCCACCTGCTGCACCAGGCGGTCGATCACGGCATCGGCGCCGATGCCGGCCGCATGCGCCTCGTACGACAGGATCAGCCGATGGCGGAACACGTCGTGCACCACCGCCTGCACGTCGTCCGGCGTGACGAAGTCGCGCCCGTGTAGCCAGGCGTGGGCGCGCGCCACCTTGTCCAGCCCGATCGAACCGCGCGGACTGACGCCCACCTGGATCCACTTGTCCAGGTCGTCGTCCACCGGCTTGGGCGCGCGCGTGGCCTGCACCAGCGCCACCACGTAGCGCGCCACCGCATCGCTGACATGGACAGTATGGATCTCGACGCGCGCGGTGAAGACCGCCTCCGGCGCAAGCCGGGTCGCATGGGCCGCACCGGAGGCACCGCCCCCCACCTCTTCCTCGCGCGCCAGCTGCACGATCTCCGCCTCCGCGTTGGCCTCCGGGTAGCCCACGCTGACATGCATCAGGAAGCGGTCCATCTGCGCCTCGGGCAACGGATAGGTGCCCTCCTGCTCGATCGGGTTCTGCGTGGCCATCACCAGGAACAGCGGCTCGAGCTTGTGCGTGGTGCCGCCGACGGTGACCTGGCGCTCTTCCATCGCTTCGAGCAGCGCGGCCTGCACCTTGGCCGGGGAACGGTTGACCTCGTCGGCCAGCACCAGGTTGGCAAACACCGGGCCGGGCTGGAAGCGGAACTCGCCCTTGCCGCCTTCGGTGAAATACAGCTCCGAGCCGGTGATATCCGCCGGCAGCAGGTCAGGCGTGAACTGGATGCGCGACAGCCGCGCGTCGAGGTTGCGCGCCAGCATCTTGATGGCGCGCGTCTTGGCCAGCCCAGGCAGCCCCTCCACCAGCAGGTGGCCGTCGGCCAGCAGGCCCAGCAGCAGCCGTTCGATCATGCGCTGCTGGCCGACGATGGATTCGCCCATGCGCTGCTGCAGGGCCAGGACGTCGTCGCGGGCGCTCATGGCGTGCTCCTCGGCTGGGCCGGTGCGCGGCGGGCAGCGTGGCCGCCGAGGAACCACGCGTAGTAGGGATTGTCGGGGTCGGCGCGCATCACCTGCGTGATATCGCTGGCCCAGGCCTCGCGGTCGCCACGGTAGGCGTCCAGTCCGGCGCGATAGAAGGTGTGCAGCACTTCGCGCTGGTGGCGAACCTCGCGCCACAGGGCATCGTCGGCGCCGGTGAGCGGCGGTTCGCTCTGCAGCGACAGCAGCTTCGACAGCGTTTCCGGGAAGGCCTCCTTGCGCACCCAGCCGGCGTATTCGATGCGCGGGCGGTCGTCGGTCACCGCCGGCGCATCGGCGGCGTACCAGTCCAGGCCGGTGCTGTCGGTGACCCAGGTCGCCATCAGTGCCGCCGGCGTGCGCACGCCAACAGCCTGCAGCGCGGCGGCCACTTCGGGTTGTTCAAAGCGCGCGCGGATGCGTGCCACGTCGAGCTGCAGCGGCGCGAGCGAGCCCACCAGCATCATCTCGTGCAGCTCGGTGGTCCACAGCATCGCGTGCGGGAACACATCGAGGAAGCTGCGCACCAGCATGCGGGTGTCTTCGTCGTTCTGCGTCGGCAGCGGCAGCCACTGCGCCACCAGCCCCCCAGGCTGCAACCGCGATGCCGCCAGCCGGTAGAAATCGGTCGAGTACAGGTTCACCACGCCAGCCGCGGATGGCGGCGGCGGCTCCAGCGTGATCAGGTCGTAGCGCTGCGGGCTCTGCAGCAGTTCGCGCCGCCCGTCGCGCAGGCGGATCTCCACGCGCTTGTCGGCCGCCACGCCGAAGTTGCCTTCGAACTTCGGCACCGCGCGCGCCACCGGTGGCAACAGCTCGGCCACCACACGCTGCTCCAGTCCCGGATACGCAAGCGTGGCGCCCGCCGTGATGCCCGTACCGAGCCCGATCACCAGTGCGGACTTCGGCGTGCCGCCATGCACGATCAGCGGCAGCAGCGCCTGCAGCCGCATATAGCGCTGCGAGGTCATGGCATCGCCGGAATTGGACACGCCCTGGATATAGAGGCGCCGGAAGCGGTTGCTCGGCGAGGTCTGCTCCACCACCGCCACGGTGGCGCCCTGCCCCTCCTCGTAGAACACCAGCTCGCCGCCGCGCGCCCGCGCCAGCAATGTGGCGAGCCGGTCCGCCGGGGCCAGCGCCGCAACGATTACCGCCAGCACGCCCACCATCGGCACCGCCCAGCGCGCCGCCGGACGCACGCCGCTGCCCAGCGCCACCGCGACCACGGCCACGACGGCAGCCGCCACCGCCAGCAGCGACAGCGTCGGCACCAGCCCGATCCACGGCACCATTACGAAGCCGGCCAGCGCCGTGCCAGCGATACCGCCCAGCATATTGAGCGCGACCACGCCGCCCACGCCCGCGCCCACGCGCCGGCTGTCCACGCCCACGCGCAGCACGAACGGGAACGCCGCGCCGAGCAGCAGCGTGGGTACGAACACCACGCACAGCGCCGCCAGGGCAAAGCTGGCGCAGGCGGCCAGCAGCGGGCTCGACGTCAGGCCCTGCACCCAGGCCGACAACGCCGCCTGTGCGTGCAGCAGCCATTCGCCTAGCAGCACGATCTCGAGCAGCGCCACCAGTCCGGCGCCGGCCACCAGCAGCCCGAAGGCGCCCCACGGATCGCGCACGCGGTCGGCATGGCGCGCGGCCAGCGCGCTGCCGATCGCCAGCCCCGCCAGGTAGGTCGCCAGTACCACGGTGAAGGCGAAGGTTCGCGTGCTGAGGAACTGCACGATGGCCTGCGTCCACACCACCTCGTACCCAAGCGCAATGCCACCGGCCGCCGCGTACAGCACCAGCGCCAGCCGGCCGTTGGCGGCGTCGCCGCGCATAGCGCCGTCCGCGGGCGCATCCGGCACGGCGACCCCGGCAGCGGCCGGCAGGCGCGACGCCAGCCACCACGCCGCCAGCGCCGCGGCGCCGTTGAGCACGCCCGCCGCCACCGCGCTGCCGAGGATGCCAAGCCAGGGAACCAGAACGAAGCCGGCCAGCAGCGTGCCGGCGATAGCACCGGCGGTATTGGCCGCATAGAGCCGTCCGCCATGCACGCCGACCCGGCTCGCGGCCGGCGCCAGCGCCCGCATCAGCACCGGCAGCGTGCCACCCATGGCGGCGGCAGGCAGGATCACCAGCACAAAAGGCAGCGCCCACGCCAGCAGCCCGGCTCGCTGCTCCAGCCACGCGAACGGCGCCGCGGCATGCGCCAGCGCCACGGTGGCACCGATTGCCAGCAGCAGCACGCAGAGCTCCAGCCAGGCGTACAGGCGCAGCGGATTGCCGTGGCGGTCGGCCACCCGGCCGAACAGCCAGCCGCCCAGCGCCAGTCCGGCAAAGAAAGCGCTGACGGCGGCGGTGACCGCGTGCACATCGACGCCCACCACCAGCGACAGCTGCCGGATCCACAGCACCTGGTAGACCAGCCCCGCGGCGCCCGAGGCAAACAGCAGCACGGCAAGCCACAGCCACGCCGAAGCGGCCGCTTCATGCTGCTGTGCGGCTGGCCCGTTGCCGGGTTGTGCCGCCGTACCGCGATCCGGAACATTGCCTTGCGTAGCGTGCGACTTGATCATCGTTAGCACCGTTGGATTCGCCATCGCCGCGGCATGGCTCGCTGCGCTGTCAGCGATATCTGTCATGCCACCAAATGCAGATCGGCCGGGACGGGCAACGCACTCAGCCCGAAGGCTGCGCGCCACCCGTCGCCGGCCGCCCGCACGCACTGCTGCCGGCGGTAAGCCGCTACTTGCTCTTGCCAGCCGCTCCCGCCTCCAGGCTCTTGTTCAGCGCCTCCATCATCTGGTCGATGCTGAAGCTGGCCGGGCGCTGGCTCGGCGGGTAGTCCTTGAAGGTCTGCAGGAAGGGCGCCACCCGCCATACACCGTACTGCAGCAGATAGGCGTTCTTTGCCTGCCAGTCATAGAACTGGTCGGAAACGATATCGGCGCGCTCGTATGGGTCCATGCGCAGATTGAAGATCTTCGGCGCACGCAGGCAAGTGAAGGGATTGGACCAGACCTCGAAGCCGCCCGGCTTGCGCTGCTCGCAGAAGACGATCTTGAAGTCGTTGTAGCGATACGCCACCAGCATGCCATCGTCATTGAAGTAGAAGAATTCGCTGCGTGGCCCGGTCTTGCTCTGCCCCGTCAGGTAGGGCACGAAGTTGTAGCCGTCCAGGTGCACCTTGAATGATTTGCCGCCAATGCTGGCGCCCTTGAGCAGGCGATCCTTGATATCGCCATCGCCCGCCGCGGCCAGCAATGTCGGGAACCAGTCCAGGCCCGAGATCATCGCGTTGGAAACCGTGCCGGCAGGGACGTGGCCTGGCCAGCGAATCAATGCCGGCACCCGGAAGGCACCTTCCCAGTTGGTGTCTTTCTCGCTACGGAACGGCGTGGTGGCGGCATCCGGCCAGGAGAACTGGTTGGGGCCGTTGTCGGTGGTGTAGATGACGATGGTATTGTCGGCCACCTTCAGGTCATCCAGGGTCTTGAGCAGCTTGCCGACGTGGCCGTCATGCTCGATCATGCCGTCGGCATACTCGTTGCCCGGCATGCCGCTCTGGCCCTGCATTGAGGGGCGCACGTGTGTGAACACGTGCATGCGCGTGGCATTCATCCACACGAAGAACGGCTTGTCCGCCTGCGCCTGCTTGGTCATGAAGTCGACGGCGGCCTGCGTGGTCTCGTCGTCGATCGTCTCCATGCGCTTGCGGTTCAGCGGGCCGGTGTCTTCGATCTTGCCATCGGCGAAAGTACGAAGCACCCCGCGCGGCGAGTTGGCCTTGGTGAAGTTGGTGTCATTCTTGGGGTAGTACGGACGCTCAGGCTCCTCTTCCGCGTTGAGGTGGTAGAGATTGCCGAAGAACTCGTCGAAGCCGTGCGCAGTCGGCAGGAATTCATTGCGGTCGCCCAAATGGTTCTTGCCGAACTGGGCAGTGGCATAACCCAGCGGCTTCAGTGCCTGCGCGATGGTGATGTTCTGCGCCTGCAGCCCAACCGGCGCGCCGGGAACCCCGACCTTCAGCAAGCCGGTGCGCAGCCCGACTTCACCTGTAATGAAGGTGGAGCGCCCCGCGGTACAGCTGTTTTCGCCGTAGTAGTCGGTAAACATCATGCCTTCGCGGGCAATCCGGTCGATATTCGGCGTGCGATAGCCCACCACGCCGAGGCTATAGGCGCTGATATTGGTCTGGCCGATATCGTCGCCAAAGATGACCAGGATGTTCGGCTTCTTGCCTGACGGCGTCGCTGCCACCGGCGAGGCTGCGCCGATTCCCGCCGGCGCGGGTGCCGGCATGGCCACGGGCGGGCTTTCCCGGGCAGGCTGCTGTGCCGCTGGCGGCTGGCCGGGCTGCGCCGGCTGGGCAGACTCGGCGGCCGGCGGTGCCGCCGGCGGCTTCGCCTCGTCGGCCTTCTTGCAGCCAGCGATGGTCATCGCGGCCAGGGCCAGCGCAGGGCGCTGCGCGCTCCCGACCGCCTGCTTTGTGTTTCGTTGATTCGACGCATCATCGCCTCCGAAGATCACATCAGGCGCAGCCGTACATCAGGCGCGCATGGCATGCGGTTGGCTGCGGCACGTGCCCGTCAGGGCTTGCCGGCCGGATAGACCTGCTCCCAGTCCTGCTTCATGCTCACCACGGTCCAGCCCTTCGCCCGGGCCATGTCCAGTGCCTTGTCGAGCTTGCCCACCTTGGACTGGCGGTCATAGGCGAACTCGCGCTCGGCGTCGTCGTGATGCACCAGCACGGCCATGCACGCGCCGTCGCCGCCGGTGGTGTACTCGAGCATCTGCAGGTCACCGTCGGAATTGCCCACCGCCAGGATCGGCCGGCGGCCGATATGGCGATAGATGCCGACCGGCTTGCCGGGACCGTCATCGATAAAGTCGAGCCTGGCATCGCGCACCAGCACCGGCTTGCCGTCGCGCACCATGTAGCGCACCGCCTGCGAGGAGCCGATTACCTGCTCGGGCGGGATGCCATACACCACCTGACTCCACGGCCGCATGAAGTCGATCGTGCCGCCGGAAACGATGTAGGTCTTGAAGCCGTTATCGCGCAGGTAGTTCAGCAACTCGAGCTGCGGCTGGTAAACCAGCTCGGTAAAGGGCCGGTTGAATTTGGGATGGCGTGCCTTGGCCAGCCAGTCGCGGATGGTACGGTCGTACTCGTCCACGCTCATGCCGCTGTTGGCCTTGGCGATCAGCGCGGCGACCTGCTTCTCGTTGCGCATCAGGGCCTGCATGTCGTTGGCCATCAACGCCTTGAACGCCGGGTTGTTGCGCCACTCAGGATGCTGCGGCGCGGCGGCCCTGACCTGGTCGAGCAGGAAGAAGAACTGGAAATACAGCGGCTGTTCGCTCCACAGCGTGCCGTCGTTGTCGAACACCGCCACGCGCGCTTCAGGCGGCACGAAGGCGGGCGAGCCCGGGCGCGTCACGTCGGCGACGAACTTCAGCAGGGCCTGGCGGACGGCGCCGTCGCGCCAGGATGGCAGCGCCTGCGCGCCTGGCTGCGCCGCTTGCGGTGCAGCAGCCGGCGGCGCCTGGCTGGTGGCCGGCGCGGTGCAGCCGGCAAGCTGCAGTCCGGCCAGCGCGAGCGCGGCAGCCAGCGCGGCGATGGCCTTGCGCGGGGCTCCGATGCGCCAGGCACCGGCACCGGAAGTACGGGATGCGGGCGTGCCCATGACGGTCACTCCTAATGGTCCGTCGCGCGCGGGCGCGACTACTGCGCCGCGGCTGCCTGCGGCTGGCCGGCGTTGGCGAGCTGTGCCTGCTTCTGCAGCGCGGCCCAGCGGCTGTCGTCCATCACCAGCCGGAAGCCCAGGTGCGACATGCTGTTATAGGGATCGGTCCCGCGTCGCGCGCTGGGCCGGTAGCTGAGGCAGAAATCCTCGTTGCACAGGAACGAGCCGCCGCGCGTGACGCGCTTGGGCGCGTTGACCGGCACGCCGGGCTCGCTCGGGTCCCACGAGGCCAGCGGCCCGGTCGGGTCTTCGATCGCCTGGGCCTTGCCGGCCTCGCGCCGGAACTGGTCGGCGCGGTACCAGTCGGCCACCCATTGCCAGGCATTGCCAGTCATGTCGGCCAAGCCATAGCCGTTGGGCGGGAAGGTGCCGACCGGGCTGGTGCCGATGGCGCCGCCGGCCTTGGGGCTGACCACCGGGAATGGCTGGCTCTGCTGGCCCTGCCAGACATTGGCCATCTGCTTGTCGTCCGGCGCGAACTGGTCGCCCCAGGCGTAGGTGGCCTGCTCCAGCCCGCCGCGCGCGGCAAGCTCCCATTCGGCTTCGGTGGGCAGCCGCTTGCCAACCCACTTGGCATAGGCGAGCGCGTCTTCATACGAGACCTGCACCACCGGGTGGTTGTCCTTGCCCTCGATCGAGCTGCCGGGCCCGCCCGGATGGCGCCAGTCGGCGCCGGACACATAGCGCCACCAGCGCGAGTAATCGCGCAGCGGCACCGGCTGCGCGGTGCCGACAAAAACCATGCCGCCGGGCACCATGGCACTCGCCGGTGGGCGCGGCGTGCCGGGCGGCAGCTGGACTTTCAGGGTTTCCCATTCGGGCGGGCGCTCGGCCGTGGTTACATAGCCGGTGGCCTCGACGAACTTGCGGAACTCCGCATTGGTGACGTGGTGCTTGTCCATCCAGAACGGATGCACACGCACCTTGTGTGCCGGCTTCTCGTTGGCCTGCGCCATCTTGCTGTCGCTGCCCATCAGGAATTCGCCGCCGGGGACATGCACCATGCCGAGCGGGCCGCGCTTGCCGTCGCCTTCGGTCACAGTGGGCGCGTGGTTCGTGCGCGAATGCGCATACCACCAGCTGGCGCCTGCGCCCGCCGCCACGCCGGCGCAGGCCAGCAAGGCGATCAGCACCTTGCGCCGCAACTGCGGCGCTGCAGCAGAGGCGGGCAATGCCTGCTGCGTGCCGGGGCCGACGGCCTGCGCCCGCCGCCCGTTTCGCGTGCCATCCCCCATGGGGCTTCCTCCGCCAATGACAAAAGGTGCATCGAGCACCTGCGGCTATCGTCACAGAAAGGTTAGGGAAACGGAATTTAGATTTCTTGCCACGCGAGTTGAATTATTTCAGGACTCGCAGCCGTCCCGCGTCGTCCTCTCCGGGTAAATACCGGCCGCCGGCTCGTCCATCCCGCCGATGTGCGGGCGTTGCGGCCGCCCGTACGCTGCGCGAAGCCGTCGCCGCTGCCAGACAGCAGCGCGCCATGCACCGCCCGCCATGCGGATGGGCCGTCCACAGGACGCCAATACCAGGAGGAAACACGATGCAATCTGACCGACGCAAAGCCCTGCAGTTGCTGGGCGCAGGTTCCCTCGCCGCCGCCGCTCCGACGCTCTGGCTCGGCCAAGCACGGGCCCAGTCAACCTATCCTGCGCGGCCGGTGCGGCTCGTGGTGCCCTACCCGCCCGGCGGAGCCACCGATGTGCTGGCGCGCACCCTTGGCGATCCGCTCGGAAAACTCTGGCAGCGCCCCGTGATCGTGGAGAACCGGCCTGGGGTGGGTGGCATGATCGGCGCGGACGCGGTCGCCAAGGCGCAGCCCGACGGCTACACGCTGCTGCTGGCGCTGCCCAGCCTGGTGCAGACGCCCTATATGGTGGCCAAGCCTCCGTTCGATCCGCTGCGCGACCTCGCCACCATCAGCCAGCTGTGCACGACCCACCTCGTGCTGGCCGCCAACGGCGCCATGCCGCGCACGCTGCCGGAGGTGGTCGCGCTGGCAAGGTCCCAGCCCGAAAAATATTCCTATGGCACCTACGGCATCGGCACCGGCGCCCATCTCTATATGCTGGTCTTCTGCAAGGCTGCGGGCGCCGCGCTCGTCCATGTTCCATACAAAGGCGAGGCCCCGATCGCCAACGACCTGATCGGCGGCCAGATCTCGATGGGAACGCTGTCGCCGATGACGGTGCGACAGCACGCGCGCAGCGGCAAGATCGTGCCGCTGGCTGTCACCGGCAATAGCCGCGCCCCGATGCTGCCGGATGTGCCAACGTTCCTGGAGCTCGGCTACAAAGGGCTGGACGGCCCCGCATGGATGGGCCTGTTCACCACGGCTGGCACGCCCCCGGCCATCGTCGCGAAGATTTCGGCAGACGTCGAAACAGTGATGGCCGCGCCCGAGATCCGGCAGCGCATGGCCGACCTGGGGTTGATCGTCAAAACGTCGCGGCCGGCGGCGTTTGCGGCAGTGGCGAAGGCAGACCAGGCGTACTGGGGCGGCGTGATCAAGGAGTACAACATCCGGCTGGATTGAGCGGATACGCAGCAAGGCCGCGCCGGGCGGCCGCGCATCGTAGCGCGTCGCCGCGGGCCCGAACATCACTCAATTGCAGCAATTTGTGTAGGGTGTTGCGCCGGCCCGCCACGCGCAAACATGACCCGGCCGAATCGATATAATCAGCCGCACAGAACAATAGAACAAAAGAACAAAAGAACAAAAGAACAAAAGAACAGAACAATAAGAACGCCGGACGGGGATGCTGCGTCTTCTCGATTTACGCTGCGAGGGAATATGACCAGCACTGACCATGCCCTGTCCGGACGCCTGTCCGCGACCGTCCCTGCCCGCCGTGCCGCGGGCGTTTCATTTGCATCGCCGGCCGCGCCGCTGCTGAAGGGGGTCTACAGGCGCTCAGACCAGTTGATGACGGCGGTGCTGTGGATCCTGTGCATGCTGTCGCTGATCGTCGGCAACCATTACGGATCGCTGGACCTGACGCTCACCGTCGGCCTGCCGATGGCGCTGCTCGGCACGCTGATGGCCATCACCCTCTCGGCCCACATGGCCACGCGACTGACGATGGGGGTCTTGCTGATGGCCTTTGCCGCCCTGCTGATCCACCAGGCGCGCGGGCAGACCGAGTTCCACTTCCTGGTGTTCGTGTCGCTGTCGCTGCTGCTGGCCTACCGCGACTTCCGCGTGATCCTGCTGGCGGCGGCGGTAATCGCGGTGCAGCACCTGAGCTTCAACTTCTTCCAGCAGTGGGGTTGGAATGCGATCTGCTTCACCCATCCCAGCTTCAACATGGTGCTGTTCCATGCCGCCTTCGTAGTGGCGCAGACCGGCGTGCTGTGTGCGATCGCCTGGCGGCTGGAGCGCGACGCACGCTCCACCGACGAACTCAGCGCGCTGGCCGCGGGCATCGAGCGCGAACCCGGTTACCTGACGCTGCGCGCCGACGGGCACGAGCCCGACAGCGACTTCGCCCGCGCCTTCCGCAAGACGCTCGACACCGTGCGCCAGACGCTGCTGCAGGTGCGCCACGCCGCCGCCAGCGTGGCCGATGCCGCCGGCAATATCCTGGACACCAGCGCCACCGTCGCGCGTCGCACCGAAGACCAGGCACGCACCGTCGAGCACACCATGCAGGACATGCGCACGCTGACGCAAACCGTCCGCGCAAGCGCCGACCAGGCGCGCGGCGCCTGCGAGCTGGCCGAGGCGTCGAGCGCCGTGGTCGCGCGCGGCAGCGGCGAAATCCTGTCGGTCATCCGCACCATGGGCGAAATCAACGATGCCTGCGACAAGATCACCGAGATCATCGGCGTGATCGATAGCATCGCCTTCCAGACCAACATCCTGGCCCTCAACGTGGCGGTGGAAGCAGCACGTGCGGGGGAGCATGGCAAGGGCTTCGCGGTGGTGGCCGGCGAAGTCCGGCAGCTGGCGCATCGGTGCGGCGCGGCGGCCAAGGAGATCCGGGAGCTGATCAGCACCTCGGTCGAACGCGCGCGCACCGGCGCCGAGCTGGTCGGCCATACCGGGCAGACGATGAACGAGGTGGTGGCCAGCATCGGCAAGCTCGCGACGCTTGTGGAAGAGCTGGCAACGCTGGGAGACAGCCAGCGCAGCGGCATCGAGGGCATGGCCCGACGCGTGGCGGAAATCCAGGAAGCGTTTCGGGAGAATGCGGCGGTGGTGGCCGGCGCGGCCGAGGCGGCGCGGGCGCAGCGGGGCCAGACGGAGGGGTTGAGCCGGGCGGTGGGAGTGTTCCGGTTGGATAGCCACGGAGGGGCGAGGTCGACGCGGGGCCTCTTCACCCTTTTTTCACACCTTTTTTGACATAAGTGTCAGAGGGCCGCTGCTGTGCATACAACACCCCATCTAGGCATTTATATCGTTGTTGTTAGTTATTTTTAATACTGATATGCATTAAGTTTCATTCTTGCAACCGCTTGGCCAGCCCGCCTCTTTCATCCTGACCACCGATGGCCTCAGCCAAAAGACTGAGTTGCGGTCACCCCTGCACATGGACCGCCCGATGTCTATCCACACTTTGTCCTAGAACAACAGCCTGATCCGGTACCTTTGGGGCACTCCCCTCATACCGCCTCTGTTCTGTCCCCGATATCGCCTTCTGCAAGTCCGGAACAGGCCCGATGCATTCCTGACGAGGCCCCGGATACCCGACATAGCCCGATATGGATGGCGCGCGCTGCAAGCCAGCGCCTGCAATGCCACCTTTCAATGCGGCCATCTGCT
The DNA here is from genome assembly GCA_000471925.1 of Ralstonia pickettii DTP0602. NCBI lineage: Bacteria > Pseudomonadati > Pseudomonadota > Betaproteobacteria > Burkholderiales > Burkholderiaceae > Ralstonia > Ralstonia pickettii. The sequence goes on from CP006667.1 coordinate 3,899,209, forward strand.
GTGCAGTGCGGCATTGCGCACGCTTCGATATTGACATCACGATTTCCCCGCCAGTCCAAGTAACAACGCTGCAACCGCACATACGGCGGCGGCCGGTGCCCAGCCTTGTCGGCGACTAAGAATTCACAATGAATTCAACGAACTAGAAACCGCTGGCACAACCATCGCTCTCTTATGACGCGGCGTGCATATCGCGACATAACGAAACTGTGATCCCGGGCGGCAGGCATCCGCGGCGCCTCTCCTGCGGCAAGCGTAGGACGGGCGATCTGACAGGCAGATCGTCCGCCGACGCACCGGCGAGACTCCCTTTGCAGGACAAGAGAGAGACCGACATGCCGAAGAAAGTCCTCGCTGTATTCGGGACCCGTCCCGAGGCCATCAAGATGGCACCGCTGATTCACCGGCTGCGGGAATCCAGCAATTTCGAGTTGCGGGTCTGCGTCACCGGACAGCACCGGCAGATGCTGGACCAGGTACTTCGGCTCTTCGAGATCGTGCCGGACTTTGACCTCAACGTGATCAGCCAGGGGCAGAGCCTGTCCGACATCACGACGCGCGTGCTGTCAGGCGTGCACACGGTGCTGGACCGCTTCCTGCCTGAAGCCTTGCTGGTCCACGGCGACACCACCACCACGCTGGCCGCCACGCTCGCGGCCTTCTATCGCAACGTCGCGATCGGGCATGTTGAAGCGGGACTGCGCACCGGCAATCTCAGCGCCCCCTGGCCGGAAGAGATGAACCGGCGCGTGACCGACGTGATGGCGTCCTGGCATTTCGCGCCAACGCTACAGGCACAGGAAACGCTGCTGCGCGAAGGCGTCGATCCGGTACGCATCAGCCTGACCGGCAACACCGGCATCGACGCGCTGCTGCAAGTCAAGGCCCGGCTGGACGCCGATGCCGAAATGCGGTGCCGGCTGGCGAGCCAGTACCCCTTCCTGGACGAGACGCGGCGGATGGTGCTGGTGACCGGACACCGGCGCGAGAACTTCGGTACACCTTTCGAACGCCTGTTCACCGCGCTGCGCACGCTGGCGGACCGCAATGCGGATATCCAGATCGTCTATCCGGTGCATCTGAACCCGTGCGTGCAGGGCCCCGTGCAGGCGATCCTGAGCGGGCACCCGAACATCCACCTGATCGATCCCCAGGACTACCTGCCGTTCGTGTTCCTGATGTCGCGCGCCTACCTGATCGTCACCGACTCCGGTGGCATCCAGGAGGAGGCGCCGGCCTTGGGCAAGCCGGTGCTGGTGACGCGGGAAACCACCGAGCGGCCGGAAGCCGTGGCCGCCGGTACCGCACGGCTGGTCGGCACCGACCCTGCTCGCCTCATCGCCACCGCGGAGCAGTTGCTGAACGACCCCGAGGAATATGCCTGCATGTCGCGCGCGCACAACCCGTTCGGCGACGGCCGCGCCAGCGAACGCATCGTCTTTGCGCTGCAGGCGGCGTCCCCGGAAGCGTATCGGGAATGTGGCGAGTCGGCCGATGCCGGCGTCGTCAGTCTGTAGCGAAAGACAAGGTTCAGAAAAATCAGCGGCCCAGCGCACCAGTACCCAGGCCCGGCCTGGCCGCTTCAAGCAAGAGGAGCAAGTCAATGAAGCGCTCACGTATGACACGGTTTGCGGCAGCGGCAACAGCGGTGCTCTTCACCGCCTCCCTTGCCTCGGCGCCCGCCCATGCCGCACTGACCCAGGATGCCGCCGCGGTGGCGGCCGAGACCCCGCTCTATCTCCCGGCGAGTCCGGCGGATCCCGGCGGGTTGCTGGGCTATGACCACAGCTTCCAGATCGACTTTGCGTACGAGGCGGAGAAGGGCAAGAACAAGGCAGCCCTCAAGGCCCTCAAGGATGAGCTGAAGGCGAGGAAGCCCAAGAAGCTCAAGGCCGGAGCCAAGGTGAAGGCGGGCACATACACGCTCGCGCCGGCGCCTGGAGCCGAACCGGACTGACCGGCTCTGCATGCTCGCGTACGTCGATGCGCCGCGGCGTTTTGCACACCGAGGCAACTTGTAGTCATCGCGCTGGGAGAAGACCGTGCTCTACCAATCCTATTCACTGCTGCGGCGAAGCAGCGTCCTGGTGCTCCAGCTATGCCTGGCACTGGTGCTCGCTTTGCCGGCAATCTCGCACGCCGCCACCAACCAGATCGCACTGCTGGTGCCGGACGGCTTCTCCCTTCCCGATCCGCGCGTGTCGGCCTGGCTCGATGGGGCCGAGGAAGAAGGCCTGAAGATGACCGTCATCACCGACAGCCAGTTCCAGCAAGGCACGACCCCGGCGCAATTCCCAGCCGTGATTCTGCCGGACCAGGTGCACGTGAACGCCAGCGATGCATTGATCGCGGCGCTGGAGACTTACACCAGCCAGGGCGGCAAGCTGATGCTGGTCTACGACTTCGGCGCGCTGACCTCTACCGGCTTCTACGCGCCGCAAAAGAGCCGGCTCAGCAACCTTGCCGGCGTCGACTACGTGCTCTATGACCAGTTGCTCGGCAACATGATCGGCGTCGGGCCAATCACCGCGCTGGGCACCACGCTAAGGACGCTGCAGGTGCCGCCGGGCAAGTCGATGGTGTGGGACGCGAGCACGACCCCTCCCATCGAAGGGATCTCGGGCTACGTCTATGGCTTCCTGATCTATCCGAGCTTCGTCACGCAGGGCACCTATACCGGCTCCGCGCTGATCACGTCTCCGAACTTCGGGCTGGTGGCAGGGCTGCGCAACTTCGGCTCAGGCAGCGTGCTGTTCGTCAACCTGCCGCTCGCCTACCTGAAGGGACAGACCGACGGCATGCTGATGCACGGCTTCCTGCGCTACTTCGGCGGCAACCTGTTGAAGACGGCGCGGCTTTCGGCGCAGCCCAAGGCGCGCGGCGGGCTGGTGCTGAACTGGCACTTCTGCGCCGGCGACCAGATCGAGCCCGCGGTGGAGATGAATACCTGGGGCACCTTCGACGAGAACAATAGCCCGTTCTCCATTTCCGTGACTGCGGGCCCTGACCAGATCAACTTCGGCGACGCCCAGGGCATCAACCTGTCGCAAAACACTGCGGCAAAGAATTTGATGCTGTCCCTGCAATCGAAGGGGCACAAGATCGGCAGTCATGGCGGATGGATCCACGACTACTGGGGTGCCAACGCCAGCGAGACCAACCAGCCCACCTTCGAACAGTACGTGATGCTGAACAAGCAGAGCGTGGAAGGCGCGACCGGAAGCGCCGCGGTCGAGTACGCCGCGCCGCAAGGCAATACGCCGCAGTGGTCGGTCAACTGGCTCGAAGCCAACGGCAACAGCGGCTACTACTTCGTGGGCCATACCGGGATGGCGCCGACGCGCAGCTATCGCGAGGGTGTGCTGTCGAACGACACCATCCGCGCCTTCCCGGTGATGCCGTTCGGGCAGTACGCGACGTTCGAGGAGTTCGAAGAATTTAACGTGCCCGTGGCCGACATCAACACCTGGTACCGGCAGCTCATCGATTTCGTGGCGAAGAACCGCACCAGCCGGCTGATCTACATGCACCCGGCGGGCGCTATCCAATACCCGAAGACGCTCAACGTCATCTTCAACAAGGCCGACAACGTGAAGGCAAACGGACTGTTCAACTGGTACACGATGGACACGCTGGCGAAGTTCGGCCAGCGGCGCCAGCTGACCGTCTGGCAGGCCACCGACAACGGCAACTCGTGGTCGTTCCAGGCCACCCATCCGACAGACATGACCGACATCGCCTGGGTGCTGCCGCGCACGGCATACACGCAGCCGGTGGTGACGCAGGGACTCGGCCAGGTGACATGGGACACCAACAACTGGATCGTGACTTCGCTGGGAGGCACCTCGCTGGCCTTCGTCGCCGGCAAGAAGTAAAGCGCAGGGACTCACCGCGGCCCGCCCCGGGGGCGGGCGCGCGGCAATAACACCCTGCGATGAAAGAACAATGAGGAGGGTCGTCGAGCATGCGTGCGACGTATCGCGTAGTGCTTTCACTGAGCGGGCTGCTCGTTCTTGCCACGCCCGCCCCCGAAACAGAAGCCACGGAAATTCCCGGGCGGGGGGAGGCCTTCGCCCGGGGAACGCCAGAAGCCGTCCCTAAACCGCTGCCCAAGCTCGTGGCCCATGCTGCCGCCGCACCGCCAGGCGCAACGGTGGAACTGGCAATGACGTCGCCGGACACGCTGGAAGAGAACGCGCGCATGGAGCCGGCAATGCGTCCGCCAGCGTGGACCAAGCCACCGGCGCTCGATCCACCGGCGCTCCAGCCGCCGCCGGAGCGGGCAGACTCGCAGGCGATCGTGCCCCCGCTGACGGTCATGCTGTTGCTGATCGTCGGCCTGGTGATCTTCTATGCCGTGCGCCACTACATGTTCACGCTGAACCGGCTGTTCGGCAGGCAGCGCCATCCCTACCTGGACATCGACGTCGCGGACTGGCCAAGCCTGACCGTGCTGGTCGCCGCGCACAACGAAGAGGCCGTGATCGCCGGCTCGCTGATATGCCTGCTGCACGCGGACTATCCCGTCGACCGGCTCACCATCATGCCCGTCAACGACCGCTCCTGCGACCGCACCCGCGAGATCATCGACGACCTCGTGCAGCAGTACCCGGGGCGCATCACACCGTTCCACCGCACCGGCGGCAAGCCCGGCAAGGCGGCCGCGCTCAAGGATGCGAGCGATGCCGTCGCCAGCGACATCATCGTCGTCTTCGATGCCGACTACCTGCCCCCGGTGGGCCTGCTCAAGCAACTGGTGGCACCCTTCTTCGATCCCGAGGTGGGCGCGACCATGGGCCGCGTAGTGCCGATGAACGCGGGCAGCAACCTGCTCACGCGGCTGCTCGACCTGGAACGCTCGGGCGGCTACCAGGTCGACCAGCAGGCCCGCATGAACCTGGACCTGGTGCCGCAGTACGGCGGCACCGTCGGCGGCGTCAGGATGCGGGCGTTGCACAGCGCCGGCGGCTGGCACGATGACGTGCTGGCCGAAGACACCGACCTGACCTACCGGCTCCTGCTGGCCAACTGGAAGACGGTCTACCAGAACTGGTCGGAGTGCTATGAAGAGGTGCCCGAGACCTGGCCCGTGCGGGTGCGCCAAATCATGCGCTGGACCAAGGGCCACAACCAGGCGCTCTATCGGCACGGCTGGAAGATGGCGGTCTGCCGCAACCACGGGCTGTTGGAGAAGATCGACGGCGTGGCGCTGCTCGGCATCTACATGATGGCGCCGCTGATGCTGTTCGGCTGGCTGCTGGCGATCCTGCTGTTCTATGCCGGCGGCCTGCCGCTGTTCGGTGAAGCGGTGATCCTGTTCGCGCTGATGTCGTACGGGACGCTGGGCAACTTTGCCGCCTTCTTCGAGATTGCCGCCGCAGTGTACCTGGACGGCAGCCGCGAACGCATCCGCCTGCTGCCGCTGAACTATTTCGGCTTCCTGGTCAGCATGCTGACCGTGTCGCGCGCCATCCTCAGCCAGGTCGCCTTCGATTACCTGCTCCGCCGCGAACTGCGGTGGGACAAGACCACGCGTTATCGCCAGAGGAGCTGAACATGTGGCCCCTGCTGCTTGGCATCCTCACCATGCTGGTCTTCGGGTTGCCGCTGGTGCCGGCGGTGCTTGAATGGCGGCGCCGGTGCGACGTCCGGCCGCTGGCGATCGATAGCGAACACACGCTGGATGTCGCGGCCGTGGCCGCGGTCTTTCGATCGATGGTCGAGCGGCAGGACGAGAAGTCCGGCCTGCGTGGCGTGGCGCACCCGGTCAGCGCCTTGCGGCCTGTGGTCCACGTGACGGGCACATTCATGCCGACGGCGGCAGAAGCGTTCATCGGCGTCTGTGCGCGCACCATCGTCGCGAGCGGCTCACTGGTGCTTCCGGACAGCTATACGTTTTCCCGGGACATCTACGGCCGGCGCGGTATCGCCACGGGCCGGAGGAATCGCATGCAGGTGCTGCTGTCCGAAGGCGAGATCCTGATGCGCAGCGGCAGCGAACTGCAGCGCTGGGCGCACGCGCGCAGTGTCCATGTCGAGCCGCGGTGCCGCTTGCTCGGACCGCTCTCTGCCCTCTACTCAATTCGTCTCGAAGACGACTGCGAATTTACCTCGGTCAGCGCCGCGGTGATCGGGTTCGGGGCGCGTCATCTTGCCGCGCCGCCCGACATGGACGCCACCGCCCCGCCCGGGGGAGACTGGGCGCATGCCGTGCTGAATCCCCCCGAAGCCTCGCACGGCCGCTGGCTGGTAACGCACGATCTGACGTTTCCCGCCAGCACCCTGTATCGCGGCGACCTTGTCGTGCATGGCGACTTGTGGATCGGCTCCGGCGCGCGCATTATCGGCAGCATCAAGGCAAGCGGCTGCATCTGGTTGGGCTCGCGGGTGCGCATCGACGGTGCACTGATCGCAGGGGGCGCCATTTCCGTGGCCCGCGAGTGCGTCATCGCCGGGCCGGTGGCTTCCGAGCGCGAGATCGATGTCGGGGCGCGCAGCACGATCGGCGCCGCGAACAAGCGCACCACGGTGGTGGCGCCGGTGCTCCACGTGCGGGTTGGCACGGTAGTTTATGGCACGGCATGCGCCCCGGAGGATGGAAGGGTCGTATCCGATAGTCACGTAGCCAAACCATGACGCGCCCTTACCCACCATGAAAACACTGCTCGCGCTGCTCCTGATCCTTGCCACATACGTCCACCAGCCGGCGGGCGCCGCCGAGCTCACGCTGACCGACTACCAGCGTCCCGACGGGGCGATCACGACCTACTTCGCTGGCGACTCGATCGATCCTTATTTTGCGGCCAAGGCACTGCTGGCCGCACAAGACGCGGGCATGACCACCAGAGCCGCCGCCACCCGCTGGATCGCATGGCTGCTGCCGCGCCAGCACGCCGACGGCCGCTTCGACCGCTACTGCATGAAAGGCCAGCGCTTCGTGACCTGCCAGGAGGCTGACGCCGACGACGCGCTGATGGCGGCCTGGATGGAACTGCTGGTCCGCAGCGCGCCGCCCAAGGGCATGCCGCCGGCGTGGCAGGCCAGCTTCGACAAGGCCAGCCGGTACCTGGACACCCTGCGCGACGCTCGCTCCGGCGTCTACTACATCTCGGCCAAGCTCCCGGTGGCCCTGCTGATGGACAACGTGGAAGTCTCAAGCGCCTTCAAGGCTGCCAGCCACTATCGCCAGCGCCACGGAGACGCCGTAGGCGCCGCCGGCTGGAGGCGCAAGGCCGAACAGCTCGACAAGGACATCCTGCGCGTATTCTGGCGCCCCAACCAGGGCTATCTGGTCAGTACCCAGCCTCGCGAGCAGTTCGAGTTCTATCCCGACGCCGTGGCGCAGATCTTCCCCATTCTGGGCGATATCCAGCCCGCGAACCGGCCCCATGCCGTCGCTTACCAGTCATGGATGAACGAGAACCGCTGGGCCTGGTTGCAGATGTCCGAAGTCGATTTCCCCTGGGGGCTGGTCGCCCTGGTCGCCGACAAGATGGGAGACAAGGACGCCATCGCGTGCTGGCGCCTGCGTTCCATCCAGTTCCGGCATGGCAAGCACTGGAATGTCTTGGAGGAGGCACTGTACCTGGCGTTCGAGTCGCGGCTGAGTCCCGAGCAGGCGATTGCGCCGCCTGCGCCAGGCTTGCGGTGTCGCTGATTTGCACCACATCGGGCTAAGACATGCGAAACGCGTCACCACCGAGCGAGCCATTATCGACTGATCGCCGCGAAGCAGTGTATGGTTCAACAGCAGCATGCGGGCCGGAGGGTCCTGACGGGCCCCTCCGGGCGACATCGACCAGAAGATCGACAGGATACGCATGGCGAAGCTCTCGGATACCAGAACCCACGGCGCTCGTGCCCTGCCCCTGCTGGGCATGCTGGCACTGCTTGCCGCCACCGATGTCCGCGCCCAGGCAGAAGCTACCCCGCCAAGGACGTTCGCGCCCTTGCTCACGGGTTTCGTGGAAGGCGGCCTCGGCCACGCCAACCTCACCGGCGACAATGCCAACTGGAACGACCAGTACCTGCGAGGCGGGGTCAACTTCACCCCGAAGGATTACGTGACCGGCGAAATCAGCCACCAGAGCCACTTCGGCGACCAGGGCACGTTCTTCGGGCTGGGCTACACCCGCACCTTCGACGAGAACTGGTACGGCTTCCTGAGCGCCGGCACCAGCGCGGGCGGCTTCTTCCTGCCCGAGGTCCGGGTCGACGGCCTGCTGTTCCGCAAGCTGCTAGAGAAGAAGAACCTGGTCGTGAGCGCCGGCTTCACCTACTACCGCGCCAAGGAGGTCTATACCGACAAGACCTTGCTGCTGGGCCTGACCTACTATTTCGACGCCCCCTGGATCATCCAGCTCGGCGCGCGTCTCAACCGCAGCGATCCGGGCAATGTCCGCTCCAATCGCGGCATAGTCGCCGTGACCTACGGCCGCGACAAAGACCAGTTCATCACCCTGAAATACGACGGTGGCAGCGAAGCCTACCAGCTCACCGGCGAGCAGGCCCTGCTGAGCGACTTCAACAGCCATGAAGTCTCGCTGACCTGGCGCAAATGGTTCACCAAGCGCTACGGCATCAACCTGCGCGCCATTTACTACGACAACCCCTCCTACACGCGCAAGCAAGCGGAAATCGGGGTCTTCGCGGAGTTCTAGCCCGGAGTTCTAGCCATGACGCACCCCACCGGACACACTGTTGCCACACGCGACCAGAGCGACGCCCTTGGCCTGACCGTCCTGTGCCTGGCCCGGCATCGTTCGCTGGACCACCTGACCCTGTCCGTCCCCGCGATCGCGGGAATCCTGCTGGTGCCGGTGGCGTTCAATGTGGCCGAATGGATGCTGCGCGACCGTATCAGCGGGGTGTGGGCGGGGGTGCTGCGCTTCTGGATCGACAAGCTCGGCATCGAGGGCAGCGTCAGTGAGCAATTGACGCGGGTGGCGTGGTTCGACTTCAACCTGCCCTACACCACTGTCGTTGCCCCGGCGCCAGACGTGCTGACCTGGTGCATAACGCTGATCGGCACGCTTGCCGTTTGCCTGATGACGTTTCGGATACGGGACCAGTACCTGCCGCTGCGGTATTTCCTGCTGTTCGCCGTGTTCATCCAGGCCACGGCGCTTCTGTTCTTCGCGGTCGCGCCGCAGAGCTTTCCGTACTCGGCCAGCAGATACGTGGACAACGGCGTGAAGACCTGCGCCAGCTTCTTGTTCCTGTTGCCGTGGGGGCATGCGCTGGTCTACTACATCTTTGACTTCTCGTGGCCGAAGAAGATATTTCTGACACTGCTCACGCTTGTGTTTGTCGTGATCGCGGTGCCGATGCAACTGGCGTTGCACGTTTATCTGATGGTGTCCTGTTCGTTGTTGCAGATGCCACTGCTGTCGTTTGTGTTCGGGCCGACGATGCTGGTGTTTGGGTGTATTGCGTTGTATGGGTGGGCGATGAGTTGGGAGAGGGTTGAGCGAAAGGTGTAGAAGCCGAAGGCGTCGCCTTGGTACGTTGCCCTTATGCCAGGAGCGCGCGCAACTCACGCTTCATCGCAGGAACCGCCAGGCTCGCGCTCTTCGCGAGATTCACCTGCATGGCCATCGCCGCCACCTCAATGAGCCTGGGATCGATCTCGTAGTCCCGCTGCTGCAACCACACCAGCACATCCCGCAAGTGCCACAGGACGCTGCTGCCTTCGTGCACAGGCGGCGGGAAGGATTCGGGATAGCCGAGCATCAGCTTGCGCATGTTCTGGCGGGACATGCCGACGATGTCGGCGATGTCTGTCAGGCCCACGAGATCGGGGGCGGCTTCGATCAGGATGGCGGAAGGCATTGCACGCCTGGCGTCGGCCAGGGCGCTCAGGACGGCGGCGTTGGCAGATTCGGCTTCGCGGTTGAAGGCCAGCGCAATCCTACCTGTCAGCCCTGTACCAGCGATTGCGTCCTCACATCCTGCTTCGTACAGGCGTTCTACCAGCGTGTCGGGGTCGTTGTCGTCTGGCGACAGTTGGTATTTGAGGGTGAAGGCGTAATCCATGGCTATTCCCTGGTCTGCAATTTGAGCAGCGTTGTCTCTTCGTACGAATGCGAGCAGTTGTCCACGATCCGCCTGATTGCGTTGGCATGGTTGGCCGGACGCTTTGGCGTGCTCCAGATGCTGGAGATACAGAACTCGCCGCAGCGGCATCCCTTGTCGTTGCGAGGGCAGTAGATACGGCCCCACGCATGTCCGTTACCCTTCGCCTTCTCGACGCGCCAGCCTTGCAGTTCGGCATGTCTTAGTGCTGCCTCGATCTCCTTCTTGGGGTGCTTGGCACGGACCATTCGTATCTCCGAGGCTAGAGGGGCAACGAGCGGTTGTCAAGCGACAACCACTAGACAAGCAAATTCCGAGGGGATCGGAGAATTGTCGTTGCACGGGGCTCGGGCGGGCTTGAGAGGAGTCTGCAATCGGCGGCCGTATCAGCCATCAAGCCAAGTGGACGGCATGGGCGGGGGCCTGCGACACGTAGGATGCCTGCACCCCTTCGTCGCGTGGTGGCCAGACAGACCACGCGGAAATATGTGCGGGTGGTATGAGGTGGTGGTGCGGTAGTGCGTCAATCTGTCGGTGATCGCTGACAGAAGAGGTTTTGCTTTGCCATAACTGGCCCGGCGGAAACCATCTTCACGCCGGGCATGCCCCACATTTAACTGCCCTTCCATTCCGGCGAGCGCCGGCTCACGAACGCGTCTACCCCTTCGCGGAAGTCGCTGCTCCCGTAGCACAACCGCACCAGGTCATCCGTATCGGCCACCGCCTCCACGGTCTGGCGCCGCAACGCCTCCTTGACCACCGTCTGCGTAACAGGCGCCAACGCGGCGAGCCGGTCGCATAGCGCAGCGACCTCGCCCTCCAGCGCCTCGGCACCATAAACACCTTCCAGAAAACCGCAGGCCAGCGCGGCGTCGGCATCCAGTATCTGCGCCAGCAGCAGCATGCGCCGCACCGGCTGCAGCCCCCAGGCCGCGCGCAGCTTGGCGAGGTTCAGCGCCGACAGCGTGTTGCCCAGCGTGCGCGCGATCGGCACGCCGAAGCGGGCCTTGGGGGTGGCCACACGGAAGTCGCAGGCAGTGGCGATGGCCAGGCCGCCGCCCACCGCCCAGCCCTCAATGACCGCCACAGTAGGTATCGGCAGCTGTTCGACAAGGCGAATGCCCTCGTCGATGCGCGCTTCGTAGGCAACCCCGTCGTCCCCGTTCGAGAATTGCTGGAACTGTGCGATGTCGGTGCCCGCGACAAAGGCTTCGCCGCCCGCGCCGCGCAGCACCACCACGCGCACGCGCGCACTGCCGTCAGCGGCGAGCGTGCGGCAGTGCGTGGCGAGTTGTTCGTACATTGCCCATGTCATCGCATTACGCGCGGCCGGACGATCGAACGTCAGCGTCGCGACCTGCCCCTGCACTGTCAGCGTGACCTGACCGTCGCTGCCCGGACCGGCTTCGCGCTGGCTCGCCGCTGGTTGACCGCCTCCCGGCGGCTGCGCGGCGTTCATGCGCCGAACGCGCCGGCCGCGGCCAGCGACTGCTGTTCATCCTTCGACAGCCCCAGCTCGGCCAGGACTTCTTCTGTATGCTGGCCAAGCAGCGGCGGCGGACGACGTACCTGCTGCGGCGTGCCGCCCATCTTCACCGCGAAGCCGATATTGGGCACCTTGCCCTCGATCGGATGGTCGATCTCGATGCGCATCTGGCGGTGCCGGCCATGCTCGCTGTCGAAGGCCTGCGGGTAGGTCAGGATCGGGCCGGCCGGGATGCCGACTTCGAGCAGCTGCTCGATCCATGAGTCGGCGCTCTGCTTGGCGAAGGTCTCCTCCAGCGCGGCGATCAGTGCCGGCCGGTTGGCCAGCCGCAGCGCCACGGTGGCAAAGCGCACATCCGCGAGCAGGTCGGTCCGGTCGAGCGTATTGCACAGCAGGTGCCACAGCTTCTGGTTGGTGGCCCCCATGACAAAGTAGCCGTCGCCGGCCTTCATCGCCTGGTAGGGCGCGCTCATGCGGTTAGCCGTGCCCAGCGGCTCGGGCTCGCGGCCCGTACCCCAGTACTCGCAGGTGTCCCACACCGAGAACGCCAGCGCGGAATCAAACAGCGACGCATCCACGTACTGCCCCTTCCCCGTCTCCTTGGCACCGATGTACGCGGCCAGCATGCCGTAGGTCGCGAACAGCGCGCAGCCGATATCGGCCACCGGCACGCCCGCCTTCACCGGCGGGCCGCCCGGGTAGCCGGTGACGCTCATCACGCCCGACATGGCCTGCGCCATCAGGTCGAAGCCGGGCCGCCCGGCCCACGGTCCAGTCTGGCCAAAGCCCGAGATGCTGACGTAGACCAGCTTCGGATTGATCTTGGCGAGCGTCTCGTAGTCGATCCCCAGACGCTTCATCACGCCAGGACGATAGTTCTCCACCAGAATGTCGGCCGATTCCGCCAGGCGATACAGCACCTGCCGCCCGGAATCGGTCTTCAGGTCCAGCGTGACGCTGCGCTTGTTGCGGTTCATGTTGAGGAAGCCCATGCTGTCCGAGCCCTTCATCTTGAACCCCATCGAGCCGCGCGTCTGGTCACCGCCGTCGGGCGGTTCGATCTTGATCACGTCGGCGCCGAGGTCGGCCAGCAGCATGCAGGCATAGGGCCCGGCCATGACCTGACTGACGTCGAGCACGCGCACGCCGGCCAGCGGCAGGTTGGATGCAGGCGCTTGTGCGCGGGAATCGCTGAAATCTGTCATCGGTTGCTTCCTGGAAAATTCGATATAGCGGCGTGCATGGGCGCGACGGCTCCTGGCCATCAGCTTTCAGCTTTCACGCCGGCGTCCTTCACGACCTTGGCCCACTTGGTGGACTCGGACGCGATGAAGGCGCCGAACTGCTGGCTCGAGCCGCCGGAGTCCTCGGCGCCGAAGCTCTTGAGCCGCTCGGCAACGTCGGGCATGGCCAGCACGCGGTTGACGTCAGCATTCATGCGCTGCACCAGCGCCGGCGGCATGCCCTTCGGGCCCACCAGGCCGTACCACGACGCCGCGTCCAGGCCGGGGAAGCCGGACTCCGCCAGCGTCGGCACATTGGGGTGGCTGGCCGCGCGCTTCAGCCGGGTCTGCGCGATCGCGATCACCTTGCCTTGCTGGATAAAGGGGGTGGCGGCGGTCATGGTGTCGAAGGCATAGTCGATCTGGCCGCCGATCAGGTCCGCCACCAGCGGACCCGAGCCCTTGTAAGGCACGTGCACCACATCGAGCTTGGCCTGCAGGCGGAACATCTCCAGCGCCAGGTGCTGTGCCGAGCCGATACCGGACGAACCGAAGGAAATCTTTCCAGGCTTCTGGCGGCATAGCGCCACGATGTCCGAAACGCTGCGCACCTTCTGTTCCGGACGGCAGGTCAGCATGTTGGGCGTGACACCCACCATCGAAATCGGCGTGAAGTCAGTGCGCGGGTCGTACTTGACGTCCAGCAGCGCCGGGGCGATCGCATGGCTGTTGACATGCGCCATCAGCAGCGTGGTGCCGTCAGGCGGCTGCTTGGCGACGTAGGCGGCGGCGATCGCGCCGGTCGCGCCGGGCTTGTTTTCCACCAGTACGCTGGTGTTCCACATCACGCCCAGCTTCTGCCCGATCACCCGCGCCAGCACGTCAGTGCCACCGCCGGGGGCAAAGCCCACCACGATGCGTACCGGGCCGGCCATATCCGCAGCGCGCACGAGGCCGGGCATCGCCAGTCCGGCTGTTGCCGCCAGAATAAATTGTCTGCGCTGCATTGCGTGTCTCCGAGCTAGTAGTTATGGAGCCATCATCCGCAATGCGCCCGCCGCGGGCTATCGCTATTTGGGGGATTCAGGTTTCGCGTTTTGCGCAAGCACCTCCAGCGCGCTGAGCGCCGCCGAGGAAAGTGCGCCATGGGGCCGGTGGCACAGCACGAATTGTCGTTCTGCCCATGGCTCGGCAATGGGCAACCGGACGAAGCGGCTACCGGCTGCCACCTCGCGCGCAATCGCCTCCGGCATCACCCCGCCACCCAGGTTCTGCGCCACCAGCGCGGCGATGCTGTCGAAGCCCCCCACGCGCATGCGCATGCGCAGCACGCGGCCGGCCTCCTCCGCCAGCCGCTCCAGCCCGATCGAGATTGCCGAGCTTTCGCCGAGCACGATCAGGTCGCAGTCCAGTACGTCTTCCGACATGACCTTGCGGCGCCGGGCCAGGGCATGGCCGCGCGCTACGACCAGCACCAGCCGGTCAGTTCGATAGGGCTCGGTCGGCAGGTCGACTACGCCCAGGCTGCCTTCGTAGATACCTATGTCCACGGTGCCGCGGCGCAGGGATTGCTGGACTTCCAGGCTGTTCATTTCCTGCAGGTCGATGCGGACGCCGGGGCAGGCAGTGGTGCAGCGTTGGATGTCGAAGGGGAGGAACTGGATGACAGCGGACTTCGGGGCGGCTACGCGGACTACGCCAAGGTCGCCGCCGACGAAGGAGGCGGCGTCGTCCTGCATGCGCTGGACCGTGTGGGTGATGCCGCGGGCGTGGGCCAGCAGGGCGCGGCCGGCTTCGGTCAGGGCCATGCCGTGGGGGAGGCGTTCGAACAGGGAGACGCCGAGTTGGGATTCCAGTTCGAGGATGCGGCGGGAGGCGGCGGCTGGGGCCAGGTGGAGGCGTTCGGCGCCGCGGGTGATGCTGCCCTGGTCGGAGACTGCGATGAAAAGCTGGATGGTGGTCAGGTCGAAATGCAGACGCGGGGTGCGTGAGGGGAAGGAGGACGTCACGATGGTCACCGTGCGTATCGGGCAACGCAGTTCCCACACATCCATTCGCCATCGTCATAGATGCCGCCCGTCATGTCACCTCGCTGGTGACACCAACCGCACTGCCCGACGATGCCCCCGTCGCGGTGCCTGTGATTGTTAGCGCCTCTGTATTCGTGGCGACGTTCGAAGCCCTTTTGATTCGAGGGCAGCAAATTGGGGTCTGGCTGACTCGAAAAGCAACCACAGTTTGTACACCAGCGGCCGCCGTAGTGTTCTATCGAACTGGCCTTTCGGCATCGCTTGCAGACAACTGCCTCGTCTTCAGGGATTTTCCCTATGGGCTCGCACACCAGCTCCTCTATGCTCTCTATCCGTTGACACTTCAGTCCGCTCTTGTTGCTGTGAGCAAGCAGCGGATCAAAGCCTTTATCCCTCGATAGAACAAAACACTCCGTTTGCGGTGCAGTCTCTATCGTACGTCCAAGCTGAAAGGCAATGTGGAAGTCCAGTGCATTTTTCCCACTACCCTCGATTTTAAGAAAGTCAACTCGCTGGAACCTGTGGGCGGTCGCAGGCTTCTTCGCAGCCTTGGGTGGGTTCTGTTTCGCACCTACGAAGATGATGGCGCTGTAGCTGTCGTCCAGTAGCGAGAGATCAATCTTGTGGACATTTTCGTAGTCCACCAGCAAGAGCTTCTTGGTCATATGTAGGGCGGCAGAATGATGGGAAACTTGTACTCGACTCTATGATCACGATTACGACAGTGAGTAAGGCTGCGGGGAGAAGCCCAATCCTACACCACGGGTGAAAGAGGATAGGTGAAAGGGGACAGATCTATTTCTGATCTTGAATTAAATCTGTCCCTTTTCTATCTCCTTGGCGCATGGAAGCCATTGGCTGTCGCGATAGTACGTCCACTTATCGGTGGTCGCTGGCGGAAGAGTTGTTGCTTAGCCTAGTCAATGGTGCTGAACACACCTCTTACAGCGACTCAGCCACGCTCGTCAGCCCGTGGTTCTTTGCGCCCATAGCTCTCGCTATGGCCGGATAACGCGCAGTCATACAAGACCCGCAAGGGGAAAACTGCGGGCCGTCTGTGAGCGGTGTTCAAGTACCTGGCCGCCCTATGAACAGGGGCGATTCCTCATTCTCACAGGAGTTGGCTATGGCAAAGCTATCGGCTCGCGCACAGGTGCGCACTCTCAAGACGGGGCGTACTTCTTATCCGGTTGCTCCAGGCGGAAGCAACAACTTTACTGGGCTACGGGCAATCCCGTGGATTCGATTGCGGGGTGTTTGGCTGGAGAAAGCTGGCTTCAGCGTTGGGCAATTGCTGAAGGTTAAGGTACAGCACAAGAAGGTTGTAATTTCAGTAGAGTGAAGCGAACGGCCAAG
The DNA here is from genome assembly GCA_000471925.1 of Ralstonia pickettii DTP0602. NCBI lineage: Bacteria > Pseudomonadati > Pseudomonadota > Betaproteobacteria > Burkholderiales > Burkholderiaceae > Ralstonia > Ralstonia pickettii. The sequence goes on from CP006667.1 coordinate 3,915,378, forward strand.
TCGGTGGCGACCAACGGATGCCCCCTATCGACCCGTCTGAGACATCCGACCTTCAAAACACCAGCGGCTGCTTGTGCCTTCGAAGCCGTCGTTCGAACGGTTACTCCCACCCTCAACCAAGGGCGGTTCGTGGCCGGTACCCGACGTATGCACGGAGAAACTATGGAGAAAATCGCCTCGCCGTTGGACGGGCGGCAGCACGCCGCCTGGCTCGGCAGCAGCAGCCGCGGCATGAGGATCGGCCGCGATCGCTTCGAGGTGCCAGACGCGCATCGCCGTCTTGAGTGCGGTGCGTCACCGTAGAGCCCCATTCACCGACTTCAGCGATTGCAGCGCGGTGACGGATCCGTTCAGCCTGTTCCTGATTTCCTCTTCTATTTCGAAAGTCGATTCCTCACCTACATACTGCAGGTTTTTTGATACCCACGAGTGCGCCGCCTCCCGCCCCGCGCTTCTCAGAGCAAGAAAGAACTCACGTGAGGGAGTGCTCTTCGATGCGGCGCCAATCTCTTCCATAAAGTGTGGTGCCGCGATCACGTGGAAGCGTTTTTCTGAGTAGGTTTTCCCATCCGGGGCAGGGATACCGTCCGGGATGACTTTGTTTCTAATGAGTTCGTTGATCAGCCCGATTTGTCCGACTTCAGTTACCCAGGACGCGCCAAAACTTACCTCGTTTATCCGATTAACGATCTGTCGAGATAGCATGGGTGGCCCGTGCTCCACGGTGAGTGGGTTAATGAGGACAGTCAAGAGGTCGTCGGCGCCTTTTTTAACGAGCGGTTTGAGAGCAGGGTTAGCCATATACCCCCCGTCCCAATAGAAATCATCGCCGATCTGCACAGCTTCAAAAAGCGTGGGGTAACAGGCGGAAGCCATCAGTACCTTAACTGTTATTTCCCACGGCTCAAAGATGCGCAGGGCTGTCTCATTCACGTTCGTCGCCGAGACGTATAGATCCGGGGCCTTATCGTTGGGTTGATTGATGCCATGGAAATCGGGAATGACTTCCTCAATAATGGAGCCGAGCTGGTTCTGCATCCAAGGCGTCAGGTACGGCGAACTGACCTGTTGAAGCAGCCCTTGCCCGATGACGAACGGGTTGTAGTCGACGTTCCATCGCCGTGCCGAGTCGATCTCTGCCATCGGAAAGTTGAAGAAGGATGGGTGCCAATAGGAATGCGCCCCGACGGACTCCCAAAGTTGCGCCAGCAATTCCTTCGCCTTCCGCGGGCTCTGATTCAACCCGACCGCGCATGCCGCACCGTTCAAGGCGCCGCCGCTGGTACCGCTGATCCCAGTAATGAACAATGCACCTTTCTCAACCTCATCAAGCAGGCGATCCAACACGCCCCACGTAAATGCAGCGTGGGCTCCTCCTCCCTGAAGAGCTAAGCCGACTTGCTTCGGTCCGGTGTCAGCCATCTTTGCCTCCCTTGAATGACGATCCTTTTTCTCTCACGTTATTGGTGACTGGCGAAATTCCGGCCGGTCCGACACGCCTGAAAACTCTTGAAAGAATAGATGCCCAACGAGAATGTTCAAGCCAATATGCTTGCCTCTCATTTCTCTATACTCGGCAAGGTGGCGTACGACAGTTTGTAGAGAAATGCTGGGGTAAGCCCCGCCGACCCCGCCGGCAATCGTTTAAGAAATCTATTAGTTTCCTGCCCACAGTTCGCCTTGGAAGCGTCAGCTCGAACGTCCGTGACCAAGGCTGCTCAACTACAAGGGATCTTAGAAGGTTGAATATTTGTGTACCCTTCGTGAATCCCTCGAACGGGTGAGTCGGATTCCAGGCCGATGAATACGACGAACAGATATCGCGCCTGGGTGAAGATTGGCACCGCCGCATGTGGTCGGCAGTGCGGCCAACCCTTCCTCGACCTCAAGTGCGCGTTCTGCGTGTTCGACCTGGTGGCCAGACGAGGCATGGACATGCGCGGCGAAACCGCTGGAGCGTCGCCAGTCCGCGCTGGGGGCGTTGCTGCTCGAGCGGCCGCCCAACCGTGATTGGGCACGTAGACGAAGGAGTATGGCTGTTCCAGCAGGCGCTCGCCTTGGAACTAGAAGGCATCGTGGGCAAGCGCGTCGGGAGCTAGTACCCGCTGCGGCAAGCGTTCTGCGGACTGGATCAAGGTCAAGCGGCCCGCCGCCGTCCCACCGGAACGCTTCAGGTGGGGTTCAGGTGCCAGCAGCAACTTCCGTTGAATTGACTGCTTGCGACCCTGAGCGGTCAACCGCGCCAGGTCGATCGGCGGACCGCTTCCAGTCGGGTTGCGTCAGCCCGCTCTTCAAATTCATTTCCGGAAAGCGGACAGTGGAATTCCGCTTCCCGGAAGTGGCCGGTCGGCAGTGCGTACTCCCGACGCTGAGCAGCCATTGACACGAATCTATAGCTGCCGCTTACGAGAGCCTTCGTCGAGACGTTGGCGCAGAGAGACCGGTAGATCCAAAAGACTTCATAGGTTAAAGGTTGGTGCCCTTGTGTGAAAATTACCGCTGCGGTTCTTACTTTTCGTCCGGCTTGTTCGAGGGGCGAGCCAAAGACTCCACGAGCTTGGTTGCGATGGAGACCAGATCCTTTGACGCTTCCGCTTCGGCTTTTGCACGAGCGATTTCGACCGTCGTCTGGCTTTTCGTCAGAACCCCGTTTCGCTCAGTCCTCAGCAGATCGTCGACCACGAGTTTCAGAAGGGACGCGTCGATCGGATCAGACGCAGCAATCAGGGCTCCGTGCCGAGCCGAGAGATTCGTGATCTCGTTGTGGTAGTAGCGTGTCTCCGCAGCGTTCGCCTTGTACAGATTCAAAAAGAAGTAAGCGAAGAGTTCCAACACGATTGCCAAGGTTACGCGCGGCACGTAGTGCATCCAGAACGCGGTAGGCGTCGAAAGATCGTCCGTGACGAGTAGCACAGTCGGAAGGTTGAGGATTTTCTCGAAGAGGCCGGGAACTACTGTGATGCCGAGGAAGATGATTCCCAAACTGCTAAGCAGTATGCCGACAGCCATATTGACGTTCGCTTTTTTATGCAGCAGAACGATCGCTTGATCGAGGCGAACGCGCGTTGCGTCAAACTGAGCGTTGATGCGTGCGAGACGATCCCGATGCGACACGTCCCGCTGGATTTCAAGCACATTTTTGAGCACCCCTGTGCGAAAGGCGTCTTCGGCGGCCACGGCCATTATTTTTTGCTCCAACACGGAGACCAATCGCGACTGGTCCTCCGCCGGCAGCGAAGCAGTCTGCAAGCCAGATGCTGGCGACTTCAACGCGGTGCGAAACGCCTTCTCCGTACCGTACCCGAGCACATTTTCCGTGATAGAAACCAGGACATTGGTGATCTGGTGGCGAAGGCTTTCACTTGACGATTTCGTGCTATCTACGGCGCTGCTTCCGAGATATCCCAGCAGTGCGACGACGCCGGCGAGAATACCGGCGACTGGCGCCAGGAAGTTGCCCACGGCGGGCTGTTTCGCCAAGAACTCTTTTAAAATCACAAAAGCGACAAGCGCTACGCCGACCAGCAACGTCATGGTAAAAACCACGATGTAAAGTTCGATCCGCTTCGCGCGCCTCGTGTCGGCTAGCTCCTTGTTCCGCCCGTTTTCCCCGTCCGTGCTCATCCGCGGTCCTTATCGAAAGTTTTGGGCGCAATTATGAAGTGCCCACGCCGTTGTGTCGAACGGTGGATCGGGAAGTTGTGCCGGCGTCAGGTGGCGCACTGCAACGGGCTCGTTTCCACGTCAAACCTCATAGGTAGGTCGAGAGAAGAATTGCCCCTCGGCAGAGCGATGCCCAAGTCGGTATATTGTAGGTGTGCCTCGACGTGGCTATGGCCAACTTGTCAGCAATCTGGCGGCGCCTGTTGAGTGACCGTTCGCGGCCGGCAAGCGCCTCATTGCTTCTCCCGCGGAAGTTTCGTCAAGCGAGCCAAAAATGTGACCGCGCACGGCAGCCAGTCCCGCAATGCGCCCTCCCCGCTCGAACTCTACGGTCGGTACTGCGATAGCAAGGCCGTGCCCCCGACACTCCAACGCTAGCGGTCGGGAAGCATCCGCCGGCGAACAGGTAGTCGAGCGTGAGCGAGAATTTCGCCATTTGTGTCCGCCACCAAAGAATGGCCTCTGCCCGCCGGCGCAACTGCTCGGCGGTGCTGGCCGCGGCGAACGGCGTCGGACAGGAATGGAGCGATAAGCGCATACCGGTATTTTGCTGTAGCCGAGCAAACAATCCGATCAGATCGGGACGTTGCAGGTGGTGGGCGTAGCGGGCCAGCTGTCGCCTTATCTGGGCGATGATGGATCGCCGCGGCGCGGCATGCTTTTAAAAAAAATCTTGCTGTCCCATGCTACAAATGTGATTTCACTCATGCCCACGCGTACCAACGGCGGGGACTCTCCCCGATGCCAATATGGCGGTGGACCCAACCTATCCCGTAGCTTGTCTGACGCGTCCTGAATCATCGCGGGACTCAGGTCATACTCGAAATAGACATCGTTGAAAGTGAAGATCCGCCCCCACTCCTTTTCTAGCTTGCGCGCGAGCCTAATCTTGCTGGATCGATAAAGGCTATCGTCCAATTCGGATTGGGTGATCTTCAGATCGATCGAAAATTCTTCCGGATGCATGTGCTCCTGGTACATGGAGTCCTTGGGGCTCATATCGACAAAGCCGATTGGCTGCCAGCCTTCCCTTAGTTTCCTGACAACCTGCTCATAAGCGTCGAGCTCATCTCCCCACTGAGCGCTGTTGAAATTGCGTGGCGATAGCTTGCCAGCCAGGCGCAGAGTGCTCGTTGAATGCATCGTCCCGTTATCGAAGACTTCGTCAAGCCGCCAGCTGAGGTTGCTGCCGCGCCTGTCGGTATGGGCGACCTTCAGACGAAGAATTTCGCCATCATCGCAAGTGTGATCATGTCGACCGTAGCCGTCGGCGATGGCTCGGATCTGCGATTCGCACTCGTCACCAGTCTGTGGATCGCGCGCAGAAATCAGCACACCCACGTACTGAATGAGCCAGCTGGTCCCATTCCGCCGGCGGCGGCTTGGAGTGCGCTCGAACCAAGCGCCCACGATCTCCGCCGCCCTACGCCGCGCCGTAAAGGTGGCGTCCGCGGACGGACGATTGTGGAGGCGCGGGTGTATCGCAGGTATGATCGGGACGGCGACGGGGCCATCGTCATTACCGTCGATAATTGTTTTAATCGCGCCGGCAAGTAGCTTGAGTGACAGGTGACTTGGGGCCGAGATGTCGCGGGCCGTGCGCATGTCCAAGGCTGAGATCGACTTACCAGCAATTTCCCTCAAGGCAGGACGAATCTCGTTGACATCAAGGGTCGGAAGATGATTCCAAAACACCTCATCGAACATGATTGGTGGAATATAGCGTGACAGGACGCTAATTTCAGGGTCGCTGGCCTCCATCTTCGCAGCGGCTTCACGCACCCTTTTCATTTCGGACAACTGTTCGGACGAATAGTCGCATTCCAGTTTGTCGACAGTGTCTGCGCAACGGCTGCAAGTCCAAATGCCGTTCGAATGATCCATGATCTGAGCGGGCGTCATTCCTGGCGGTGCTGGACGCGGCCCGTTGGGCGAAGCCGCAAAGATATGAGAGGCTTTTCCTAGGTTCGCGCTTCCGACCGTTCCGCCTCGCTTTGTTGCAGAACAGGTTGAAGGAATGAGGCACGAGCGAATAGCACATTTATAGCCGGCCGCAGCAGCGAGGTGTTTGCGCGTGGCCGCGCTAAATTCAAGACGGCTGTTCGACTTGCCCTTGTGCTGATGCTCATTAATATCGCAAGAGTCCGGCATATTCCAAACCTTAAGACCTAGTGCCCCCCACGGCAGTTTTCATCGAATGTCGAGCATGATGCATCCGAAGATGCCAGTCCATTTTGCCATTATGGCTCTGTGTTCGAGCGATGATCATCTCGCGCAAGCATCCGAGGGAGGATCTTGAGCCAGCCGAAGCCGACAGAATATTGACGCGTTGGTTCAAGGATGCGCTGGCTCTTTCTTGCATTGCCGGATGAGAAGAGTGGGCGATGCGCAAAGGCACCGTTACACCTACCCGTCCTCTTCAAATTCGGCAGGGATCGGAGTTGATTGAACGTCGGTTTGCGTACCGCGCCCACGCGTGGTGTCCGCGGCCGCCTTTCTGCCCTGCGGCCTTGTTCTCGGCGGTGGCCTTAACCGCGTCGCGCACGCTCAACCGAGCGCCTCGCTGTTCGATCAATGCCATCCAAGTGCCCAGCGCCGGCCGCCAGGATCTCGACGGTGACGGCATCATCTCGTTTCGGCCGCTCCCGTCTTGCGGAGCAGATCCCATACGCGCCAGAATTTCCGGCGGCGGCGCGACCGCCTTGCGTTTGATGGTCATAGCTGTACCCCGTTGCCTGCATGTATTAGTTGAGTGTATCCCAACAGCCACTGCCATGCGCGAGGTCGATAGTCGACCATCCGCTGTAGCCGAAGGCTTTCCAGTGCCGCGCGCCGCCCGGGAGAGGGCCGCAGTGGCAAGCAGCGGATCGGCCGACTCCACAGCCATCCAGTGGGGCGTGGTGGGGGGAGCGGCTGGGAGTCGCGTGCGTCCATACCGAGTCCTTGGGGGGACACCAGAACGTCCGACGACGATGAATGGGAGCGGCGCCCTCTGGCCAGACTCGGTCTTTGACGTATCGCGGCGCAGGGGCAGGCTCGAGAGGTCGCTTCCGACCGATAGTGTCGAAAAACTCTATGCGAGCGGGAGGCCGCCGATGATCGATCGAGGTCGACCTCTCAGATCGGCCTGTGTTGCACGATCGTCCACCGGTTGAAGGATGAAGTACCCCTGGAATCGGCCGTCAAAACGATTCCAGCGAGTTTTTCAACAGAATCGACCCATTCCCGTTTTTGGCGCAGCCTGAGGTCAACGGTAGCTTCCGAGGTACCACAGCTGTTCGGGCTGAAAAGAAGATCCCTGTAAACGACGTCGCTCGATCCTATGCGGCCTAGGCCTTCTTTAATTGGTACGAGCCTGCGGAAGATATCATAACGGAAAGGGAGAACTGCAATGAAAGCTGGGTTGGTTTGAGACCCGAATCCGTTAAACTGCTGAACCCCACTGCCCCTGACGAGGAAAGATGCTTACCGACCGATTGAACGCCGCGCTTGCAAGCTCCAGCGGAACGGCGCAAAACTTCTATTTGACGAGGTTGCTCGACGCATTGAATGCTGTCGAGCAAGCTGCCGCGAGTTCGCAGCAGCTTCGAGAATACGCAAAGCAGCTGGGCATACTGCTATCCCAGACAAACTTCGAACTTGATCCCCACCTGAGCAACAAGTTCGCGCAAGCTTTGGGGGAGGCTCACTTCTCTTTGCTTTGTAGCAATGCCGGAGTACCGTTGCGAAGGATCCCGGAGGTGCAGAACTTGAAGACTCCGGACTTCGAAGTAGACGCATTGCCTGGCAAGCTGCATTTCGAAGTGAAGACGTTGTCGGTAGTAGGCGGGGAGGCTGGCATCGGTAAAGCAATCAGCGATTCCGTCACGGCAAACCTCGAGCTGGAGGCCAAGGTGCGTAGTGGTCAACAGATCGCAATCGCGGAAAGCGAAGTAGCGCCGTACGGGGAAAAGGTGCGATTCGAGACCCAGATCCTTGATACCACCCACGTCCTCATCGAAAAGGCACGGCAGAACATCAAGGCGGATCAGTTCGCGAATCCCAATACCTTTCTTGTGCTCAACCTGAGCATGCTGCATCTCCCAGGCGGCGAACTCGGACTGCTGCGCCCGTCGTATCCGGATGACCGGCTATTTCCGACCTGTATAACCGGCGCGCTGTGGACGATGGCATTTGGCAAGCCAGGAATGCTCATTCAAAGCGAGCCAGAGTTCGAGGGTAAGCCATGCGTCGAGGGTGAACTCGACAAGCTGGGTATCCTGAAGGACCCGGAATTTGCCGCCGTCAGAGGGATCCTCTTCGTGGTGCACCCGCTGAGCAAGCCGCCTCAAATCTTGGCGCTATTCCGGAATTTCGACGAGATCAGCGACGACAACGGCGATGTTGTTGAGCAAGTCTTGAAAATAGTAGGCAAGGGCTGGAACGACGGCGTCGATACAAATGGATGGCAATTGCGCTAGCGTGCATGATTGGGGGTATAAGCTCGGCCCAACGAGGCATTCGCTTCTCAGCGTTTCATTCTCGCTCCGTTAGCGCGCCATGCAACGGCGTTAGCCGAGCGACCGCTCATTACGCGAAAGCGGTCGCCCAAATATCTGCTCTCCGCTATAGACGACTGACGCTTCATGGCCGATAGCAGCCATTTCGCCATTTTTGAGTCGTAGCCAAAAGAAATGGGAGCCTCAGCTCCCATTTCTAGTTCTTGCATGACAGCAGGATGTCTGCCGCTGCTGCCTCAATCCCAGCTCAACGCCCCGCCAGTCTGATACTCAATAACCCGAGTCTCGAAGAAGTTCCGTTCCTTCTTCAGATCGATCATCTCAGACATCCACGGGAACGGGTTCTCTTCGTTCGGGAACAGTTGGTCAAGACCAATCTGCTGGCACCGACGATTGCAGATGAAGCGCAGGTAAGACTTGAACATCGGCGCATTCAACCCCAACACCCCACGCGGCATCGTGTCCTCAGCGTAGCGGTATTCGAGGTCAACCGCTTTCTTGAACAACTCAGTAATCTCAGCCTTAAACTCCGCCGTCCACAGATGCGGATTCTCCAGCTTGATCTGGTTGATCAGGTCGATACCAAAATTGCAGTGCAGCGACTCATCCCGCAGGATGTACTGATACTGCTCAGCAGCCCCGGTCATCTTGTTCTGCCGCCCCATCGCTAGGATCTGCGTAAAGCCCACATAGAAGAACAGCCCTTCCATGATGCAGGCAAACACGATCAGCGACTTCAGCAGCTTCTGGTCATTCTCCGGCGTACCGGTCTTGAACGACGGATCCGTCAGCGTGTCGATGAATGGGATCAGGAACTCGTCCTTGTCGCGGATCGACTGCACTTCGTGGTACGCGTTGAAGATCTCGGCTTCATTCAGGCCAAGCGACTCAACGATGTACTGGTAGGCGTGCGTGTGGATGGCCTCTTCAAACGCCTGGCGCAGCAGGTACTGGCGGCATTCCGGCGCCGTGATCTGGCGGTAGGTGCCCAGCACGATGTTGTTGGCGGCCAGCGAGTCGGCGGTGACGAAGAAGCCGAGGTTGCGCTTGATGATGCGGCGCTCGTCTTCGGTCAGGCCGTTGGGGTCTTTCCACAGGGCGATGTCGCGGGACATGTTGATTTCCTGCGGCATCCAGTGGTTGGCGCAGCCGGCCAGGTACTTTTCCCACGCCCACTTGTACTTGAACGGGACGAGCTGGTTGACGTCGGTGGAGCCGTTGATGACTCGCTTGTCGGCGGCGTTGACGCGGCGGTTGCTTTGCAGGGCGGCGGCGTTGGGATTGTTGCCCAGGATGCCGGGCTGCGTGGCGGCGGGCGGCAGGACGCCTTGCTGGTCGGCCGTGGTGGCGGCAGCGGGTTGCAGGGCAGGCTGCGGGGCAGCTTGCGGGGTGGCTTGAACGTCGTCGTCCCAGCTCAGCATGATGTGATCTCCGTGATTCGTGGTGGCTGGCTAGGGGGCCAGCAATGGGCGGCAGCACTTCGTTGAGGCGCCGGCCCTCTCCCCCGGCCCCTCTCCCGCGAGCGGGAGAGGGGAGCAAACCGAGGGGTTAGGTAGGACTTACTGGCAGGCTTCGCACTCTTCGAAGCCGGGGTCGCCCGGGCGCATCGTGCAAACCGCGCCCTCGGCTTCCGGCATGACCGGGGCCGAAGCGGCCGCTGCGTCCAGTGCCGAGCCGTTGTCGCTACCCGACGACACCGCATTCAGCGAACCGCGCGACACGGTCGACTTCTCCACGTGCGTGGCAGCCATCGTGCGCAGGTAGTACGTGGTCTTCAGGCCGCGTACCCATGCCAGCTTGTAGGTGTCATCCAGCTTCTTGCCCGATGCACCAGCCATGTAGATGTTCAGCGACTGGGCCTGGTCGATCCACTTCTGGCGGCGGCTTGCAGCCTCCACCAGCCAGGTCGGCTCGACTTCGAACGCGGTGGCGTAGATGTCGCGCAGGTCTTGCGGGATGCGGTCGATACGAGCCAGCGAGCCGTCGAAGTACTTCAGGTCGGCAACCATCACCTCGTCCCACAGGCCGCGTTCCTTCAGGTCGCGCACCAGGTAGTCGTTGACCACGGTGAACTCGCCCGACAGGTTGGACTTGACGTACAGGTTCTGGAAGGTCGGCTCGATGCAAGCGGACACGCCGATGATGTTCGAAATGGTCGCGGTCGGGGCGATCGCGATGCAGTTCGAGTTGCGCATGCCGTGTTGCTTGATGCGGCCGCGCAGCGCGTCCCAGTCCATCGTGCTGGACAGGTCCACTTCCAGGTAGCCGCCGCGCTCTTCGGCCAGCAGCTTGAGCGAGTCTTGCGGCAGGATGCCACGGTCCCACAGCGAGCCTTCGTAGGTGCTGTAGCGGCCGCGCTCTTCAGCCAGCTCGGTCGAAGCCTGGTAGGCGTAGTAGCACACCGCTTCCATCGAGGTGTCGGCGAACTGCACCGCGGCCTTGCTGGAGTACGGGGTGCGCAGCACGTGCAGGCAGTCCTGGAAGCCCATGATGCCCATGCCGACCGGGCGGTGGCGCAGGTTGGAATTGCGCGCCTTCTCGACCGCGTAGTAGTTGATGTCGATGACGTTGTCGAGCATGCGCATCGCAGTGCGGACGGTCTTCTGCAGCTTGGCGTGATCGAGCGTGTAGGTGCCGTCGGCCTGCCTGGCCAGGTGGGCGACCAGGTTGACCGAGCCCAGGTTGCAGACGGCGATCTCGCTCTCGTTGGTGTTGAGCGTGATTTCCGTGCACAGGTTGGAGCTGTGGACGACGCCAACGTGCTGCTGCGGGCTGCGGATGTTGCAAGGATCCTTGAAGGTGATCCACGGGTGGCCGGTCTCGAACAGCATGCCCAGCATCTTGCGCCACAGTTGCAGCGCCGGCAGCTTCTTGAACAGCTTCAGTTCGCCGCTGGCGGCCTTGGCTTCATAGCCGAGGTAGGCCTTCTCGAATTCCTTGCCGACCTTGTCGTGCAGGTCCGGGCACGTGGCGGGCGAGAACAGCGTCCATTCGCCAGCTTCCATCACGCGCTTCATGAACAGGTCCGGAATCCAGTTGGCCGTGTTCATGTCGTGGGTGCGGCGGCGGTCGTCACCAGTGTTCTTGCGCAGTTCCAGGAACTCTTCGATGTCCAGGTGCCACGTTTCCAGGTAGGCGCAGACGGCGCCCTTGCGCTTGCCGCCCTGGTTCACGGCCACGGCGGTGTCGTTCACCACCTTCAGGAACGGCACCACGCCTTGCGACTTGCCGTTGGTGCCCTTGATGTGCGAGCCCAGCGCGCGCACGTTGGTCCAGTCATTGCCCAGGCCGCCGGCGAACTTGGACAGCAGCGCGTTTTCCTTCAGCGCTTCGTAGATGCCTTCCAGGTCGTCCGACACGGTGGTCAGGTAGCACGAAGACAGCTGCGAGCGGCGGGTGCCCGAGTTGAACAGCGTCGGCGTGGACGACATGAAGTCGAACGACGACAGCAGCTGGTAGAACTCGATAGCGCGGCCTTCGCGGTCCTTCTCGTTCAGCGCCAGGCCCATGGCCACGCGCATGAAGAAGGCCTGCGGCATTTCGATGCGGGTTTCATCGATATGCAGGAAGTAGCGGTCGTACAGGGTCTGCAGACCCAGGTAGTTGAACTGGAAGTCGCGGCCGGCGTCCAGCGCGGCGCCCAGGCGCGTCAGGTCGTAGGTGGCGAGCTTTTCGTCCAGCAGCTCGGCTTCGATGCCGCGGGCGATAAACTTGGGGAAGTACTCGGCGTAGCGGGCCGACATTTCCGACTGGGTCACTTCGGCACCCAGGATTTCCTTGCGGATGGTGTGCAGCAGGATACGAGCGGTGACCTGGCTGTAGGCCGGGTCCTTTTCGATCAGGGTACGTGCGGCCAGGATGGCGGAGTCGTACACCTGCGTCATCGGCACGCCGTCGTACAGGTTCTTCAGGGTTTCCTTCAGGATCGGCTCGGCGCTGACCGCATCGCCCAGGCCCGAGCAGGCGTTGTCGATCAGGGCGTGCAGTGCGGCGATGTCCAGCACGTGGGTCACGCCGCCGTCGGTCACGTTGACCGAGAAGCCGCCTTCCTGCACACGGGCCACTGCCTGCGCGCTAGCGCTGGCGCGCTCGTCCTTGCGCTTCTCGCGGTACAGCACGTAGGCGCGGGCCACTTCATGCTCGCCCGAGCGCATCAGCGCCAGTTCCACGTGGTCTTGCACGTCTTCAATATGGAAGGTGCCGCCGTTGGGGCGGCTGCGCAGCAATGCGCGGACCACGGTCTGGGTCAGTTGCTCGACCACTTCGCGCACGCGCGCTGAAGCGGCACCCTGCCCGCCGTTCACGGCGAGGAAGGCCTTGGTCATGGCCACGTTGATCTTGGACGGCTCGAAAGACACCACGGCGCCGTTGCGACGAATGATCTTGTGATCCGGGTAGTTCGTATTGGCGGCGTTGGCGGGGGTCTGCTGCGCGGTCGGTGCGATACCTGCAGCGCCACTCGCGCCCGTGGTGATTTCGTTCTGGGCCGTTTGCATGAGAACTCCTGTTTTTACCCTGGAAATAAGAGACAAAAGAGTCCCTGGCGAAATGCTGCGGAAAGAACATCCGCCCGGCCTAGGCCGGGCATGGACAAACTACCTCTGCGTGAACATTTCGCCAGGGACTCTTGTGATGCGCTGGCCCCGCGGTGGCGGCAAGACGGTGTCGCGATCTGCGCGACGGCCACCTCACACCTGGGCCGGCTCCCCGGTTTGACTACTAGATATAGTGGGTGCTGCTGAAAACTGGGCTAAGTATAGTGAAACGAATCCGAATGACCAGTCTTGACAAGCGCTTTTTCGGGGTCGGTGCCACGGATGCGGCAGCGCCACATGCCCGGGAGGCTAATACTCGCAAGGGTTTCGGCCAAACCGTTCGCAACCGCACATTATTGAAAAATTTTTTTGATTGTTGTGACGGTGCGATAGCCCCTCGCCGGCATGGGGCATGTGCGCCAGGACGGGGCACGCTGGCGTGATGGCAGACGTTACGAATCAGTCACCCGAGTCGGTCACCGGGCCGCAACGATACGGCAGCATAGCCGGCGGCAATGACACTTCTGTGGCAAAGCGCGCCCAGTCGAAATGCGGGCCGGGATCGGTCTTGCGCCCCGGGGCGATATCGCTGTGGCCGGCAATCGCCCGCACCGGGTAGGTGGCGAGCAGCGCCGGCACCAGTGCGGTCACGGTGTCGTACTGGGCGGGGGTGAATGGCAGGTCGTCGCAGCCTTCGATCTCGATGCCGATAGAAAAGTCATTGCAGCGCGCCCGGCCAAAGAAGTCCGATTGCCCCGCATGCCAGGCCCGCTGCGTACACGGTACGAACTGCACCAGCTCGCCCTGGCGCGTGACCAGGAAGTGAGCGGACACCTGCACCTGGTGGATGGTGGCGAAGAACGGGTGCTTGTCCGGGTCGAGCCGGTTCTGGAAGAAGGCTTCGATGTCGCCGCTGCCGAACTGGCCCGGCGGCAGGCTGATGTTGTGCAGCACCACCAGGTCGACCGCCATGCCTGGCGGGCGCTCGTCGAAATTGGGCGACGGCACGCGGCGCGCGGCGGGGACCCAGCCGTCGGCGTCGGGCAGGAAGCGGCGGCTGCGCTCCGGCAATGCGGGCAGCGCGGGCGTGGCGGCGCTGGTCATGACGTGCCCTCGGTAGCGTTCTCGCCCGCTCCCTCGGCGGCGCCGCGGTCGGCGGCGTCCATGGCCTCGCGGATGCCCAGCTGCTGGATGCGGTAGCGCAGCTGGCGCAGGTTCAGGCCCAGCAGCGGCGCCGCCGCGGTGCGGTTGAAGTTGGTTTGTGCCAGCGCCTGCAGGATCAGTTCGCGCTCCACGGCTTCCAGCCGCGCCGCCAGGTCAATCGGGAAGACGATGCCGCGGCAGGCGCGATCCACCGGATCGCCGTCGGTTTCGGGTTCCGGGGCGGCGGCGGCCGGGGCAGGCGGTGCGGGTTCCGGTGCCGATGTCGGGGCCGTCGATAGGACCGCCGTAGGCGGCACGGGCGGCCACATGCCCCCGGCGGCCCAGGGGGCGTAGTGGGCGGCGGGCGCCATGGCGGGGGCCGGCGCGTGCATTAGCCCAGCGCGCTCGGCGCCTGCTTCCAGCGGGCCCAGGTCGGCGACCTCGATCTGCTCGCTCTCGGCAAAGGCGTAGGCGCGCTCGAGCAGGTTCTCCAGTTCGCGCACGTTGCCGGGGAAGCGGTAGGCGGCCAGCCGGTCCAGCGCCGCCGGCGCCAGCCGCTTGGGGCGCGGGTCGCCGTAGCGCACCGCCAGGTGGTCCAGGATGGCGCGCGCCAGCACCGGGATGTCCTCGCCGCGCTCGCGCAGGGTGGGCATGCGCAGCTCCAGCACGTTGAGGCGGTAATACAAGTCCTGCCGGAACTGGCCGGCCGCGACCATCGCCGCCAGGTCCTTGTGGCTGGCGCACATCACGCGCACGTCCACGGCGTCTTCACGGCTGGCGCCGATCTTGCGCACGCGCCGCTCCTGCAGCGCGCGCAGCAGCTTGACCTGCATCGGCAGCGGCAGGTCGGCCACTTCGTCGAGCATCAGCGTGCCGCCGTTGGCGGCCTGGAAGAAGCCGCCGCGCTCGCCGTCGGCGCCGGTGAACGCCCCTTTGACGTAGCCGAAGAACTCGGACTCCATCAGGTTCTCGGGAATGGCGCCGCAGTTGACCGCGACAAAGGGGTGCGCGGCGCGGGCGCTGGTCGCATGGATGGCGCGGGCGGCGCGCTCCTTGCCGCTGCCGGATTCGCCGCTGATCACCACCGGTGCCATGCTGCGCGCCAGCCGCGACAGCGAGCGGCGCACCTCCTGCATGGCGGCGGAGTGGCCGGGCAGCAAGGCCGCGGCGCGGTCGGCGGCTGGGTCGGCCGCGGCGGCATCGCTGTCGCGCTGCTGGCGGCCGAGCGCGTTCAGCACCAGGCTGCGCAGCTGTTCCAGCGATACCGGCTTGGCGATGTAGTCGAAGGCGCCGGCCTTGAGGGCCTCCACGGCGTTGTCGGCGCTGCCGTAGGCGGTGATGACCGCGACCGGCACGCGCTCGGGCGCGGCGGAAAGCTGCCGCACGATCTCGATGCCGAGTCCGTCGCCCAGCCGCATGTCAGTCAGCACCAGGCTGTAGCGGCGCTGCGCCAGCTTCTCGCGCGCCTCGGCCAGCGAGCCGGCCAGCACAACGTCATGTCCCATGCGGCGGATCGAGATATCCAGCAGCTCGCGCAGGTCGGCCTCGTCGTCGATGACGAGGATGGGATCGGGCGCGCTGGACATTCGGGGTGGCATGAGAACGGGATCGGGGGTGGGTCGGGTTGAGCCGGCTCAGGCTGCGGCCGCATCCGCGGTCTCGATGCGCAGCGTCAGCACGAAGGCCTTGGCCGGCAGTGTATCGCGCGCGGCTGGGGCCAGCACGCCGGTACGCTCGATCAGCGCCGGCAGCGACACGGCGCCATAGCGCACCTGCGCATCGTTGACGCCGCACAGCTCGCGCGCCATGAACAGGCCCAGCCCGGTGCCCTGCGCGTTGCTGGTGAAGAATGGCTCGAACAGGCTGCGCTGGTGCTCGCGCGAGACCTCGGCGCCGTCGTTCCAGACGATCAGCTCGGCATGGTGCTGGTCCAGCGCGTGCGCCAGCAGCCGGATCGAGCCCGGCAGCCGGCTGCAGTAACGCCAGGCGTTGTCGAGCAGGTTGCCCAGCACCTGCTGCAGCTGCGAGGTATCGAACACCACCGGCTGGGCCACGTCCACCGTCAGCCGGATGGCGTTGGCGTTGATGTCGGCGCGGCCCGCCGGGCGGGTTTCGCCGGCGTGCGGGCGGCGCGAGCGCATTTCCAGCCGCCAGCGCTCGACGATCTCGGGCAGCGCCTGCGCCAGGTGCACGGTGCTGCGGCCGGTGCGCGGGCGGCGCGACATCTGCAGCACGTCGGACACCACCTGGTCGAGCCGGCGCACGTTGTCGTTGATGATGCGCAGCAGGCGGGCGTCGATATCGACGTCGGCGCCGCCACTGTCTGGCACACCGGGCTCGCGCCTGCCCGAATCGGCCAACAATTCGCTGGCCTGGCTGATTGCCGCCAGCGGGTTGCGGATCTGGTGCGCGATGCTGGCCACCAGCCGGCCCATCGCGGCCAGCTTTTCCTGCTGCACCTGTTCTGCGATGCGTTCCCAGCTTTCGATATGGACCAGCACGGTGTCGCGCATCTCGCTGCGCAGCAGCGCCTCGTCTTCCTGCGACCAGGCCATGGCCTCGTTCTGGGCGATGGCCAGGCGCAGGCGCGCGGCAGCTTCGGGCGAGAGTTCGTTCCAGGTGGCGGTATCGAGGGTGGTCGGCAGAGTACGGCCGTGCGCCAGCGTCGAGCGCAGGCCCGCCAGCCCCGGCAGCACGAAGCGCAGCC
This sequence comes from Ralstonia pickettii DTP0602, assembly GCA_000471925.1. Lineage (NCBI taxonomy): Bacteria > Pseudomonadati > Pseudomonadota > Betaproteobacteria > Burkholderiales > Burkholderiaceae > Ralstonia > Ralstonia pickettii. The sequence continues at coordinate 3,931,925 of CP006667.1, forward strand.
GCAGCCGAGTGTGCTGCATGGTGCCGTCGGCCAGCGCCGTGCCGGACGCCATCGGCAGCAATTGCAGGATGCGCGGCACATCGTCCTTGCTGCGCAGCCAGTCGCGCAGCATCTCCATCAGCGGCTGCAGGCGCGGGATGCGGCGCAGGTCGAACAAGACGGCGTCGCCACCGCTGGCGCCCTGCCCCGCAGCGCCACCGAGCCGGCGCGAATAGATCCGTTCATGCGGCTGCACCCCCAGCAGCACTACCGCCGCCGGGTTGGCCGCCACCACCGCGCCGTTGGCGCGCACCAGCATCACGCCGTCCTGCATGTCGTTGACCATCAGCCGGTTGACCAGCTGCTGCAGCCGCAGCTCCTGCTCGCGCGCCAGCGCCAGTCGTTCCTGCGCGATCTGGCGGTTGGCCAGCATATACATCAGCAGCGCGGCGATCATGAACACCAGGCCGAACAGGCCCGAGCCCAGCAGGCCGGCGTCGGCCTGGCGCAGCAGGATGGTGTGGGTGAACGGGCCGCTCATCACCACCAGCGCGGAGATGGCCGCGGCGAACAGCGCGAACAGCAGGCTGGTCAGGGCCCCGGCTTCCAGCGCCGGCAGCAGGAAGATCATGGCCAGGCCGTCGGCCTGCCCGTGGGTGCCGTGCCGCGCCAGCACGTGGTAGACCAGCGCCAGCAGCGCCAGGTCGGCCAGCACCTGCACGCGTACACGCAGATGGAAGTGCCGGCGCCACAGCGTGCCGGCCAGCATCGCCAGCGCAATCACCAGGTAGGGCAACGCGACCGTCATGGCCGCCGCATGCTCGACCGCTCCCAGCGCAAACGGCAAAACTGCGGCGACGGCCGGGGGCTCGCCGCGCTGCATCAGCGCGTAGCCGACCAGCAGCAGGCCGACGGCGACGCGGGTCCAGCAGAAGTAGCGCAGCAGGCGCCAGTGGAATTCGGGTGGTTCGTCCTGGCGCCACAACTGCGCCAGACCGCGCCAGGCGTTCAGCCGCTGCCAGCCCGAGGGACCAGTCGGCGCCGGTCCGGTCATGCGCCGGGACCGCCAGTGGTGCCGGTGCTGGCTTCGTCAGGCAGGTGGCTGCGGCGGCAGTAATGCAGGCCGCGCCAGGCAATGGCCTCGCCTTGCGGCAGGTGTACGCCGCAGTGTGCGCACTGGACCATCGGCTCGGCCGTGGCAGGCGCGGCGGCTTCGGCGGCAGCGCGCTGGCTGGCTTCGCGCGCATGCTGCTGCGCGCGCTGTTGCGCCAGCCGAGCCTCGGCACGGGCTCGCAGCCACCAGATGACGCCCAGCACCACCGCCAGCAGGATCAGGATACGTGCCATGGCAAATCAGATGCGGTGCAAGACGACTTCGATCACGAAGCGGCTGCCGACATAGGCCAGCAGCAGGATGCCGAACGAGGCGATGACCCAGCGCAGCGCCACCTTGCCGCGCCAGCCGCGGAAGATGCGTCCGGCCAGGATGCCGCCGAACATGGCCCACGAGATCAGCGCAAACACGGTCTTGTGGTCGAGCCGGAAGGCGCGGCCAAACAGTTCCTCGGAAAACAGCAGCCCCGAGGCAATGGTCAGCGTCAGCAGCACGAAGCCGGCGCCGATCAGCCGGAACAGCAGCTTCTCCAGCGTCAGCAGCGGCGGCAGCAGGTCCAGCCAGCGCCCCAGCCACTGGCTGGGCTGCGCCTCGCTCGGCCGCGCCGGCGCGTGGCGGAAGCCGTGCAGGCGCCGTTCAGCCAGCAGCATCAGGAAGGCGTGGAAGGCAGCCAGCGTGAACAGCCCATAGGCCACGTTGGCGATGATGAAGTGCAGCTTGAACAGCGGCTGCGCCGCGTAGCCCAGGATCTGCGAGCCTGGGAAGGCCAGGGGCAACAGGCTGGCGACCAGCGCCACCGGGATCACGATCAGCCCCAGACCGGCCAGCGAGAAGAAAAAGCTCTCGATCCAGTAGATGCCCACGCCCAGCCACAGCATGGCCGACAGCGCGAAGGCAAAGCCGAACACCATGCGCTCGGCCGGGAAGATGGTTTCATGCAGCAGCATGCCGTGGCTGGCCAGCGCGGCCAGCATCAGCACGTGCCACCAGGCCGGGCGCGCTTCGCCGTGCGCGCCGCCCGCCGGTGGGATGCCGCCGCCCGGGCCGCCGGGACCGGAAGCAACGAGCACGGCCGAGGCGCCGCCGCCTGCCTGGCCGGCCGCGGTCGCGAGCGGATGGCGCGTGGCCCAGCCGTGCCAGGCCAGGCCGCAATAGAGAAGTGCCGTGAGGGCATACAGTACAATGACCATTTGCGCAGTTTACCTTAGTGCCCACGGACGGTGGCGGCCGGTTGAACCGGTGCTCCAGGCCCCCCGCGTGAGCCGGTCCTGCCCCGATTCTTCTCCGAGCCCTGCTCCGACCTTTCCCCAATTCCTGCCATGCTGGACAATCTCACTCAACGCCTGGCGCGTGTGGTCAAGACCATGCGCGGCGAGGCGCGCCTGACCGAGGCCAACACCGCCGAGATGCTGCGCGAAGTGCGCCTTGCCATGCTCGAAGCCGACGTGGCGCTGCCGGTCGTGCGCGAATTCGTCGCCCGCGTCAAGGAAAAGGCATTGGGCGAGGAGGTCGTCACCAGCCTCACCCCGGGCCAGGCCCTGGTCGGCGTGGTACAGCGCGAGCTGACCGCGGTGATCGGCGGCACCGAAGCCGCTGGTGGCAACAACAAGGAAGCCGAGCTGAACCTGGCCGTGCAGCCGCCCGCCATCATCCTGATGGCCGGCCTGCAGGGTGCCGGTAAAACCACAACCGTGGGCAAGCTGGCCAAGTGGCTCAAGGAAAACAAGAAGAAGAAGGTGCTGACGGTCTCGTGCGACGTCTACCGCCCCGCCGCGATTGCGCAGCTGAAGACGGTTTCCGAGCAAGTCGGCGCTGACTTCTTCCCGTCGCAGCCGGACCAGAAACCGGTCGACATCGCCCGCGCGGCGGTGGACTGGGCACGCAAGCACTACCACGATGTGCTGATCGTCGACACGGCCGGCCGGCTGGGTATCGACGAGTTGATGATGCAGGAAATCGCGGCCCTGCACGCCGAGCTGAAGCCCGCCGAGACGCTGTTCGTGGTCGACGCCATGCTCGGCCAGGACGCGGTCAACACCGCCAAGGCCTTCAACGACACCCTCCCGCTGACCGGCGTGGTGCTGACCAAGCTGGACGGCGATGCGCGCGGTGGTGCGGCGCTGTCGGTACGCCACATTACTGGGCGCCCGATCAAGTTCGTCGGCGTCGGCGAAAAGCTCGACGGCCTCGAGCCCTTCTACCCTGACCGCATGGCCCAGCGCATCCTGGGCATGGGCGACATCCTCGCGCTGGTCGAGGAAGCCCAGCGCGGCGTGGACATGGAAGCGGCCGAGAAGCTGGCCAAGAAGATCAAGAAGACAGGCGACTTCGACCTGGAAGACTTCAAGGCGCAGATCGGCCAGATGAAGAAAATGGGCGGCCTGGGCAGCCTGGTCGACAAGTTGCCGGCGCAGTTCGCCCAGCAGGCACAAGGCGCCAATATGGATCAGGCGGAAAAGCAGGTGGCCCGCATGGAAGGCATCATCAACAGCATGACGCCGACCGAGCGCGCCAAGCCCGAGCTGATCAAGGCCAGCCGCAAGCGCCGCATCGCCGCGGGCGCCGGCGTGCCGGTGCAGGAAGTGAACCGCCTGCTCAACCAGTTCGACCAGATGCAATCCATGATGAAAAAGCTCAAGGGCGGCGGCATGATGAAGATGATGCGCCAGATGGGCGCGATGAAGGGTGGCATGAAGGGCCTCTTCAACCGCTAATTAGCGGTAGTAAGATCGGCAAGCGATCTGCCTTCCCCCGCAAAAGAACAGGAAAGACATCATGATGAGCGCCGTACAGGCCCGCGAGCTGTGGGCCAACTCCGAAGAAATCGTCTCCGCCGAGGAAGTCCAGGCCGCCCTGGACCGCATGGCGACCGAGATCACCGTCAAGATGGGCGATGCCTTCCCGCTGGTGCTGTCGGTGATGGGCGGCGCGGTGGTCTTCACCGGCATGCTGCTGCCCAAGCTGGCCTTCCCGCTGGAGTTCGACTACATCCACCTCTCGCGCTACAACAACAAGACCGTGGGCGGCGAGATGCAGTGGCGCGTGGCCCCGCGCGAATCGGTCAAGGACCGCGTGGTGCTGGTGCTGGACGACATCCTGGATGAAGGCGAAACCATGGCCGCGATTCGCGAGCGCATCCTGGACATGGGCGCCAAGGAATTCCACGCCGCGGTGCTGTGCGAGAAGACGCTGCCCAAGATCAAGCCCATGCACCCGGACTTCTGCGGCTTTGCCGTGCCGGATCGCTATGTGTTCGGTTGCGGCATGGACGCCAAGGGCTACTGGCGCAACCTGGACGCGATCCGCGCCCTGTTCTGATCACGTAAATACAGGCACCCGCCGGGGTGCCTGCCCTGGGCGCCCGCTTCAGGCCCCCAGGATCGGCCACAGCGAGGCCAGCAGCAAAGCTGCCATGCCGATATTGAAGGCGCGCAGCACGCGCGGGCGCGCCAGCCAGCGCCGCAGCGCCGAGCCGCACAGCGCCCACATCGCGACGCTCGGCAGGTTGACCACGCCGAAGATCCCCGCCAGCAGCAGCACGTTGAGCCACAGGTTGCCGTGCAGCACGTATGTGCTGCACGCGCCGACCGCCATCACCCAAGCCTTGGGATTGACCCACTGGAATGCCGCGGCGGCCAGGAAGCCCATCGGCCGCCCGACCTTCTGGTCCTGCACGCCGCCGGAGGTGGCCAGCTTCCACGCCAGCCACACGAGGTAGACCGTCGCCACCACGCGCAGCACCTGCCAGGTCCACGGAAAGGCGTGGAACAGCGATCCCAGCCCCAGCCCGACCAGCGCCACCATCAGCGCAAAGCCGATGCTGATACCCAGCACGTGCGGCACCGTGCGCGCAAATCCGAAGTTCACGCCCGAGGCGAGCACCATGGTGTTGTTGGGACCGGGGGTGATCGACGACACCAGCGCAAAGCCGGCAAACGCGGCAAAGACACCGGTTCCGGCGGCAAGTTGGGACACTTCCATAACTGACTCCAGGGCATTCAGGGAATCAGTCTACGGTCAGCCAACGGTACAGTACCGGTACACTTTGACGGAAATCCGCCGATACAGGGACGCTTCCGGCCGCCGTTCAGTTTTCTTCCGGCTTATGGCGATCCATTCCTGGTAACTGCCCTTGTCGGCAAACCCGGCGTTGGCGGGCGCAAAGCCGGCCACGCGCAGCGGCGTGCCGGGAGCCTGGCTGTATACACCGACGATGCCATTGTCCGGGCCGGGGACGATGCCCCACTCGCCGCTTTCCGTCAGCGGGTCGCGCCAGGCCCGGCGCAGGTAGCGCGCCACCACCGGCTGGCGCGGATCGAGTACCAGTTCGTCAAGGCCTTTCGGATACTGCCCGGCCGGGTTGGCATCGTAGTAGGCGCGGATCGCGCGGCGAATTCCCGACATAGCCGGCCAGCAGCGCGATGGTCAGCAGCACCACCAGCAGTTCGAGCAGCGTAAAGGCAGCCTGCGTCGCGCGCGCGCCAGCCGCGTAAACCTGTGCTGCGCTGTCGATGCCCGGGAACCGGCTTGCGGCCATGGTCAAACCTGGTTTTGAGTTGCCGCGGTATGCGGAGGTGAAGGGAATTCTAGTCGCTAAAACAATCGACTGAAAAGAAATTTACTGAGTTGTTCCAACACAATAAATATAACAATGCTTAATCAAAAAACGACACGGTAACGGCACCTGTCCGCATACATTTGACCACCCGTTTTTTGCGCACTTTGCCCCATTTATGGGACAGCATTCATGCGCGCAGAGCAGAGCAAATGTCACCGCTAATTGCCAGAAAAGCCAATAAAGACACCAGATTTCTGGACATACATGAAGCGATACCACGGCCGACGGAAATGCTCCGCAATCCGTTGCATGGTGAATTTCACGAATTTCTGAAACTATAGAAACGGTCGAATTATTTTAGTAACTTCAGAAATTTCCGAAAACCTTGCGATCGATAATTCAATACCGGCTAGGCGACAAGGAGATTGCCATTGGCACGCACCATGATCGGCACCGGAAAATCAAGCCAGCGTCGGGGCACGTGCAGTGCGGCCCGACTGATTTGCACGCGCCATCGCCAGCGTGTCCCGGGTACTTCGCCGGGAACGATGGCCAGTCACCGGAGACTACGCATGAAGATCAAGCAGACCGTTTTCCCCGTCCTGCTGCTGGGCAGCGGCTTCCTTGCCCTCCCCGCGCGGGCGCACGGCGTGGTGGAGTTCCCGATCGCGCGGCAGCTCAAGTGCTTCCAGGACGGGGGCTTCTGGTGGCCTGCGGACGGCTCGGGCGTGCCCAATGCCGGTTGCCGCGAGGCCTTCCGGCGCAGCGGCACCTATCCCTTCCAGCAATGGAACGAGGTGACGGGCTTCCCGCAGGACTACAACAGCCAGGCCTCGGTCGAAGAGGCGATCAAGGACGGCACGCTGTGCAGCGGCGGCGACCCCAAGTAGGCCGGGCTGGACGTGCGCTCAACCCAGTGGCACAAGACGCCGATCAAGCCCGAGAAGGGCAAGATCCGCATGATGTACTACGCCACGGCGGCGCATAACCCGTCGTTCGTGCGCATCTACCTGACCAAGGCGTCCTATGCCTACAGCGAGCCGCTGCGCTGGTCGGACCTGCAGCTGGTCTACAGCGGGGCAGCGCCGGCGACGCAGACCATCGGCGGCAAGCGCTACTACGTCTATGACGTGCCGATTCCGGCCGGGCGCACCGGCAGTGCGGTGCTCTACACCCGCTGGCAGCGCCAGGATGCCGGGCGCGAGGGCTTCTACAACTGCAGCGACGTCACCATCGAGAACACCGCCGGCGTGCCTACCGACGGCTTCCCGTGGTTCGATGGCGGCTTCTTCATCAAGCAGGGCTTCGAGCCGGTGCCCGGCGACCAGGTGCGCTTCCGCGTGCTCGGCAGCGATGCCGGCGGCAAGGAGCGCGTGGACGAGCGCCTGGCCATCACGGCGCAGAACGCGCCGCAGTCCGCATGGGGCCCGCAGCTGGCCAGCCTGCTCAACGGCAAGTACGGCACGCTGCTGCGCATCGGCGAACGCCAGGGCAACGAAGTCGTCTTCAACACGGCCAACCTGCAGGCCAACGTGATTTACCTTAAGAACGAGAAGGACTCGGCGCAGCTGTCGATCCTGTCGCCGGATGCGCCCACGCCGGCGCCCGCACCGACGCCGGCGCCCTCTCCTGCGCCTGCGCCCTCTCCTGCTCCGACGCCAGCGCCGGCTCCCGCACCGACTCCGGCACCGACTCCGGCGCCTGCACCGGCCCCGGCGCCGGGCCAGTACCCGAAATGGCCCGATGGCATCGGCACCTACAAGCCTGGCGTCCACGTGACCCACCACCACACCATGCACTTGTCACCGCTTGCCCACCTGTTGATTGGCCACCTTGGGGAACTGGGCAGCCATTGCGGCCTTACCCGCACGGCCAGCCAGATCCTGAGCCTGCTGTATATCGCCTCGCGGCCGCTGAACGCCGACGAGATCGCGCACGCACTGAACCGCTCGCGCTCCAATATCAGCGTGGGGCTCAGGGAACTCGATTCCTGGAACCTGACCCGGCCGTCCCATGCCGATGTCCCGCGCGACCGGCGCGAGTACGTGCGCGTGCCGGCAGATGTCTGGGTCAACTTCCGCACCCTGGCGGCCGAGCGCAAGCGCCGCGAGATCGATCCCGCCGTAGCGGCCTTGCGCGCCCTCAGGCAGGAAGCCGGGGCGGCCGGCGACGACGCCCACCTGCTGGCGCGCATCGATGCGTTGCTGGAGTTGCTGGCGCTGCTGGGCACCTGGCTCGACGGCACGCAGCGGCTGGACGACGATGCCCTGCGCCGCGTACTACGCCACGGCACGGTGCAGGATCCGCCTTGAGATGAGACCAGTGCCAGCAGATGGATCAGCTGGCGCCGGCAGGCAGGCTCACGCCTCGCTGCGGTATGGCCGTTCGCGCAGCCATTTGGTGGCGATCCATTTCTCGCCCGACGCCACCGGCAGGCCGGCGTGCAACGTGCGGTCGTCGAGCTTGCCGTCGGGCAGCAGGTAGCTGAAGTACACGGCGTTGCCCTTGACCGGCGCCACTTCCAGGCCTACGCGCGGGAACGCGGTGGCGCCGCCCGCCTCGGGGGTGTTCAGGTAGATCACCAGCGTGGCGATGCGCTGGCCGCCTACGGACAGCTGGCGCGCCTCGCCGGGGCGCTGCGGATTGAAGTAATCGAAGTGCGGCTGGTACTCGCCGCCGGGCTTGTAGTTGAGGATCTGCAGCCCTTCGCCATGCTCTGCCGGCACGCCGGTGACCGCGGCGATGCGCGCCTCGATGCGCGAAATCAGCGCGTGCTCGCCCACCTGGAACATCGCGCCCATGCTGGTGCGGGCGTCGATCAGGTTTTCGTCGCCGGTATCCGGGTTGACCACCGGCGAGCGCGCCAGCCGGCCGCGCGACAGCGCCACCAGCGCATCGCATTCCTCGTCGGTCAGCAGATGCTGGAACAACCGGATGCGCGGCGATGCCAGCTGGAACAGGATCGGGATCTCGCGGTCGCCGCCGTGCGCTACGTAGACCTGCGGCTCGGCCTCGGCCGCAGCGACGGGCGCCTTGCCGCGCGCCGCCGGCTTCGCGGGTGCGTCGGCGCCTGCATCCTGCCCGAATGCCGCCGCCACGGCCTGGCGCGCAAAGGCATCGTCATAGCCCGAGCGCAGCATCGACAACACCAGCGCATCGGCGCCGAAGCCCTGCGCGATATGCCGGGCCAGCCATTGCTCGAGTTCGGGCGAGGATTCGGTATAGCCGGCCTTGCCGCCGACTGCGGATGCTTCGCGGATCATGAGGGATTGGCGACGCGCCGGGGCGAGAAGGGATTGCTTTGGGGTGGCTCGGATACAGGCGATAGCGGCGCGCGCGGGGGCGACGGGGCGATCTCGGGATCGCCGGCGACGGTGACCGAGGCTTCGGAATATTGCCAGCGCTTCCACGCCGCCAGCACCGCGTTCGGGTACTCCGGCCGGCCGCGGCTGCCGTTGTAGCGGCCCAGCGCGAGGTACAGGTCGCCCTGCTCGCGGTCGAGGTAGTAGCGCAGGATGGTGCAGCCGTAGCGCAGGTTGCTCTGCAGGTGGAACAGCTTGCGCGGGTCGTTGTCGCCGATGGCTCGCACCCAGAACGGCATCACCTGCATCAGCCCGCGCGCACCGGCGGAGCTGATCGCGTACTTGCGGAAATTGCTCTCGACCTGGACCAGGCCCAGCACCAGCGCGGGCTCCAGCCCGGCGCGCTTGGCCTCGTAGTAAGCGGTCTCGATCAGCTCGACGCGCACCTGCGGCTCGGGGATGCGCGAAGACAGGCGCGAGGACATTTCGCCCAGCCATTTCAGGTAGGCCAGGCGCTCGCCGCCCGAAGCAAAGACCGGTCGCGTGGGCCGGTCATCGGCGATGGCGGCGGCCAGTGCGCCGCGCACGGAATCGGCCAGGTCTTCTTCCTTCTGCGCGCCGGCCTGGACGGCCGTGGCGGCCAGCGCCAGCAGCAGCCCGCCGGCAAAGCGGCAGGCAACGGCCACGGGCTGGCGCCACGCGGGGCGTCGGCCGGCGTCGGTCATCCCCGGTGCGGCGCGCATGGAGGTCAGTTCGCCAGATGGTTGCGCACGTGGCCGACCACGTCGGCCACGCTGACCGCGGTGGCCTGCGCGTCACGCCGGCCCTGGTACTCGACCTTGCCTTCCTTCAGGCCGCGGTCGCCCACCACCACGCGGTGCGGCACGCCGATCAGTTCCCAGTCGGCGAACATCACGCCGGGGCGCTCGCCGCGGTCGTCGATGATGACGTCCACGCCGGCCGCCAGCAGCTCGGCATGGATGCGGTCGGCCTCGGCCTTGACGGCTTCGGAGCGGTCGTAGCCCACCGGGCAGATCACCACCGCGAACGGCGCGATCGCTGCCGGCCAGATAATGCCGCGCTCGTCGAAGTTCTGCTCGATCGCGGCGCCCAGGATGCGGGTGACGCCGATGCCGTAGCAGCCCATCTGCATCGGCTGAGTCTTGCCGTTCTCATCCAGGAAGGTGGCGTTCATGGACTCGGAATAGCGCGTGCCCAGCATGAACACATGGCCCACCTCGATGCCGCGGCAGATTTCCAGCGTGCCCTGGCCGTCCGGCGAGGCGTCGCCGGCGACCACGTTGCGCAGGTCGGCGACGACCGGCTCGGGCAGGTCGCGGCCCCAGTTGACGCCGGTGTAGTGGTAGTCGCGATAGTTGGCGCCGCAGACGAAGTCGCTCATGTTGGCGACGGTGCGGTCGGCCACCACCTTGACCGGCTTCCTGGCGCCGATCGGGCCGAGGTAGCCCGGCGGCGAGCCGAAGGCATCGACGATCTCGTTCTCGGTGGCGAAGCGGAAGTCGGCCAGGCCCGGCACCTTGGAGGCCTTGACCTCGTTCAGTTCATGGTCGGCGCGGATCAGCAGCAGCCAGATTTCGGCGCCGGCTTCGGTATCCTTGGCCAGCACGATCGACTTGACGTTGCGCTCCAGCGGGATGCCCAGGAACTCGGCCACGTGCTCGCACTTGGTCTTTTCTGGGGTAAAGGTCTTGACCAGGTCTTCCTTGGGCGCGGCGCGCTCGGCCAGCAGCGGCAATGCCTCGGCGGCCTCCATGTTAGCCGCGTAGGCGGAGGTCGGGCAGTAGACGATGGCGTCTTCACCCGTCTCGGCGATGACGTGGAACTCATGCGAGCCCGAGCCGCCGATGGCGCCGTTGTCGGCCGCCACGGCGCGGAATTCCAGCCCGAAGCGGCGGAAGATGCGCACGTAGGTGTCGTACATGTTCTCGTACGACTTGCGCAAGCCGTCGGTATCGCGGTCGAAGGAATAGGCGTCCTTCATGGTGAACTCGCGCCCGCGCATGATGCCGAAGCGCGGCCGGCGCTCGTCGCGGAACTTGGTCTGGATCTGGTAGAAATTGACCGGCAGCTGCTTGTAGCTGCGGATTTCGCCGCGGGCAATATCGGTCACCACCTCTTCCGAAGTCGGTTGCACCGCGAAGTCGCGCTCGTGGCGGTCCTTCAGGCGCAGCAGCTCCGGGCCCATCTTGTCCCAGCGGCCGGTTTCCTGCCACAGCTCGGCCGGCTGGATCACGGGCATGGACAGTTCCACCGCGCCGGCGCGGTTCATCTCCTCGCGCACAATGTTCTCGACCTTGCGGATCACGCGCAGCCCGATCGGCATGTAGCTGTAGATGCCGGCGCCCAGCTTCTTGATCATGCCGGCGCGCATCATCAGTTTGTGCGACACGATTTCCGCGTCGGCGGGCGCTTCCTTGAGGGTGGAAATGAAGAATTGCGAGGCTTTCATCCGTTGTTTCTCTCGAGGCCGCCAGGAATCCCGGCAAATCCGGGGGAGCTGCGGCACTGATTTGTCGCGCACGCGCCTGAAACTGCCCTTCTGCTCGGGGAAAACCACCATCCCCCCTTCTGAGCCCGGCTGCGCGCTTCCTTTATAATCAGCGTAATTCTAAAGGATTCGAGGTGCAGTCATGCTCGATCGTGAAGGCTTTCGCCCGAACGTCGGCATCATCCTCCTCAACGCACGCAACGAGGTTTTCTGGGGCAAGCGAATCGGCGAACACTCCTGGCAGTTCCCGCAAGGCGGCATCAAGTACGGCGAAACGCCGGAACAGGCCATGTACCGCGAACTGCATGAGGAAATCGGCCTGCTTCCGGAGCACGTCAGGATCGTTGGTCGCACGCGCGACTGGCTGCGTTACGAGGTGCCGGACAAGTTCATCCGCCGCGAGATCCGCGGCCACTACAAGGGCCAGAAACAAATCTGGTTCCTGCTGCGCATGGCCGGCAGGGACTGCGATATCCACCTTCGCGCCACCGACCATCCGGAGTTTGACGCCTGGCGCTGGAGCCATTATTGGGTGCCGCTGGAGGCGGTGATCGAGTTCAAGCGCGATGTCTACCAGATGGCGCTTACGGAATTGTCGCGCTTTTTGAACCGGCACCCGCGCGTGCCGCTGAGCCCCTATGGCACGCACGGCGCCCATGGTGCGCATGGCATGCACGGGCGCTACGGCGGGCCGCGCAGCCAGATGCAGGGCCGAGGTGGCCAGCCGGGGCAGCCGGCGGTGGCCGGGGCCGACTGCGATGGCGCGGCGGAACCTGAGCCTGCCCCTGCGCCCGAACCTGAAGCCCAGCCTGTATCTGTTTCGCCGGCCGCAGCGCCGGTATCCACCTCACGGAGCACTGATGACTAGTTTCACCGGCCCGGGCCGCGACCGCGGCGGCCTGCGCGCTGCCGGACTGCTGCTTGCCGCGGCCAGCCTTGCGCTGGCCGGCTGCAAGACCACTGGCAAGCAGATGGCAGAGGAAGAGAGCACGTGGCTCAACCCGTTCGCGCCCAAGACCTTCGAGGAGGCCAAGGCGATGCTGCCGCCGCTGCCGCAGGACGCCGACCTGATCCCGTTCTCGGTATCGGGCACCGGCAGCCTCTCGTTCGCGGTGGACAGCAAGTCGGTCTCGGTCGGCAAGGACAACGTGGTGCGCTATACCGTCGTCACCACCAGCCGGAGCGGCGCGCGCAACGTGACCTTCGAAGGCATGCGTTGCGACGCGTTCGAGCGCAAGCTCTACGCCACGCTGCCGGCCGGCGCCAAGGAATGGATTCCGAACCTGAGCGAATACGGCGAGAACTGGCACCGCATGGAAACCCGGGTGAGCAACGCCTATGCCGCGACGCTGGCGACCGATTTCTTCTGTGAAGGCCGCACGGTGGCCGGCAAGCCGGATGACATGGTGCGCGAGCTGAAGTCACGGGCGCCGAGCAATCGCTGACACCGGAAGCGTCGATACGAAAACGGCGGGACTGTCATCCAGTCCCGCCGTTTTTTCTTATGCGCTTGTTGCCTGTGCCTCAGACCAGCACCAGGTTATCGCGATGGATCAGCTCAGGCTCGTTCAGGTGGCCGAGCACGGATTCGATCTCGGAAGAGGGCTTGCGTGCGATCAGCCGCGCCTCCGCGCTGGAATAGTTGGTGATGCCGCGCGCGACCTCGCGCCCCTGCATGTCGACGCAGGCGATCACCTCGCCGCGGGCGAACTCGCCCTGGACTTCCACCACGCCGATCGGCAGCAATGACTTGCCGCCACTGGTGAGCTTCTCGACCGCGCCGTTGTCGATCACCACGCGCCCGCGCAGCTGCAGGTGGTCGGCCATCCATTGCTTGCGCGCGGTCAGCCGGCCGGTTGGCGCCAGCAACTGGGTGCCGATGGCCTCGCCGGCGGCCAGGCGCTCTAGCACGTTGGCTTCGCGCCCGGAGGCGATGGTGGTGTGGGCACCCGACTTGGCCGCGCGCTTGGCCGCCAGGATCTTGGTCAGCATGCCGCCGCGGCCGATCGACGTGCCGGCGCCACCGGCCATCGCTTCCAGCTCGGGCGTGCCGGCCAGCGCCTCGTCCACGAACTCGGCGGCCGGGTCCTTGCGCGGGTCGGCGGTGTACAGGCCGCGCTGGTCGGTCAGGATCACCAGCGCGTCGCCTTCGATCAGGTTGGTCACCAGCGCGCCCAGCGTGTCGTTGTCGCCGAACTTGATTTCGTCGGTGACGACGGTGTCGTTCTCGTTGATGATCGGCACCACGCCCAGCGACAGCAGCGTCAGCAACGTGGAGCGCGCGTTCAGGTAGCGCTCGCGGTCGGCCAGGTCGGCGTGGGTCAGCAGCACCTGCGCGGTGCGGATGCCGTAGCGGCCGAACTGGCTTTCATAGACCTGCGCCAGGCCCATCTGGCCGACGGCGGCGGCGGCCTGCAACTCGTGGATTTCCTTCGGGCGGCGCACCCAGCCCAGGCGCTGCATGCCTTCGGCGATGGCGCCAGAGCTGACCAGCACCACTTCCTTGCCCGCCACGCGCAGCTTGGCGATCTGGGCAGCCCAGCGGGCGATGGCGTCGTGGTCCAGCCCCTTGCCATCGTTGGTGACCAGGCTGGAGCCGACTTTGACGACGATGCGCTTTGCCTGCGCGATGACCGATTGCATGGCGGGAATCCTGTCTCCCGGGCAGCCGGCGGCGGGCGCCGCGCCCGAATTGTCCGTATGTAGTGTGCTGCGGTGAGGCCAGCCGTCGGCGGCCCCTTGCTTATGCCTCGCGCTCGCCCTGGTCGACGTTGTGCAAGCGCTCGTCCAGGCGGATGTCCGGCTCGGCCAGCGCCGCGGCCTCTGCGGCCTTGATCGCCAGCAGGTGGTCCTTGATCGCGTAGATCAGGTCGCGACAGTTTTCGCCGGTCAGCGCCGAGATCTGGAACACCGGGCCCTTCCACTTGTAGCGCTTGAGGAAGTCCTTCACCTTCGTGACGCGCTCTTCCTCGGGCACCATGTCGAGCTTGTTCAGCACCAGCCAGCGTGGCTTGTCGTACAGGGTCTCGTCGTATTTCTTCAGTTCGTTGACGATGGCCTTGGCTTCAGCGACCGGGTCGACCGCCTCGTCGAACGGCGCCAGGTCGACGATATGCAGCAGCAGGCCGGTACGCTGCAGGTGGCGCAGGAACTGGTGGCCCAGGCCCGCCCCTTCTGCCGCGCCTTCGATCAGGCCGGGAATATCGGCGACCACGAACGACTGCTCATGGTCCACGCGCACCACGCCCAGGTTGGGGTGCAGGGTGGTGAACGGGTAGTCCGCCACCTTCGGGCGCGCATTGGAAATATGCGAGATAAAGGTCGACTTGCCGGCGTTGGGCATGCCCAGCAGGCCGACGTCGGCCAGCACCTTCAGCTCGAGCTTGAGCATGCGGCGCTCGCCCGGCTTGCCGTCCACCTGCTGGCGCGGCGCGCGGTTGGTACTGGACTTGAAATGGAGGTTGCCCCACCCGCCCATGCCGCCTTCGGCCAGGCACACGCGCTGGCCGTGCTCGGTCAGGTCGGCGATCACCTCGCCGGTGTCCATGTCCATAATCAGCGTGCCCACCGGCATGCGCAGGGTGACGTCTTCGCCAGCCGCGCCGTAGCAGTCGGAGCCGCGGCCGTTCTCGCCGTTGCGCGCCACGTGCTTCCTGGCGTAGCGGAAGTCGATCAGCGTATTGATATTGCGGTCCGCCACGGCGAACACGCTGCCGCCCCGGCCGCCATCGCCACCATCCGGGCCGCCGAAGGGCACAAACTTCTCGCGCCGGAACGAGGCGCTGCCATTGCCGCCGTTGCCGGCGATGGCTTCGATTCGGGCTTCGTCGATGAACTTCATGATGGGTTTTCCGTGATGGAGCGGCGGGCTGGCGGCCGGATGCCGCCTGCCCTGCCGGGCGCACCGCAAAAGGCGCTATCGAAACGAGCGAAACGAGCGAGGCGAACCTCAAGACCGCGCCAGCATCGTTTTGATAGTGCCTCTAATTGTGGCCAGAAAAGAAAAAGCCCCGCAAGCGTTGCGGGGCCTTCATCCTGCAAAGGCTGTTATCAGGCCGCCGGGACGACGCTGACGTGCTGCTTCTTGGCAGGGCCCTTGACGGCGAACTGCACGTGGCCGTCCACCAGGGCAAACAGCGTGTGGTCCTTGCCCACGCCGACGTTGTCGCCGGCATGCACGCGGGTACCGCGCTGGCGGATGATGATGCCGCCGGCGTTGATGGCCTGGCCACCAAACACCTTCACGCCCAGACGCTTCGATTCGGAATCACGGCCGTTCCGCGTGGAACCGCCGCCTTTTTTCTGTGCCATGTCTTACTCCTGTCGCTTTACCTGGTTACGCTCGATCGATCAGGCAACGATCGCTTCGATGCGCAGTTCGGTGTAATTCTGACGATGGCCCTGACGCTTCTGGTAGTGCTTGCGACGGCGCATCTTGAAGATCTTCACCTTGTCGTGACGACCTTGGGAGATAACGGTAGCTTTGACGGAAGCCCCGCTAACCAGCGGCGTACCAAACTTGATTTGGTCGCCGGCGCCCACTGCGAGCACCTGGTCGAGCGTGATTTCTGCGCCAATGTCTGCCGGTATCTGTTCTACTTTCAGTTTTTCGCCAGCAGCAACCTTGTATTGCTTGCCGCCGGTTTTTACGACCGCGTACATTGTCGAACCTCTCGGATGTGAATAAAACGCCGAATGCCGGCACTGGGCGCACCCTGCGCGGCCGGTCAATGCACGGCCTGGCGCGTGGGCGGGCTCACTGCGGCCCGGTTATCTCCCGCCGGTCAGCACCCGCAAAGCGAGCGTAGCAACCGGAGGAAACCGGGAATTGTAAACGAGGTTGGGGAAAAGCGCAAAGAAAACAGGCACATAGCCTGTGGGCGGCGGCATCGCCACAAAGCGAGGGCGCCCGGCTCAGGTCAGGTCGGCGAGCAGGAATCCCGCCAGTGCGGCAAACGCCACCCACAGGGCGGTGCGGCGCAAATGGCGGCGAGGTACGGGCTTGTCCATGCCCGAATTATAGATGCGCGCCACGCGAACACCCTGCGCGCATACCCTGAGCGGCCATCTTTAGAATGCGCTGCATGCGTAGAACGGCGTGGGCTTCGCATATAATCGTCCGGTTTTGCGTAACGGTGATCATCTTGTCCCAGCCTTCCGCCACTGCCTTGCTTGCCCCGGTCGCTGCAGACATGCGCGCGGTCGATGCTGTCATCCGCCAGCGGCTGTCTTCTGAAGTCCCGCTGATCGAGCAGATCGGCGAATACATCATCGGTGCCGGCGGCAAGCGCCTGCGCCCGGTGATCCTGTTGCTGACGGCGCGCGCGCTGGGCTACGACGGCCACCGCCACCATGAGCTGGCCGCCGTCGTCGAATTCATCCACACCGCCACGCTGCTGCACGACGACGTGGTCGACGAGTCCGAACTGCGGCGCGGCCGCGATACCGCCAACGCGGTGTTCGGCAACGCCGCCAGCGTGCTGGTGGGCGACTTCCTTTACTCGCGCGCATTCCAGATGATGGTCGATGCGGGCAGCATGCGCATCATGGAAATCCTGTCCAACGCGACCAACGTGATCGCCGAGGGCGAGGTCCTGCAGCTGCTGAACATGCACGACCCGGATGTCACCATCGAGCGCTACCTGCAGGTGATCCGCTACAAGACCGCCAAGCTGTTCGAGGCCGCGGCCCAGTTGGGCGCGGTGCTGGCCGGCGCCGACGCGGAGATGGAAGAAGCCGCGGCCGAGTACGGCCGCCGCATCGGCACCGCCTTCCAGCTGATCGACGACATGCTCGACTACACCGCCAGCGCGGAGCAGATGGGCAAGAACGCCGGCGACGACCTGCGCGAAGGCAAGCCCACGCTGCCGCTGCTGCACCTGCTCGAGCACGGCACCGCCGAGCAGCGCCAGCTGGCGCGCGACGCCATCGTCCAGGGCGGCACCGAGCACTTTGACGCGGTGTTCGCCGCGATCCACGCCAGCGGCGCGCTGGAGGTCACCTTCGAAGCGGCACGGCGTGAGGCCGAGGCTGCGGAAAAAGCGGCGATGCAATTCCCCGCGTCGGAGTTGAAAGAGACCCTGATCCAGCTCTGCTCGTCCTCGCTGCAGCGACTGTCTTAACGGGAAGGTGGCGCAGGCAACGGAAGCGGGACGAAGTGCGATTTTGCCTGCCCCTCTTCCCTTTCAAAAAAAACGCTGCTAAACTTGCCTTCTTTGCTGCTGACGACCAAACTTAAGGGTTAAGCGTTAGCCAGCAAGACCAAATCGGGGTGTAGCTTAGCCTGGTAGAGCGCTACGTTCGGGACGTAGAGGCCGGAGGTTCGAATCCTCTCACCCCGACCAGATTTAAAGAGCCGAATCGACGTGAGTTGATTCGGCTCTTTGTCTTTGTGCCGGCCATTCGGGCCACGGCGTGTTGTCCCCCACACGCCAGATCGGCTGCGCCGCTACCGTCCGATCAACCCTTGATCGCCTCGCGCTGACGCTTGAACGCCCTCAGGTCGGCTACGCAGAAAAGCTGCCTACGTCCCACTTCGACACGAGCAGTCAGCTTGCCATCCCGCACCAGGCGGCGGAAGGTGGCGATCGAGACTTCCATGTATTCGGCGGCCTCGGCGGTGGTGAAATCACCCCTTCTCCCCGCGCAAGTAGGGTTGCGCTTGTGTCGCGCAAACGCCAACACCGCGCCGTCGTCGCCTTTACAAAAAGTGACCCCGGCGGCAAACTGCCCCGATCCGGGGACGTGGGACCGTCCCGCCCCCTCCGTGGCCAGCGGCCACCGTCCAACCGCACAGCGCACCTGCCATGACACTCGGTCTTGCCCTGGCCCAGAGCCGGCGTATCGCGCCCGCCCTGCTTGCTCAGCTGGAGCAGGCCGCGCGCGAAAAGCAGTCGCAGCTGATCGACGAAATCGTCGGCAGCGGCACCATGAGCGCGCACGACCTGGCGCTGTTCGCGGCGGACAAGTACCAGCTGCCGCTGCTGGACCTGGCGCAGTACAACCTCAACAAGGTGCCGCCGGCGCTGGCCGGCAACCGTGAGTTCCATGCGCACCGCCTGCTGCCGCTGGGCCGGCGCGAGAACCGGCTGGTGCTGGCAACATCCGACCCGTCCAACCAGGCCGGGCTGGATGCGATCAAGGAAAAGTACAAACTGCCGGTCGAAGCGGTGGTGGTTGAGCACGACAAGCTGATGAAGCACGTGCGCTCCGCCGGCGAGGCGCTGGGCACGCTGAAGAACATCTCGCCGGTACAGGTCGAGCGCAAGCTGATCGAGTACGACCCGGTAGCCGCCGCCAGCGCCCAGCGCAACCGCACTGCCGCCGAGGCCATCGACGACGCCCCGGTGGTGCGCTTCCTGCAGAAGCTGCTGACCGAGGCCTTCCATCGCGGTGCGTCCGACCTGCACTTCGAGCCGTTCGAAACCTTCTACCGTATCCGCTTTCGCGTGGACGGGGTGCTGCAGGAAGTCGCGCGCCCGCCGCTGGATATCCGCGACAAGATCGCTACCCGCATCAAGGTGCTGTCGCGGCTGGATATCTCTGAAAAGCGCGTGCCGCAGGATGGCCGCATGAAGCTGCTGCTCTCGCTACCCAAGGACAAGGACGCCAAGGAGACGGTCGAGAAGGCGGTGGACTTCCGCGTGTCGACGCTGCCGACGCTGTTCGGCGAGAAGATCGTGATGCGGATTCTCGAATCGTCATCCGACAAGCTCGACATCGACCAACTCGGCTACGAGCCGGAGCAGAAGGCACTGCTGCTGGACGTGATCAAGCGCCCCTACGGCATGGTGCTGGTGACCGGCCCGACCGGCAGCGGCAAGACAGTGTCGCTGTACACCTTTCTGAACCTGCTGAACCAGGGCGATATCAATATCTCCACCGCGGAGGATCCGGCCGAAATCCAGCTGCCTGGCATCAACCAGGTCAACGTCAATGACAAGGCCGGGCTGACCTTTGCCGCGGCGCTGCGCTCGTTCCTGCGCCAGGATCCGGACATCATCATGGTCGGCGAAATCCGTGACCTGGAAACCGCCGATATCTCGATCAAGGCCGCGCAGACCGGCCACCTGGTGCTGTCCACGCTGCACACCAACGACGCGCCAACCACGCTGACGCGGCTGATGAACATGGGCGTGGCGCCCTTCAACATCGCGTCAAGCGTGCTGATGATCACCGCGCAGCGGCTGGCACGCCGGCTGTGCACCTGCAAGCGCCAGGGCGATTTGCCACACCAGGCGCTGCTCGACGCCGGGTTCCGCGAGCAGGATATCGACGGCAGCTGGCAGCCCTTCCATCCGGTCGGATGCGAGCGCTGCAACGGCAGCGGCTACAAGGGCCGCTGCGGCATCTACCAGGTCATGCCGATCACGGAGGCCATGCAGCAGATCATCCTGTCGCACGGCACGGCCTTGCAAATCGCGGAGCAGGCGCGCAAGGACGGCGTGCTATCGTTGCGCGACGCGGGGCTGCTGAAGGTAAAGCATGGCGTCACGTCACTCGAAGAAGTGCTGGCGACCACGAATATTTAGTCGGACACGTAGGGCACAACGTAAATACAAGACGTAGAACAAACGTCATTTACATCGGGGGTCAAAATCATGGCGACGCGCGCACCAGCGGCGGGCGCCCGGACGGCAGCGCCGTCACGGGCGAAATCAGGGAAGGGGCGCAAGGCACCCACCCAGTACATCTTTGAGTGGGAAGGCAAGGACCGCAAGGGCAAGACCTTCACCGGCGAGCTGCGCGCCGAGAACCAGGCCGAGGTCACCGCCACGCTGCGCAAGCAGGGCCTGACCATCGTCAAGCTGAAGAAGCGCAAGGCCGCGCGCGGGCGCAAGATTACCGAGAAGGACATCGCCTATTTCACGCGGCAGTTGTCAACCATGCTCAAGGCGGGTATCCCGTTGCTGCAGTCGATCGACATCATCGCGCGCGGGCATGTCAACCCCAACTTCACCCAGCTGCTGTCGGACATCCGTTCCGACATCGAAGCCGGCAGCAGCATGGCGGCGGCGTTCCGGCGCCATCCGAAGTACTTCGACACGCTGTACTGCAACCTGATCGATGCCGGCGAACAGGGCGGTATCCTCGATGCCCTGCTGGAGCGCCTGTCGCTCTACATGGAAAAGACCATCGCGCTGAAGAGCCAGATCAAGTCGGCGATGATCTACCCCATCGCGGTGCTGACCGTGGCCTTTGCCGTCACGGTGATCCTGATGCTGTTCGTGATCCCGGCGTTCAAGGGCGTGTTCTCGAGCTTCGGCGCCAATCTGCCGGCGCCGACGCTGGTGGTGATCGCGATCTCGGACTTCTTTGTCCAGTACTGGTATCTGGTGATCGGCGTACCCGTGGGCGGCATCATCTTCTACCTGCGCGCCCTGAAGAAATCCGAGAAAGTGCAGCGCGCCACCGACCGCGTGCTGCTGAAGCTGCCGATCTTCGGCAGCCTGTTCCGCAAGGCGGTGATCGCGCGCTGGACGCGCACGCTGGCGACCATGTTCGCCGCCGGCACGCCGCTGGTGGAATCGATGGAGTCCGTCGCCGGCGCCGCCGGCAACTGGCTCTACTACGACGCCACGCGCGAGATCGAGCAATCGGTGCGCATCGGCACCAGCCTGACCAATGCGATGCAGGCGACGCATGTGTTCGACAACATGGTGTTGCAGATGACGCAGATCGGCGAGGAGTCGGGTGCGCTCGACAATATGCTGCTGAAGGTCGCCGAGTTCTACGAGCGCGAGGTCGACGATGCCGTGGCCGCGATCTCCAGCCTGATCGAGCCGCTGATTATCGTGGTGCTGGGCGTGCTGATCGGGGGCATGGTGGTGGCGATGTACCTGCCAATCTTCAAGCTGGGACAGGTGGTGTAAGGGATGGCTTTGGCATTCTCCACCTCGCCTTTCCCGACCGGCAGCGGGCAGCTGCTGCACGCGCTGGCGGCGCTGCCGCCGGCCTTCATGGTCGCGGTGGCGGCCCTGCTGGGGCTGGTGGTCGGCAGCTTCCTCAACGTGGTCATCCACCGGCTGCCGCGCATGATGGAGCGCGACGAGGCCAACTATATCGCCGAACTGCGCGGCGACCCGCTGCCCTATCCCGCCCGCTACAACCTGATGGTGCCGCGCTCGGCCTGCCCGCATTGCGGGCACGCGATCGCGCCGTGGGAAAACGTGCCGGTGCTGAGCTGGTTGCTGCTGCGCGGGCGCTGCTCGGCCTGCAAGACGCCGATCAGCGTGCGCTATCCGCTGGTGGAGCTGGCCTGCGGCCTGCTGAGCGCGCTGCTGGCGTGGCGCTTCGGGCCGGGCTGGCAGACATTGGCCGCGCTGGTGCTGGTGTGGTCGCTGCTGGCGCTGACCATGATCGATGCCGACACGCAGCTGCTGCCCGACCAGATCACGCTGCCGCTGCTGTGGCTGGGCCTGCTGCTGAACCTGGGTGGCCTGTTCGTGCCGCTGGCCGATGCGGTGATCGGCGCCGCCGCCGGCTACCTGGTGCTGTGGGTGGCGTACTGGCTGTTCCGGCTGGTGCGCGGCAAGGAAGGCATGGGCTTCGGCGACTTCAAGCTGATGGCCGCGCTGGGCGCGTGGTTCGGCTGGCAGGCGCTGCCGGCGCTGGTGCTGTTGTCGTCGGTCGCGGGTGTGGTGTTCGGGCTGGCCAGCATCGCGCTGCGCCGGCAGGAGCGTGATACACCCTTCCCCTTTGGCCCCTTCATCGCGCTGGCGGGCGTGGTGGTGCTGGGGTTCGGCCCGGGCGTGCTGCCGCTGGCGCTGCCATGAAGCCGGCGTGGTGACCGTCCGACGCGAACGCGTGAAGCTGGTATCGTGACGGCAACATCGCCATCGAACCCTTCACAGAATCCCACATGCTGGAAATCGGACTGACCGGCGGCATCGGCAGCGGCAAGACCCGCGTGGCCGACATGTTCGCCGCGCGCGGCGCAGCGATCATCGACACCGACCTGCTCGCGCACGAGATCACCGCCCCGGGCGGGCGCGCCATCCCGGCGCTGGTCGAGGCCTTCGGCCCCGGCTGCCTTCGCCCTGACGGCGCCATGGACCGCGACGCGATGCGCGGGCTGGTATTCGCCGACCCGGCCGCCAAGGCACGGCTCGAAGGCATTACGCATCCGCTGATCCGCGCTCTGACCAACGAACGCGCGCAGGCCGTGCGCGACGCCGGCGAGCATCCCTATCTGATCTATGTGGTGCCGCTGCTGGTGGAGTCGGGCTCGTGGCGCGAACGGGTGGGCCGCGTGCTGGTGGTCGACTGCAGCGAGGCCACGCAGGTGGCGCGCGTGATGTCACGCAACGGCTTCAGCCGCGAGCAGGTCCAGGCCATCATGGCAAAGCAGGCCACGCGCGGCGCGCGCCTGGCATGTGCCGACGACGTCATCGACAACGACGGCCCGGTGGAGGCGCTGGTGGACCAGGTCGACCGGCTCGACCGCTACTACCGTGAACTGTCCGCGGCCGGCGAGGTCCATCCCGAGTCCGGCGTATAACAGCAAAGTCGGCGTGCCAGCGCACCGCATCATGCACATGACATTGTCCTCGGCCCTTGTCTCGCATAGAATGCGCTGGAACATGCCGGGAAATAGCCGCATACTGCACGGATCGACACATGATGCGCCACTCGATGCGACTCGAGGCGCCCCATGTTTGGCATCTCCCCGCGTTTCCCGGGCCACATTCTGCACCGGGCGAGCTCCTGCCACGGAGCTCGCCCGACGCCCTGCACGGACATAGCACTTGATTCTGTACGAATATCCTTTCAACGAACGCATCAGGACGCTCCTGCGCCTGGAGGACCTGTTCGATCGGCTGGATTACTTCCTCGCCCAGGATCATGCCCAGCAGCACCATGTCGCGCTGACCACGCTGTTCGAGATCATCGACGTAGCGGGCCGTGCCGATCTCAAGACCGACCTGATCAAGGAACTGGAACGGCAGCGCCAGGCGCTGGCGCCGCTGCGCGCCAATCCACAGATCCATCAGGAAACGCTGGACGCCGTGATCGGCGAGATCGAGCAGGGCATCGCCATGCTCAACCAGACCGTGGGCAAGGCCGGCCAGCTGCTGACCGACAACGAGTGGCTGACCAGCATCCGCAGCCGCGCCATCATCCCCGGCGGCACCTGCGAGTTCGACCTGCCGGCCTACTACGCCTGGCAGCACCGCCCCGCCGAAGACCGCCGCGCCGATATCCTCAAGTGGGCGCGCCCGCTGGTGTCGCTGCGCATGGGCACCACCATCGTGCTGCGCCTGCTGCGCGAAGCCGGCCAGAGCGGCAAGGTGATCGCCACCGGCGGCAGCTACCAGCAGATGCTGTCCGGGCGCAGCTACCAGCTGATGCAGGTCTACCTGGATGATTCGCTGCTGGCGTTCATCCCGGAAATGAGCGCCAACAAGTACATGCTGTGGGTGCGCTTCACGCAGCAGGACGGCGACCTGCGGCCGCGCTCGGTCGATGCGGATATCCCGTTTCTGCTGAAACTCTGCAATTTCTGAAGTCGATTCCTGAAGCCTGCTTTTAGCGCTATGCCTGCCGTCGTCAAATGTCCCACCTGCGGCACCAATGTACCCTGGGTGCCCGACAACAAGTTCCGCCCCTTCTGTTCCGAACGCTGCAAGCAGATCGACCTCGGCGCGTGGGCGTCCGAGAAGTACGTGATCGGCAGCAAGCCGGGCGAAACGCCGTCCGCCGACCTGAGTGAGGAAGAGGACGACTGAGCGTCCCCTCTCACCGGCCAGACGCTTCAGTGCGCCGCCGCCAGCACGCGGCGGTAGAAGCCCACGCCTACCAGCACGAACACCGCCAGGCCCAGCTACTGCGCGGTCGCTTCAAACCCCGCCCCCACCAGCGCCAGCGGCGCATCCTTGCCCGACAGGCCGATCACCGCGGCCAGCATCACGCCGACCAGCTTTCCCCGACGATCAGGCCCGAGGCCAGCAGCGTGCCGCGCCGCTCGGCGTGCTCAAGCGCCAGCTTGACGTCGTCCCCGCGCGCGGTGGCGCGGCGGCGCTCGGCCCGCAGCAGCAGCCACGACAGCATCGCCCCGACCACCAGCGCCGAGCTGATGGTCGGCGGCAGGTAGATGCCGATCCCGACCGCCAGCACCGGCAGCCGCACCCCGTCGCCGCGGCGGACCTTCAGCCCCAGGTAGATGTTCGAGGGGGTGAACACGACCGTGATGAGCGCACCGGGGATAATGCCGCGCAGGGTCAGTTCAGGCAGGGAGATGTCGTCGGCGATACGGTCGACGCGAAGCATGCAGGTTCCTTTCCTTGGACTGGCGGCGCAGAAGCGGGCGCCGCGGCAATGGCAAGGTCAGTCGTTGCGCGCTTCCTCGGCCAGCCATTCCACCACCGGGATGGTGGCGGGCAGCAGCGGCCCGACTGTCACGGGCGTTTGCTGCCAGGAAAAGGCCTGGCCTTCGCGCCCGACGGGATCGCCCCGCCAGGCCGTGACCTTGCAGAAGTACAGCCGCACATAGGCGTGCGGGTAGTCATGTTCGAGGGTATGCCAGCGCTCGCATTGCGTTACGTCAAGGCCCAGCTCTTCATGGAGTTCTCTGGCCAGCGCGGCCTCTACCGACTCACCGGGCTCCAGCTTGCCACCGGGGAATTCCCAGTAGCCTTCGTAGGGCTTGCCCGCAGGGCGTTGCGCCAGCAGGAAGCGGCCGTCGGGCTGCACCATCACGCCCACGGCGACCTCGGTGACCTTGCGCGGAGGATTATCAGCCGTTTCTGCGGGGCTTTGCATGGACACGCTCATGCCTTGGCGTCGCCGTTCACGTCGGCGATAAAAGGCTTGCCATGCTTGCCGCCCCAGTCGCGCGCGAACTGCCAGGCCACCCGGCCCGAGCGCGAGCCGCGCTCCAGCGCCCACACCAGCGCATCGCCGCGCGCCGCGGCGATGTCCTCGTCGGTGCAGCCGAAGTGCTTGAGCCAGTGGCCGACGATGGTCAGGTACTCGTCCTGCTTGGGCGGGTAGAACGACAGCCACAGCCCGAAGCGCTCGGACAGCGAGATCTTCTCCTCGACCACTTCACCGGGGTGGATCTCGCCGTCGTCGGTGTGGCGGTAGGTCTCGTTGTCCTTCATGTACTCCGGCAGCAGGTGCCGGCGGTTGGAGGTGGCGTAGATCAGCACATTGTCCGACTGCGCCGCGACCGAGCCATCCAGCGCCGACTTGAGCGACTTGTAGCCCGACTCGCCCTCCTCGAACGACAGGTCGTCGCAGAAGATCACGAAACGCTCGGGGCGCTGCGAGACCAGCTCGACGATATCGCCGAGGTCGCCCAGGTCATCCTTGTCCACCTCGACCAGGCGCAGCCCGTCCTTGACGAAGGCGTTCAGGCAGGCCTTGATCAGCGACGACTTGCCGGTGCCGCGCGCGCCGGTCAGCAGCACGTTGTTGGCCGGCAGCTGGTTCACAAACTGGCGCGTGTTGGCGACGATGGCGTCCTTCTGGCGCTCGATATTCTTCAGGTCGTCCAGGTGGATCGGCGGCAGCTGGCGCACCGGCTGCAGGTAGCCGATATTGCCGAACAGGCTCTGGCGCTTGCGCCAGCGGAACGCTACCGCCTCCTGCCAGTCCGCATCGCTCAGTTGCGGCGGCAGCCATTGTTCGAGTCGGGCGAGGAAGTTGTCGAGGCGGGAGGTGAGGTCGGACATGGCGGCGTGACGGTGTCAGTAGTTGGGGAGAGGGGTGGATTTGCGGGGCATCGCGTATCCGGAAACGCCTGCCCTCTCCTCCGGCCCCTCTCCTGCATGCGGGAGAGGGGAGCAAACCCGGGGTGCTTAAGAGCGGTAGTCGGCGTTGATCGACACGTAATCGTGCGACAGGTCGCAGGTCCATACGGTGGCTTCGGCATTGCCGCGGCCGAGCGCAATGCGCACGGTGATCTCGGCCTGCTTCATCACGCGCTGGCCGTCTTCTTCGCGGTAGTCGGGGTTGCGGCCGCCGTTGCGGGCCACCCAGACATCGTCCAGCCACAGGTTGACGCGGCCGACATCGAGGTCATCGATGCCCGCATAGCCCACCGCGGCCAGGATGCGGCCCAGGTTGGGGTCCGACGCATAGAACGCGGTCTTGACCAGCGGCGAGTGCGCGACCGCGTAGGCGATCTGGCGGCACTCGGCAACGTCCTTGCCGCTTTCGACGCGGATGGTCATCAGCTTGGTCGCGCCTTCGCCGTCGCGCACGATCATCTGCGCCAGCTCCTGCGCCAGCGCGGTCACCGCGTCGCGCAGCGCCTCGAAGGCCGGGCCTTCGGCGCGGTCAACCACGGCACCGGACTTGCCGGTGGCGATCAGCACGAACGAGTCGTTGGTCGAGGTATCGCCGTCGATGGTGATGCTGTTGAACGAGTGGTCGGCGGCGTGCGACACCAGCGCCTGCAGCACCGGCTGGGCCACCGCGGCGTCCATGGCGATAAAGCCGAGCATGGTCGCCATGTTGGGGCGGATCATGCCGGCGCCCTTGCTGATGCCCGACAGCGTCACGGTCTTGCCGTCGATCTGCGCCGTGCGCGACGCGGCCTTGGGCTGCGTGTCGGTAGTCATGATCGACTCGGCGGCGGCCAGCCAGTTGTCGGCCTTGGCGTTGGCGATGGCGGCGGGCAGGCCGGCCACCAGGCGATCCACCGGCAGCGGTTCCAGGATCACGCCGGTCGAGAACGGCAGCACCTGCTCGGCGGCGATACCCAGTTGCGCGGCGAGTGCATCGCAGGTGGCGCGGGCATTGGCCAGGCCCGGCTCGCCGGTGCCGGCGTTGGCGTTGCCGGTGTTGACCACCAGCGCGCGGATGCCCTTGCCGGCAGCCAGGTGCTCACGGCACACCTGCACCGGTGCGGCGCAGAAGCGGTTGTTGGTGAAGACGCCAGCCACGGTGCTGCCCTCGGCCACGCGCACCACCAGCACGTCCTTGCGATTGGCCTTGCGGATGCCCGCCTCGGCCCAGCCGAGCTCCACGCCGGCGACGGATTTCAGGTTCTCTGCCTGGGGCAGCGGAAGATTGACGGGCATGTGGACTCCTCTATTCCTGCTTGCGCTTTCTGCTAGCGAATTGCTTGTCTCAGACAAACATGCCCGCGGAGGGCGGGCATGTCGTTTCCTATCGCGTCATTCCCCGAGCGGCGGGAACGACGTCATACCGGTGCGCGGCTCAGCTCAGCCTGCCGTGGCACTGCTTGAACTTCTTGCCCGAGCCGCACGGGCACGGATCGTTGCGGCCGACCTTGGGCATGCCCGCCAGCGCCAGTTCGGCAGCGGCCATGGCCGCGCCGGTGCGTGGCGACGGCACTTCCTCGACTGGCTCGCGCCCTTCGGCGAACTCGTCGTGCTTGTACTGCACGTTCTCCAGGTGCGACAGGCCTTCCTCGATCTGCTCAGAAGCTTGTTCCAGTTCTTCCGGCGACTGGATCTGCACGTTGAAGGTCACGCGCGTGACTTCGCTCTTGATCACGTCCAGCAGGCGCGCGAACAGTTCGAACGATTCGCGCTTGTATTCCTGCTTGGGATCCTTCTGCGCATAGCCGCGCAGGTGGATACCCTGGCGCAGGTGGTCCAGCGCCGCCAGGTGCTCGCGCCAGTGCGTGTCGATGCTCTGCAGCATGACCGAACGCTCGAAGCCGGCGAACGACTCGCGGCCGACCATCGCGACCTTGCTGTCGTAGCGCTCCTTGGCCGCCTGCATGATCAGGTTGAGCAGCTCTTCGTCCTCGATGCTCTGCGCGCCCTCGATAGTCTTCGCCAGCGGCACTTCCAGGCCCCAGTCTTCGCGCAGGCGCGTTTCCAGGCTGGCGATGTCCCACTGCTCTTCCATGGTGTCGGCCGGCACGTGGTCGCGGAACAGTTCCACCAGCACGCTCTGGCGCAGGTTGGCCACCATGTCGCCGACGTCCTGGGCTTCGAGCACGTCGTTGCGCAGCTTGTAGATTTCCTTGCGCTGGTCGTTGGCGACGTCGTCGTACTGCAGCAGTTGCTTGCGGATATCGAAGTTGCGGCCCTCGACCTTGCGCTGCGCCGATTCGATCGAGCGCGTGACGATGCCGGCTTCGATCGGCTCGCCCTCGGGCATCTTCAGGCGTTCCATGATGGCGCGCACGCGGTCGCCGGCGAAGATGCGCAGCAGCTGGTCGTCCAGCGACAGATAGAACCGCGACGAGCCCGGGTCGCCCTGGCGGCCGGCACGGCCTCGCAGCTGGTTGTCGATCCGGCGCGACTCATGGCGCTCGGTGCCGACGATATGCAGGCCGCCAGCGGCCTTGACCTGCTCGTGCAGTGAATGCCACTCGTCCTCGAGCTGCTTGATGCGCGCGGCCTTCTCGGCATCGGACAGGTTCGGATCCGCCTCGATAAAGCCCGACTGCTTCTCCACATTGCCGCCCAGCACGATATCGGTACCGCGACCGGCCATGTTGGTGGCGATGGTGATCATCTTGGGACGGCCCGCCTGCGCCACGATCTCGGCTTCGCGCGCGTGCTGCTTGGCGTTGAGCACCTGGTGCGGCAGCGTTTCCCGCTCGAGCAGGCCCGACAGGTATTCCGAGGTCTCGATCGAGGTGGTGCCGACCAGCACCGGCTGGCCACGCTCGTAGCAGTCGCGGATATCGCGCACCACGGCGTCGTAGCGCTCCTTGCCGGTCTTGTAGATCTGGTCCTGCTGGTCCTTGCGCTGGGCCGGGCGGTTGGTCGGGATCACCACCACTTCCAGGCCGTAGATCTCCTGGAATTCATACGCTTCAGTGTCGGCCGTGCCGGTCATGCCGGCCAGCTTGTTGTACATCCGGAAGTAGTTCTGGAAGGTAATGGTCGCCAGCGTCTGGTTTTCCTGCTGGACGGTGACGCCTTCCTTGGCTTCGACAGCCTGGTGCAGGCCGTCGGACCAGCGCCGTCCCGTCATCAGGCGGCCGGTGAATTCGTCGACGATCACGACTTCATCGTTCTGCACCACATAGTGCTGGTCGCGATGGAACAGGCTGTGCGCGCGCAGGGCGGCGTACAGGTGGTGCATCAGCGTGATGTTCTGCGGCGCGTACACCGACTCGCCTTCACCGATCAGGCCCTGCTGCGCCAGGATCTCTTCGGCCTTCTCGTGGCCGGCTTCGGTCAGGTAGACCTGGTGGCCCTTCTCGTCGACGTAGTAGTCGCCCGGCTTCTCGACGCCGGTGCCATCGGCCTTTTCCTCGCCGATCTGGCGCTCGAGCAGCTTGGGAATGCCGTTCATGCGCTGGTACAGGTCGGTCTGGTTCTCGGCCTGACCGGAGATGATCAGCGGCGTGCGGGCCTCGTCGATCAGGATCGAGTCCACTTCATCGACGATGGCGTAGTTCATTGGCCGCTGGACCCGCTGCGACGGGTCGTAGACCATGTTGTCGCGCAGGTAGTCGAAGCCGAACTCGTTGTTGGTGCCATAGGTGATGTCGGCGTTGTACGCGGCCTGCTTCTCGTCATGCGGCATCTGCGACAGGTTCACACCCACCGACAGGCCCAGGAAGTTGTACAGGCGGCCCATCCACTCAGCATCGCGCTGCGCCAGGTAGTCGTTGACGGTCACCACGTGCACGCCCTTGCCGGTGATGGCATTGAGGTACACGGCCAGCGTCGCGGTCAGCGTCTTGCCTTCGCCGGTGCGCATTTCGGCGATCTTGTTGTCGTTCAGCACCATGCCGCCGATCAGCTGCACGTCGAAGTGGCGCATCTTCATGACCCGCTTGCTCGCCTCGCGGCACACGGCGAAAGCCTCGGGCAGCAGCGCTTCGAGCGACTCGCCAGCGGCGTGGCGCTGCCGGAAGGTCTCGGTCATGCCGCGCAGCTCGTCGTCCGAGAGCTGCTCGTACTTCGGCTCCAGCGCATTGATCTGCACCACCGTGCGGAGATATTGTTTGATCAGCCGCTCGTTGCGGCTGCCGAAGACTTTCTTGAGAAGGCCGGTGATCATCGATTGCTTTCACCTGCGCGGAACCGGGTGGCACCCCAGGGATGCGGGCTGCTCCGGCGACCGGGCGAGGAATGGATAGATTGGCGCAAAACGCCGAGTTTATCATGTGCCGGGGTCACGGCCGGAACGCGCCGGGCCCCGTCCGGCAAGGGCGGGCAAGCCTGCCGAATGTCGACCACGCTTATCGCCCGCACGATTGCCCGCGCGCCCCACCAGCCGCAGTTTGGGGCGGCCGCCGCAGCTTCAATCCACAGTTGGGCAAGGCGGCCCCCGCGCCCCTTGCTAGAATGCATGCATGCGCCGCTTCACCCACCACGCCCTGCAGACCCCCGCCGCCAAGCCGCTCAACGACTGGCTGGCCAAGGCCGGCCCGGTTTCGACGCTGATGCAGACCGCGCGCCAGCTTTCGGTGCTGGAGGCCGAGGTGCTGGCGCTGCTGCCCGCCGGCATGCGCGACGGTTTGGCTGTGGCCGGGGTTAAGCGTGATGCAAGCGACCCCAACGCCCAGGTGCTGCTGTTGCTTGCCGCCCACGGCGCCGCCGCGGCCCGCGTGCGCCAGGTGGTACCCACGCTGCTCACGCGGCTGCAGCAGCGCGGCTCGCAGATCACCGCGATCCGGGTGCGGGTGCAGCCGGAGGTGTCGCGCCACGCGGACTGGGAGGTGGAGCCCGTGCAGCGCCAGCGCACCGGCGGCCGCATGACGCCCACGGGGCTCGCCAACCTGGACCAGCTGGCGCGCAGCCTGCCGGATTCGCCGCTGCGCGACGCGCTCAATACGCTGCTCGCCCACCATCGCCAGGCGCCGTCCCGGTAATTCGGAAAAAACAAGAAAGCCGACCCGAGGGTCGGCTTTTCGTTGTGCGGCCGGCAGGTTGCGTGACTCAGGCAAACGCTGGCTGTGCCTGCGGCAGGAAGGCCGCGGGAGCTTCCTCGACGCGGTCGAAGGTGACCAGCTCGTAGGCTTCCTGGTCGGCCAGCAGCGCGCGCAGCAGCTGGTTGTTCAGGCCGTGGCCCGACTTGTTTGCCACATAGGCGCCGATCAGCGGATGGCCCACCACATACAGGTCGCCGATCGCATCCAGGATCTTGTGGCGCACGAACTCGTCGCCGTAGCGCAGTTCCTCGTTGTTGAGCATGCGGTGCTCGTCCAGCACGATGGCGTTGTCCAGGCTGCCGCCACGGGCCAGGCCCATCTCGCGCAGCGCCTCCACCTCGTGGGCAAAGCCGAAGGTGCGGGCACGGGCGATTTCGCGCACGTAGCTGGTGTCGCCGAAGTCGATCTCGAAGGTCTGGCCGGTCTTATCGACCGCCGGGTGGCGGAAGTCGATGGTGAACGACAGCTTGAAGCCGAAATACGGCTCCAGGCGCGCGAGCTTGTCGCCCTCGCGCACTTCGACCGCCTTCTTCACGCGGATAAAGGTCTTCAGCGCGTTCTGCTCTTCGATGCCTGCCGACTGCAGCAGGAATACGAAGGACGCGGCGCTGCCGTCCATGATCGGGATTTCCTCGGCATCGACGTCGACATAGAGGTTGTCGATGCCCAGGCCCGCGCACGCCGACATCAGGTGCTCGACGGTCGAAACGCGCGCGCCATCCTTCTGCAGCACCGATGCCAGGCGCGTGTCGCCGATGGCCGATGCGGCCACGGGAATCTCGACGGCCTCGGGCAGGTCGACGCGGGTAAAGACGATGCCGGTATCGGCCGGCGCGGGACGCAGGGTCAGCGTGACCTTGCGACCCGAGTGCAGGCCGATGCCAACCGTCTTCACCAGGGATTTGATCGTGCGCTGTTTGAGCATGACAGCCTCAACTATTATAAAAATCTATCGGGCGGTTTTTTTGATTAAGGGATTTTACCACCACCTCAGGGGCGCTGCAGCCGGGTTTTGTTTCCGGCTGGTAACACTGCCTTAACAAGTTGCGCATTGTCCACGTTTACCCGGATGACTGTGTCAGCCGCGCAACGCTGCCAGCACAGCCTCGGCGCTGCTGACGCGGAATTCGCCGGGCGCCTCCACCTCGAGCCGGGTCACCACGCCATCGTCGATCACCATCGCGTAGCGTTTCGAGCGTAGACCCAGGCCACGGGCGCTCAGGTCCTGCTCCAGGCCGAGCGCGCGCGTCCATTCCGCACTGCCGTCTGCCATCATGCGCACCGTGCCGGCGACCTGTTGTTCGCGGCCCCACGCACCCATCACAAAAGCATCGTTGACCGACACGCACCAGACCTCGTCGATGCCGGCGTCGCGCAGCGCCGCGGCATGCTGCACATAGCCGGGCACATGCTTGGCCGAGCAGGTAGGGGTGAAAGCGCCGGGCAGGCCGAACACCACGATCTTGCGGCCGCGCACGAGGTCGGCCACCTTGAAAGCGTTGGGTCCCAGTACGCAACCTTCGCTTTCCGTTTCAATGAATTCCTGCAGCGTGGCGTCCGGGACGCGGGATCCGACAGTGATCATGGCTCGTGGTCTTCCTGGGTTTTCTGAAGAATAGGACGGATGGGCCGGATGCATGCGCACACCCTTGCGGCGGGGAACCTCAAGATCATAGGCGCCCTGGCAGCGATGCCAAAGCCGGATCACATCCGGTGACATTCGCCATGAATTCGATACAACTAGCGATACAGCTTGCTACAAAGACGTCCGCGCGACGCACCTTGTGGGTGCGCCGCGCGGACGTCGATACATCCCGACCGGGAAGGCGGGAAACCAGTCCGGGGAGGCGGCCAGCGGCACGCCTTGCCCGGCGACGGGATGTGGGTGAAGCTCGCGACCAGCAGGCGGCGCGGCGCCGCCGGCTGCCTGCCGGGTCACGTCAGTCCATGCTAGGCACGCGCGGATGGGGAGCGCACGTGCTTCGCGACAAGGCGACGCGATCCGTCAGGCGGCCGGTGGAAGCACCGATGCCGCGCCGGTCCGGGCTCAGTCTGCCTGCTTGCGCAGGAAGGCCGGGATGTCGTACGTATCCACACCCTTTTCCTGCAGCGCCGCCACGTGAGCCGACGCCGACTCGCGCGAGCTGCGCCACACCGCCGGCGTGTCCAGCCCGCTGTAGTCCGGCGAGTGGTGCGTGGCCGCGGCCGCGGTCATGCCGCTCATCATCTGTACCGGCATGTTGTCGGTACCGGTCTTGAGCAGCGTCATCGGCTGTTGCTTCTTGGCCGAGCGGCCCAGGCCCGTGGCGACCACGGTCACGCGCAGCGCATCGCTCATCGAATCGTCGTACACCGTACCGAAGATCACGGTCGCATCTTCCGCGGCATAGCTGCGGATGGTGTTCATGACTTCCTTGGTTTCCGACAGCTTCAGCGAACGGCTGGCGGTGATGTTGACCAGCACGCCGCGCGCGCCGGACAGGTCCACGCCTTCCAGCAGCGGGCTGGCCACGGCCTGTTCGGCCGCCAGGCGGGCGCGATCCACGCCCGACACGGTGGCCGTCCCCATCATGGCCTTGCCCTGCTCGCCCATCACCGTCTTCACGTCTTCGAAGTCGACGTTCACCAGGCCGTCAACATTGATGATCTCGGCAATGCCGGCCACCGCGTTGTGCAGCACGTCGTCGGCGCACTGGAAGCACGCGTCCATCTCGGCGTCGTCGCCCATCACTTCGAACAGCTTCTCGTTGAGCACAACGATCAGCGAATCGACCGACGATTCCAGCTCGCTCGAACCATGTTCGGCCACCTTGGCGCGGCGTGCGCCTTCGAACTCGAACGGCTTGCTGACCACCCCTACGGTCAGGATGCCCATTTCCTTGGCAACCTGCGCCACGATCGGCGCGGCACCGGTACCGGTACCGCCGCCCATGCCGGCAGTGATGAAGACCATGTGCGCGCCGCGCAGGGCGTCGGCGATCTGCTCCCGCGCCTGATCCGCGCAGTTGCGGCCGACTTCCGGCTTGGCGCCGGCGCCCAGACCCGTGTTGCCGAGTTGCAGCACGCGCGAAGCGCTCGAGCGCTTGAGCGCCTGAGCATCGGTGTTCATGCAGATGAATTCGACGCCTTGCACGCCGCGGCTGATCATGTGCTGCACGGCGTTACCGCCCGCACCGCCCACGCCAACCACCTTGATGATGGTGCCGTCCTGCACTTCCGTTTCGATCATGTCAAAGTCCATCACTGCCTCCGAGAAGAATCAGTCCCCAGACGATGCAGCCTCCCCGCCGCAACCCCTGGTTCCTGAACAAGAAACCATTAAAAAGAAAAGAACCAGAAACCTTCCGCTCAACGCGCCACGGCCTGTCCGGTAGACAAGACCACTGGCGCGCCGTTGCATCGACTGGCCGTCAATTTCCCTGATGCTTAGAAATTGCCGACAAACCATTCCTTCATGCGGGCCCACACCTGCTTGACCGACCCGCTCTGCACCGCGACCTTGCGTCCGCGCATGCGTTGCACGCGACCTTCCAGCAGCAGGCCCATCACCGTTGCATAGCGCGGGCTCTTCACTACCTCGTGCAGGTTGCCGCGGTACTCCGGCACGCCCACGCGCACGGGCTTGAGAAAGATGTCTTCGCCCAGCTCGACCATGCCCGGCATCATCGCGGTCCCACCGGTGATGACCACGCCGGACGACAACAGTTCTTCATAGCCGGACTCGCGCACCACCTGGTGCACCAGCGAGTACAGCTCTTCGATGCGCGGCTCGATCACCGCTGCCAGTGCCTGGCGGCTGAGCGTGCGCGTGCCGCGGTCGCCCACGCCGGGGACTTCGATCATGTCTTCCGGGTCGGCGATCGCCTGCTTGGCGATGCCGTACTGGATCTTGATGTCCTCGGCGTCGGGCGTCGGCGTGCGCAGCGCCATCGCAATATCGTTGGTGATCTGGTCGCCGGCGATGGGGATCACGGCCGTATGGCGGATCGCGCCTTCGCTGAAGATGGCGATGTCGGTGGTGCCGCCGCCGATGTCGACCAGCACCACGCCCAGTTCCTTCTCGTCCTCGGTCAGCACCGCCAGGCTCGAGGCCAGCGGCTGCAGGATCAGGTCGTGCACTTCCAGGCCACAGCGGCGCACGCACTTGACGATGTTCTGCGCGGCGCTCACCGCGCCGGTGACGATATGCACCTTCACTTCCAGGCGGATGCCGCTCATGCCGATGGGCTCGCGCACGTCCTCCTGGCCGTCGATGATGAATTCCTGCGTCAGGATGTGCAGGATCTGCTGGTCGGTCGGGATATTGACCGCCTTGGCGGTCTCGATCACGCGCGCCACGTCGGTCTGCGTGACCTCCTTGTCCTTGATCGCCACCATGCCGCTGGAGTTGAAGCTGCGGATATGGCTGCCTGCAATGCCGGTAAAGACCTCCGAAATCTTGCAGTCGGCCATCAGCTCGGCCTCTTCCAGCGCCTTCTGGATCGACTGCACGGTGGCCTCGATATTGACCACGACCCCTTTCTTCAGACCCTTGGACTCTGACTGGCCCATCCCGATCACCTCGTAGCTGCCGTCGGGGCGCAGTTCTGCCACCACCGCCGCCACCTTCGAGGTGCCGATGTCCAGACCAACCAACAGGTCCTTGTATTCCTTGCTCATCGGGTTTTCTCCGCGTTCTTACTCTTCAGTCGCGTCGGATTGTTGTTGGAAGTACCAGAAGCCGCTGCTGCCGCCTTCGCTTTCTCCGCTTTTTCCGCCCTGGCCGCCGCCGCAACCTGCGCGTCGGTCAGGAAGCGGGCATTGGCGGCACGGATGGCAAAGCCGTTGGGATAACGCAGGTCGGCGTAGTCGATCTGCTTGCCCCACTGCTCGGTGACCTGAGGCCATGCCGCCACGAAACGCCTGACCCGCTGCTCCATGGCCGCGCGCTCGTCTTCGTTCTGCTCGCGGCCAAGCTCAACCACCATGCCGTTGGACAGCTTTGCCCGCCAGGCGTAGCGGCCCGACAGCGCCACTGCCAGCGGCTCGGCCTTGAGCGGCCTGAACCACTGGCGCATGACCTCGAGCTTCTCGATCACGTCGCCTTCGCTGCCCGGCGGCCCGTCCAGCGCCAGCAGCTGTGCATCCTCTTCCGCCTCGGCGGTGTTGGCGACGAACACCTCGCCATAGGTATTGACCAGGCGCCCGCTTTCCGGCGAGCCCCAGGTGCCGAGCGCCTCGTGTTCCTCGACCTCGACCGCCAGGCCGTTGGGCCACTCGCGCCGCACGCTCGCGCGCCGCACCCAAGGCACCGACTCGAACGCCTGCCGCGCCGCGTTCAGGTCCAGCGTGAAGAAGTTGCCCGAGAGCTTGCCCAGCGCGCTGCCACGCACGCTGGGGGCGTTCACGTGGCGCAGCGCACCACCGTCCATCGGCGCGATCTCCACATGGGTGATGGCAAACACCGGTCGCTGCGCCAGCCACAGCAGGCCCGCCGCGAGCGCCATCAGCGCCACCACCGCGTACAGCGTGGAAGCGATCAGGTTGAGCAGGCGTGCGTTATGCCACATGGTCCGGGGCAGTCCTATCGGTTGCGGTGTTATTCGGGTTTCCAGTGCTCGTTCGGATGCAGGTCCAGTGCCGCGGCGGCCACCACCTGCAGCACGAAGTCCTCGTAGCTGATGCCGGCCGCGCGCGCCGCCATCGGCACCAGCGAATGGCCGGTCATCCCGGGCGAGGTATTCATCTCGAGCAGGAAAGGCTTGCCGTCGGCGCGCAGCATGACGTCGGCGCGCGCCCAGCCGCGGCAGCCCAGTACGCGGTAGGCCTGCACCGTCAGCGCCTGGACTTCCCGTTCGACCTCGGGATCCAGACCTGACGGACACAAGTATTGGGTATCGTCAGTAAAGTACTTATTTTGATAGTCGTAGTTGGCTTCGGGCGCGACGATGCGGATCACCGGCAGCGCTTCGGCGGTTTCGCCCTCGCC
Organism: Ralstonia pickettii DTP0602; assembly: GCA_000471925.1. Lineage (NCBI taxonomy): Bacteria > Pseudomonadati > Pseudomonadota > Betaproteobacteria > Burkholderiales > Burkholderiaceae > Ralstonia > Ralstonia pickettii. The sequence continues at coordinate 3,969,174 of CP006667.1, forward strand.
CACCAGCGGGCAGGTCAGCTCGGCGCCGTCGATGAAAACCTCGGCGATGACGTCGTTATCGAGCGCGGCCGCCTTCTCGAAAGCCGCGCGCATCTGGTCGGCGACGGTCACCTTGGTCAGGCCGATCGACGAGCCCTCGCGCGCCGGCTTGACGATCAGCGGCAGGCCCAGGTCGGCGGCCACGGCGTCAAAGTCGGTGTCCGCGTGCAGCATGGCAAAGCGCGGTGTGGCCAGGTCGTGGGTCATCCACAGGCGCTTGGTGGCCTGCTTGTCCATCGCCATGGCCGAGGCCAGCACGCCGCTGCCGGTATATGGCACGCCGAGCTGCTCGAGCAGGCCCTGCATGGTGCCGTCCTCGCCGTAGCGGCCGTGCAGCGCGATAAAGACGCGATCAAACTTGGCCGCGGCCAGTTCGGCCACACCCTGCAGGCCCGGGTCGAACGGGTGCGCATCGACGCCGCGCGAACGCAGCGCGGCCAGCACGCCGTTGCCCGACATCAGCGAGATCTCGCGCTCGGCCGAGCGGCCGCCCAGCAGCACGCCGACCTTGCCCAGCGACTTGGGATCGATAGTGGGATGGGCGACGAAGCTCATTGCTGGCCTCCCGCTTGCACCGATTGCTGGTGCGACACCAGTTGTCCCGGCACGGTCCCGATCGAGCCCGCGCCCATCGTCACGACCACATCGCCGGGCCGGACGGCATTCAGGATGGCCTGCGGCATTTCTTCCATCTGCTCCACGAAAACAGGTTCGACCTTGCCGGCCACGCGCAGCGCGCGGGTCAGCGCACGACCGTCGGCCGCCACGATCGGCGTCTCGCCGGCGGCGTAGACCTCGGACAGCAGCAGCGCATCGACAGTGCCCAGGACCTTGACGAAGTCCTCGAAACAATCCCGCGTACGGGTAAAGCGGTGCGGCTGGAACGCCAGCACCAGGCGGCGATCGGGGAACGCACCGCGCGCCGCGGCCAGCGTCGCGGCCATCTCCACCGGGTGGTGGCCGTAGTCGTCCACCAGCGTGAAGGTGCCGGCGCCGTCGGGCGTGGCGACCTCGCCGTAGCGCTGGAAGCGCCGGCCCACGCCGTGGAACTCGCGCAGCGCCTTGACGATGGCGGCGTCGGGCACTTCCAGCTCGGTGGCGATGGCGATCGCCGCCAGCGCGTTCTGCACGTTGTGCAGGCCGGGCAGGTTCAGCACGATCTCCAGCGGCGGCTCGGCATGGCCATTGAGCTGGCGCAGCACGGTGAAGTGCATCTGGCCGTCGACCGCGCGCGCCTCCACGGCACGGATCTGCGCGTCTTCGGCAAACCCGTAGCGCACCACCGGCTTGGACACGAACGGCAGGATCTCGCGCACGTTGGGATCGTCCACGCACAGCACGGCGATGCCGTAGAACGGCAGCCGCTGGGTGAATTCGATGAACGCCTGCTTGAGCCGGGCAAAGTCGTGCCCGTAGGTGTCCATATGGTCGGCATCGATATTGGTGATGACCTCGATGACCGGGAACAGGTTCAGGAACGACGCGTCGGACTCATCCGCCTCGGCCACGATGAAGTCGCCGGTGCCCAGGCGCGCATTAGCGCCGGCCGAGTTCAGGCGGCCGCCGATCACGAAGGTCGGATCGAGCCCGCCTTCGGCCAGCACCGATGCCACCAGGCTGGTGGTAGTGGTCTTGCCGTGCGTGCCGGCGATGGCCACGCCCTGCTTCAGGCGCATCAGTTCGGCCAGCATCACCGCGCGCGGCACCACCGGGATGCGCTTGCTTCGGGCAGCCAGCACTTCAGGGTTGTCGCCGCTGACCGCGGTCGATACCACCACGGCGTTTGCGCCGGTAACGTTGGCCGCGTCATGCCCGTGCATGACCGTGGCGCCCAGCGAGGCCAGGCGCCGCGTGGCGGCATTGCTGCCCACGTCCGAACCCGAGACCTTGTATCCCAGGTTCAGCAGGACCTCGGCGATGCCGCTCATGCCGGCCCCGCCGATGCCCACGAAGTGGATGTTCTTGACGATATGCTTCATTCGATTGCTGCTTAAATAGGCTTCAGTCCCTGGCCAGCTGACTGCAGATCTCGGCGACGCGCCGGGTTGCCTCAGGTTTGGCCAGTCCGCGCGCCAGGCGCGCCATGTCTTTCAGCTGCGGCCGGGTCAGGCTGGCGATGGTTTGCGCCAGCCCCTCGGCCGTCAGGTCTTTCTGCTGCACCAGCAGGGCCGCGCCCTGCTTCGACAAAAATTCCGCGTTGGTGGTCTGGTGGTCGTCCACCGCGTGCGGAAACGGCACGAACAGCGCCGCCACGCCCGCGGCGGCCACTTCCGACACCGTCATCGCGCCGGCGCGGCAGATCACCAGGTCCGCATCGGCATAGGCACGCGCCATGTCGTCGATAAACGGCAGGGTCTGCGCCGGCACCTGCGCGGCCGCGTAATTGGCGCGCAGCGTGTCGATCTGCTTCGCGCCCGCCTGGTGCGTGACCACCGGGCGCTCGCCCTCGGGCAGCAGCGCGACGGCCTTGGGTACCACCTCGTTCAGTGCCGCCGCGCCCAGGCTGCCGCCCACCACCAGGATGCGCAGCGGGCCGGGGCGCTGGTCGTAGCGCGCTTCCGGCGCATCGAGATGCGCCACTTCCTCGCGCACCGGGTTGCCGGTCCACTCGCCGCCGGGCAGCGTGTCCGGGAACGCGCACAGCACGCGGTCGGCCACCTTGGCCAGCACCTTGTTGGCCAGGCCGGCGATCGAGTTCTGCTCGTGCAGCACCAGCGGCCGCCCCAGCAGCGACGCCATCATGCCCGCCGGGAAGGTGATATAGCCGCCCATGCCCAGCACCACGCTCGGGCGCACCCGGCGCAGCGCGCCGATGCTTTGCCAGAACGCGCGCAGCAAGTTCAGCGGCAGCAGGAACTTGGTCACCAGGCCCTTGCCGCGCAGCCCGCCGAACTGGATGAACTCCATCGGGATGTCGTGCTTGGGCACCAGCGTGGCTTCCATGCCGGTGCGGTTGCCCAGCCAGACCACCTTCCAGCCTTGCTCGCGCAGCGCGTGCGCGACCGCCAGCCCCGGGAACACGTGTCCCCCGGTGCCGCCGGCCATCACGAGCAGGGTGCGCGGTGCGGTCATGCCCGGCCTCCGCGCGTCGGTACGCGATTGTGGCTGCGCGCGGCGCGCATGGCTTCACCCACACGCGGCATACCGGGCATCGAGGACTGACGCGTTGCCGTCATACCTTGCCTCCACGCATCAACACACGATTCTCGTAATCAATCCGCAGCAAGATCGCCAACGCCACGCAGTTCATCAAAATCCCCGAGCCGCCGTAGCTCACCAGCGGCAGCGTCAGCCCCTTGGTCGGCAGCAGGCCCAGGTTCACGCCCATATTGATAAAGGTCTGCCAGCCGATCCACACGCCGATGCCCTTGGCCACCAGGCCGGCAAAGGTGCGATCCAGCTGCAGCGCGGTGCGGCCGATATTGAAGGCGCGCCGTACCAGCCAGTAGAACAGCACGATCACCACCAGCACGCCGATAAAGCCGAATTCCTCGCCGATCACGGCGAGGATGAAGTCGGTATGCGCCTCGGGCAGGTAGTGAAGCTTTTCGATGCTGCCGCCCAGCCCCACCCCGGCCCACTCGCCGCGGCCGAAGGCGATCAGCGAGTGCGTGAGCTGGTAGGCCTTGCCCAGCGCATTGCTCTCTTCCCACGGGTTCAGGTAGGCGAAGATCCGCTCGCGCCGCCAGGGCGAGGCCGTGATCAGCAGCGCGAACGCGCCCACCGCCACGCCGACCAGCCCGGCGAACAGCTTGCCGTTGATGCCGCCCAGGAACAGGATGCCCATGGCCACCGCGGCGATCACCAGGAACGCACCCATGTCAGGCTCGAGCAGCAGCAGCATGCCCACCACCACCACCGCCACGCCCATCGGCAAAAAGCCCTTGGACAGGGTCTGCATCCACTCCTGCTTGCGCACCGTGTAGTTGGCCGCGTACAGCACCACCGCCAGCTTCATCAGTTCGGACGGCTGGAAGTTCATCACGCCCAGCGGGATCCAGCGGCGCGCGCCGTTCACGCCCTTGCCGACGAACGGGACCAGCACGATCACCAGCAGGATCAGCGCGAAGATAAAGAGCTTGGGCGCATAGCGGTCCCAGACCTTGACCGGAACCTGGAACGCCGCCAGCCCCACCGACAGCCCGATCAGCAGTGCGAACGCGTGGCGCAGCAGGAAGTGGCTCTCGCGGTAGTTGGCGTAGCGCGGCGAATCCGGCAGCGCGATCGAGGCCGAATAGACCATCACCAGGCCGAGCGCGAGCAGTACGATCGACACCCACAGCATGGGCTGGTCGTACTCCATCATGCGGGAGCGGGTCGGCTTGACGCCCGACACCGCATCGCGCAGGCCACCCCAGGCATTGCCGATGGTGGCGCCGATGAAACCGCTGCGCTTGACCTGCGTTTCGCTCATGGCAGGATCCCCCGGGACAGTGCCAGTTCTTCCACCGCGGCGCGGAACACTTCAGCGCGGTGCACGTAGTTGCGGAACATGTCGAGGCTAGCGCACGCCGGCGACAGCAGCACCACGTCGCCTGCTTCGGCCAGCTCGGTCGACTTGGCGACCGCCTCTTCCAGCGTCGGCGCGTCGACCAGGCTGGCGCCGCTGCCCTGCAGCGCGTCGCGCAGCTCAGCCGCGGCGCGTCCGATCAGCACCACCGCGCGCGCGTACTGCGCCACCGGCGCGGCCAGCGGCGAGAAGTCCTGGCCCTTGCCTTCGCCACCGGCAATCAGCACCACGCGCTTATCCAGCCCGGACAGCGCGGCCACGGTCGCGCCGACATTGGTGCCCTTGCTGTCGTCGAAATACTCGACGTCATCGATGGTGGCGACCCACTCCACGCGATGCGGCTCGCCGCGGTACTCGCGCAGGCCGTGCAGCAGCGCGTTCATCGGCAGGTCGATGGCACGGCACAGCGCCAGCGCGGCCATTGCGTTGGTCGCGTTGTGCATGCCGCGGATATGCAGCGCATCGGCCGGCATCAGGCGCTTGTGGCGCACCGGCACGGCTTCCCGGACCAGCTCCGCGGCCTTGCGGCGGCGCGGCTTGCCCTCCCCTTCCGCCTCCGCATCGGGTTCGGCCAGCACCAGCCAGGGCATGCCGCCCTCGCGCAGGATGCCGAAGCTGCCCGGCACTTCGGGCAGGTCGGTGCCAAAGGTCACCGGTGTGCGGCCCGGGCGCGCCATGTCCAGCGTCAAGCGGTCATTGCGGTTGAGCACCTGCACGCAGGCGCTGTCCGCCGGCCCGAAGATACGGGCCTTGGAGGCGGCATAGGCCTCCATCGAACCGTGCCAGTCCAGGTGGTCCTGCGTCACGTTGAGCACGGTGGCCGCATGCGGCGCCAGCGTGTGCGTGGTTTCGAGCTGGAAGCTCGACAGCTCCAGCACCCAGACCTCCGGCAGCGTCGCCGAGGCGATGCAGGCCGACAGCTTGTCCAGCGCCGACGGGCTGATATTGCCCGCCACTGCCACGCTCTTGCCGGTGCGCTCGACCAGCCGGCCGGTCAGCGCGGTGGTGGTGGTCTTGCCGTTGGTGCCGGTGATCGCCAGGATCTTCGGGGCGTAGCCCGACTCGGCTTCGAGATGCTTCAGCGCCCGCACGAACAGCTCGATCTCACCCCACACGGGGACACCGCGTGCCTGCGCGGCAGCCAACAGCGCACCAGTACCGGCTTCCAGCGGCGACAGGCCCGGGCTGATCGCCACCAGGCCGATGCCGTCGAGCAGGCTGTCGGCGAACGGGCCGCCGACGAATTCGGCCGAAGTCAGCTCGGCCTGCAGGAAGACAAGGTTGGCGGGGGCCTCGCGCGTGTCGGCCACGCGCACCGCGCAGCCGTTCAGGCCACACCAGCGCGCCATGGCCAGGCCCGATTCGCCAAGGCCCAGTACCAGCACATGAGGTTTTTGCAGCTCGCCAAACACTTCGATTTCCTGCCTTTGGTTTCCTGTATCTATATAGAGAGCGCCGTCAGTCCCTGATCAGCGCAACTTCAGTGTCGACAACCCGATCAGCACCAGCAGCATGGTGATGATCCAGAAGCGCACCGTGACCTGCGTTTCCTTCCAGCCGCTCAGCTCGAAATGGTGGTGCAGCGGCGCCATCCGAAACAGCCGCCGGCCCTCACCATAACGGCGCTTGGTGATCTTGAACCACGTCACCTGCAGCATCACCGACAGCGTTTCCACCACGAAGATGCCGCCCATCACGAACAGCACGATTTCCTGGCGCACGATCACCGCCACCGTGCCGAGCGCGCCGCCCAGCGCCAGCGCGCCCACGTCGCCCATGAACACCTGCGCCGGATGCGCGTTGAACCAGAGGAAGGCCAGCCCCGCCCCGCCCAGCGCCGAGCAGAAGATCAGCAGCTCGCCCGCGCCCGGGATATGCGGGAACAGCAGGTACTTGCTGTAGACCGAGCTGCCCATCACATAGGCAAACACGCCCAGCCCGCTGCCGACCAGCACCACCGGCATGATCACGAGCCCGTCCAGCCCGTCGGTCAGGTTGACCGCGTTGCTCGAGCCGACGATCACCAGGTAGGTCAGCACGATGAAGCCGGCCACGCCCAGCGGGTAGCTGATTTCCTTGAAGAAGGGCACGATCAGGTTGGACTTGTACGGCATGTCCAGCGACAGCCCGCCCTCGACCCAGCTCAGGAACAGGTCCCACACCTTCACGTTGCTGCTTTCCGACACCGAGAACGCCAGGTAGACCGCGGCCACCAGGCCGATCAGCGTCTGCCAGAAAAACTTCTCGCGGCTCGACATGCCGCGTGGGTCGCGATAGACCACCTTGCGGTAGTCGTCGACCCAGCCGATCGCGCCATAGCCGAAGGTAACCAGCATCACCACCCAGATAAAACGGTTGCCCCAGTCGCACCACAGCAGCGTCGACACCGCGATGGACACCAGCACCAGCACGCCGCCCATGGTCGGCGTGCCGGCCTTGACCAGGTGCGTCTGCGGGCCGATGGTGCGTACCGCCTGGCCGACCTTCAGCTCGGTCAGCTTGCGGATCACCCACGGACCGAACGCCAGGCCGATCAGGAGCGCGGTGAGGTTGGCCATCACCGCGCGAAAGGTCAGGTAGTTGACGACCCGGAGGAAGCTGTAGTCGTTTTGCAGCCACTGGGCCAGAGCCAATAACATCGTGTTGTCTTATTTAATATGCGGAAGTGTCTGCGACCAGCGCAGCGACCATCCGTTCCATGCGCATGAAGCGCGATCCCTTCACCAGCACGGCGCCCGCTTGCGCCACCATGCCCCTGCTGTCTTCCTCCAGCGCCTTGGCCAGTGCCTCGGCGGTGCCAAAATGGCGGGCGCCCGCGCCGAACGCCTGCACGGCGTGCACGGCCAACTCACCGGTCGCCCACAGCGTGTCGATGCCTCGCGCCCGCGCGTAGGCACCGATTTCTTCGTGGAAGGCCGGGCCCTGGTCGCCCACTTCGCCCATGTCGCCGAGCACCAGCACGCGCGGCGCGGCGAAGCCGGCCAGCACGTCGATGGCGGCGCGCATGGAGTCGGGGTTGGCGTTATATGTATCGTCGATCAGCACCGTGCCGCCCGGCGTGTACTTGACCTGCAGCCGGCCCTTGATCGCCTTGAAGCCGGCCAGGCCCGCCTGGATCACCGGCACGCGCACGCCCGCGGCCAGCGCGCAGGCGATCGCGGCCAGCGCGTTGCGCACGTTGTGCTCGCCCAGCAGCGCGAGCCTGACTTCAAATGCATGGCCCGGTGCGCGCACCTGCATCACCTGCACGCCGTCGATGAGCGCCACGGTGGCATGCACATCGGCCCGCTGCGAGGTGCCGAACGACAGCGCGCGGCGCGCGCCGGCGGCTTCGCGCCACACCGGCGCGTAGACGCCGCCGCTTTCCGCGTCGAGCGGGTACACCGCCACGCCGCCGGCGGGCAGCGCCGCGATCGCGGCCGCGTGCTCGTGCGCCACGGCTTCCACGCTGACCATGAATTCCTGGTGCTCGCGCTGCGCGTTGGTGATCACCGCCACGGTGGGCTGGGCGATGCCGGCCAGGTAGACCGTCTCGCCCGGATGGTTCATGCCGAGCTCCAGCACCGCCAGCTTGTGGGTGGCGCGCAGGCGCAGCACCGTCAGCGGCAGGCCGATATCGTTATTCAGGTTGCCGCCGGTGGCCAGGCGTTGGCCCTCGCCCACCGCCGCGGCGAAGATGGCCGCGATCATTTCCTTGACCGTGGTCTTGCCGTTGCTGCCGGTCACCGCCACCGCCGGCAGCGTGAACTGGCGGCGCCAGCCCGCGCCCAGCTCGCCCAGCGCGATGCGGGTGTCGGGTGCAACGATGGCCGGCACGCCGCCATCGACCTCGCGGCTGACCAGTACCGCGGCGGCGCCGCGCGCGACCACGTCGGCGATAAAGTCGTGCGCGTCGAAGCGCTCGCCCTTGAGCGCGACGAACAGGTCGCCGGGCTCGACGGTACGGCTGTCGGTATGCACGCGCGAGAATGCCACGGCGCCGTCGCCGGAAATGCGCGCGCCGGCGATCCAGCCGGCGGCTTGCTGCAAGGTGGTCATGTTGGACTGGCTCATGCCGATACCCCCCGTGTGCCGAGGGTCAGGCGTACGTGTTCGCGGTCGGAGAACGGCCGCTTGCGGCCCTGGATCTCCTGCGTGGCCTCATGGCCCTTGCCGGCCACCAGCACCACGTCGGCCGGGGCCGCGTGCTTGATGGCATAAAGGATTGCGGCGGCGCGGTCTTCGATCTGGCGCCCACGCGCGCGGTCCGCCATGCCGTCGGCGATGGCGTCGAGGATCTCCTGCGGATCTTCGCTGCGCGGGTTGTCGCTGGTCAGGATGACTTCGTCGGCCAGGCGCTCGGCCACCGCGCCCATCAGCGGGCGCTTGATCGGGTCGCGGTCGCCACCGCAGCCGAACACGCACCACAGGCGGCCGTTGCGCGCCTGCGCCACCGGGCGCAGCGCGGCCAGGGTCTGTTCCAGCGCGTCGGGCGTATGGGCGTAGTCGACCACGGCCAGCGGCGCCAGTGTGGCATCGTGGCCACCGCTGGCGCCAAACAGCTCCATGCGTCCTTCAACCGGCGTCAGCGCGCGCAGCGCGGCAATGGCCGCGCTCCACCCCACGCCGTTGGCGAGCGCCGCGCCCAGCACCGCGAGCAGGTTGCTGACGTTGAAGGCACCGATCATCGGCGTGGCCATCTCGGCGCTGCCGAAGCTGCCGTCGATATGGAAGGCGGTACCGGTGGGCGTGGCGCGCACGTTGGTGGCGCGCAGCCACTCGCCGCGCGGGCCACGCACCGTGGCCGCGCCGGGGCCGTCGATGCCGTATTCGATCACGTGCGGCGCGCCGATGGCGGCGGCGTCCGCCGCCATCAGGCGCTGGCCCATGACGTCGTCGCGGTTGATCACCGCGGTGCGCAGGCCGTCCCAGCAGAACAGCCGCTCCTTGGCGGCCTCGTACTCGGCCATCGAGCCGTGATAGTCGAGGTGGTCCTGGGTCAGGTTGGTCAGCACCGCCACCGAGAAATGCGTGCCCGCCACGCGCTCCTGCTCCAGGCCGTGCGAGGAAACTTCCATCGCCACCGCGCGCGCGCCGGCGTCGTGCAGCGCAGCCAGGCTTGCCTGCAACTGCACCGCGTCGGGCGTGGTGAAGCCGGTCACCTGCAGCGCGCCGGGGAAGCCGGTGCCGAGCGTGCCGATCGTCGCGCACGGCGTGCCCGTGGCCTGCAGCAATCGCGCCAGCCACTGGCTGCACGAGGTCTTGCCGTTGGTGCCGGTGATGCCGGTCACGGCCAGGCCGCGCACCGGGTTGCCGTGCCAGCCGGCCGCGATCGGGCCGGCAAGCTGGTGCAGGTTGCTGACGGCAAGGTGCGGCACGGTGTCGCCGAACGGCCAGTCAAAGCCCTCCACCTCATAAACGATGGCGCCGGCGCCGGCGGCAATCGCCTGCTGGATATAAGGCCTGCCGTCGGTGGCAAGGCGATCGTTGCCGAGCACGTAGGCGAAGAACACATCGCCGCGCGCCAGCCGCCGGGTATCGCCGGTCAGCTGCGCGGAGGCGGCCACGTTGGTACGCAGCCAGGCCAGCGCGTTGCTGGCCTGGGCGGTGACCTCGAGCGGGAGCAGGACCTTGGGCGTCATTGCGTCGCACTCCACGGTTCGCTCTCCTGCACCTTGTCGCTGACCACCAGCTGGCGGATCGGCGAATCGGGCTGGACGTTCAGCGCGCGCAACGTGCCGCCGGTGATGGCCGCGAACGCCGGGCCAGCCACCAGGCCGCCGTAGTGGCTGCCGGCGGTGGGCTCGTCCACGCTGACGGCCACAATAATGCGCGGATTCGACATCGGCGCCAGGCCGATGAAGGAGGCGCGGTACTTGCTGCGGTTATAGCCGCGGCCTTCATGCTTGTACGCAGTGCCGGTCTTGCCGCCGACGCGGTAGCCCATCACCTGCGCCTCGGGCGCGGTGCCGCCGGGCGCGGTCACGGTCTCCATCATGGCGCGCACGTCGCGCGCCACCTGCGGCGACAGGATGCGCTCGCCGGTGGCCGGGCCATTGGTGCGGAACATCGACACCGGGATCAACTCGCCGTCATGCGCGAAGATGGTGTAGGCGTGAGCCATCTGGAACAGCGACACCGACAGGCCGTAGCCGTAAGACATGGTGGCCTGCTCGATCGGGCGCCAGCTCTTGAACGGGCGCACGCGGCCGGCCACGGCGCCGGGGAAGCCGATCTTGGGCGCCTGGCCGAGGCCAATGCTGGTGAACATGTCCCACATCTCCTGCGGCTTCATCATCATCGCGATCTTGGTCGTGCCGATGTTGGACGACTTCTGGATCACGCCGCTGACGGTCAGCGCGCCGTAGTTGTGGGTATCGCTGATGGTGGCGCCTTCGAACTGGTATTTGCCGGTGGTGGCGATCACCGTTGACGGCGTCACGCGCTTGAGCTGCAGCGCCAGGCCCACCGTGATCGGCTTCATCATCGAGCCGGGCTCGAAGGTGTCGGTCAGCACGCGGTTGCGCAGCTGCTCGCCCGAGAGCCGGGTGCGGTCGTTGGGGTTGTAGGTGGGCCAGTTGGCCAGCGCCAGCACCTCGCCGGTCTGGGCGTCGAGCACCACCGCGCTGGCAGCCTTGGCCTTGTGGCGCTCGACCACCGCCTTGAGTTCGTTGTAGGCCAGGTACTGGATCTTGGCGTCGATCGAGAGCTGGATATCCTCGCCGTCGCGCGGGGTCTTCAGGATGCCGACGTCCTCGACCACGCGCCCCAGACGGTCCTTGATCACCTGGCGCGCGCCGGGACGGCCGGCCAGTCCGGGCTCGCGCGCCAGTTCCACGCCTTCCTGGCCGCGGTCTTCCACGTTGGTGAAGCCGACGATGTGCGCCATCGCCTCCCCTTCCGGGTAGAAGCGCTTGTATTCGCGGGTCTGGTGGATGCCTTCGATCTTCAGTGCGGCGATCTTGTCGGCGATGTCGGGCAGCACCTGGCGCTTCAGGTAGACGAAGCCCTTGTCCTCGGACAGCTTCTTGCCCAAGTCCTTCTCGGACATGCCGAGCAGCCTGGCGAGCTGGCGGATCTTGTCCGCCTCGACCTGGTTGGGCACGTCTTCGGGCACCGCCCAGATCGCTTTGACCGGCAGGCTGGTGGCCAGCACCAGACCGTTGCGGTCCAGAATCTTGCCGCGCGTGGCCGGCAGCTCCAGCGTGCGCTGGAAGCGCTTCTTGCCCTCGGCCTCGTAGAACTGGTTGCCCGGCCCCTGGATCCAGGCGGCGCGCACCGCCAGCGCGGCGAAGGCCGCGAACATCAGGAACACCACCAGCTTGGAGCGCCACATCGGCAGGCGCAGGCCCAGCACCGGGCTGGCCGAGAACTGGCCGCTGCGCGGGCGCGAGGCGGTGCCGTTGCGGTCGCGGCGGGGCGGATTGGGACGGGCCATGCTCATCGCCGCGCCTCCGCGTCGCTGGCCGGCGCCGGCTGCGCGGGAGGCAGCACGATGCCGGACAGGTACTGGGTCCTGCCGGGGTTGACCGGCGACATCTTCAGTTGGGCGCGCGCCGCATCGGCGATGCGCGCGCTCTTGCCGAGCGCGCTCTGCTGGTACTGCAGGCGCGACCAGTCGATATCGAGCTGCCTTTCTTCCGCCTGGGCGCGCTCCAGCGCGACGAACAGCGTGCGCGCCTGGTGCTGCGCGCTCACCAGCGACAGCGCGCACAGGATCAGCGCGGCCAGCAGGAAGAAGGTCAGGCGGTTCATGCGCGCGCGCCTCCGCCGGCGGCAGGTGCCAGCTTTTCGGCCACGCGCATCACGGCCGAGCGCGCGCGCGGGTTGGCGGCCACCTCTTCGGCGCCGGGCTTGTAGCGGCCGAGCAGGCGCAGCGTCGGTTGCGGCAGGTCAGCCGCGCGCAGCGGCGCGCGGCGCAGGGCCGGGTCGGCATCCTGCTGGGGACGGGCGTGCGCCGCCATGAACCGCTTGACGATGCGGTCCTCCAGCGAGTGGAAGCTGATCACCACCAGGCGCCCTCCGACCTGCAGCAGTTCATACGCCGCCTTCAGCCCTCTTTCGAGGTCCTCAAGCTCTTGATTGACGTGAATCCGTAGAGCCTGAAAGGTGCGGGTCGCAGGGTCCTGACCCTTCTCGCGTGTTTTGACGGCTTTCGCCACGAGCGCGGCAAGGTCGGCAGTAGTGGCGATGGGTCCGCCATCGCCGGGTTCGCTCCGGCGAGCAACAATCGCCTTTGCAATCTGTACAGCAAACCGTTCTTCCCCATAGTCTCGTATCACCCTGGCAATGTCCTGCTCATCCGCCTGCGCCAGCCACTGGGCGGCGGTGAGGCCGCGCGTGGTGTCCATGCGCATGTCCAGCGGGCCCTCGAAACGAAAGGAAAACCCCCTCGCCGCCTCGTCGATCTGGGGCGAGCTGATCCCCAGGTCGAGCAGCACGCCAGCCACGTGGCCGCGCCCGGCCAGGCGCTCGGCCATGTCCGCAAAGCTCGCGTGCTCAATGGAGAAGCGGGCATCCCCGATGGTGCCCGCTTCTGCGATTGCTGCTGGGTCCTTGTCGAACGCGACGAGGGCCCCGTCTGGCCCTAGCCGGGCCAACACCGCCCGGCTGTGCCCTCCCCTGCCGAAGGTGCCGTCCACATAGATGCCGTCCGGGCGCCAGACCAGCGCATCGACGGCTTCGTCCAGCAGCACGGTGCGATGGCGCAGGGCGGGGGTTGCCGGCGTTCCGGTAGGACTCATGACCTCGTCAGAAAGAGAAATTTTTCAATGCTTCGGGCATGCCCTGCGCCATCGCCTGCTGTTCCTTGGCGGCGTAGGTCGCGGCATCCCACACTTCGAAATGGCTGCCCATGCCAAGCAGCATGACTTCCTTGTCCAGCATGGCGGCACTGCGCAGCTCCGGGGCGATCAGCACCCGGCCTGCGCCGTCCATTTCCACGTCGGCGGCGTTGCCCAGGAAGATGCGCTTCCACCAGTGCGCATCCATCGGCAGCGCTGCAATGCGCGTGCGAAAGTTTTCCCACTCGGGCCGGGGAAACAGCAACAGGCAGCCATCCGGGTGCTTGGTAAGCGTCACCCGGCCCTCGGCCTGCTGTTGCAGCGCCTCGCGGTGCCGGGACGGAATGGACATCCGCCCCTTGGCATCCAGCGAAAGCGCCGATGCTCCCTGAAACAAGCTCGCTCCCGGTCCATGCAGGCCCGTTTCCGGCCGACATGTGCGTGAATCGTTCCGTTCCGACTATGGCGAGATGATCCCACGGTCGGTGCCCTATTTCACACAAAAATACACTTCCTCACACTATTTCCCACTTTAGAGGAAGCCATATGGGCGGTCAAGGCTGGTTGCAGAGCAGCAAACAGAGAATTTGTGAATAAGAACAATGACTTAGCGCGCACACTTCACGCACCGAAAAAGTGAATCCTTAATGAAATGAAGATCTTAGGGAGGAATGCAGAGAAACCACCTGAGAACCGCCGGGGGAGAACTGCCGTTGCGGCGCGGGAAAGACCTGTCCCGCCGCGCGAGGAAAGGATACAACAAATGCCCGCCAGCCCCGGTGAATCAAGGGCCGGCGGGCCTGACCACGAAGCGCGCATTGGGGGACGCGCGCACGCGTTCAGATCCGGTAGGCAGCGGTGGTCATCACGCGCGAGGCGCCGCGCATCAGCGCACGCACCGGCGCGGGCAGCGGGATGCCTCCGGCATCGCGCGCGGCATCGCCGTGCCGGATCTCGTCGTCGCGCATCTGTTCGAGGATGGCGCGCGAGCGGCCGTCGGCCTCGGGCAAGCGGTCCAGGTGTCCGCCCAGATGATGTTCGACCTGGCGCTCGGTCTCGGCGACGAAGCCCAGGCTGACGCGGTCGCCGGCGCGGCCGGCCACCCAGCCGATGGCGAAGGCGCCCGCGTACCACAGCGGGTTGAGCAGGCTCGGGCGCGAACCCAGTTCGCGCAGGCGCTCGGCGCACCAGGCGAGGTGGTCTTCCTCTTCGCGCGCGGCCGCATCCATCTGCGCGCGCACGGTCGGGTTGCGCGCGGTCAGTTTCTGCGCCTGGTACAGGGCCTGGGCGCACACCTCGCCGACATGGTTGATGCGCATCAGGCCGGCCACGTGGCGGCGTTCGTCGGCGCTCATCTGCTCGGTGTCCGGTGCCAGCCGATCGGCCGGGTTGTCGCGCGCGGATCGGGTTGCGCCGGCGATGGCGCGCAATGCCACGTCGAATTCTTTGATCAGGGTGTCCATGTCGCAGAAGCGGTTGGTCTTCGTTCCCCCGGGCGCCCTTCCATGGTGGGGTGCGCGGCCGCAGCGCGGCACGCGAGGCATCCATCGGGATTACCCGCATTGTAGCTTGCCTCTAATCGGCGCCAGCCCGCATCACGCCTTGCATTGATGCGCCTGGCTACTCAAAAACCCTGAGTTGTTAAAAGCAGACAAGGGGGTTGCGACCGACTGGTGAACGAAACGTTGTTTGTTACAGTACTTCGCAACTTCCGAGGAAGTTTGACGTACGGGGGATGGAGACCAAAAGGAGGTTCCCCCGCAGCGTCACCAATAATTCTTACAGTGGAGATCAACGAGCATGAAGAAATCGCTTCTGGCGCTGGCAGCGCTTGGCGCATTTGCTGGGGCGGCGCAGGCCCAATCGAGCGTGACGCTCTACGGTGTGGTGGATGCCAACATCGAGTACGTGAGCAATATGTCGAGCGTCACGCCGTCAGCGGCCAACGGCTTCGCAACGGGCCCGTCGGAGAACCTCTTCCGCATGTCGTCCGGCGGCCTGTCCGGTTCGCGTTGGGGTCTGCGCGGCGTGGAAGACCTGGGCAGCGGCCTGAAGGCGCTGTTCGTGCTGGAAAGCGGTTTCGGCCTCGACAATGGCGGCATGCAGCAAGGTGGCCGTCTCTTCGGTCGTCAGGCTTACGTCGGCCTGGAAAGCGCCCAGGCGGGCCGCGTGACCTTCGGTCGTCAGTACACCTCGCTGTTCGACATGATGGCCAACTTTTCGCCGGCCGGCTATGCCACCCAGTACGAGCCGGTGGTCGCTCAACTGGGCCTGAACTTCCGTTCGGACAACACCGCCAAGTACACCGGCAAGTTCGGCCCGGTGACCGCGGTCGCGCATTGGTCGTTCGGCAATGGCATCACCGCAGCGAACACTGGCGAAGTCCCCGGCCAGTTCCGCCGCGACACCGGCTACGGTGCCGGCGTGTCGTGGGCAGCCGGCCCGTTCGGCATCAGCGGCGCCTATGACCAGTACAACCCGACCCTGAACGCCGCCGGCGGCACCGGCGAAGTCAAGAAGGCCGCGGTCGCTGCCAGCTATGCCTTTGGCCCGGCCAAGCTGATGGCCGGCTATCGCTGGGGCATGAGCAAGGCGCCGAACGACAATACGATCCTGAAGGACAACTACTATTGGGTCGGCGGCAACTACCAGGTCACGCCGGCACTGGGCCTGACGCTCGCGTACTACTACGACGACGTCAAGAACTTCAACCCGGCCGCCACCGGCGCCACCAACAACATCAAGAACCCCTGGCAGATCTCGTTCATCGCCGACTACAACCTGTCCAAGCGCACCGACGTGTACCTGACCACGGCCTTCTCGAAGAACGCCGGCCTGAACTTCGACACCTCGGCGATCAGCTTCGCCAATGGTTACTTCCTGGGTACCGGCGAAGACAAGATGATTGGCGCCGCCATCGGCATCCGCCACAAGTTCTGATCGCCCGGTCGACGCAAGTCGCAAGGCTGATCCTGAAAGGCACCTCCGGGTGCCTTTTTTCATGGGCGCCGCATAGGGCATTACCTCATCGGCGCTCCCACGGCCGCCGACTAGAATGCACTGACCAAAACCGCCACCCGACACACGAACGGCCCCCACCAGGAGACCCCCCATGCAAGCCACTCGCCGTCGCGCCGTCGCGCTGCTGCTGTCCGCCAGCCTTGCCGCGCTCGCCAGCCCGTCGGCGCTGGCGGCCGATCCCTATCCGGCCAAGCCGATCCGGCTGGTGGTCCCGTTCGCCGCCGGCGGCACCACCGATATCCTGGCGCGGGCCGTGGCCGCGGAGCTGGCCAAGCTGCCGGGCTGGAACGTGGTGGTCGACAACAAGCCCGGCGCCGGCGGCAATATCGGCGCCGACATCGTCGCCAAGGCCGCGCCCGACGGCTACACGCTGCTGATGGGTACCGTCGGCACGCATGGCATCAACCAGTCCCTGTACGGCAAGCTGCCGTTCGACCCGATCAAGGACTTCGCGCCGATCACCGAAGTGGCGGCCGTGCCCAACGTGCTGGTGATCAACCCGGCGTTCGCGCAGCAGAACAAGATCGACAGCGTCAAGGACCTGATCAGCTACGCGCGCGCCAATCCCGGCAAGCTCAACATGGCTTCCAGCGGCAACGGCACCTCGATCCACCTGGCGGGCGAACTGTTCAAGACCCAGACCAAAACCTTTATGGTCCACTTCCCGTACAAGGGCAGCGGGCCGGCGCTGACGGACCTGACCGGCGGCACCGTGCAGGTGATGTTCGACAACCTGCCGTCGTCGATGGCACTGATCAAGGGCGGCAAGCTCAAGGCGCTGGCCGTGACCAGCGCCAAGCCGTCGCCGGCGCTGCCGGGCGTGCCGACCGTCGCGCAGGCAGCCAACCTGCCGCAATACGAGGCCAGCTCGTGGTTCGGCATGCTGGCGCCGGCCGGCACGCCGCCGGACGTCATCCACCGCATCCAGCAGGAAGTGGCGAAAGCGCTCAGCGCGCCCGCGGTGCGCGAACGCCTGCAGGCGCAGGGCGCAGAGCCCATCGGCAACACGCCGGAGCAGTTCGCCGCGTTGATCCGGTCCGAGACCGCCAAGTGGGCGAAGGTGGTCAAGGACTCGGGCGCCAAGGTCGACTAAGCGCGACTTGATCGCCCCTTCCGGCGATCAAGGCGGCGGCGCGCATCACGCATATACTTGAGGCATCAAATGTCGCCGCCGGCCCCGCAGCCTGGCGGCCCCGGCCGCACACCCGCGCACCGTCGCCCTGAAGATGCCAAACCTTTCCCCTGCCGCCGGCGCCGAGAACGCGCCGGTCGACCTTGAAACCCGTGCCGACCAGACCGAGCACGAAGCCCTGCGGCTGTGGCTGCGGCTGCTGACCTGCACCAACCTGATCGAGGCCGATATCCGTTCGCGGCTGCGCCAGGAATTTGCCTGCACTCTGCCCCGCTTCGACCTGCTGGCGCAGCTCGACCGCCATCCCGAAGGCCTGAAGATGGGCGAGTTGTCGCGCCGCATGATGGTGACCGGCGGCAACGTCACCGGCATCACTGACCAGCTGCAGCAGGAAGGGCTGGTCTCGCGCGAGGCCCTGCCCACCGACCGCCGCGCCTACCTGATCCGCCTGACGCCGGCCGGGCGCGCCGCGTTCTCGCGCATGGCGCGCGCGCACGAGGACTGGATCGAGCAACTGTTCTCCGGCCTGGCCGAAACCGACCGGCGTGCCCTGTTCCGACTGCTTGGCCGGCTCAAGTCCGGCCTGATCTCGCCATGAAAACCCTGCCCTTCCTCACCTTGTGCGGCCTGGTGCCGGTGCTGGCCGCCTGCAGCAGCACGCCGCAGCCACCGCAGGTCACGCCGGTGAATGCCACCGTCAAGCTGGGCCGCGTGACCGAGAAGACCTTCCTGACGCGCATGGACGTGGCGCAGGTGCCTTCCTACTATGGCGGCGGCACCAGCGTCGGCGTGGGCGCCGCGGGCGGCGGCGGGGGTGGCGGTGTGGGCGTCGGTTTCGCCTTCGACCTGACCCGGCTCTTCAGCCGTCCTGCGCCGGTGCAGCAGGTCGACCTGTTCCAGTACAAGGTGCGGATGATGGACGGCGCGATTGCGGCGGTCAATGCGCCGGCGGCGCCTGGGCTGGAGCCGGGGGCGTGCGTGCGGGTGATTTATGTGGATGGCAGTACGGACGCGCGGCTGGCGCCGTCGAATGAGTGCTGAGGCGCGAGCCTGTGCATGCTGCTGGTTTGCTCCCCTCTCCCGCTTGCGGGAGAGGGGCCGGGGGAGAGGGCAGGAGTGTCAACGGCTGGCGGCCGTGGGTTTAAACCGTGGGTCCCGCTTGATGTGGTTCCTTGCTAGTCCACCCCTCTCCCCAACCCTCTCCCCCTGAGGGGTCTGAGGGGAGAGGGAGAACACCTTGCCAAGGCTAGCTCAAGCGGCTTGGGTGCACGCAAAACCGTTGGCTCCGTCGGCGTGCCCGCCTCACGCCGCCTTGCGGCTGTCGCGCAATTCGCGGCGCAGGATCTTGCCCACGTTGGTCTTGGGCAGCTCGGTGCGGAACTCCACGTACTTGGGCCGCTTGTAGCCGGTGAGCCGTTCCTTGCAGAACTCGATCACGTCGGCCTCGGTCAGCGCCGGGTCCTTCCTGACCACGAACAGCTTGACCACCTCGCCCGAGTGCGTGTCGGGCACGCCCACCGCGGCCACTTCCAGCACGCCCGGGCACTCGGCGACCACGCCCTCGACCTCGTTCGGGTACACGTTGAAGCCCGATACCAGGATCATGTCCTTCTTGCGGTCGACGATCTTGGTGTAGCCGCGGTCGTCCATCACGCCGATATCGCCGGTCTTGAAGAAGCCGTCCGCGGTCATGACCTTGGCCGTCTCGTCCGGGCGGTTCCAGTAGCCTGCCATCACCTGCGGGCCGCGGATGCAGATCTCGCCCGGCTGGCCGAGCGGCACATCCTCGCCGTCGTCATCGCGGATCACCACTTCGGTCGACGGCAGCGGCATGCCGATGGTGCCGGAGAACGCGTCGGTGTCGGTCGGGTTGCAGGTAGCCGAGGGCGAGGTCTCGGACAGGCCGTAGCCTTCGATGATCGGGCAGCCGGTCTTGGCCAGCCATTTCCTGGCCACTGCCTCCTGCACCGCCATGCCGCCGCCATTGGCCACGCGCAGGCCGGAGAAATCGACCTTGCCGATTTCCGGGTTGTTGAGCAGCGCGTTGTACAGCGTGTTGACCGCCGGGAACATATTGAACTTGTACTTCTGCAGTTCCTTGATGAAGCCCGGGATATCGCGCGGATTGGGAATCAGCACGCTCATGCCGCCGCTGCGCATGCCCAGCAGGCAGCAAACCGTCAGCGCGAAGATGTGGTACAGCGGCAGCGCGGTGATGGTGATCGGCTGGTCGATATGGGCGCCCTTGGCCAGCGCCGGCTGCATCCACGCCTCGGACTGCAGCACGTTGGCGACGACATTACGGTGCAGCAGCACCGCGCCCTTGGACACGCCGGTAGTGCCGCCGGTGTACTGCAGGAAGGCGATATCGTCCGGCCCAGTGGTGGCCGGCTGCAGCGTCAGCTTGCGGCCCTCGGCCAGCGCGCTGTTGAAGCGCACGCAGTTGGGCAGCTCCCACGCCGGCACCATCTTCTTGACGTTGCGCACAACGAAATTGACGATCGCCCCCTTCAGGCCGCCGAGCATGTCGCCCATGCTGGCCACCACCACGTGCTTGACCGGGGTCTTGGCCAGCACCTGCTGCAGCGTCGCGGCAAAGTTCTCCAGGATCACGATGGCTTCGGCGCCGCTGTCCTTGAGCTGGTGCTCCAACTCGCGCGGGGTGTAGAGCGGGTTGACGTTGACCACCACGAAGCCGGCGCGCAGCACCGCGGCCAGCACCACCGGGTACTGCAGCACGTTGGGCATCATGATCGCCACGCGCGCGCCCGGACGCAGCCCGCGCGACTGCAACCACGCGGCGAAGTCGGTCGAGAGCTGGTCCAGCTCGCCGTAGGTGATCGCCTTGTCCATGCAGACGAAAGCCTTGCGGTCGGCATAGGTGCGGAAAGACGCCTCGAGCAACGCGGCGAGCGAGCGGAACTGGCTGGCATCGATCTCGGCGGAGACGCCGGCCGGGTAGTGTTTCAGCCAAATTCTTTCCATAGCACCGTCTCCTGATTTTCTGAATGGTCGTTCGATTTTTCCGAGATGCTAAACGTGCGCCCCGGTTAAAACAACAACTTAGACGAAGTCCTCGGGGCAATTGCGCGCGCATGTGGCGCCCCTGCGGGCATTATGCGCCACCGGTTGGGCACCGGCAGGGGGATAACCCTTAGCCGGACGTGCGATCACCCACCGCTGGGCAGCACCAGCTTCATCATGTTGGTCGCAAGCTCCTGCGCCAGCACCTCCGCATCCATGCGGCCGGGCTCGTGCCAGGTGTACATGAAGCCGACCACGCTGCCGATCGCGTGCGCGGTCACGCGCGCATCGCCGAAGGCGAACACGCCCTCGCGCTTGCCCTCCTCCAGCAGCGCGTACAGGTCGCGGTAGAAATCGCGCGCCATGCTGTCGAGCCAGGCCACGGTTTCCGGGCGCAGGTACTGGTTGTCGCGGAAGCTCAGCGTCGCCGGCACATGGCAGGCCACGCAGCGGCGCGCCATTTCGAGCAGGCAGGCATGCAGCCGCTCGCGCACCGGCAGCGCCGGGTCGGCGGTCTCGCGGATGACCGGCAGGCACGTCTGCGCCGACTCGCGGCACAGGATGTCGAAGATCTCGTACTTGTCGGTGAAGTAGTAGTAGACGGCCGGCTTGGTCACGCCCAGGGCGCGGCACAGGTCGTTCATGGTCATGCCGGGGTAGCCCTTGGTGTAGAAGAGCTGCGCGGCGGTGTCCAGGATCTGGCGGCGCCGCGCCTCCTGGCGCTCGGCGATATGCGGGCGCGCAGCCTGGCCTTGCGGGGCGGCGTTCTGCGAAGGGTTGGACGCGGTCGTCAGCGACGGGGTCTGCGGGGCGGATGGGATTGCGGGTCTTGGAGCGATCGACATGATGCAATTCTCGCATGACGGCATGGTTGCGCCATCCCGGTGGACCCTTGCAGACACCACGCGTGGGCCGCAGGGGCTCGGGCCGATTGACGCGAACGGCCGATCCGCCTAGGATCCTACCGCCCGGTATAAATATACCAACGAGTAGCGCCTTACGAGTACAGCCAGCCGCAATGCTGCCTGACGCGCGCCGCCGCGTCCGTGCCAGCGATTGCGCTGAACACCGCGAGGAGACCGCACGGATGGACCAGACCGCATCGCATGCCGCGCCCGCGGGCGCGCCGATCAACGAGGCGAACTATCTTGCCGACCTGCACCGGTGCTGGCAGGCGGCGTGGCCGCCCGGCGCACCGCGCGCGCCGCAATACCCGCTGGGACGCATCCCGTTGTCGGAGATGCTCTGTCACTGGGGCCGCGCGCGCCCCGGCCAGCCGGCCGTGATCTTCTACGGCCACCAGACTACCTACGCCGAACTCGATGCGCAGAGCGACCGCTGCGCGGCGCTGTTGGCCGCCAGCGGCATCGGTCCCGGCGACCGCGTCGCGGTGCTGCTGCCCAACTGCCCGCAGTTCCACGTGGTGTTCTTCGGCATCCTGAAGCTGGGCGCGGTGTACATGCCGGTGAGCCCGCTGTCGCAGCGCGCCGAACTGCTGCACGCGCTGCGCGACGCCACGCCGCGCGCGCTGGTGGCGCTGGACCAGTTGCTGCCACTGGTGGCCGATACCCGCGAAGCACTCGGCGACGCCGACCCGCTCGAACTGTTGTTCGTCACCAGCTTTGCCGACGTCGTCCCTGACGAACCCACGCTGCCGCTGCCGCCGATGGTGCAGGCACCGCGCCACGCGCCCGAGCCCGAAGACCGCGCCATCGACCTGCTGCCGGCCATGGCCGCCTGCACCGCACCCGCGCCCGCCACCGTTCCCGCCATCGACGCCCCCGCCGCGCTCAACTACACCGGCGGCACCACTGGCCTGCCCAAGGGCTGCATCCACACCCAGGGCGACATGGTCGACATGGCCGCCGCGTTCGGCGCCGTGGCGCTGCCGGTGCGGGACGACACCGTGATGCTGGGCTTCTTCCCCGAGTTCTGGATCGCCGGCGAGAACCTGTGCCTGATCTTCCCGGCGTTCTTCGGCATCCCGCTGGTGCTGCTGGCGCGCTGGGACGCGCAGACCTTCATGGGCGCGGTGCAGCGCTATCGCGTGACCAATGCGTCGATGCTGGTCGACAGCGCGGTCGAGGTGATGGAACACCCGCGCGTGGGCGAATACGACCTGCGCTCGCTGCGCCATGTCGGCGTGTCGTCCTTCGTCAAGAAGCTGAACCTGGACTACCGCCGCCGCTGGCAGGCGCTGACCGGCTCGACCATCGCCGAAAGCGCCTGGGGCATGACCGAGACCCAGACCTGCAACACCTTCACCTACGGCATGCAGGACGACGACATGGACCTGCGCGCGCAGCCGGTCTTCGTCGGCCTGCCGGTGCCGGGTACCGAGTTCAAGGTTTGCGACTTCGGCACCGGCGCGCTGCTGCCGCCGGGCAGCGAGGGCGAGCTGTGCGTGCGCACGCCGACCCTGCTCAAGGGCTACTGGAACAAACCCGATGCCACGCGCGAATCGATGCGCGACGGCTGGTTCCATACCGGCGATATCGGGCTGATCGACGAGCACGGCTACATCCACTACCTCGGGCGCCGCAAGGAGATGCTCAAGGTCAACGGCATGAGCGTATTCCCGGCCGAGATCGAGGCCATGTTCGGCCAGCATCCGGCGATCCTGGGCTCGGCCGTGGTCGGGCGCAGCGATGAGGACCGCGGGCAGGTGCCGGTGGCTTTCATCATGCTCAAACCCGAGGCCGCGGGCTCGGTCGACGAAGCCGGCCTTGCGGCGTGGTGCCGCGCCAGCATGGCGGTCTACAAGGTGCCGGAGGTGCGCATCGTCGAGGCGCTGCCGCTGACGGCTACGGGGAAGGTGCGCAAGCAGGATCTGGTGGCGTTGGCTGAGCAGGCTGACTGACGACGTCTGCCTGCGACTCGCCTGCCCTCTCCCCCGGCCCCTCTCCCGCAAGCGGGAGAGGGGAGCAAACCAAGCCTTCGGCCAACGCCTCTGCATCATGACGCTCGACAAACTCCTGATCGCCAATCGCGGCGAAATCGCCATTCGCATCGCCCGTGCCGCAGCTGCAATGGGCATGCCCACTGTTGCCGTCTACAGCGAGGACGACCGCGACGCGCTGCATGTGCGCAAGGCCGACGCAGCCATCGCGCTGCCCGGCACCGGCCCGCGCGCCTATCTCGACATCGATGCCATGGTCGACGCCGCGCGCCGCGCCGGCTGCGGCATGGTGCACCCGGGCTACGGCTTCTTGTCGGAGAACGCCGACTTCGCGCAGTCCTGCCTCGACGCCGGACTGGTCTTCGCCGGCCCGGCGCCCGACGTGCTGCGCCTGTTCGGCGACAAGGCGCGGGCCCGTGCGCTGGCGCGCGAGCATGGCGTGCCGGTCGTGCCCGGCAGCACCGGCCCGACCACGCTGGCGCAGGCGCATGCCTTCTTCAGCAGCCTGCAGGACCGCGCCGGCATGATGATCAAGGCGCTCGCCGGTGGCGGCGGGCGGGGCATGCGCGCGGTGCGCCACGCGAATGAGATCGACGAAGCCTATGCGCGCTGCGTTTCCGAGGCGAAGGCCGCATTCGGCAATGGGGCCATCTATGTAGAGCGCATCGTCAACGCGCCCCGCCATATCGAGATCCAGGTGATCGCCGACGCCGACGGGCGCGTGCTGACGCTGGGCGAGCGCGAATGCAGCCTGCAGCGGCGCCACCAGAAGCTGGTCGAGGTCGCGCCCAGCCCGTCGCTCAACCATGCGCTGCGTGCGCGCTTGGCCGAAGCCGCCGCCACGCTGGCGCGCGCCGCGGCCTATCGCGGCCTGGGTACGTTCGAGTTCCTGGTGGAGGACAGCGGCGGCGCCGAACCGTCGTGCTGGTTCATGGAAGCCAATCCGCGCTTGCAGGTCGAGCACACGGTGACCGAGATGGTGACCGGCGTCGACCTGGTCCAGACCCAGTTGGCGATCGCCGCCGGCGCCAGCCTGGCCGACCTGGGGCTGGAGCAGGCGCCCGCCCCGCGCGGCGTCGCCGTGCAACTGCGCATCAATGCCGAACACCTCGATGCGCACGGTCAGCTGCGCCCCGCCAGCGGTACGCTGACAGCGTTCGAGCCGCCCAACGGTCCTGGCGTGCGCGTGGACAGCGCCGGCTTTGCCGGCATGACGGCCAACCCGCGCTTCGACTCGCTGCTGGCCAAGCTGATCGTGCACGAGCCCGGCGGCGACTATGCGCGCGCGCTGGCGATCGCCTACCGCGCGCTGTGCGAGTTCCGCATCGAAGGCATCGACACCAACCGCCGCCTGCTGCAGGACCTGCTGCAGCTGGACGATGTGCGCCGCAACGCGGTGCATACGCAGTACCTCGACACAACGCTGGCCGCACTGGCCGGCGCCGACGGCGACCACCCGGCGCTGCACGCGCCCCCGACGCTCGCCGCCGATACGCAAATCGACGACGACAACGCGCTGGCCGACATCCCCGACGACGCCGTCGCCGTGGCCGCGCCAATGGACGGCGCACTCGCCGCCCTCCACGTGCGCGAAGGCGACGCGGTGCGGCGCGGCCAGCCGCTGGCCATCATCGAGGCGATGAAGATGGAGCATCCGCTGGAAGCGCCCGCCGCCGGCACGGTGCTGCGCGTGCTGGCCGCGGCCGGTACGACGCTGCGCGCCGGCGCTCCAGTGGTGGTGCTGGCCCCCGGCGGCGACGCCGGCCATGCCACGGAAGCCACCGCCGCGGCCGACCTCGACCATATCCGCGCCGACCTGCGCGAGACGCTGGAACGCCATGCGCTCGGCCATGACGCCGCGCGGGCGCAGGCGGTGGCCAAGCGGCGCGCCCAGGGCGGCCGCACCGCGCGCGAGAATATCGCGCAGCTGTGCGACGCCGGCTCCTTCATCGAATACGGCGCGCTCGCCATCGCCGCGCAACGGCAGCGCCGCAGCGTCGACGACCTGGTCCGCGCGACGCCCGCCGACGGCATCGTCACCGGCATCGGCACCGTCAACGCGGCGCGCTTCCCGGGCGAGGACACGCGCTGCATGGTGCTGGCCTACGATTACACCGTGCTGGCCGGCACGCAGGGCTTCTACGGCCACAAGAAGCTGGACCGCATGCTGGCGCTGGCGCGCCAGTGGCAGGTGCCGGTGGTGCTGTTTGCCGAAGGCGGCGGCGGCCGGCCCGGCGATACCGACATGCCGGTGGTGGCCGGGCTGGACTGCACCTCGTTTATCCAGTTCGCGCGGCTGTCGGGCCAGGTGCCGCTGGTGGGCATCGTGTCGGGCCGCTGCTTTGCCGGCAACGCTGCGCTGCTGGGCTGTGCCGATGTCATCATCGCCACGCGCAGCGCCACCATCGGCATGGGCGGCCCGGCGATGATCGAAGGCGGTGGGCTGGGCGCCTACGCGCCTGAGGAAGTGGGACCGGCCAGCGTGCAGGGACCCAACGGCGTGATCGACGTGCTGGTCGACGACGAACAGGCGGCGGTCGACGCCGCGCAGCGCTACCTCTCCTACTTCCAGGGCGATGCGAAGGACTGGCATTCGGAAGACCCGCGCCACCTGCGCCACGCCATTCCCGAGAACCGCCTGCGCAGCTACGACATGCGCGCAGTGATGGCGGCGCTGGCCGATACCGGATCGGTGCTGGAGCTGCGCGCGGCGTTCGGCACCGGCATCATCACCGCTCTGATCCGCATCGATGGCCGCGCCTTCGGCTGTATCGCCAACAACCCGCGCCACCTCGGCGGCGCCATCGACAGCGCCGCCGCCGACAAGGCCGCGCGCTTCATGCAGTTGTGCGATGCGCACGGGCTGCCGATCGTGTCTCTGTGCGACACCCCTGGCTTTATGGTCGGGCCGCAGGCGGAGAAGACCGCAACGGTGCGGCATGTGTCGCGCCTGTTCGTCACCGCCGGCGCGCTGCGCGTGCCGTTCTTCACGGTGGTACTGCGCAAGGGCTACGGGCTGGGCGCGCAGGCGATGGCCGGCGGCAGCTTCGCCGCGCCCTTCTTCACTGCGGCGTGGCCCAGCGGCGAGTTTGGCGCGATGGGCATCGAAGGCTCGATCCGGCTCGGCTTCCGCAAGGAACTCGAAGCGGTGGCCGATCCCGACGAGCGCGAGGCACTGTTCGCGCGCATGGTCGATGCCGCCTACCAGCGCGGTCGCGCGCTCAACATGGCGAGCCACCTGGAGATCGACGCCGTGATCGACCCGGCCGACACGCGCCGCTGGCTACTGCGCGGGCTGGCCTCGGTACCGCCCGGCAGCGTCGGCCGCCGGCAGGAATCGCAGCGACGCTTCATCGACACCTGGTAAGCGGCGCGCACGACGCCGCCCGGGCTTGACCATTCGACCCAGCATCCGACACAGGAGGAGACACCTGATGCACAGCACCGCCACTGCCCTGCCCGCACGCGCCAAACCCGGCAAGGCCCGCAAGGTTCGTCCGCTGGCCACGCTCGCGACTGCCGCACTGATTGCCCTCGCACCTGCCGCGGCATCGGCGCAGGCCACCAGCGCGCCGATCAAGGTCGCCTTTATCGACCAGCTCTCGGGGCCGCTGGCCAACGTCGGCGAGATCTTCCAGGCCAACCTGAAGTTCGCGCTCGACGACGCCAACGCGCAGGGCGGCGTGCTGGGGCGCAAGTACGAGCTGATCAGCTACGACAACAAGCTCTCGGCGCAGGACAGCCTGTCGGCGCTGCAAAGCGCGATCGATGCCGGCGCGAAGATCGTGTTCACCGGCGGCTCGGGCTCATCGGTGGTGACGGCACTGGTCGAGGCCGCTACCCGTCACAACGAGCGCAACCCCGACAAGCGCATCCTGATCGTCAATTACGCCTCGATCGACCCGGACCTGACCGGCGCGCGCTGCAGCTTCTGGCACTTCGCCACCGAGGCCAATACCACGATGAAGATGCGCGCGCTGGCGGACTTCGCGCGCGAGCAAAAGGACATCCACAAGCTCTACCTGCTGAACCAGGATTATGCGCACGGCCGCGTGTGGGCGGCGCTCGGCCAGCAGATGATCACCAACGCGCGCCCCGACACCAGGATCGTCGGCGAGACGCTGCATCCGCTGGGCAAGGTGAAGGACTTCGCGCCCTATATCGGCAAGGTCAAGGCGAGCGGTGCCGATACCGTGGTCACCGGCAACTGGGGTCAGGACCTGAGCCTGCTGATCAAGGCTGCCGGCGATATGGGCTATGACGTGCGCTACCTGAACCACAGCGGCGGCGGCGCGCCGGGCACGGTACTGGCGGTGTCGCAGGCGAAGACCGGGCGGCTTACCTGGGTCTCGGAATGGCTGCCCAATGGCGATGACGCGGTGCTGGCGCCACTGGCCGCGCGCGTGAAGCAGACCGCCGCGGGCGAGTACTTTGCGCCGCGCGTGCTGGTGTCGGTGCAGATGGTCAGCGAGGCGATGCGCCGCGCCGGCACGGACGATCCCACCAAGGTCGCGCTGGCGCTGGAGGGCCTGCAGACCCGCACCGCGCTGGGCGAGGTGGTGATGCGCAAGAGCGATCACCAGTTGCTGCTGCCGCAGGTGGTGTCGACGGTGGCGCCGGTTGATGGCAAGACGGTGAAGGTGGGCGCGGAAGGCACGCAGTACGGCTTCCGCCTCGACAGCACCACGCCGGCCAAGGCGCTGGACCTGCCGTCGGCATGCCGGATGAAGCGACCGGTCGGCGCCTGAGCCAGGCGGCTAGTCGGCTTCAGCCGCCTTGCCGCTAGCGGTCAGCGTATCGACGCGCGTGGCCGGCGGGGCCAGCCGCTGCAGCGCGGCCTCGCGCTCGGCGGCGGGCAGCGCGCCGATGCGCCCCGCCTCCATATAGAAGCGGCGCCAGTCGCCGTCGCACTGCGCCAGCAGCGCCGTAAAGGCCGGCACCCACTGCTGGTATGTCGCCACCGCCGCCAGGTGCGCGTTGGTCAGCGGCTGGTCGAACCAGCGGTCGTAGCCGGTGTAGCCGCCCCACTCCGTCTTCAGCCGCGCGTACTGCGCGCGCAGGTCGGCAAAGATCGCCGCCTTGCCCTCGCGCTTGGCGTTCTCGTCCAGCGGTGTCAGGTAAAGCGCCGCCAACCGGTCGCGGGTGGCCAGCAGCAGCGCACGGAACTGCTGGCGCCGGGCGTCGTACTGGCGATAGCTGGCGCGCGCGTCCTCGGAGGCATCCTCGGCCAGCCAGCGCTCCACGCCGGCGCCTTCCACCGCGGTGGCAAAGGACTCGTTGAAGGCGGTGTCGTTGCGCACGTAGACCACCTGGTGCGCCAGCTCATGGAAGATCAGCCGCGCCAGTTCGCCTTCGGGCAGGTAGACGAAGGTATTGAGCAGCGGGTCGTCGAAATAGCCGAGCGTCGAATACGCGGGGATGCCGGCCACATAGGCCTCATACCCGTCGCGGCGCAGGCTTTGTGCGTACTGCTCGGCATCGGACTGCGCGTAGTAGCCGCGGTAGCTGATGCAGCCGACGATGGGGAAACACCACTTGTGCAGGTCCATCGACAGCTCGGGCGTGGCGAATACGCTCCACACCACATACGGCCGATGCAGGTTGGCGTAGCGGCGGTAGCTGCCGTTGTCGGGCAGCTTCAGTTCGCGCGAGGCATAGTCGCGGATGCGGCCCGCCAGGGCCAGCCGCTGCGCCAGGCGCGCGTCGTTGGCGTCGCGCGCGCTGGCGATGGCGTCGGTCAGCGGCTGCGCCTGCGCCATCACGCCCAGATGGCCGCCGATCGACTGCGCGTAATAGCCCACGGTCTCGCACCCGGCCGTCAGCAGGGCCAGTGCCACCAGGCCCGTCGCCGCCAGGAGTACCGCCCCGCGCCGGCGGCCGGGCCGCTGCTTCATGCCTGGATTGGGGTCGGTTCCGGGCAGGCCTCCACCTGCACCAGGCAGTCATAGAACACCGGCGCGCGGCCCAGGTCGGTCAGGCGCTGGCTGGTCAGCTCGTTGGCGTTCTTGCCGTCCGAGGCGAGCTTCTTCCACCAGATCGACAGCCCCACCACCAGCCCGCGCCGGGCGCGGTCGGTGACGCGGGCGCGCGCCACCATGCTGCCGCGGTCATTGAATGCGCGCACCATGGCGCCGTGCACGATGCCGCGCTCGGCGGCGTCGGCCGGGTGGATGTCCAGGTGCGGCTCGCCTTCGGTGGCGCGCAGACTGTCGACGTTGACGAAGGAGCTGTTGAGGAAGTTGCGCGCCGGCGGCGAGATCATCGCCAGCGGGTAGCGCGCGGCCAGGTCGGGCGCGGTCGACGGCGCTTCGTACTGCGGCACGTAGTCGGGCAGCGGGTCGAGACCGTCGTCCAGCATCGGCTCCGAATAGAACTGGCACTTGCCCGACGCCGTGGGAAAGCCGCCCTCGGCGAACGGCGCCGCCGGCAGCGCCAGCTTCTGCCAGCCCTGCGCCTTCAGCGATTCCCACGTTATGCCGGCGGCACGCGCATCGCCCGGGATGATCGCTTGCGCGGCGATGTCCTCGTCGCTGTCGGCGAAGCACGGGTCATTGAAGCCCATGCGCTGCGCCAGGCGGCGGAAGATCTCGGTGTTGGGGAGCGCCTCGCCCACCGGCGAGATCGCGGCATTGTTGGCCAGGAAATAGGTGTGGCCGTAGGCCTTGTGCACGTCGGTATGCTCGAGCTGCGTGGTGGCCGGGAGCAGGATGTCGGCGTAGTCGGCGGTGTCGGTGCGGAAGTGCTCCAGCACCACCGTGAACAGGTCTTCGCGGGCGAAGCCTTCGGCCACCTTGCCGGATTCGGGCGCGACGGCGACCGGGTTGCTGTTGTAGACCACCACCGCCTCGATGCGCGGCGCGCCGTCGGTGCCCGGGTCGAGCAGCGCATCGCCGATGGTGCTCATGTTGACGATGCGCGGCAGCGTCTTGGGCCACCCCGGCAACAGGTCCGGGCGTTGCAGTGCCGCTTCGTTGACCGGGAAGAAACCCGAGGTCGACAACTGCAGCCCGCCCGCGGCCTGGCGCCATGCACCCACCAGCGACGGCAGGCACGCCACCGCGCGCACCGCCTGCCCGCCGCCGTGCACGCGCTGCATGCCGTAGTTCAGGCGGATCGCCACCGGCTGGCGCTCGCGCACGGCCAGTTGGCCGTAGAGGCCTGCGAGCCACTCGATATCCTCCACGGGAATGCCGCAGATCTCGGCCGCACGCGCCGGGGTGAAGGCCTGCGCGCGCTCGCGCAGCGCCTCGAAGCCCACGGTGTGGCGTTCGATGTAGTTATGGTCGAGCAGGTCATCGCGGATCAGCACGTGGATCATCGCCAGCGCCAGCGCGCCGTCGGTGCCTGGCATCAGCGCGATATGGCGGTGGCACTTCTCGGCGGTCAGCGAGCGGTACGGGTCGATCGCCACCAGCGTGGCGCCGCGCCGCTTGGCCTCTTGCGCGCGTGTCCAGAAGTGCAGGTTGGAGGCGATCGGGTTGCCGCCCCAGATGATCACCAGCTTCGCATCGACCACATGCTCCATGTCCATGCCAACGCTGGCGCCGTAGGTATAGCGCAACGCGGTGGCGCCGGCGTTGGCGCAGATAGTGCGATCCAGCCGCGACGCGCCCAGCTTGTGGAAGAAGCGCGCGGCCATGCTTTCGCCCTGCACCAGTCCCATGGTGCCGGCGTAGCTGTATGGCACGATGGCCTGCGGATCACGCGTGGCGATACCCTGCAGGCGGTTGGCGATGGTGTCGAGCGCCTCGTCCCAGGAGATCGGGGCGAATTTCCCCTCACCCTTCTTGCCGACGCGCTTCATCGGCGTCAGCAGGCGGTCCGGGTGGTAGGTGCGCTCGGCATAGCGCGACACCTTGGTGCACAGCACGCCCTGGGTGCCGGGATGGTCGGGATCGCCCGCCACCTTGGTGGCGCGGCCGTCCTCGACGGTGACGAGCAAGGCACAGGTGTCGGGGCAGTCATGCGGGCAGGCGGCGCGGACGATGCGGGAAGCCATGGGGTCTCCGGGCGGGCGGTCGGTGATTTTTGTTCGATTGTACGGAACAGGTGGGACTGGCGCAGGCCCGCCTGGCAGGGGGGGCTTGCGCCGCGCCGGCGGGGCGGCGCGTCCCCGTCCGTGCGGGGCGATGGCGGGGAGTATCTCGGTCCGATTGTATTCGATTATGATGTGCCGGCGCGCCGCCGGCACAGTACCGCCGGCGCGCCCTGCCGCACCACGCCGGCGCAGACCGGCCAACAGCGGCGAACGGGTAACACGGGTAACCGAACCACAATTTCGCGGGGGTTTATGTCTTTCCGATCCGGGGTCAACGGCCGGCTTGCCGGCCTGCTGGTGGCGTGCGCCATCGGCGCGGGCGGCATGGTGGGCGCTAGCGGCGCTGCCATCGCATCCAATGCGGCCGGCGCTGCCGCCACTTCTGAAATCGGCGTCACCGCCGACACCATCCTGCTGGGACAATCCGCCGCGCTGACCGGGCCCGCTGCCTCGCTCGGCAAGCAGATGAACGCGGGCGCGCGGCTGTATTTCGATCACATCAACCAGCAGGGCGGCATCTACGGCCGCAAGATCCGCATCGAGGCGCTGGACGACTACTATGAGCCCGAGCCGGCCGCCAAGAACACCAGGAAACTGATCGAGGAAGACCGCGTCTTCGCCCTGTTCGGCTACGTCGGCACGCCCACCAGCCAGGCCGCGCTGCCGCTGGCGATCCAGGCGAAGGTGCCGTTCTTTGGCCCGTACACCGGCGCACGCTCGGTGCGCGAGCCGCGCAACCGCTACGTCTTCCACGTCCGCGCCGGCTACAACGACGAGGCCACGGCGATCCTGCGCCAGATCCAGACCACCGGCCTGAAACGCGTGGCCGTGGTCTACAACGATGATGCCTATGGCAAGGCCGAGCTCGAGGAGCTCGAGCGCGCGCTAAAGCCAGCGGCCGACAGCGGCGTGCAGCTGGTTGCGCGCGAGGCCGTGGTGCGCAATACGATGGAGATCGGCGACGCCATGCAGGGCGTGATCAAGGCGACGCCGGACGCCATCGTGATGATCAGCGCGTATCGCACGGCGGGCTCTTTCGTCAAGGAAGCGCTGCGCCGCGGCTACAACGGCCAGTTTTACAACGTCTCGTTCGTTGGCACGCAGGCGCTGGCCAACGAGGTCGGCGCCAAGGGCAGCGGCGTGATCATCTCGCAGGTGATGCCGCATCCGGGCAACGCCACGCTGCCGGTGGTGCGCGAATACCTGCGGCTGCTGCAGGCCGCCGGCCGGCCCAATGAGTTCGACTACGCCAGTATCGAGGGCTTCGTCGCCGCCAAGGCTTTTACCGAAGGCTTGCGCCGCGCTGGGAAGGACCTGACGCGCGAAAAGCTGGTGACGGCGCTGGAATCGATGCGCAGCCATGACCTGGGCGGGTTTATCGTCAACTTCACGCCGGAGAACCACGTGGGGTCGAAGTTCGTGGAGATGACGATTATTAATTCGAAGGGGCAGGTGATCCGCTGAGGCGCAGCTGCATCGCCAACGCAAAGGGGGCCCGAGGGCCCCCTTACCGTTTTGGGATCGCTGACCACCGCCCCTACTTCATGTCATTCAGGTGACACGCCGAAAACCGCAACGGCGCAATCTCCTTCAACATCGGCTGCTCCTCCCGGCAACGCGGCATCGCATAAGGGCAACGCGGGTGGAAGTGGCACCCCGGCGGCGGATTCAGCGGCGACGGGATCTCGCCGCGGATCGCCACGTAGGTTTTCTTGGCGACCTCCAGCTTGGGCGCCTCGGCCAGCAGTGCCTGCGTATACGGATGGTTTGGCGCGGCAAAGACATCCTCGGTCGGCGCCGACTCCACCACCCGCCCCAGGTACATGATCACCACGCGGTCGCTGATGTGCTTGACCACGCCCAGGTCATGGCTGATGAACAGGTAGGTCAGGTTCAGCTCTTCACGCAGCCGCATGAACAGGTTCAGTACCTGGGCCTGGATCGACACATCCAGCGCCGCCACCGACTCATCGCATACCAGGAATTCCGGCTTTACCGCCAGCGCCCGCGCAATGCCGATGCGCGCGCGCTGCCCGCCGGAGAACTGGTGCGGGAAGCGCCGCAGCACGGTCGGGTCCATGCCCACGCGAACCAGCATGTCTTCGACATAGGCCTTCTGCCCGCCGCGCTCGACCATGCCATGCACCACCGGCGCCTCGCCGACGATATCGAGCACGCGCAGCCGCGGATTGAGCGAGGCGTACGGATCCTGGAAGATCATCTGGATCGCGAGTTGCTTCTCGCGGCGCTTGTCCGGCGGCAGGTGGTCAAGGTTGGTGCCCCGCCAGAAGCGCTCGCCTTCGGTCAGCGTGTGCAGGCCCACGGCCATGCGGCCCAGCGTGGACTTGCCGCAGCCGGACTCGCCAACCAAGCCGACCACCTCGCCGGCACGGATGCTCAGGTCGACGCGGTCGACCGCATGCACCACCTCTTCGTGCGCATGGGCGCCGAACAGGTTGGCGATGCGCGCCGCGACATCGAGAGACTTGACGAAGCGCTTGGACACGCCGCGCAACTCCAGGATCGGCGCAGCTGGCGTGCCCCCATCGTCAGCGACCGTGTTCGTCATCGGTCGGGATTGCAGTTCGGTTGCGCTCATGCCGCCTCCTGGTTGGCCAGCACCGGATGGAAGCAGCGCAGGCGGCGGCCGTCGGCAGCGTTTTCCAGCGGCGGCTCGATCTTGCAGGCGGCAGTCGCGTACGGGCAGCGCTCGCGGAACGAACAGCCACCGGGCAGGTTAAGCAGCGACGGCGTCATGCCCGGGATCTGCCGCAGCGGAGTGCCGCGCGGATTGCGCGAGGGCGCCGAGCCGATCAGGCCGTGCGTGTACGGGTGCTCGGGATGCTCCAGCACCTGGCGCACGTCGCCCGCCTCGACGATCTTGCCGGCGTACATCACGCAGACCGTATCGGCCAGCCCCGCCACCACCGACAAGTCGTGGGTGATCCAGATCAGCGCGGTACCCGACTCGCGGCACAGTGTCTGCATCTCGTACAGGATCTGGCCCTGGATGGTGACATCCAGCGCGGTGGTGGGCTCGTCGGCAATGATCAGGTCGGGCTTGTTCAACAGCGCGATGGCGATCGCCACGCGCTGGCGCATGCCGCCCGAGAACTGGTGTGGGTAGGCCTGCAGGCGCTCGTCCGGCGACGGGATACCGACCCGCGCCAGCGCGTTGCGCGCGCGCTCGCGCGCCACCGCCTTGCCCACGTTCTCGTGCGCCAGCACCGCCTCGATCATCTGCGTGTCGATGCGCAGGACCGGGTTCAGCGTCATCATCGGGTCCTGGAAGATCATCGCGATGCGGTTGCCGCGCACGTCGCGCTGCTGCGCGGGCGTCAGCGCGCGCAGGTCGCGCGTGACGCCGTCGCGGCTGGTCAGTGCGATGCGGCCGTCGACGATCTTGCCGGGCGGGTCGATCAGTCCCATGATTGAATAGCCGGTCATGGACTTACCCGAGCCGGACTCGCCCACCAGCCCCATGATCTCGCCGCGGCCCACGGAGAAGGAAACGTCGTCGACGGCCTTGGCAATGCCGCCGCGCGTGTAGAAATGCGTTTTCAGGTGTTCGACCACCAGCGTCGGTTGTGCCATGTTCCGCTCCCCGTGTTTGCGTCCGTTATTGCGTCTGCAGACGCGGGTTGAGGACATCGCGCAACTGGTCGGCCACCAGGTTCATCGCCACGATGGTGACCACCAGCGCGATGCCCGGGAAGAAGCTGATCCAGTATTTGCCCGACAGCATGTACTGCTGGCCGTTGGAGATCAGCGAGCCCAGCGAGGGCTCGGTGACCGGCACGCCCAGCCCGAGGAAGGACAGCGTCGCCTCCAGCGTGATCGCCGAGGCCACCTGCAGCGCCGCGATCACGATCAGCGGCGGCAGGCAGTTGGGCAGCAGGTGGCGGAACATGATGCGCATCGGCGGCAGGCCCAGGCAGGTGGCCGCCTCGATATATTCCTTGCGCCGCTCCACCAGCGCCGCGCTGCGCGTGGTGCGCGCGTAGTAGGCCCACTGCACCGCCACCAGCGCGATCACGATATTGCCCAGCCCCGGGCGCAGGAACGCCAGCAGGATCAGCGCCAGCAGGATCGGCGGGAACGACAGCTGCAGGTCGGCCACGCGCATGATGAAGGCCTCGGTGCGCCCGCCCAGGAAACCGGCCAGCAGGCCGAGCGTGGCGCCCAGCAGCAGCGCGATCACGGTGCTGACCACGCCCACGCCGATGCTGATGCGCAGGCCGTACATCACCGCCGACAGGATGTCGCGGCCCTGCTCGTCCGAGCCCAGCAGGAAGGTCATGCCATCGCCGGCTTTCTCGCCCGGTGCCAGGCGCGCGTCGAGCACGTCCAGCGTGGCCAGGTCATATGGGTTTTGCGGTGCCAGCCACGGGGCCAGGATCGCGATCAGGATGATCGTGATCAGCGTCACCAGCCCGGCCACGGCGATCTTGCTGGAGAAGAACTCCGCCGCAAAGCGCCGCCACGGCGTTTGCTCACGCGCCGCGGCGGGTGCGCCGGGCAGCCCCGGCGCGTCCTTCGGCGTTTTGCCCTCTTGTTCCACGGATACGGCAGTCATGGCTCAGCCCTTGTTGTCGGCAATGCGCACGCGCGGATCGAGCATGCTGTAGACGATGTCCACCGCCAGGTTGATCAGGATAAACAGCGTTACGATCACCATCAGGTAGGCGACGATCACCGGCCGGTCGAGCAACTGGATCGAGTCGATGATCAGCTTGCCCATGCCGGGCCAGGCAAAGATCGATTCGGTCACGATCGCAAAGGCGATGATCGAGCCGAACTGCAGCGCGATCACGGTGACGATCGGGATCAGGATGTTCTTCAGCACGTGCACGCCGACGATGCGGGTGTTCGACAAGCCCTTGGCGCGCGCGAACTTGACGTAGTCCTGCAGCATCGCCTCCTGCGTGCCGGCGCGCGTGAGCCGGATCACCATGGCGATATTCAGCAGCGACAGCGTCACTGCCGGCAGGATCAGGTGGCGGATGCCGTCGACGGTCAGGAAGCTGAGCGGGATGCCGAGCACGCGCACGGTCTCGCCGCGCCCGTTGGACGGCAGCCAGCCGAGCTGCACCGCGAACACCATGATCAGCATCAGCCCGACCCAGAAGGTGGGCAGCGAGAAGCCCAGGATCGACACCGTCATGATCGACTTGCCGGCCACGCCGTTGGGCCGCAGCCCCGCCCACAGGCCGAGCGGGATGCCCAGCACGATGGCCAGCGTGATGGCGCAGATGGCCAGTTCCATGGTGGCAGGCATGCGCTCGAAGATGAGCTTGAGCGCCGGCGTGCCGTGCGCGAACGAGGTCCCCAAGTTGCCTTGCAGCGCGTTTTGCAGGAACACCCAGTATTGCTCCCACAGCGGCTTGTCCAGGCCCAGCGCCGCGATGGTGCGCTTGATGTCCTCCTGGTCGGCCTGCGGGTTGATCAGGATGTCGACGGGATTGCCGATGGCAAAGACGCCGAGGAAAACCAGCAGCGACATGACGAAGAGCACGACCACGCTCTGCATCAGGCGCCGGATGATAAAGACCAGCATGTTGGAACCACTATCCTTTCGCGCGCAAATGCGCGCCACCGCCGGGAAGCGCAAAAACGCTCCCGGGGGGCGGCGCGGCAGCCGTACGCGGCACCGCTAACTCGGCCAGCAGGCAATCCGCAGGCCGCGGTTCATGTAAGCGCTTCTTGGTGGCGCTTACTGGGGCTTGAAGTTATGCGCGTAGGTGCGCTCGTCGGTACGCGGCACGTAGACGATGCCCTTCTGCGTGGCCCAGGTGGTCACCTGCTGGTGGATCGGGATGATACCGCCATCGTTGATCGCGATCGCGGTGGCTTCTTGCAGCAGCTTGGAGCGCTCGCCATCGTCCACGGTGGACAGCGCCTTCTCCAGCACCACATCCATCTTGGGATTGCAGTACTCGCCCCAGTTGGTGGTGCCGAAGCCCTTCTTGCTGTCCTCGCACGCCAGCAGCGCGCGCAGCGGCGAGCTGACCTCGCCGGTCTGCGCGCCCCAGCCGAGCAGGCCGAACGACCATTCATGCTTGATGCCCTTGGACGAGTACGTCGCCATCGGCATGCCTTCCACCTTGGTGGCGATGCCGATGCGGGTCAGGTTCTGGGCGATGGTCTGCGCGATCTTCTCGTCGTTGACGTAGCGATTGTTGGGCGTATGCAGCGTCACGCCGAAGCCGTTGGGGTAGCCCGCCTCGGCCAGCAGCTTCTTGGCGCCCTCGGGGTCGTACTTTACGGTCTTCAGGTTGGGGTTGTAGCCGAACAGCGTGGGCGGCACCAGGTTGTTGGTCGGCTCGGACAGGCC
This sequence comes from Ralstonia pickettii DTP0602, assembly GCA_000471925.1. Taxonomy (NCBI): domain Bacteria; kingdom Pseudomonadati; phylum Pseudomonadota; class Betaproteobacteria; order Burkholderiales; family Burkholderiaceae; genus Ralstonia; species Ralstonia pickettii. The sequence goes on from CP006667.1 coordinate 4,006,933, forward strand.
TTCCATCAGCCGGTCCTTGATGCCCTGCCGGTTGATGGCCATGCTGATGGCGTTGCGCACGCGCGCGTCCTTCAGCGGGTTCTTGTCCATCGGCGCGCCTTCCTTGGTGGTGACGTAAGGCGACTTGTCGCGCTTGGCATCGAAGAACACGTAGATCACGCGGTGCGAGATCTTGGAGAAGAACGACAGCTTGGGATCCTGCCGCACCTTAGGCAGGTCAGGCGTGGGCACGTTCTCGATCGCCTGCACGTCGCCCGACAGCAGCGCCGCCAGGCGCGTGGCCGGGTTGGGGATAAAGCGCAGCGTCGCCTTGTCCCAGGCGGGCTTGGCGCCCCAGTAGTCGTTGTTGCGCACCAGTTCGACCCGGTCGTCGCGCGCATAGCTGACGAACTTGAAGGGGCCGGTGCCGATCATGCCCTTGCCCTGCGCGAAATCGTCGGAACTGAGCCCCTGCGTGGCCTTCTTCTGCACGATGAAGATCGACGTCAGGTCGTTCAGCATCAGCGGGTAAGGCTGGTTGGTAGTCAGCTGGATGGTGTACTTGTCGATCACCTTCTTGTTGACGATCGCCTTGGTGTAGACGTCGAACTTGCCCGGGCTGTTCTGGATGGTGGCCGGGCGGTCCAGCGACCAGACCACGTCCTCGGTAGTCAGCTCGGAGCCGTCGTGGAACTTCACGCCCTTGCGGATCTTGAATTCCCAGGTGAGGTTGTTGACCAGTTTCCAGGACTCGGCCAGGCCCGGGATGATGCGGCTGTCCGGGTCCATCTTGACCAGCGAGTCGAACACGTGCTCCGACACGTTGATATTGGAGAACAGGTTGTAGAAGTGCGGATCCATCGAGGTCGGCGGCGAACTCATGGCCAGTTTGAGGTCCGCGGCCTGGGCGTTGCCGGCGAATGCCAGGCCAAGGGCCCCGGTCACCGCGACCACACCAATTGCCTTCTTGAAAGTGCGAAGGGACATCGCGCAATTCTCCCTGTAGGAAGTGAAGCAGACGTAAGGATCGGCAATGCGCGCACACCACGGGTCACGCGGTGGCGCTGCGTTTTGGTGCGATAGCGCAACGCAAAGCAACGGATTTGCCGGCCGGGCACTTCAAGCATGAACTGTTCCAGCAGTGCACATGCCGCGGCAATGCGGGGAAACCCACCCGCGTGGCATATTGCACCGCGCCAAAACGGCGGCGGCGCATGTTTCGCCGCATTTTGGCGCTTTGCGGGCAGGCATCGTATGATCGGGGTATCCAACGCCTTGCGCTCCATGGCACAGGCCCCTTCCGCCCCAGACTCCGGCATCATGAAGCTCATACCCGAAATCCTGCAGGCGCAAGCCGAAATCCAGGCAATCCGACGCGACATCCACGCCCACCCGGAACTCTGCTTCGAGGAACAGCGCACCGCCGACGTGGTCGCGCGCAACCTGGAATCGTGGGGCATCGAAGTCCATCGTGGCCTGGGCACCACCGGCCTGGTCGGCGTGATCCGCAACGGCAGCAGCGGGCGCACCATCGGCCTGCGCGCCGACATGGACGCGCTGCCGCTGCAGGAAGCCAATACCTTCGGCCACCGCTCGCAGCACGCCGGCAAGATGCACGCCTGCGGCCACGATGGCCACACCGCGATGCTGCTCGGCGCGGCGCGCTACCTGGCGCAGCACAAGCCCTTTGATGGCACCGTGCACCTGATCTTCCAGCCGGCCGAGGAAGGCGGCGGCGGTGCGCGCGAGATGATCAACGACGGGCTGTTCGAACGCTTTCCGTGCGACGCGGTGTTCGGCCTGCACAACTGGCCGGGCATGCCGGTCGGTGCCTTCGGCACCCGCGCGGGCCCGCTGATGGCATCGAGCAACGAGTTCCGCATCGTCGTGCGCGGCAAGGGCGCGCATGCCGCGATGCCGCACAACGGCAACGACCCGGTCTTTACCGCCGCGCAGATCGTGTCGGCGCTGCAAGGCATCATCACCCGCAACAAGCGTCCGATCGACACCGCGGTGATCTCGGTCACGCAGTTCCATGCCGGCGACGCGACCAATATCGTGCCGGACCAGGCCTGGATCGGCGGCACGGTGCGCACGTTCACGGTGCCGGTGCTCGACCTGATCGAGCGGCGCATGGAAGAGGTCGCGCGCGCGGTGGCGACGGCGTTCGATTGCACCATCGAATACGAATTCCACCGCAACTATCCGCCGACGATCAACAGCGAAGCCGAGTCTGGCTTTGCCGCCACGGTGGCGGCCGAACTGGTCGGCGCGGCCAACGTGGACAGCGACGTCGAGCCCACCATGGGCGCCGAGGACTTCTCCTTCATGCTGCAGCACAAGCCCGGCTGCTACCTGTTCCTGGGCAACGGCGACGGCGCGCACCGCGAGTCCGGGCACGGCATCGGGCCCTGCATGCTGCACAACCCGAGCTACGACTTCAACGACGAACTGCTGCCGGTCGGCGCGACCTTCTTCGTGCGGCTGGTGGAGAAATGGCTGGCACCTGCGTGACGGCAGCACATCGACAATAACAGGGGGAGCTTCAGCGATGGGCCGCTCGGCGCTGGATCGCGAGACGGCGCGCAGCTTTGCGCGCGTGGCCATGGACAATGTCCTGCGCCGCTATCCGTACAAGGTGGATCACATGATGGCCGGCGCCGGCGACGTGGCGGAGCCGGCGACCTGGCATCCTGTGTTCTGCGGCAGCTATGACTGGCACTCCAGCGTGCACATGCACTGGCTGCTGGCGCGGATGCTGGCGCTGTTCCCTGACCTCGAGGACGCGCCGCGCATCCGCGAAACGCTGGACGCGCAGTTGCGGCCGCAGGGCATCGCGGTCGAACTGGACTATTTCCATCGGCCTGGTTCGCGGAACTTCGAACGCCCTTACGGTTGGGGCTGGATGCTGAAGCTGCAGGCGGAGTTGCTTGCCTTGTCGCAACAGGACGCGCAGGCGGCCGCCTGGGCTGCGGCGTGCGCGCCGCTGGCCTCCCATCTGGCGCGGCAACTGGCGGATTTCCTGGATGCGGCGGATTTCCCGGTGCGCACCGGTACTCACTACAACAGTGCTTTCGCACTGGTGATGGCGCTGTCCTATGCACGGACTCACCAGGATCTCGCCCTGCGCCGCGCCATCGTGCGGCGCGCGCACCGCTGGTTCGCGCATGATCGGAAATATCCGGCGCGCTATGAACCCGGCGGCGACGAGTTCCTGTCGGGCGGCATGACAGAGGCCGTGTTGATGCACGCCGTGATGGACGGCAGCGCTTTCGCGGAATGGTGGGAACTGTTCGTGCCGCCACAGGCGGAACTGGCCAACTGGCTGACGCCGGTCGAGGTCGGCAATCGCAGCGATCCCAAGACCTCGCACCTGGACGGGCTCAATCTGTCGCGCGCCTGGTGCTGGCGCTTGCTGGAACCGGCGCTGCCCGAGCCACTGCGGCCCCTGGCTATCCGTGCCTGGTCAGACCATATCGACGCTTCGCTGCCCCAGGCCGTCGAGGGCCAGTATGTGTCCACGCACTGGCTGGCGTCCTTTGCGGTGCTCGCCATGGCCGAGCCGATCGGCGGTTGAGCTTGCTTGCGTCAGCGCGCCGGCCATCAGTCCAGTGCGATATCCCCGTACCAGGATTCCGCCTTGCTCTTGGTGTTGTCGGTATCGGTCATGATGCCGACCGCAATGACGCGGCCCGGGTCCGTCCCGAACGCCTTGCGGTAGTCGGCGCGCAGGTCGCGTTCATGGCATCGCCACTCATTGGTGTGCTTCATACCGCTATCTACCACGATCATGCGCACACGGTCGGTATGGGGATTTGACAGCACGGTACCTTCCACACGCCTGCCGCCCCAGATGTACATCAGCGTGGCGTAAGGCATTTCGCGGCCGGTGGTAAGCCGGGCCATCTCGTACATCAACTGGTCTTTCAGCGGCAGGCCGCCCTTGTCGCCATCGAAGGCGACGAAAAGGCGCAGCGGCGAATCCTCGCGCGGGCCATGGCTGTTGTCGGCGTTGCGGATGATGCCGCTGGTCTTCCAGGTCCAGCGCAGCATGCCGGCATCGCGGTCGCGCAGCGGCACGTAGAGGCCGGAGGCCGAGCTTTCGGCCTGCGCATGAACGACCACGCGCTGGTCGACCTCGGCCATCGAATAGCGGGTGGGGACCTTGTTGCGGTTGATGGTCCAGGGCTGCCAGCCGATCGGCAGCTGATCGCGGCGCTCTGCGGCGGAGAACAACGGCAGCGTGGCGAGGATCGGGGGCGGTGCGGCGTCGTCGGGCTCACCGTCTTCACCGGATTCCGCCTCGACCGCGCGGGTATTGGCGGCGCTCAGCGGATTGTGCGACGACACGGCGCGCGCTTCGGCTACCGCCTGCGCCGCCGCGTGTGCGGACATGCGCCTGGCGAAAGCCTGGCAATCGATCGCGGAACTGGCGGCCGTGGGGGCCTTATCGCCTGAGGGAACCGCGGAAGTTGGAGGAGTGGAAGCGCATCCTGCCAGCAGCAGCGCGCCGGCGGCGCCGGTGAAAACCAGCCGAAACACCTTGGCCGTCATGTAACCCCTCGAATCCCGAAACCGGCCTTGCTTCCTGGGCGAAGGCCTGGCTATTGCTCACTGCTTGCTGCAAAACGCTGTTGCAAACGACTTCGTGCCGAGCGTGGGCACTTGGGTGTCGAACATAGCAGAAGGTCGGCGCCGCCGGAATGCTGGACGACCCGGCATGCAGCACGAAAACAACGACCGGCAACGGCCAGAGGGTCACATGGAAGGAGCATGAGATGCGCACGCCCCCAAAGCAAAAACCCCAGCCTGTTAGGGCTGGGGTTCTGCGGTATAAGAGCCTGGCGATGACCTACTTTCACACGGGTAATCCGCACTATCATCGGCGCGGAGTCGTTTCACGGACCTGTTCGGGATGGGAAGGGGTGGTTCCAACTCGCTATGGTCACCAGGCATAAGGGGTTGCAACGCTGGGGTTGAGGCCAACGCTGCGAATAGGGATGTAGTTGGGGTTGTGCGTCTTGTGTCAACTGTTTCGGCACAGTCGCGATCACACACACCAGGTAAAACACACTGGTTATAGGATCAAGCCTTACGGGCAATTAGTACTGGTTAGCTTAACGCATTACTGCGCTTCCACACCCAGCCTATCAACGTCCTGGTCTCGAACGACCCTTCAAGGAGGTCAAGCCTCCAGGGAATCCTCATCTTCAGGCGAGTTTCCCGCTTAGATGCTTTCAGCGGTTATCTCTTCCGTACATAGCTACCCTGCGATGCCTCTGGCGAGACAACAGGTACACCAGCGGTACGTCCACTCCGGTCCTCTCGTACTAGGAGCAGCCCCCGTCAAGATTCCAACGCCCACGGCAGATAGGGACCAAACTGTCTCACGACGTTTTAAACCCAGCTCACGTACCTCTTTAAATGGCGAACAGCCATACCCTTGGGACCGGCTACAGCCCCAGGATGAGATGAGCCGACATCGAGGTGCCAAACACCGCCGTCGATATGAACTCTTGGGCGGTATCAGCCTGTTATCCCCAGAGTACCTTTTATCCGTTGAGCGATGGCCCTTCCATTCAGAACCACCGGATCACTATGTCCTGCTTTCGCACCTGCTCGACTTGTCGGTCTCGCAGTTAAGCACGCTTTTGCCATTGCACTTTAGGTACGATGTCCGACCGTACCAAGCGTACCTTCGAACTCCTCCGTTACACTTTGGGAGGAGACCGCCCCAGTCAAACTGCCTACCATGCACTGTCCCCGACCCGGATTCACGGGCCAAGGTTAGAACCTCAAACAAACCAGGGTGGTATTTCAAGGACGGCTCCACGTGAACTAGCGTCCACGCTTCAAAGCCTCCCACCTATCCTACACAGATCGGTTCAAAGTCCAATGCAAAGCTACAGTAAAGGTTCATGGGGTCTTTCCGTCTAGCCGCGGGGAGATTGCATCATCACAAACACTTCAACTTCGCTGAGTCTCGGGAGGAGACAGTGTGGCCATCGTTACGCCATTCGTGCAGGTCGGAACTTACCCGACAAGGAATTTCGCTACCTTAGGACCGTTATAGTTACGGCCGCCGTTTACCGGGACTTCAATCAAGAGCTTGCACCCCATCATTTAATCTTCCGGCACCGGGCAGGCGTCACACCCTATACGTCCACTTTCGTGTTTGCAGAGTGCTGTGTTTTTATTAAACAGTCGCAGCCACCATTTTATTGCAACCCCGTCACCCTTCTGGCGCAGGCCAGTCAAGCTACCAGGGCGTACCTTATCCCGAAGTTACGGTACCAATTTGCCGAGTTCCTTCTCCCGAGTTCTCTCAAGCGCCTTAGAATACTCATCTCGCCCACCTGTGTCGGTTTGCGGTACGGTCTCGTATGACTGAAGCTTAGAGGCTTTTCTTGGAACCACTTCCAATTGCTTCGCAGCACTAGGCCGCTCGCCCCACATCCTTGAATTCCGCGCCCGGATTTGCCTGAGCGCCTTCTCCAATGCAGGGACCGGGACTTCCAACACCCGGACAACCTTCCGCGATCCGTCCCCCCATCGCATCATACGACGGTGCAGGAATATTAACCTGCTTCCCATCAGCTACGCATCTCTGCCTCGCCTTAGGGGCCGACTCACCCTACGCCGATGAACGTTGCGTAGGAAACCTTGGGCTTACGGCGAGGGGGCCTTTCACCCCCTTTATCGCTACTCATGTCAGCATTCGCACTTCTGATACCTCCAGCATCCTTTACAAGACACCTTCACAGGCTTACAGAACGCTCTCCTACCACGCACTTGCGTGCGTCCGCAGCTTCGGTGACTGGCTTAGCCCCGTTACATCTTCCGCGCAGGACGACTCGATCAGTGAGCTATTACGCTTTCTTTAAAGGGTGGCTGCTTCTAAGCCAACCTCCTGACTGTTTTAGCCTTCCCACTTCGTTTCCCACTTAGCCAATCTTGGGGACCTTAGCTGGCGGTCTGGGTTGTTTCCCTCTTGACACCGGACGTTAGCACCCGATGTCTGTCTCCCGTGATTGCACTCTTCGGTATTCGGAGTTTGCTATGGCGGGGTAATCAGCAATAGACCCCCCAACCATGACAGTGCTCTACCCCCGAAGGTGACACACGAGGCACTACCTAAATAGTTTTCGGAGAGAACCAGCTATTTCCAGATTTGTTTAGCCTTTCACCCCTATCCACAGCTCATCCCCTAACTTTTCAACGTTAGTGGGTTCGGTCCTCCAGTACGTGTTACCGCACCTTCAACCTGGCCATGGATAGATCATCTGGTTTCGGGTCTACACCCAGCGACTCAACGCCCTGTTCGGACTCGCTTTCGCTACGCCTTCCCTAATCGGTTAAGCTTGCCACTGAATGTAAGTCGCTGACCCATTATACAAAAGGTACGCCGTCACCCGTTGCCAGGCTCCGACTGTTTGTATGCATGCGGTTTCAGGATCTATTTCACTCCCCTCCCGGGGTTCTTTTCGCCTTTCCCTCACGGTACTGGTTCACTATCGGTCGATCACGAGTATTTAGCCTTGGAGGATGGTCCCCCCATCTTCAGACAGGATTTCACGTGTCCCGCCCTACTTGTCGTACACCTAGTTCCACAACGCTGTTTTCGCATACAGGGCTATCACCTGCTAGGGCCGGGCTTTCCATCCCGTTCTGCTAACAATGCTGCTAAAGAGTACAAGGCTGTTCCCATTTCGTTCGCCACTACTCTGGGAATCTCGGTTGATTTCTGTTCCTGCAGCTACTTAGATGTTTCAGTTCGCCGCGTTCGCTTCCCACACCTATGAATTCAGTGTGGGATGACCCATACGGGCCGGGTTTCCCCATTCGGACATCTCCGGATCAAAGCTTGTTTGCCAGCTCCCCGAAGCTTTTCGCAGGCTACCGCGTCCTTCATCGCCTGTGATCGCCAAGGCATCCACCACATGCACTTGTTCGCTTGACCCTATAACGAGTGTGTCTCGATCGCTCGAAGACCTCGCTACAGGATGAGTTCTCGCATTTGTGCCGTATTCCAAGTCATCTTTCGATCACTTAAATACATTTTGGTTGATACAATCACAACCCGGTATCGCGTTGGTACTGCAGCGTCTCATCAACGCTCGCGCGACACCTTTACTACATCCCATATTGTTAAAGAACAGCCGATCTTGCGATCGCTTGGCAATGCCAAATGCAAACGCTCAATGCTAAGCGCTTGCATTTGACCACCAATCCAAGGTACCAGGCCCATCGAAGCGATGGTGGAGGATGACGGGATCGAACCGACGACCCCCTGCTTGCAAAGCAGGTGCTCTCCCAGCTGAGCTAATCCCCCGCATGGATAACTTGGTGGGTCTGGTAGGACTTGAACCTACGACCCCCGCCTTATCAAGACGGTGCTCTAACCACCTGAGCTACAGACCCTTGGCTGTAACAGCAAACAAACCGATAAGTGTGAACGCTAGGCTTGAGACACAAGCCTCTGGAAAGGAGGTGATCCAGCCGCACCTTCCGATACGGCTACCTTGTTACGACTTCACCCCAGTCATGAACCCTGCCGTGGTAATCGCCCTCCTTGCGGTTAGGCTAACTACTTCTGGCAAAACCCACTCCCATGGTGTGACGGGCGGTGTGTACAAGACCCGGGAACGTATTCACCGCGGCATGCTGATCCGCGATTACTAGCGATTCCAGCTTCACGTAGTCGAGTTGCAGACTACGATCCGGACTACGATGCGTTTTCTGGGATTAGCTCCCCCTCGCGGGTTGGCAACCCTCTGTACGCACCATTGTATGACGTGTGAAGCCCTACCCATAAGGGCCATGAGGACTTGACGTCATCCCCACCTTCCTCCGGTTTGTCACCGGCAGTCTCTCTAGAGTGCTCTTGCGTAGCAACTAAAGACAAGGGTTGCGCTCGTTGCGGGACTTAACCCAACATCTCACGACACGAGCTGACGACAGCCATGCAGCACCTGTGTCCACTTTCCCTTTCGGGCACCTAATGCATCTCTGCTTCGTTAGTGGCATGTCAAGGGTAGGTAAGGTTTTTCGCGTTGCATCGAATTAATCCACATCATCCACCGCTTGTGCGGGTCCCCGTCAATTCCTTTGAGTTTTAATCTTGCGACCGTACTCCCCAGGCGGTCAACTTCACGCGTTAGCTACGTTACTGAAGAAATGAATCCCCAACAACTAGTTGACATCGTTTAGGGCGTGGACTACCAGGGTATCTAATCCTGTTTGCTCCCCACGCTTTCGTGCATGAGCGTCAGTGACGTCCCAGGGGGCTGCCTTCGCCATCGGTATTCCTCCACATCTCTACGCATTTCACTGCTACACGTGGAATTCTACCCCCCTCTGACATACTCTAGCCTTGCAGTCACAAGCGCCATTCCCAAGTTAAGCTCGGGGATTTCACGCCTGTCTTACAAAACCGCCTGCGCACGCTTTACGCCCAGTAATTCCGATTAACGCTCGCACCCTACGTATTACCGCGGCTGCTGGCACGTAGTTAGCCGGTGCTTATTCTTCCGGTACCGTCATCGACCCGGGGTATTATCCCAGGCCATTTCTTTCCGGACAAAAGTGCTTTACAACCCGAAGGCCTTCTTCACACACGCGGCATTGCTGGATCAGGGTTGCCCCCATTGTCCAAAATTCCCCACTGCTGCCTCCCGTAGGAGTCTGGGCCGTGTCTCAGTCCCAGTGTGGCTGATCGTCCTCTCAGACCAGCTACTGATCGTCGCCTTGGTAGGCTCTTACCCCACCAACTAGCTAATCAGACATCGGCCGCTCCTGTAGCGCGAGGCCTTGCGGTCCCCCGCTTTCACCCTCAGGTCGTATGCGGTATTAGCTAATCTTTCGACTAGTTATCCCCCACTACAGGGCACGTTCCGATGTATTACTCACCCGTTCGCCACTCGCCACCAGGCCGAAGCCCGTGCTGCCGTTCGACTTGCATGTGTAAGGCATGCCGCCAGCGTTCAATCTGAGCCAGGATCAAACTCTTCAGTTCAATCTCTGTGTGGACCCTCGCGGGTCCTCGCTCTTTCGAGCGGTCGCTCACTCTCAGAAAACTGACTGACCAGATCCGAAGATCCAGTCACGTTTTGCTGTGCGAGCACTGATAACTTTTGAAGCAACACTGTCCGAAGACAGCGGCGTCCGCTACCCAGCGCCCACACTTATCGGTTGTTTGGTTGTTAAAGAACCCGGTCTTTCGACCTCGCCTCCGGCTTTGCCGTTTGCGTCGCTGCGTCAGCAGCAGAGAAAGAGATTATGCAGAGCTTTCTTCGTTTCGTCAACCGTTTCAGCAATCTTTTTTTGCTGCGGTCAGCGCTGCAAACCTCGCTGCGCCAACCTCCCGGCCGACCCCGCAACCCTTGCTGCGCCTGCTTTGCAGCGCTGCGTTGTGTTGCGAGGGGGCGAATAGTAGGCCGGATCCGCGCACCTTGCAACACCTTTGTCACAACGTTCGGTTAAAGGGTTCCGGGATTATCTGGTAACCCTTTGAGCAATAAAGGGAATCCCGAGATTTGCAGGTGCAGGCGCGTGTTAATACCCCCTCGCTGCCCTCGGGTATTCCCCTATCAAGTTCTCAGCGATGCTGGAAATTCGGGCTGCGCTTCTCGACGAAAGCGGCCATGCCCTCCTTCTGATCTTCACTGGCGAAGGTGGCATGGAACAGCCGGCGCTCGAAATGAACGCCTTCGGCCAGCGTGGTCTCATAGGCGGCGTTGACCGACTCCTTGATCATCATCACCACCGGCAGCGAGAAGCCGGCGATGGTTTCAGCGGCAGCCAGCACCTCGTCCAGCAGCTTATCGGCCGGGACCACGCGCGACACCAGGCCCGAGCGCTCGGCTTCGGCGGCATCCATCATGCGAGAGGTCAGGCACAGGTCCATGGCCTTGGCCTTGGACACCGCGCGCGGCAGGCGCTGGGTGCCGCCGGCGCCGGGCATGGTGCCGAGCTTCACTTCCGGCTGACCGAATTTAGCCGAGTCGGCCGCGATGATGATGTCGCACATCATCGCCAGTTCGCAGCCGCCGCCCAGCGCGTAGCCAGCCACGCCGGCAATCACCGGCTTGCGGATCTTGCGGATGGTTTCCCAGTTGCGGGTGATGTAGTCCCCCTTATAGACGTCCATGAAGGAGTACTTGGCCATCATGCCGATGTCGGCGCCGGCGGCGAAGGCGCGCTCGCTGCCGGTAATGACGATGGCGCCGATGCCCTCATCCTGGTCAAAGGCCGTCAGCGCGGCCCCCAGTTCGTCCATCAGCGCGTCGTTGAGCGCGTTCAGGGCCTTCGGGCGGTTCAGCGTGACCAGGCCAACACGGCCGCGCGTCTCAACCAGGATGTTTTCGTACGACATGTCTTCTCCTCTGTGCGTAAGTGAGTCAATTTCTTATCCAGCGAGACAATACGCGTGTCGCGTGCCACCTGTCTCGAGATCTGATCCTCGAAAAATCAATGACTTATGGCGTCTCTCGCCGTCTGATTTGCAGGCTATTCTGCCACCTAACTTGAGAGTCGATGGAATTCTTGCCAGACAAGGGTCGTAGGAAACCCCGACCCGACCCATATACTTTCCTCACCGGCATTCGAGCCCATTCAAGGGGCTCCAGTGTTTGACATAGGAGGGTAAGCCATGAAGATCGTCGTCATCGGTGGGTCCGGCCTGATCGGCTCGAAGACCGTCCCAATTCTGCGCCAGGCCGGCCACGAGGTCGTCGCCGCCTCGCCCAAAAGCGGTGTCAACAGCATCACCGGCGAGGGGCTCAAGGAAGCCATGGCCGGCGCGCAGGTGGTGATCGACCTCGCCAATTCGCCGTCGTTTGAAGACAAGGCGGTGCTGGAATTCTTCGAGACCTCCGGCCGAAACCTTCACGCGGCGGAGGCCGCAGCGGGCGTCCGGCACCATGTTGCGCTTTCCATCGTCGGAATCGACCGGACGCCCGACAATGGCTATTTCCGCGCCAAGGTCGCCCAAGAGAAACTGATCGAGACCTCCGGCATTCCCTACACCATCATCCGCTCGACCCAGTTCATGGAATTCCTCGGCGGCATCGCCGATTCAAGTGCGGATGGGAACATCGTCAGGCTTTCGCCCGGTCTGTTCCAGCCCATCGCGGCGGACGACGTTGCAGCCATCGTTGCCGATGTGGCGCTCGCAGCGCCGCTAAACGGCATCGTCGAGATCGCGGGTCCGGAACCAGCGCCATTCAACGAAATCGTCGCCCGCTATCTGAAGGCGGTCGGCGACCCGCGGGAGGTCGTGCGCGACCCCGAGGCCCGATACTTTGGCGGCCGGGTCGAGGAGCATTCGCTCGTGCCGTTGGGCGAGGCGCGCCTCGGCCGCATCGGCCTCGACGAATGGCTCCGCCTCTCACAGGCAGGACCCTGATACCGCATCGCCAACCTTCGCTTTGACTTGCCCGCCCGCGCGCCACGCAGGTGGCGCGCGACAACCCCCGCATGTAAATTAGTGCTACCATTTGCCGACCGACTGGTCGGTTTATTTTAGAGGCACCAGCCCGCGCCGACCGCGAGCACATATAGGCAGGAGACAGCCCAATGCCCCCGATGTCCACGCCCGCTGGCCAGCCGGTCAGCGTAGATGTCGGCCCGGTCTTGCTGCAATGGCAAGGCCCGGTCGCCGTGATCACACTCAACCGCCCCGACAAGCTCAACAGCTTCACTCGCGAGATGCACAAGGCGCTGCAGCAGGCACTCGACCACGTCGAAGCCGGCGGCGCGCGCGCCCTGCTGCTGACCGGAGCCGGCCGCGGCTTCTGCGCCGGCCAGGACCTGGCCGACCTCGACTTCACGCCCGGCCACATGACCGACCTGGGCGAACTGATCGATACCTGGTTCAACCCGCTGATCCGCCGGCTGCAGGCCCTGCCGCTGCCGGTGGTGGCGGCGGTCAACGGCACCGCGGCCGGTGCCGGCGCCAACCTGGCGCTGGCCTGCGACATGGTGCTGGCGGCGCGCTCGGCCACCTTCATCCAGGCCTTCGTCAAGATCGGGCTGGTGCCGGATTCAGGTGGCACCTGGCTGCTGCCGCGGCGCATCGGCATGGCGCGGGCGCTCGGACTGGCTATGACCGGCGAGCGCCTCTCCGCAGAAGAAGCCGAGAAGTGGGGCTTGATCTGGGAAGCCATGGACGACCCGCTGCTGCCCGAACAGGCGTTGGCAATGGCCACGCACCTGGCCGGCCAGCCGACGCGGGCGCTCGCTGCGATCAAGCGCGCCATGTACGCCAGCACCACCGCCACGCTGGACGCCCAGCTCGATATGGAACGCGACCTGCAACGCGAACTCGGCCAGTCCGCCGACTATGCCGAAGGCGTCAACGCGTTCCTCGAAAAGCGCGCCGCGCACTTCACCGGCAAGTAGGTCGCCCACCCTGCACGATATAGGAGACACGCTTGAAACAGGACCCCCAGGCCCTCGCCGAAGCGGCCGCAACCGCCATGTACGAAGCCGATACCTGCAGCCGCTGGCTGGGGATCACGATCGAAGCCGTCCGGCCCGGCTACGCTCGGCTGACCATGCCGGTGCGCAAGGAATTCCTCAACGGACACGGCATCTGCCACGGCGGCCTGATGTTCACGCTGGCCGATTCGACCTTCGCCTTCGCCTGCAACAGCCACAACATCAATACCGTGGCGGCGGGCTGCAGCATCGAGTTCCTCAAACCCGTGCACGGCGGCGACGTGCTGACCGCCGAAGCGGTCGAGCAGATCCTGTCCGGCCGGCACGGCATCTACGACATCCGCGTGACCAACGCCGCAGGCCAGGTAGTGGCGATGTTCCGCGGCAAGTCTGCGCACATCAAGGGACATGTAGTGCCGCCACCAGACGGCGCCTGACCGAATCCCGCAGACACCTACGACAAACGCCCCCTGTGCAGGAGACGACATGAGCACGCGCCTGACAGATCTGCCCCTGGATCCGATCGAGTCCGCCAGCCGCGCCGAGTTGCAGGCGTTGCAGCTGGAAAGGCTGAAGTGGTCGCTCAACCACGCCTACAGCAACTCGCCGGTGTACCGCCGCAAGTTCGACGAAGCCGGCGTCCATCCCGACCAGTTGCGCTCCCTGGCCGACCTGGCGCGCTTCCCGTTCACCAGCAAGCAGGACCTGCGTGACAACTACCCGTTCGGCATGTTTGCCGTGCCGCAGGACCGCGTGGCGCGTGTCCATGCTTCGTCCGGCACCACCGGCAAGCCGACCGTGGTCGGCTACACGCTCAAGGACATCGATAACTGGGCCACGGTGATGGCGCGCTCGATCCGCGCCTCGGGCGCGCGGCGCGGCGACAAGGTGCATATCAGCTATGGCTACGGACTCTTCACCGGCGGGCTGGGCGCGCACTATGGGGTGGAAAAGGCTGGCCTGACCGCAATCCCCTTCGGCGGCGGCCAGACCGAGCGCCAGGTGCAACTGATCCTGGACTTCAAGCCCGAGGTGATCATGGTCACCCCGAGCTACATGCTGGCGATCGCCGACGAGTTCGAGCGCCAGGGCATCGACCCGGCCAGCAGTTCGCTGCAGGTGGGCATCTTCGGCGCCGAGCCGTGGACGCCGGAGATGCGGCTGGCGATCGAGAAGCGCATGGGCATCTCGGCGGTCGATATCTACGGCCTGTCAGAGGTGATGGGCCCGGGCGTGGCCAATGAGTGCGCCGAGACCAAGGACGGCCCGACCATCTGGGAGGACCATTTCTACCCGGAAGTCATCGACCCGGATACCGGCGAAGTGCTGCCCGACGGCGAGTTCGGCGAACTGGTGTTCACCTCGCTCACCAAGGAGGCGATGCCAGTGGTGCGCTACCGGACCCGCGACCTGACCCGGCTGCTGCCCGGCACGGCGCGTGCGGCATTCCGCCGCATGGAGAAGGTCACCGGCCGCACTGACGACATGATGATCGTGCGCGGGGTCAACGTGTTCCCGTCGCAGATCGAGGAACTGATCCTCAGGCACGCCGAGTTGGCGCCCCACTACCAGTGCGTGCTGAGCAAGGACGGCCGCATGGACGCGCTGACCGTGCGCGTGGAGTGCGCCCACGGCAGCCAGCCGGCGCTGGCGCATAAGGCGCGCGAGCGGCTGGCGCACGAGATCAAGGCCTATATCGGCGTGACCGCCGGCATCGAAGTGCTGCCCGAGGGCGGTATCGAGCGTTCGGTGGGCAAGGCGCGGCGTATCGTCGACCAGCGCCCGCGCTAGGCGCCGGCGACCGCGAAAAAAGGGCGCTCGATGGCGCCCTTTCGCGTTTCCGCCTGAAGCCGTCAGCTGCGCGGCATCAGCACCCACATGCGGCCGCCCTGCTTCATGCGGCCCGCGGTCTCGCCGGCCGCATCGCCTGCGCCCCAGAAGAAGTCCGCGCGCACCCCGCCCTTGATGGCGCTGCCGGTATCCTGCGCGAACATCAGCCGCTGGATCGGCTCGGTCGACAGCGGGCGCGTGGTCGACAGGAACACTGGCACGCCGAGCGGGATGGTGGCCGGATCGACCGCGATCGAGCGCTCCGCGGTCAGCGGCACGCCCAGCGCGCCCACCGGGCCGTCGTTGTTGGGCGGCAGTTCGCGGAAGAACACGAAGCGCGGGTTGATGTTCAACATCTCCTCGACGCGCCACGGGTTGGCACGCGCCCACGCCTTGATGCCCTGCATGGTGGCCTGCGCCGGGGTGATCTCGCCACGGTCCAGCAGCCACTTGCCGATCGAGCGGAACGGCTGGTCGTTGGTGCCGCCGAAGCCGACCCGCACCATGGTGCCATCGGCCATGCGGATGCGCCCCGAACCCTGGATCTGCAGGAAGGCGGCCTCAACCGGATCGTCCACCCACACCAGCTCATTGCCACGCATGGCCGGGTTCTGCAGCAGTTCGGCGCGGCCGGGCAGCGGGCGGTTGCCGAATTGCGCCGGCTTGCGGTACAGCGGCACCTGGTATCGCCCCTGGCGCGTGCGCGAGCCGTGCAGGATGGGTTCGTAGTAGCCGGTGATCAGGCCGCTGTCGGTGCCGTCGCCATTAACGACGCGGAACGGCTGGAAATTGGACTCAAAATAGGCGCGCATGGCGTCGAGGTCGCCGGCGTCCACCATCATGCCGGCGGCGCAGGCCCGGCTCCACTCGGCGCGCTTCTTCAGCGCCTGGCAGCTGGCCTGCAGCGCGGGCCAGGCGGCGCGCACGTCGTCCTGGGTCCAGCCGCCGATTTCGTTCCAGTTGGCCGCCTGCAGCCTGCCCTTCTGGGAGGAAGCCGTCGGTGGCGGAGTGGTGCCGGCCGGGCCAGTCTCGATACGCGGCGGCGGGCCGCTCATGCAACCGGCCAACAGCGCGGCGGCGCCGGCCAGGGCAAGCCAGGCGCGGGCGGGCGCGCCAAGGCGCGAGGAGGAACCAGGAGAAATCGAAAGGGAATCCGCGTATGCCATCTTGCTTATTGTTCAGTGTCCGCCGCCGTCGCTGCGCGGGCATGGATCGCCGGGCCGATTGCCCTACAATCACCAGTCATCCTTTACTGCCTGCGCCCCGCGGGCCTTAGCCGCATCCGCCATGAGCAAGTTCTTCGAAGCCCATCCCATGCTGCTGTTCGCCCTGGAAGCCGGCGTGGCGCTGTTCCTGCTGATCTTTATCGTGGTCTGGACCATGGGCACGGCCAAGAAGAACCCGCGTCCGACGCGCGCGCCCGACAACCATCCGTCCCGCCAGGCTTCGCAGGCACCCGAAGCGCCGGCGCAGGATCAGGACAGCGCCAAGCGCCAGTAGGTTCCCCGCACTTGCCAGACGCGCCACGCGCTCAATGCAGCATGCGCGGCAGTACCAGGGCGAATTCCGGGATCGGCACCTCGAAGCGATGGCCGTCCTCGGCCACGCAGAAGTAATCACCCTTCATCGAGCCGACCGGCGTCGAGATGGTGGCCCAGCTGGTGTATTCGAAATGCTCGCCCGGCTTGAGCAGCGGCTGGTGGCCGACCACGCCGAGGCCGGCGACTTCCTGCGTGCCGTTGTCGCTGTCGGTGATGATCCAGTGGCGCGAGATCAGCTGCGCCGCCACTTCGCCGATGTTGTGGATGGTGATGGTGTAGGCGAAGGCATGGCGCCCGCGCTCAGGATCTGACTGGTCCGGCAGGTACTGGGTGCGTACCGAGACGGAGAAGGCGTACTCGCTCATCTTGGGCAGGGCCGGCGGCAGGCGGCCGGCAAGGGGAAATGGGTAGCCGCATTGTGCGGGATGGGCGCGGCACGGGCAAGAGCACCCGCAAGAGCACGGGCCCGGCGGGGCAGCGGTAGAATATAGCCCTTTCACAGCCTGGCCGTCCCGGGCAGCGCCCCGGGGCGCACGCCACGGCCCGCCGGACGTGTCCCCTCCGCCGCCAGCCCCAGGCATCGCGGCAGAGGCGCAAACAGCATTCATCCCCATCCTCGCCGCCATCGCCACCATGAGCACGCCCACTTTCCGCATCGCCCCGTCCATCCTGTCCGCCGACTTTGCCCGCCTGGGCGAGGAAGTGCGCCGCGTGACCGAGGCCGGCGCCGACTGGATCCACTTCGACGTGATGGACAACCATTACGTGCCCAACCTGACCGTGGGTCCGCTGGTGTGCGAGGCGATCCGCCCGCACGTGACCGCGCCGATCGACGTGCATCTGATGGTGCGCCCGGTGGACCGGATCATCCCGGACTTTGCCAAGGCAGGCGCCAATATCATCACCTTCCACCCGGAAGCCAGCGAGCACGTCGACCGCTCGCTCGCGCTGATCCGCGACAACGGCTGCCAGGCCGGCCTGGTGTTCAACCCGGCCACGCCGCTGCACCACCTGGATCACGTGATGGACCGCCTGGACGTAATCCTGCTGATGTCGGTCAACCCGGGCTTCGGCGGCCAGTCGTTTATCCCCGAGACCCTCAACAAGCTGCGCGCCGTGCGCCAGCGCATCGATGAATACAAGGCCCGCACCGGCCGCACCATCCTGCTGGAAGTGGACGGCGGCGTGAAGGTCGACAACATCGTCGAGATCGCCGCGGCCGGCGCGGATACCTTCGTGGCGGGCTCGGCCGTGTTCGGCAAGCCGGATGCGGACGGCGGCTACCGCGGCATCCTCTCGGCGCTGCGCGGCGAGCTGGCGAAGGTCGGTCCGCAGGTCGCCCAATGACCGCGGGCGTGGTCCTGCGCCGCACCGACTGGCGCGGCATCGAAGGCGTGATCGTCGACCTGGACGGCACCATGGTCGACACCGCGGGCGACTTCCACGCGTCGATCAACGCCATGCTGCTGGCGCTGGGCCGCCAGCACCCCAACCTGGGCCCGGTGGCGCCGATGTCCGAGCAGGAAATCATCAGCTACGTCGGCAAGGGCTCCGAGAACCTGATCCGGCGCGTGCTCGACGCGCGCTTCGCGCCGCTGCACGCCAACGGCCTGTTCGCCGATGCCTACGCGCTGTACGACCGCGAGTACATCCGCATCAACGGCCAGTTCTCGCAAGTCTACCCGGGCGTGCGCGAGGGGCTGGCGGCGATGAAGGCCGCCGGTTTGCGGCTGGCCTGCGTGACCAACAAGCCCTACAGCTTCACCGAGCCGCTGCTGGCCAAGACCGGGCTGGCGCCGTATTTCGAGCTGGTGTACGGCGGCGACGCCTTCGCGCTGCGCAAGCCGGACCCGTTCCCGCTGCTCAAGGTGGCGGAGGCATTCCGGCTGGAGCCGACGGCGATGGCGGCGCTGGGCGACTCGGAAAACGACGCCCAGGCGGCCCGCGCGGCCGGCATGGGTGTGCTGCTGGTGCCCTATGGTTACAACCATGGCAACCCTGTACAAGCCGTCGAGGCCGATGGTATAGTCGACTCCATTGCCCTCGCCGCAGAGCTGTTTGCGGCACACCGGGCAGGTCATCGATAACCGTCGATCCAGACCGGAATCCCTGAACATTCAATGTTTCTCAACCGCAAACGCATCTCTTCTGGCAGTGATCGGCAGGCTTGGCCCTGGCGTCGCTGGCGCGCCTCCCAACAGGCGTAAAGTGCGTTCGCGAGTCTGCTGACGAGCCCTCGACCCGAGGGCCTCGGCACACCGGCCCAGCTGCCGGGCATTCCCACCAAAACCCGCCGCAAGCCAGCGTAGCCGCCATATTCGTGTGCTACGTTTAGCTCAAGAACGCGCCGCACGCCCTCTCTCCGGCCGTGTGCAGTCTTGTCCGCAAGCTTCTTGCACCACGGTCCGCCACCGGGGCGGGTATCCCATACGCTCCAGCTTTATCTGCCGACAAGCGGCGCCGCGCCTGACCACCCGACGCGCAGCGCGGGCCGCACAAGAGGACCGACATGACCGAACTGGAATTCAAATCGCTGGCCGACCAGGGCTACAACCGCATCCCGCTGATCACCGAGGCCTTTGCCGACCTGGAAACGCCGCTGTCGCTGTACCTGAAGCTGGCCCAGTCGCAGACCCGCGGCGTCAACACCTTCCTGCTCGAATCGGTGGTGGGCGGCGAGCGTTTCGGACGTTTTTCGTTCATCGGCCTGCATGCCCGCACGCTGCTGCGCGCCTTCGGCAACCGCACCGAGGTGGTGACCGACGGCAAGGTGGTGGAAACCCACGAAGGCAACCCGCTCGATTTCATCGCCGAGTTCGAAAAGCGCTTCAAGGTGGCGCTGCGCCCCGGACTGCCCCGCTTCTGCGGCGGCCTGGCCGGCTACTTCGGCTACGACGCGGTGCGCTATATCGAGAAGAAGCTCGCCGGCACGCAGAAGCCCGATGACCTGAACCTGCCCGATATCCAGTTGCTGCTGTGCGAGGAGCTGGCCGTCATCGACAACCTGTCGGGCAAGCTCTACCTGATCGTCTACGCCGACCCGACCACGCCCGAGGCCTACCCTCGCGCCCGCCAGCGCCTGCGCGAGCTGCGCATGAAGCTGCGCCAGCCGGTGGACGTGCCGGTCACCAGCCCGTCGGTGCAGACCGAGGTCTACCGCGAGTTCGCCAAGGCCGACTACCTGGCCGCGGTGCACAAGGCCAAGGAATACATCATGGCCGGCGACATGATGCAAGTGCAGATCGGCCAGCGCCTGGTCAAACCTTACCGTGATGCGCCGCTGTCGCTGTACCGCGCGCTGCGCTCGCTGAACCCGTCGCCGTACATGTACTTCTACAACTTCGGCGACTTCCAGGTGGTGGGCGCCTCGCCGGAGATCCTGGTGCGCCAGGAGGAACGCAAGGTCGGCACCAATGGGGACACCCGCAGCGAACACATCGTCACCATCCGCCCGCTGGCCGGCACGCGCCCGCGCGGCAATACGCCGGAGAAGGACGCCCAGCTCGCCACCGAGCTGCTGCAGGATCCCAAGGAGATCGCCGAGCACGTGATGCTGATCGACCTGGCGCGCAACGATATCGGCCGCATCGCCGAGACCGGCTCGGTCAAGGTCACCGACAAGATGGTGATCGAGAAATACTCGCACGTGCAGCATATCGTCAGCTCGGTCGAAGGCACGCTGCGCGAAGGGATCAGCAATCTGGACGTGCTGCGCGCGACCTTCCCGGCCGGCACGCTGTCGGGCGCGCCCAAGGTCCATGCGATGGAGATCATCGACGAGCTCGAGCCGCGCAAGCGCGGCATCTACGGCGGCGCGGTGGGCTACCTGTCGTTCGGCGGCGAGATGGACCTGGCGATCGCGATCCGCACCGGCATCATCAAAGACGGCAACCTCTACGTGCAGGCCGCCGCCGGCATCGTCGCCGATTCGGACCCCGAAGCCGAATGGAGGGAAACCGAGGCCAAGGCACGCGCCGTGATCCGTGCCGCCGAGCAGGTCCAGGATGGCCTGGACTCCGACATCTGAGAGAACAGGAGACAGACGCCATGCTGCTGATGATCGACAACTACGATTCGTTCACCTACAACCTGGTCCAATACTTTGGCGAACTGGGCGTGGAAGTACGCACCTACCGCAACGACGAGATCACCGTCGAGGAGATCGAGGCGCTCAAGCCCGACCACATCTGCGTCTCGCCCGGCCCATGCAGCCCGAAGGAAGCCGGCATCTCGGTGGCGACGCTGCAGCACTTTGCCGGCAAGATCCCGCTGCTGGGCGTATGCCTGGGCCACCAGGCCATCGCCGAGGCCTTCGGCGGCAAGGTGATCCGCGCCAAGCACGTCATGCACGGCAAGGTCAGCACCATCGAGACCACGCAGCAAGGCGTGTTCGCCGGGCTGCCCAAGCACTTCGACGTGACGCGCTATCATTCCCTGGCGATCGAGCGCGAGACCCTGCCCGATTGCCTGGAGATCACCGCCTGGACCCCGGACGGCGAGATCATGGGCGTGCGCCACAAGACGCTCGCCGTGGAAGGCGTGCAGTTCCATCCCGAGTCGATCCTGTCCGAGCACGGCCATGCAATGCTGGCCAACTTCGTCAAGGCGCCGCGATGAGACTGCTCGATTCCGCACCCGCCAGCACGCATCACGCCCCGCAGACTTCCGATATTGAGAACGCCATGTCCATCACGCCGCAAGAAGCCCTGACGCGCTGCATCGAACACCGCGAGATCTTCCATGACGAGATGCTGCACCTGATGCGGCAGATCATGCAGGCGCAGATCTCGCCGGTGATGGCCGCCGCGATCCTGACCGGCCTGCGCGTAAAGAAGGAAACCATCGGCGAGATCTCCGCCGCCGCGCAGGTGATGCGCGAGTTCGCCAACAAGGTCCCAGTCAAGGACCGCGACAACTTCGTCGATATCGTCGGCACCGGCGGCGACGGCTCGCACACCTTCAATATCTCGACGGCGTCGATGTTCGTCGCGGCCGCCGCCGGCGCGAAGATCGCCAAGCACGGCAACCGTGGCGTCAGTTCCAAGTCGGGCAGCGCCGACGTGCTGGAGGCGCTGGGCGTGAATATCATGCTCACACCCGAGCAGGTCGGGCAGTGCATCGAAGAAACGGGCATCGGCTTCATGTTCGCGCCCACGCACCACCCGGCGATGAAGAATGTCGCGCCGATCCGCAAGGAAATGGGCGTGCGCACCATCTTCAATATCCTGGGCCCGCTGACCAACCCGGCCGACGCGCCCAACATCCTGATGGGCGTCTTCCACCCTGACCTGGTCGGCATCCAGGTGCGCGTGATGCAGCGCCTGGGCGCGAAGCACGCCATCGTGGTCTACGGTAAGGATGGGATGGACGAGGTCTCGCTCGGCGCCGCCACCTTGGTAGGCGAGCTCAAGGACGGCGAAGTGCGCGAGTACGAAATCCACCCCGAGGACTTCGGCCTGCAGATGATCTCCAACCGCGGCCTGAAGGTGGCCGATGCGGCCGAATCGAAGGAAATGCTGCTGGAGGCGCTGTCCAACGTGCCGGGCACGCCGCGCGAGATCGTTTCGCTGAACGCGGGCACGGCGCTGTATGCCGCCAACGTGGCCGACTCGGTCGAGGACGGCATCCGCCGCGCGCGTGAAGCCATTGCCAGCGGCGCGGCGCGTGAGAAGCTCGACAGGTTCGTTCGCGCCACGCAGCAATTCAAGGCCTGATCCACATTTTTCTGGCGGAAAGCCATATGTCCGACATCTTGCAAAAAATCCTGGCCGTGAAGGCCGACGAAGTGTCCGCCGCGCGCAAGAAGCGCGAACTGCCCAGCCTGCGCGCCGAGGCCGAGAGCCTGCGCAGCGAGGCCGGCCTGGCGCCGCGCGGCTTTGAGCGCGCGCTGCGCGAGAGGATCGCCGCCGGCCACGCCGGCGTGATCGCCGAGGTCAAGAAGGCATCGCCGTCAAAGGGCGTGCTGCGCGAGAACTTCGTGCCAGAGGCGATCGCCGAAAGCTACGCCGGCCACGGCGCCGCCTGCCTGTCTGTGCTGACTGACGTGAACTTCTTCCAGGGCCATGCGGACTACCTGAAGCGCGCCCGCGGCGCCTGCCCATTGCCTGCCCTGCGCAAGGACTTCATGGTCGACCTGTACCAGGTGTATGAAGCACGCACCTGGGGCGCCGACTGCATCCTGCTGATCGTGGCCGCACTGGACCCGGGCCTGATGGCCGACCTGGAAGCCTGCGCGCTTGAGCTCGGCATGGATGTGCTGGTGGAAGTGCATGGTGACGATGAGCTCGATGCCGCCCTGCGCCTGAAGACCCCGCTGCTGGGTGTGAACAACCGCAACCTGCGCACCTTTGAGGTGTCACTGGACAACACGCTGGACCTGTTGCCGCATATGCCGGCTGACAAGCTGGTGGTGACGGAATCGGGCATCCTCGGCCAGGCGGACGTAAAGCGCATGCGCGATGCCAACGTGCATGCGTTCCTGGTAGGTGAGGCGTTCATGCGGGCGCCGGATCCGGGGGTGGAGCTGGCGCGGTTGTTTGCCTGAGCGATGGCCCAGGAAATTGAACTCAAGCTGGCCGTCCCCGACGCCGCCCTCTCCCCGCTGGCCGCCTGGCTCGACTCCAACGGCACGCCACAGGGCGAAGCCACCCTGCTCAACGTCTACCTCGATACGCCGGAACGTGACTTGGCGCAGGCGCGCGCCGCGCTGCGGCTGCGCCGCAAGGGCTCGCAGTGGCTGCAGACGCTGAAGACCGCCGGCAGCAGCCAGGCAGGCCTGGCCACGCGCCATGAATGGGAAACCGAGATCGCTGGCGAAGCCATCGAACTGGAGCGCTTCCCCGCCGAAGCGCAGGCCGTACTGGCACCGCTGATCGGCCGGCTGGCCCCCGTGTTCCGCACCGACTTCGTCCGCCGCACCTGGCTGGTCAGCCAGGACGGCGCACGCATCGAGGCAGCACTCGACACCGGCACAATCATCGCACCGGCCAGTGCCGCGCAGGAACGCATCCAGGAACTCGAACTGGAATGGCTCGACGGCGACGCCACCCAGGCGGCCGGCGCCCTGCGCGCCTTTGCCGCACGGCTGGCCGGCATTGCAACGCTGGCGCCGTCCGATCTCAGCAAGGCCGCACGCGGCTACCACCTGGCAGGCATCGTCGAAGGCAAGGCGTCATAATCGCGTTTTTCCTCGCCCCGCTTTCCCAACGCATGCAAGCCGATCTCTTCGCCACCGACACCCACGCCCCCGGCGAGCCCGCGCCGACCGCCAGCCTGCAGGCCCAGGCCGACGCCCTGCCCGCCGCCTGGCGCGCGCTGCTCGATCCGTGCATCCAGGTGCCGGCGTGGCTGGAGCTGGCCGCCTTTGTCGATGGCGAGCGCGCCGCCGGCAAGCCGGTGTTCCCGCACCACGTCTTCCATGCGCTGCACCTGACGCCGCCCGACGCGGTCAAGGTGGTGATCCTGGGCCAGGACCCGTACCACGGCACCGGCTCGGTCGGCGGCGTGGAGATGCCGCAGGCGCACGGGCTGGCGTTCTCGGTGCCGGAGGGCATCAAGGTGCCGCCCAGCCTGCGCAATATCTTCAAGGAAATCGCCGCCGAGTTCGGCGCGGACGGCAACGGCCCGCCGCGCACCTCCGGCAACCTGGAAGGCTGGGCGCGCCAGGGTGTGCTGCTGCTCAACACCGTGCTGACGGTCGAGCAAGGCCAGGCGGCGAGCCACGCCCGGCGCGGCTGGGAGGCGGTCACCGACTGCCTGATCCAGCATCTGGCAGCCAGCCGCCCGAACCTGGTGTTCATGCTGTGGGGCAGCCACGCGCAGGCCAAGAAGCCGCTGCTGGGCGACGGCCATTGCGTGCTGGAAGCGCCGCACCCGTCGCCGCTGTCGGCGCACCGCGGCTTCCTCGGCTGCGGCCACTTCCGCGAAGCCAACCGCTGGCTGGAGGCGCACGGCCGCGCGCCGGTCGAATGGACCGTCGCCTGAGCGCGACTCCCCAGGCTAAATTGTCGGCCGGAACTCGAAGCCGGCAAACTCCCCTTCCCCAGGCCCGACCTCGACGAGCGTCACGCGCGCCTCCGGCGGGCCCGTTTCCATCCACGCTTGCATCGCTTCGAGCTGTTTGACCGTGCCGTGCGCCATCACCTCTACCGTGCCGTCGACCCGGTTGCGCACCCAGCCACCCAGGCCGAGCTCGTCCGCCGCGTCGGCACAGGCGGCGCGGTAGCCCACGCCCTGCACGCGCCCATGCGCGACCATGCGCCAGGTTGCTTTCTTCATGGCCTTTCCCTTTGAGCGCACGCCGGCGGCGTACGCGAAGTGTCATCCACACCAAGTAAACTAGACCGCCATGCCGGGCGTTACCAAGGGATGCGCGCCGCCCGGCGTGAAGCCGGCGGCATGCGGGCTTTGCCATCGTCCGCCGGGCCGCGAACCGGAGCCGGGCCACAAGCCCTGGCCTCAAGCCGAGAAAGCCCGAGAAGCGCCCATGATGCCACCCACCGACCGCCGCGCGGCCCAGCCCGCCCCCGGCTACGACAGCCAGCTGCTGCGCGCGCCGCCGAACCGCTTCGACCTGGCGCTGCTGCCGATCATCCTGGCCGTGATCGTGATGATCGCGTTCGCCGCGCAGCAGATGAGCGCGCCGTTCCAGCCCGACCAGCAGTTGGCGGTGCACCTGGAGGTCGCCTACCTGCCCTATTACCTGATGCGCACCAGCATCCGCATGCTCGCGGCGCTGGCGGCGTCGCTGCTGTTCTCGCTGGCATTTGCCGCGCTGGCGTCGAAGAGCCGCACCGCCGAAAAGGTGCTGGTGCCGGCACTGGATATCCTGCAGTCGATCCCGGTACTGGGCTTCCTGTCGATCACCGTGACCGGCTTTATCGCGCTCTTCCCCGGCAGCCTGGCCGGCGTGGAATGCGCGGCGATCTTTGCGATCTTCACCTCGCAGGCCTGGAACATGGCGTTCAGCCTGTACCAGTCGTTCCGCACCATCCCGGGCGATTTGCTCGAAGCCGCGGCCATGTTCCGCTTGTCGCCGTGGCAGCGCTTCTGGCGGCTGGAAGTGCCGTTCGCCATGCCGGGCCTGCTGTGGAACATGATGATGTCGATGTCCGGCGGCTGGTTCTTCGTGGTGGCGTCCGAGGCGATCTCGGTGTCGGGCCACGATATCCGCCTGCCCGGCATCGGCTCCTACATCGCGCTGGCGATCCAGCAGCAAAACCTGGCCGCGATCGGCTGGGCGATCCTGGCCATGCTGGTCGGCATCCTGCTGTATGACCAGCTGCTGTTCCGCCCGCTGGTGGCATGGGCCGACCGCTTCCGCTTCGAGACGCTGGCGCAGGACAAGCTGCCGCAGTCATGGCTGCTGGACCTGCTGCGCCGCTCGGCGTGGGTCGGCGCGCTGCTGGCGCAGATGGCAGCGCTGGCCGCGCGCACCCTCGCCTGGGGCGGCCGCCGCCGTTCGCGTGGCGCGGTGCAGCCTGCCAACGCGAGCCGCGCGCAGTGGCTCGCCCGCGTGCGCGATGCCGTGATCGTGCTGGTGGCTCTCGCCGCGCTGCTGCGCGTGGGGTACTTTGTCCATAGCGAGGTGGGCTGGGCCGAGGTCGGGCATGTGCTGTGGCTCGGCACGCTGACCATGGTGCGCGTGGTCGTGCTGATCGCGCTGGCCGCGCTGGTGTGGGTACCGATCGGCATCCGCATCGGCCTGAACCCGGACCTGGCCCGCATCGCCCAGCCGGTGGTGCAGTTCCTGGCGGCCTTCCCGGCCAACCTGATGTTCCCGCTGGCGGTGATGCTGATCGCACGCTTCGGGCTCAATCCGGAAATCTGGCTGAGCCCGCTGCTGATCTTCGGCACGCAGTGGTACATCCTGTTCAACGTGGTCGCGGGCGCCTGCGGCATCCCGACGGAACTCAAGCTCGCGGCGCGCAACTTCGGACTGCGCGGCTGGCTGCTGTGGAAGCGCTTCCTGATCCCGGCCGTGTTCCCCAGCCTGCTGACCGGGCTGGTCACCGCTGCCGGCGGCTCGTGGAATGCGAGCATCGTGTCCGAGTATGTAACCTGGGGCGACCGCACCATCGTCGCCACGGGACTCGGCAGCTATATCGCCGAGACCACCGCGCGCGGCGACTTCCCGCGCATCGCGCTGGGCATCGGCGTGATGGCGCTGTTCGTGGTCGGCTTCAACCGGCTGCTGTGGAATCGCCTGTATCAACTCGCGCAAGAGCGCACCCGCTTTTAAGGCTCCAATGGCCGAGAACTTCAACCCAACTGCCGCCGCCCCTGCCGTGATCGAACTGCACGGCGTCGGCAAGATCTTCCGCACCGCCAGCCAGAGCGACCGCGCGGTGCTCGAAGGCGTCGACCTGACGCTGCGCGAGGGCGAGATCGTCGCCATGCTGGGCAAGTCCGGCTCGGGGAAGTCCACGCTGTTGCGCATCATGGCCGGTCTGGTCGGTGCCGATCGCGGCGAGGTGCGCTTTCGCGGCGAGCGTCTGGCCGGCACCGCCGAAGGCATCGCCATGGTGTTCCAGTCGTTCGCGCTGTTCCCGTGGCTGACGGTGCAGCAGAACGTGGAGCTGGGGCTCGAGGCGCAGGGCGTGCCCAGGGCCGAGCGCGAGCGCCGTGCCGAAGCCGCGATCGACATGATCGGGCTGGCCGGCTTCAACAGCGCACTGCCGCGCGAGCTGTCTGGCGGCATGCGCCAGCGGGTGGGCATTGCGCGCGCGCTGGTGACCGAGCCGGACCTGCTGCTGATGGACGAGGCCTTCTCCGCGCTGGACGTGCTGACCGGCGAGACCCTGCGCGACGAGATGCTCGAGCTGTGGGAAAGCGGCCGCGCCAATATCCGCAGCATCCTGATCGTCTCGCACAACATCGAAGAGGCGGTGATGATGGCTGACCGCATCGTCATCCTGTCGAGCGACCCGGGCCGCATCCGCGCCGAGGTGCCGGTATCCTTGCCGCGCCCGCGCAACCGCGACAGCGCGCAGGTGCGCGCGCTGGTCGACGAGATCTACGCGCTGATGACCGCCCCCGCTGCCGAAGCCCGCCTGCCGGCGCAAGCGCCTGCGCGCCAGATCGGCTACCGCCTGCCCGACGCCGACATCAGCCAGATGGAAGCCATCCTCGACCTGCTGTGCGAGGCGCCCTTCGACGGCCGCGCCGACCTGCCGCACCTGGCCGACGAAGCCGGCCTGACCGACGACGAACTGCTGCCCGCCTGCGAAGCGCTGCAGCTGGTGCGGCTGGTGTCGATCGAGCGCGGCGACATCACCGCCACCGAGGCGGGCCGCGCTTACTACGCAGCCGAGCCTCAGCAACGCAAGGCAATGTTCGGCAAGCAGTTGCTGGGCAACGTGGCGCTGACCGCGCATATCCGCCGCGAACTGGAAGCGAGCGAGGCGGGCGAGATCGGCGAGGAACAGGTGCTGCGCGAGCTGGAGCAGTTCCTCAAGCCCGCAGAAGCCGAGCGCGTGCTGAGCGTGGCGATCGGCTGGGGCCGCTACGGCGAAATCTACGAGTACCGCTACAACAGCGGCATGCTGACGCTGCCCGAGGACGAGATGCCAGAAGCGCAGGCAAACGGCGGTTGAGCCGCGCCGGGGCTAACCGCCTGCGCGCATCGCACGCCCGATGGCCCCGGTACGCAGCGCAATCTTGGCCGCATCCTCACGCAACGCGCGCAGGCGGCGCTCCAGCACCGCGTTGGCCGGGCGGCCGGTGGAGCTGGAGGTAAGACCAGCCGCGTCGCTCGATTCGCCGGCCGCGGCCGCCTGCACCAGCCCTTCGGTACGGCGCTTGTCGGCCGAGTCGGCCAGGCGCGCGCGGCGCTCGGCAGCGGCGTCTTCGGCGGCTTCGGCAACTGCTCCTGGCTCGGCAGCGTCCGCTGCTGCTCCGCTTGCCCTTGCGTCCGCCTCCTCCGTCGTCGGGGCCGCCTGCCTACGCTCGCCCGGCGCTGCCCGATTGCGAATAAAGCCCGCACCTTTGCCACCGCCGCGGTCATCCGCATGCAGCCGGTCGACGGCCAGCTGCAGACTGTGGCTGGCTGCCTCGGTAGCTTGCTCGATCGCGGCCTCCGCAGCCGGAATATCGAGCTCGTCATAATGCTGCCGCACCTGGATGCGCGCCGCCGCCACGTGCGCCGCCACCAGGTAGTTCTGCACGATAAAGCGGTTCAGGTTGTCCACCGCGCGGTGCCGGCTCTTGGGCTCGTCCAGCATGCGCTGGAACGACGAGATCAGCGCCGACAGGTGGTCCATGAACTGCTTGCGCTGCACGCGGTAGGCAAAATCGTCCTTGGCCCGGCGCAGCAGCAGGTCGCGCGTGGCGGCGATATAGCGGCGGTTGGCCTGCAGCACGCCCTCCACCAGCTTGGGGATGGCGCGGTACTCCCAGCTCGGCAGCACAAAGCTGAACAGCGAGGCGATAATGCCGCCGATCACCGTATCGACCAGCCGCTCGCCCGCCACCGTCGGGCTGCCCGGCATCAGCAGGTTGATCTGGATCAGCACCTGGATGCACGCGGCAATCGCGGTATAGCGGTACTTGATGGTGACGAACGCGGCGCTGGCCACCAGCGCCAGGAACAGCACGCCCAGCAGCACCAGCGGCTGGTGCACCACCTTCAGGATCCCGACCGCGACCACGCAGCCGATCAGCGTGCCGATCACGCGGTCGTTGTAGCGCTGCTTGGTCATGCTGAAGTTGGGCTTCAGGATGACGATGATGGTCAGCAGGATCCAGTAGCTGTGCGAGACATAGGGAAGATGGTTGGTGATCCACAGCCCCAGCGCCACCGCCATCGAGATCCGCAGCGCGAAGCGGAATGCCGGCGAGCGCCAGTTCAGGTTCTCGCGCAGCACGCCGAATTCATACTTCTGGCGCGTCAGGAACGGCGTCATGTCGGAGCCCGGCAGCACCTTGGCCGGCTCCACCGGCGTGCGCGAGGCCTCGTGCAACTGGCCGATCAGCGTGATTGCACCGCGGATCATGTCCAGCGTCTCGGCCAGCGCGGTCATCGCCGCCGGGTTGATGTGGTGGTGGCGCAGCTGCGCGATCTCGGCCTCGACCGCGCGCAACCCCTCGCGGTACTCCACCGTGGGGTACGAGGGGCGGCCGCGCGTGACCTCGTAGGCGATCTCTTCCACGTCCTTGCACATCAGGATCACCAGCCCGCGCAGGTGGTCCAGCACCGGCGTGCCGGCGAAGGTCTGGCGCAGCAGCGGGTAGTCGGTGTTGGTCGACAGGATGTACTCGTACAGGTCCAGCATGCGCAGGTGCACCTGCACCAGCAGCCCGTCGTGCGGGGTGCGGTTGCCGCGCAGCACCAGGTCGCGCGCGGCCTGCTGGCGCTCCGCCACCACGATCTGCTGGCGCACCAGCTGGTTGAACTGCGCCTCGTAGTCGTTGCCGGCGTCGTAGAAGCCGGCCTTGATCTCGAGGTAGCCGGCCAGCTCGTAGAGCGATTCGGCCAGCACCTGCTGCCTGGTACGGCGCTCGGTGATCCAGCTCACCAGCATCGCATAGCCGAGATAGGCCACTGCGCCGATGCTGAACAGCGCCGCATGCACCAGCGCGCGCTCCACCACGAAGTCCTCGTTGATCGTGAGCGTCATCACGAACAGCGCCGAGAACTGCAGCGGCAGCGTCTTGTTGCCGTACACCGTCATCATGGCGGCCATGAAGGTCACCAGCACCAGCACGAACGGCATCACGCGCGGGAACGGCGTGGTCAGCGCCACCACCAGCGTCACCACGCTGCACAGCAGCACGCTCGCCAGCATCTCGTTGAACTTGTGGTTCAGCGGGCTGGGCAGATCCATCAGGCTGGTGCACAGCGCGCCCATTGACACCACCATGGCGGTGGGCAGGTCGGTGAACTGCAGCGCGATCAGCGTGGCACCGATCACACCGGTGGCCGAGCGCAGACCCCGGTAGACGTAGTGCGAATACAGGAAGGTGCGGGGATCGTGCGCGTATTGCATGCAGCGGGGGCGGTTGCCTGCGGTGGCGGGTATTGCGTCGGGGTGCTACGTCACTGGCCCAGCCAGCGCGAGCGTGCCGCGTGCCGACCGCTCTCCAGCTTCACCTTGAACTGCGCCGCCGGCTCGCGCGCCAGCGTCACCGGCAGCACCTGCAGCTCGTCGCGACGGAAAGCGTGCAGCTCGACCCGATCGCCAGTGCGGTAGCGCGCCAGCAGCTTGTCGATCTGGCCGGGCGCGACGCGCAGGCCGTCGATGCCCACCAGCAGGTCGCCGGCGGACAGGCCCGCGGCCTGCGCCGCGCCGCCGTCGAACACCTGCGCCACGCGCACCCAGCCCTCGTCGCTCTTGACCTTGATGCCCAGCGCCGCGGTGCGCGCCGGCTTCTGCGCCTCGGCCTTGATGCCGATCGCCTTGAACAGCGCCGGCAGCGGCAGCTCCCCGGTGCCTTCGGTCAGCGAACGCAGCAGCGCGCCCAGGCGCAGGCCGGTGACTTCATCGAACAGCGCATAGACCTCGGCCTCGGTGACGCCGCGCTGCACCGCGCCCGACGCATAGAAGCCGCGCCCGTAGCGGCGCCACAGCGCGCGCATGATGTCGTCCAGCGAACGGCGCCCGCGGGTCTTCTCGCGAATGGTCAGGTCCAGCGCCAGTGCCACCAGCGAACCCTTGGTGTAGTAGCTGACGATGGCGTTGGGCGCATTCTCGTCCTGGCGGTAGTACTTGGTCCAGGCGTCGAACGAGCTTTCGGCCACGCTCTGCTTGGTGCGGCCGTTGCCGCGCAGTACGCCGTTCCAGGTCTTGGCCAGCATCTCGACGTACTGCTCGTCGGTGATGCAGCCGGAGCGCACCAGCACCAGGTCGTCGTAGTAGCTGGTGAAGCCCTCGAACAGCCACAGCAGCGGAGTGTAGGTTTCCTCCACCAGCCGGTATGGCACGAACGCGGCCGGCTTGATGCGCTTGACGTTCCAGGTGTGGAAATACTCGTGGCTGCACAGCCCGAGGAAGGTGCGGTAGCCCTCGCTGGTTTCGCTGTCGCCGCGCACCGGCAGGTCATTGCGCGCGCACATCAGCGCGGTGCTGGCGCGGTGCTCCAGGCCGCCGTAGCCGTCGGTGGTGACCATCGTCATGAAGACGTAGCGGCGGTTGCTGTCGAGGAACGGCGCCTGCGCGGTCTTGGGCTCGAACAGCCGGATCTGCGTCTCGCAGATGCGCTTCAGGTCGCGGCATACGCGCTCGATATCGAGTTGCGGCACGCGGCCGGTGAAGACCACATCGTGCTGCGCGCCGCAGGCGCGGAAGGTGGCGAGCTGGAAGGTGCCCATCTCGACGGGGTGGTCGACCAGCTCGTCATAGTCGGCCACCTGGTAGCGGCCAAAGCCGTAGCGTTTGGCGCCCTCGCGCCCCGGCGCTTCCGGCATTGCGGTGGCGACGCGCCAGTTGCGGTAGGCCTCGCCCGCTGGCGCGTGGATATCGACGGTACATGGCCGCTCGGCCTGCCCTTCCACGCACAGGAATACCGAGCTGGCGTTGAAGAAGCCGTGCGTGCTGTCCAGGTGCGCGGCGCGCACCGACAGGTCCCAGGCATAGACCTCGTAGCTCAGTGTCAGCGGGCCGTCGGCAATGCTGACGGGCGCGGCCTGCCAGCTCTGCTTGTCGAGCTTGGTCAACTCGACTTCGCGGCCGCCCGCATCGGCGCGGATGCGCACGATATTGCGGGCGAAGTCGCGGATCATGTAGCTGCCCGGGATCCAGGCCGGTAGCGAGAAGCGCTGGCCGGCGGGATCGGGCTCGCTCACCGTGACGGTGACGGCAAAGAGATGGGCTTCAGGCTGAAGCGGGGCGATGGCGTAGCGGATCGGCGTCATGGGCAGGATTGTAACGTCGGCGCTTGCAGGCAACGCCGACGCTGTTAAGCAAGGCGGCGCCGATCAGGTGCGATTCACATCCACCACCACACGCCCGCGCATGCCGCCTTCGACGATCTTGCGGCCGGCTTCGATCGCATCGCCCAGGCCGATCTCGCGCGTGATCGCGTTCAGGCGATCCGGCTCGAGATCGCCGGCCAGCCGTTCCCATGCGCGCTCGCGCAGCGGCATCGCCGCCATCACGCTGTCGATGCCGTGCAGCGTGATGCCGCGCAGGATGAAGGGCGCCACCGAGGCCGGGAAGTCCAGGCCCTGCGCCAGCCCGCACGCCGTTACCACGCCGCCGTAGCGCACCTGGGCGCAGGCATTGACCAAGGTGTGCGAGCCGACTGAATCCACCACCGCGGCCCAGCGTTCCTTTTGCAGCGGCTTGCCGGGCGCCGACAGCTCGGCACGGTCGATCACCTCGTCGGCGCCGAGCGCCTTCAGGAAATCGGCCTCGCTGGTCTTGCCGGTCGACGCCACCACCTTGTAGCCGAGCTTGCTCAGCACCGAGATCGCCACCGAACCCACGCCGCCCGAAGCGCCGGTCACCAGCACCTCGCCGTCGCCCGGCCGCACCGGGCCGTTGACGCCGCCGCGCTCCAGCGCCAGCACAGACAGCATGGCGGTATAGCCCGCAGTGCCGATCGCCATGGCCTGGCGCGTGGTGAAGGCATCGGGCAGGCGCACCAGCCAGTCGCCCTTCAGGCGCGCGCGCTGTGCCAGGCAGCCCCAGTGCGTCTCGCCCACGCCATAGCCGTTGAGCACCACCTTGTCGCCGGCTTTCCAGCGCGGGTGCGAGGACTCCAGCACCGTGCCGGCGCCGTCGATGCCCGCCACCATCGGCCACTTGCGCACCACCGGTGAGCGGCCGGTGATGGCCAGCCCGTCCTTGAAGTTGATGGTGGAGTAGTCGATGGCGACCAGCACGTCGCCCTCGGCCGGCAGCTGCGCTTCTTCGAGCGTGGCGATATTCGCCTGCGTGGCGCCGTCGGTCTGGGTCAGCAGCAATGCCTGGAAGGTCATGGTGTCTCCTTGTCGCCTAGCGGCGATCGCTCGGGATGATGGGAAGGCGGAAAGCACAACGGCCGGACAAGCCGGCCGTCGATCGAGCCGGCGCAGGTCCGGCGCGGGGTTATTTCTTGATGCTGGCGAGCTTGCGTTCCAGCGTGGCGACGTCGGCCGCGCCCGGGATGCGCGTGCCGTCGGTGAAGAACACCGCCGGCGTGCCGGTCACGTTCATGCTGTGGCCCAGCGCCAGGTTTTCTTGCAGCGGCGTCTGGCAGCTGCCGTTGCCGGTCAGCGCCACCTGCTTGAGCATCCAGTCGCGCCATGCCTTGGTGCGGTCGGACGCGCACCAGACCTGCTTGGCCTTGGTTTCCGAATCCGGCGACAGCACCGGGTACAGGAAGGTGTACACGGTGATGTTGTCCATCTGCTGGAAGGTCTGCTCGATGCGCTTGCAGTAGCCACAGTTAGGATCCGAGAACACCGCGATCTGGCGGCTGCCGTCGCCCTTGGTCCACTTGATCGCGCGCGCCAGCGGCAGGTCGGACCACTTGATGCGGTTGATCTCCGCCATCCGCTCCTCGGTCAGGTTGGTGCCGGTGCGGGTGTCGATCAGCTCGCCGTTCAGGATGTAGCGGCCCGATGCGTCTGTATAGACCACCTGGCCGCCGATATTGGCCTCGAACAGGCCGGGCACCGGCGTCTTGCTCACGCTCTTCACTTCGGCGCGGCCGCCCAGCACCTTCTGCAGCGATTCCTTGATGCGGTCGGTGCCGGGTTCGCCCGCGGCCATGGCGTGCAGCGCAAAACCCGCCGCGGCCAGCCCGCCGGCAATGGCTGTGGTCCAGGCAGGGTGGCGACGCAGGAATTGGAACATGTGGACTCCAGAGTGTTCGGTAGAGAGATCGGGGCGCAGGTTTGACTTTCGTCAGCCTAGCGCGTGGCCGATCAGAAAGCGCTTGAGCAGCGACTGGCCGCCCACCGCGCGCATGCCGGTATTGCGCACCACGCGGGCCACGCCGCCGGGTAGTGAGAACAGGCGGTGCAGCCCGTCCGTGGCCGCCGTCAGTGACAACAGGTCCGTGGCGCGCGCGCGCTCGTAGCGGCGCAGCAGGCGCAGGTCGCCCTCGCTGCGGAAAGGTTCTTTGTCGGCCATCACGCGGCCAAGTTCCGCGACATCGCGCAGGCCCAGGTTCATGCCCTGGCCGGCGAGCGGATGCACCACGTGGGCGGCATCGCCCACCAGCGCCACGTGCGGCTGCACGAAGTGTTCGGCCCGCTGCAGCACCAGCGGAAAGCCCTGCGCCGGCGTCACGCAGCGCAGCGCGCCGAACTGCGCGCCAACCGCGCCGGTGGCGCCTTGCATTACCGTGGCGGCGAGCGCCTCCGGCGACAGTGCGAGCAGGTCGCGGGCATGGGCTTCGTCGGCCGACCAGACCATCGACACATGGTTGCCCGGCAACGGCAGCATCGCCAGCACTTCGCCGTTGGCGGGCTCCTCGTCGGCCATCAGCTTTTCCGGGGCGCCCAGGAACCACTGCCACGCGGTCTCATGGTGCGGGCGCTCGCAGGCAAAGTTGGCGACCACGCCGAGTTGCCGGTACTTGCGCGTCGTCACGCCGATATGGCACTGCTGGCGCAGCCAGGAGCGCGCGCCGTCGGCGCCGATCGCGCAGGCGGTGCGCAGCTTGGTCCCGTTGTCCAGCGTCAGCGTGACGCCGTCCGGATCGCGCTCGAATGCGGTGGCGGTGCCATCGTGCCAGGTCACCTGGTGCTGGAAGCCCAGCGCAGTGTCCAGCGCGCGCTCGACATGGCTGGATTCAATGATCCACGCCAGCTGCGGCACCGCGGCGGCATAGGCCGAGAAATGCAGGTCCCCGTCCAGGCTGGGCGTGGTCTCGGCGGCGCTGACGTCGCCGAACACGCGCATGTCGCGCACCGGCTGGATCCGCGCCGGGTCCAGCGCCTCCCACACGCGCATGCGCTCCAGCAGCGCCTGCGAACTGGCCGAGAAGGCATAGATGCGACTGTCCCAGTCGTCCGGCGCGGCCGCCGCGCGGCCGCTGGCCCTGGGCGGCTTCGGCGCGACCAGCGCCACGTCCATGCCCTGCTGGGCAAGCAACAGGGCGCAGGACTTGCCGACGATGCCGCCGCCGACGACGACAACCTGGAAAGCCAAGGCAGTTTGAGCGGAGGGGCGCGCTGCGGGGCGCGCGGACGCGTTGGATCGGGTCATGGCTGGATTATAGCCACGTCACTCCGGGCCTCGCCCTGCGCCGCGCAGCGCCGGTCAGGCCGGCCAACCCCGCCGATGGCGGGGCGCCCATCCGCTAGAATATGGGTTTTGCCATTTCCCGCCTGACACCATGAGCCTCCAATGCGGCATCGTCGGCCTGCCTAACGTCGGCAAGTCCACGCTGTTCAATGCCCTGACCAAGGCCGGCATCGCCGCCGAAAACTACCCGTTCTGCACGATCGAACCCAACGTGGGCGTGGTCGAAGTGCCGGATTCGAGGCTCGCCAAGCTGGCGGAGATCGTCAAACCCGAGCGCATCCTGCCGGCCACGGTCGAGTTCGTCGACATCGCCGGCCTGGTGGCGGGCGCCTCCAAGGGCGAAGGCCTGGGCAACCAGTTCCTCGCCAACATCCGTGAATGCGACGCCATCACCCACGTGGTGCGCTGCTTCGAGGATGACAACGTGATCCACGTGTCAGGCAGGGTGCATCCGCTGTCGGACATCGAAGTGATCAACACCGAACTCGCGCTGGCCGACCTCGCCACCGTGGAGAAGGCCCTGGCCCGCTACGTCAAGCCGGCCCGCGCCGGCGACAAGGAAGCCCAGCGCCTGGTCGCCGTGCTGGAAAAGGCGCAAGCCGTGCTTGACCAGGCCAAGGCCGTGCGCACGCTCGACCTGGCCCCGGAGGAGTGGGAGGCCATCCGCCCGTTCTGCCTGATCACCGCCAAGCCGACCATGTATGTGGCCAACGTGCGTGAAGACGGGTTCGAAAACAATCCACACCTGGACGCGGTGCGCGAGCACGCCAAGCAGACCGATTCGCCGGTGGTGGCGGTGTGTGCTGCCATCGAGGCCGAGATCGCTGATCTGGACGATGCTGATAAGGCCGAGTTCCTGGCGGACCTGGGCATGGAAGAACCCGGCCTGGACCGCGTGATTCGTGCGGGCTTCAAGCTGCTGGGGCTGCAAACCTACTTCACCGCTGGCGTGAAGGAAGTGCGCGCCT
Organism: Ralstonia pickettii DTP0602; assembly: GCA_000471925.1. NCBI lineage: Bacteria > Pseudomonadati > Pseudomonadota > Betaproteobacteria > Burkholderiales > Burkholderiaceae > Ralstonia > Ralstonia pickettii. The sequence continues at coordinate 4,043,866 of CP006667.1, forward strand.
GGACGATCCATGTTGGCGACACGGCGCCCAAGGCAGCAGGCGTGATCCACACCGATTTTGAGCGCGGCTTCATTCGCGCCCAGACCATCGCCTACGACGACTACATTGCCTTCAAGGGCGAGACCGGCGCGAAGGAAGCCGGCAAGATGCGCGCCGAAGGCAAGGAGTACGTGGTGAAGGATGGGGATGTGATGAACTTCCTGTTCAACGTCTAAGCCAAAGGCACCATTTCAAGAAATCTCACAACATCTCATCGAACCCAGAAAGCCCAGCATTTGCTGGGCTTTCTCGTTTCCAGCCGCCTCACGTGACTTCTTGTCATCTCATCAAAAACCGGGTACAAAGTTGGGTATGGGAGTGACGTACCCGGTCAGGGCGAAATGTTCGTACCCGGTTTTCGACCGAGCACCGCGCCCCGCTTAGCTTTCGAGGCCGCCATGCTCACCGATACCCAGTGCCGTAACGCCAAGCCCAAGGACAAGCCGTACAAGCTGACGGACGGCAACGGCCTCTTCCTCGAGGTCAAGCCGAACGGGGTCAAAGCGTGGCGCTACCGCTTCGAGCTGGTGTCGGAAGGCGTCCGCAAGGAAAACCTGTTTGCCATCGGCGAATATGTCTACGTACCAGCCGGTGAACCCCCCGCGCAAGCTCAAGTGCGGCGAGGCGGCGCCCGATTCACGTTGGCCGAGGCCAGGGAGGAACGGACCAAAGCTCGGGCCCTGGTCAAGCAGGGCATCAATCCGGCACATCAACGGCAGTTGGAGCGCATCCAGCGGGCCCAGGCAGCCGCCGTGACCTTTGAAGCGGTGGCACAGGAGTGGTTGGGCCTGAAGGACTGGGAGCAGACCACGAAGGACCGACGCCTGGACATGCTTTCCAGAGTGGTATTCCCGAAAATCGGGCGCCTGTCGGTCGATTCAATCAAGCCGGCGCACATTCTGGACGTCCTCAAGGCGGCCGCCGAGAAAAACGGCCCTACGGTGGCGGCCGAAGCCAAACGCACCATGTCGGGCGTATTCGAGCTCGCGGTGTCGACCCTGCGGGCCGAGACTGACCCGGTATATCCGGTTCGCAAGGCGCTCCCGGCCAACAAGACACAACACAAGCGTCCCCTCAGCACCGAGGAGGTCGGGCAACTGCTCCGCGATTTGGACGGCTACGAACGCAACTTCCAGACCGTCGCGGCGTTCCGCCTGATGTGGATGACCCTGTGCCGCCCCAACGAAGTGGTCTGCGCCCGCTGGGATGAAATGAATCTCGATGCCGCAATCTGGCGCATTCCGCCGGAGCGAATGAAGAAGCGGAAGGAACATATTGTCCCGCTGCCGCGCCAGGCAGTCGAAATGCTGCGCGCGCAGCAAGCCGTCACTGGCCGCCACGCACACGTGTTCCCAAACCGGGACGACCGCGCGATGCCTATGACGGATGCCACCTTGCGTCAGGCCCTCAAATACCTGGGCTGGTCGGGCAAGTACAGCCCGCACGCCACGCGCACGACCGGCAGCACCCGCCTTAATGAAATGGGCTACACGGCCGACTGGATCGAACGGCAGCTAGCCCACACTGAGCCCAATGCCGTGCGGCGAACATACAACCATGCCGACTACTTGGCCGACCGGACCAAGATGATGCAGGCGTGGGCGGACATGCTGGATTCATGGAAGGACGGGGCAAAGGTGTTGTCGATCGGTAACAAGCGCGCCTGACATTTAAGAGCCACGTCTGGATCGACCGATCGAAAGGCCGGTACTAACACGACAGGCGCGGCTTCGGCAAGAACAAGGAACTTCGGAGTTTGCAAGTGTCTGAACGATGTGTTGAAGGGGATGGTGCCCACGATGGGACCGGTGATATCGATGAGCTCTGGAACCTTCATGAGGATTTCAGCGTCGCCGATGCTGCTGCGCTTGTCGCAGGCTACAGTCCGACGCTGGTTCAGCGTTGCGAGCAAGACAGTCTTATTCACAAAAGTTTTCCGCGGTATCCCGTTGTCTTGGACGCTCTTAGCAAAGCCATCACGAACGGCCGCCTGAATGCTGCCATCCGCTATTCGGCACGCGACTATGGGTATGCGGACCGCATGGCCGATATCGAGTACGCGGAGTTGGAGGTGGGCGCTCCGGAGTATGGCAACACGGCAGAAGATGATGAAGAGCTCTACGTGGGCCGCAGTAGTTTTTTCTACAAGCCGTTCGCCGATTGGTCCCTGAGTACGGTCGCTAGGGATGATCTGATCGACTGGCTGCAACAGCGCGGCGTCAAATCAGGTTTTTTCTTCCCAGCTGGCACGAATTCGCCCGACTATCTTGATCCCGGCAATCCGCGCTATGCCGCTAAGCTGGCGGCGGCGGTACATGCCTGGCAAGCCGTGACCGAGTCCGGTGGCGCGAGTCCGAAGCAGGCTCTTGCAAAGTGGGTGCGCGAACATGCGAAAGAGTTTGGCCTAACCGACGACGAAGGGAAGTTAAACGAAACCGGGATTGATGAGGTCGCTAAGGTAGCGAACTGGCAGCCCGGCGGCGGCGCACCTAAGACGCCTAACGAATAACCCACCCACCCCCAAGACCCGCGCCACTCCTGGCTTTCAAGGCTGGCCCGGCTTCTACCCCCCGCCGATTCCGGGGGAACCCACCCACTCCCGCACCCAATTTCGTGGGCAGGTTTTCGTAACCTGCCCATCTATTCCCCAGCCCCTCTTGTGGCAAAGAATCCATACCGCTTCAACTCACTTCATGAGGTAACGCGGTATGCGACAAGGCACCACAACGCACGCAAAGCGCCCGACGGCGTTCAAGCTGCTCTCCCAACTATTGGGAAAACTCCCTGAGACTGGCTATGTTCGCCAATCCCAACTGATCCCTGCCATCCTGCCGTTCTCTAGTGCCACCCTGTGGCGCAAGGTGAAGGCTGGCACATTCCCGAAGCCGGTCAAGCTGTCGGAACGCGTCACCGCCTGGGATGCGTCATCCATACGCGAATACCTTGCCGATCCTGCCGGCTATCGCAGCGAGGGCTAATCGTGATGCTACCTCGAGAAAAGGAGGTACACGTCCACGCCCCTGAGTTGCTTATCGCTTATCCCTATTACTCAGGCGCAAGTGAATGCCGTAACCGCTGCCAGGCCGCTCTGCTCCGCCTCTGCGCTGTCCTCTCGTTCTTCTTGGGGGCGTGAATGGGTCGCGTGAGGAAACGCTCCACTGAAAGATTTATTGGGATCCCACATTGGGTCATGCAGAGTGCCGCATACCGATCGTGCCCCCACCCGGCCAGGTCGCTGCTGCTCGATATCGTCATGCAGTACAACGGGCGGAATAACGGCTCGCTGGTAGCCTGCGACAAATACCTAAAGCCGCTTGGCTGGCTAAGCAGCGATGTCATTGCTCGCGCGAAGGACAAACTATTGAAGTGCGGCCTGCTGGTAGAGACTCGGAAAGGGCAGCGTCCAAACAAGGCCGCTTGGTATGCCTTGGGCTGGCGGCCGCTGGATGTGAAAGACGGAATGGACATTAACCCCCGCGCCTACCGGACAATTTCACAACATGAAATTAACACCCTTACCCCCTCTCACGGAGCAAAGAGCCGCGGCATAGCTCCGTCTCCCGGAGTAGATGGTGCTCCTGCTACTCCGTCTCGCGGAGCTATGCGGGGTGTTTTTGGGGGGATACCTACTCCGCCTCACGGAGCGTATCTAGATATAGCCATACCCTCAGCGGAATCTGTCCCATCTACAAAGAATGCTGGTGCGGAGGTCGCATGCGCGTGAAACGCCAAAGGATGAATCGCCCGCACACCGCGCATCTCACATCGGCGCACCACATCGTGCGCTGGGCCATGAGCCGGCGCTCCGTGTGGTCATGGAGAACGGCATAACCATTTACAGGATCTGTCACGAAGATGAGCACTGCAAAGCAGCCTAACCAAAAGAAACCGGCAAAAACCGCGACGAAGAACGTAGCACCGAATCGCTCCATTGGGCGCCCATCTTCGTTCACCCAGCGCCTCGCCGAAACCATCTGCATCCGGCTCGCCTGCGGCGAGAGCTTGCGCAAGATTTGCGCGGATGAGGGGATGCCGGACAAGACGTCCGTCTTGCGGTGGCTGTACACGAACGAGGAGTTCCGCACCCAGTACGCGCGCGCGAGGGAGTTGCAGCAGGAATTCATGGCCGAGGAGATTCTGGAGATCGCAGACGACGGCACCAACGACACCTACGTGGACGCTGACGGTAACGTTCGAGTCGATCACGATGTAATCGCGCGCTCGCGTCTGCGGGTGGACACACGCAAGTGGCTGATGTCCAAGCTGGCGCCGAAGAAATATGGGGAGCGGGTAGATGTGAATCACGGCGGCCAAGCAGAGAATCCGCTGGCGAACCGTAAGCGCCTCACGAAGACCGTTCTGGCGCACTGATTGAGGTCTTGGGTAATTTGGTGCCCACCAAATTATTGCGGACACCAAAGTGGACAAGACGTTGAGTGGGCGCCGTGCTGGCGGCGTGTACAAGCGGCCGAACTTCCCGGCCGAGTTCAAACGGCGGCTGGTCGAACAATCATTTGAGCCAGGCGCGTCGGTGGCGCTGGTCGCGCGCAGCAACGATATCAACGCGAACCTGCTGTTCAAGTGGCGGCGGCATTATCTGGACGGAGCTTACGGGTTGCCGACGTCGGCTGAGGGCGTAGCGACGAAACAGGAGACAACGGTGCCGGCACTGTTGCCGGTGAGCATCGTCGCCGAGGCGGCCGCGCATACGCCGGCGGCGCCGCTCAGTGCAGCACAGCCGTCCGAGAATGTCTGCGAGATTGAATTCGACCGTGCGCGCTTGCGGATTCGCGGCGAGATGGCGCCGGATATGCTGCGCCTGCTGATTCGCGAGCTGTCCCGATGATTGGCTTGCCGGCGGGCACGCGCATCTGGATGGCAGCGGGAGCGACCGACATGCGCTGCGGCTTCCATGGCCTGGCCGCGAAGGTGCAGACCGCGCTGCAGGAAAACCCGCTGGGTGGCCACGTGTTTATCTTCCGGGGCCGCCGAGGGGACCTGGTCAAGATTCTCTGGGCCACCAGTGACGGACTTTGGCTGCTCGCCAAGCGGCTCGAGCGCGGCCGTTTCGTCTGGCCTCAGGCCGACAGCGGCAAGATCCACCTGACACACGCGCAACTGTCGATGCTGCTCGAGGGGATCGACTGGCGGCAACCGCGCCGCACGGCCGAGCCGCTGTCGATGTTGTAAACGCTGTTGTAAACGGCGCGGCACCTGCGTAAACTGCGCGGCATGCCGGATGCCAACGACCTTCCTGACGACATCGATGCCCTCAAAGCCATGTTGCTCGAGGCCCAGGCGTCGCTGTCGCGAATGCGGCAGGATCTGGTCGAGCGCGATCTGGAAATCGAACAACTCAAGGCGCAGATCGAGAAGCTCAAGCGCATGCAGTTCGGTCGCAGATCTGAGCAACTGGACCGGGAGATTGCACGCCTGGAGACCCGGCTGGAGGACCTGACTGGCAGCCGCGGTGCGGCAGAGGTTCGCGAAGCGCCGGCAAGCGGCGAGAGCAAGGCGCCCAGCCATCAGCGCGCTTCGCGCGAAGCCCTGCCGGACCACCTGCCGCACGAGGAACAGGTGCTTGAGCCCGAGGCGAGTTGCCCCGAGTGCGGCGGCCAGATGCAACCGCTGGGCGAGGACGTGTCCGAACAGCTTGGCCGTATCGCGGCGGCGTTCAAGGTCATTCGCACCGTCCGGCGCAAGAAGATCTGCGCCTGCTGCCGGCACATCGCGCAGCCGGCGGCACCGAGCTTGCCGATCGAGCGCGGCATTGCCCACCCGAGCTTGCTCGCCGACATCCTCGTGGCCAAATATGCCGACCATCAACCGCTGTACCGACAGTCGGCCATCGCCGCACGCGAGAACGTCACGCTGGACCCGGCCAGCATGGGCCGATGGGTCGGCATGTGCGAGGCATTGCTCGATCCGCTGGTGCAGGCCTTGCGCCGCTACGTGATAGCCGGTACCAAGCTGCACGCCGACGACACGCCGATTCCCGTGCTTGCGCCTGGCAACAAGAAGACGCGAACTGGCCGGCTGTGGGTCTATGTGCGCGACGATACCCGGGCAGGCTCGGCAGAACCGCCTGCGGTATGGTTCGCATATTCGCCCAACCGCAGGGGGGAGCATCCTCAGCGCCATCTGAGCGGATTTGGCGGCATTCTGCAGGCGGACGCATACGCCGGCTTCAACGAGTTGTTTGCAGACGGCTCGGTTCGCGAAGCGGCATGCCATGCGCATGCGCGACGCAAGTTCTACGACATTCACGTGCGCACGCCGTCCGAAACGACTGCCGAGGCACTGCGTTGTATCGGTGAGCTTTACGCCATCGAGGCCGGCATCCGCGGCAAACCGCCGGCTGAGCGGCTGCGGGTGCGCCAGGAGAAAGCCCGCCCTCTGCTTGAGCGCTACGGCGCCTGGCTCAGGGCGAAACTGCAGACGTTGTCGGCAAAATCCGAGACGGCCAAGGCGATCCAATACACGCTCAACCAGTGGGATGCGCTGACGTTGTACTGCGACGACGGGACCGCCGAGATTGACAACAACATCGCCGAGAACGCGCTGCGCTGTGTCGCCCTGGGCCGCAAGAACTTCTTGTTTGCCGGTTCCGACAGCGGCGGCGAACGGGCGGCGGCCATGTATTCGCTGGTCGCCTCGTGCAAGCTCAATGGCATCGACCCGCGCGCCTACCTGTGCCATGTGCTGACCGGCATTGCCGATCACCCGATCAACCGCGTTGAAGAATTGCTGCCCTGGCGTGCCCACGCACACCTGCGGAACCTGCCCACCGCGCCGCCAGGCGCCTGACCAACTGCTGCCGTCTGAATGACCCCGCTTCACGGCTCACGGCGTGGAAGCGCCCCCACTCGCCTGCACAAAACACTCCGTTACCCGGTAACGTGGCTGGGCGCCCGGCGAGCGAAGAAGTACGTGTCCCAATCAGGCGAGTCCGGATCGAGTCTGCGGACAATCGCGTCGTCAGCCCGCACGATCAACCGCTCCAGCATCTCTCGCTTCGTTACCGAGTAACGGCGCGCCAGGCGAGCAAGGGCAAAGTCCGCCTCCGTGGTCACCCACATGCTCAACCGACGCTCTCCGTTACCATCGTTGCCTGTCGTCACGCGCCTTGCTCGGTAGGCGGCTTGCCGCTGTGCCGTCGTTTGTGCCATCTCGCTTCTCCTTTGCGACCGTTACCCAGTAACGACCTCGCTGTGCGTTACTGGGTAACGGAACATCCTCAAAGCAGACAGCATCTCGTGATCTATGGGACAGGGGCAAGAACGGTCTTCGTGAGGCGCTTACGGCGAACCTGCTGAAGGAAGTACAGGGAACCTACATAAAGCCCGTGGCCGAACCGCCTGACGATGAGGATGAATGATCTGGTCGCAATTTGTGTCCAGAGCCTGCGCAAGCGGTGGGCCGGGCCGCCCCCCTCTTGGCAGCAGGATATCGTCGCCCAATGCACCGTGCCTCGCACGTCGGTATCGCCTGAAATCGAGGAACGGGGACAAGGCGGGGACCGTGACGTTCCCATGAGCGTGGCGAGCAGGGGGAGGGAATTGGAGCCGTGTCAGAGTGCCGCCCTATGCTTGGCCTGTTCAGCAAACGCCTCGCCGGTGGGCTTCTTGGCGCGGGACTTGCTGCGTTTTCAGTCCTCCGGCGGCCACACAATGTCCGGCATCACCATTTCCTCGGCCTCATGCTTCTGCAACCCCACTGCCATCAGGGAGGCCACCTGCGTCGCTGCCTGCTTGCTCAGGCTCTGGGCGAACTCCTGCAGCGTCCCGTCCCTCTGCATTTCCTTACGCCTTCGGGCGCCACTGCTTCCAGTGCCGCAGCACCATTCCCGTGTACTGGAGTCCTAGCATTGTGTCTCCATCACTAGTGGTATCCCGGGATTCAATCGTAGTCACCGCCGACGGCGTTTCTGATCCCGTGATCGGCCTACCTGCGGGAATTCGCGCGTGGTTGGCTGCGGGCATCACCGACACGCGCTGTGGCTTCAATGGAATCATCCTGCACCGTCAAGGACGGTGCTGACCGGGCCGTTACGACTCGCCGGCACAGCTGGTTTTCGCGCCGTACCAATTAGTTGTGGACTCGCCTCAACGTGCAATCACGGATCAGACCATCAAAGTGGTCTCTTGCCCATCGGGCTACGTCTGGATCGATCAGCCTTGCCCCCAGTTCAAGGTTCCGGGTGAATGCGTCATCCGTTAGGTTGGCACTGGACACCAGAACCACGCCATCAATCACAGCCAGCTTCGCGTGGAGCTTCCCCGGTTTCCCGGCTTGGTTCCGTTCCCGTTTTTCGACCGGCCAGAAATAGACCTCTGAGGCGTCCACCAGAGCAGAAGGGAACGCCTTGAGGGCGTCAAAGCTGAGCTGTCCTTCCGAAGCCTCGGCGAACTCAAGCACCAGCCGAATCTTGACACCCCGTTCCTCCGCCTTGATCAAGGCAGCAGCCAGACGATCCACTTTGACCGCGGCAAAGGTAACCAGCAAAATTTCCTGTTTGGCATTGGCAATCAGGTCATACAGGGCCTGATCGATGCGTCTGGCCGGCAAGTGACCGGCAGGAGGTGGGCCCGACCACAACATCTCGATTTTCCGCGCCTCTTGGTCACGCACGCTCATGTCGAACGCCGCCTGCAGGCCAAACCCTAGCGCTTCCCATGAGACTTCCCCCACAGCGGCGTCGATGACCTCGTGGACCAAGAACGCCAAATCGGCGTTACTGGTCGTTGGCATGTGCTTCTTGATGAAGTCTGCCGTCGCGGTCGCCGGAGAACTGCGAAGCGCCGCGCAAACTTCCGTCAACCAAGGCGCCGGTGCTCGCCTGATGACTCGCTGGATGTATGCGGAAAGGCCTTGTTCCATGGCTCAGTCGAAGAGCGCTGTTCCCGCGGCCGCAAACGTGCTGACCAGAACGGAACGGTCCAAGTATCGGTTGCCTCGCTCACATGATGTTTCTGGCGCAAACTGGCAGGCGTGGCAGCAAGCGCCTTGAATCGTCCTTCCCAGCGTGTCTGGCCGATGCTCGGCACACAGGGGGTCGGAAGCGCAAAGACGCATGCTCTCCAAGGCTTGCTGCAAATGGCGCCCCAGCGTGATTGGGTCACCCAGCTCGACCAGGCCGCCCAGCGTGCCTTCGCTGTCCGGTGCGGCAGTGTAGAGCAGGATTCCGGCCATCGGGCCGCCGTCCTCACCTGGCTGACGCGAGTAGAGGCGCTCACGGACGCTGGCCGCGGTGTAGCCGCAATCGAGCACGATCTGCCGCATCAGCGCATGCGCGAGCGAGTGCAGCAGCACGAGCCGTATGCCCGGAAAATGCTCGTCAGCGGGCTGGAGCTTGCGCAGGGTTCGCCACGCCTTGTGTGACGCCAGAAATTCGCGCTGCAGCTGCTGAACCTCCGGCTTATCCTGCCAAGCCACCAAGACATCTTCCCGAATTCTCAGGAAGATGCCCTCGCCACGAACCTCCGAGGCGGGCAACCATTTGGGACTCTCGCGGCTGAGTTTGGTCAAACGGCCTTCCTCGATGGCAGTTGCTTCCGCAAAGTCGGCATTCGACTCGATCCGGGTAAAGCCCATCAGAGCACGAACTTCCCGGATACGCTCCACGAGCACGGTATCTTCCAGCCAGGTTTCAAAACCCTTGGGTGGAGTCACACGCTTGAGCTTGAAATCACGGTTTTCTGCCGCGGCTTCGGGATTCGAGAACACCTGCCACTCGGGCAATTTCAAATCTTCAGGCGGAGCGCTACCTTCCTGGGCACCGGAACGCTTCGCCTCGATCGCCGCCCAGATCTCGTCATCATCGCTGTATTCGGAGAAAAGCGGGATCAGCGACGGGAACTTCTGGATTTTCTTGCGCAGCAGCCGCAGTTCATCCATATCGTCGGTGTCTTTCAGCTCCGCCCACTGTTCTTCGACCATCTTGCCGAGCTTGTCGACGGACCGCGGGATGGACAAGGCGGACAGCGCGATTGGGAACCAGCTGTTGGACGCACCCAACAAGATCGTCTTGGCTGGCTCCTTGCAGTCATGCTGAATCAGACGCAGATGAGGGTGGTGGCCACGACACTTGAACGGCGCATCCGAATCAAAAGCATCTGCCATACGACGACTGCTACCGCAACCACTGTGGCACGCCACCACAATGTCCGATGCATCCCCGGACGAGCCATACTCCCGTAGTGTCAACTGTGCGCCGTGGCAGGGCACCTTGCCTTGGTGCACGAACTCCAGCCAGGGGAAGTCCGTCAAATGGCCCTCACGGCATGCCACCAGAAAGCGCACTGACAACGCCGAAGGTGATCGGCCGCCCTGGCTTTTCAGGCATCCCTGGTGCACGTATTCCGTTTTGTCCGGGCGATACATGTCCTGCACCAGCTTGAAAACGCCCGACTCCACCGTGGCCATCGTGTCGCATAGAGAACACCTCAGCCAGCGCGGAAAGGGTACGACAGGCGCCCCCACCGCGGGTGCCGCAGGGTCTTTATCCATGCCGTCCAGCTTGATCGGTGGCAGGTAAAGCTTGGTCAGCTGCGGGCCCAGCCGCTTCTGGATCGCAGCCAGCAGCCGGTCTTCTTCGATCTCCTTGCAGTACCGGGTGTCCCAGTCGTCCAGGCCCATCACCATGGCCGACATGTTGGGCAAGTCAACCAGCGATCCCACGCCAAAGGTGAAGATCAGCTGGCTGGGGCGCATTTCTCCAAGTTCATTCATCGTTGTGTCCTCAATCCGCCCGCAGTCCAGTAGGCCTCGGGTCGAGCACCAGGTCGACGGTGCCTTCCACATCCCGCAGCGAGTTCAGGCAGGTGAACATCGCCCAATCGTTGTCGCCGGCCTGTTCCAGCAAGCCAACCGTGGCGCCACCCTCGGGCTTGTAGCCCAGCTTGTGATCCTTCTGGTGGTGCACCCGCTGGAGCCACTCGTCCCGGCGCCGGTTGAGCATGTCCTTGATGCGCGTCCCCACAATCGCATCCTGCGTGGCGTTCTCCCCGCGCCTGCTGAGCAGCTCCAGCACTTGGTTCCATACTGGGTCGGTATCCAGCACCTCGCCGGCCTTGAGGTTGGCGTTCAGGTGGCCATCAAGCAGGCGCATTACGCCCACCATCACGCCGGTCAGGCCGCGGTCCAGCGCTCGTGCGGAGAACGGGGTCACCGACAGCGCCTCGACGTGCTTGTAGAAGGTCTCGTGGTAATGCTCGAAGCGCTCATAGTGCGAGAGGTCCCGTGGGCGTGCCCAGTTGAAGACCGTGCAGACCAGACCAGGGCCGTCCGCCGAGCGGCCCACACGGCTGGTGGCCTGGATGTACTCGGAGGTGTTCTTGGGCTGGCCTGCCACCACCATCAAGCCGAGGCGGTCAATGTCCACCCCCACCGAGATCATGTTGGTGGCCAGGATCACGTCATAGGGCACCGCGGAAGTCAGCTTCTGGCCCGCCTTACGCTCCGCGGCACGCTGGGCTTCCAGCGATTTGTCGAAAACCGCTTCCAGGCGCTCCAGAATCTTGGGAATGTCCGTACCAGATTTGCGCGAGGTCAGCTCTTCCAGCGCCCGCACCCTGCGCTTGGCCAGGCCGCGTTCGTCCGCGTCGCGCACGCGCGCCCGGATGTCATCTTCCACCAGGCGGCGCGTACCGGCCAGCTCGCGAATGGAGTTGAAGTACCCGGTCAGCGTCATGTACGGGTCGGCCAGCCGGTCGTATTTTTCGTACAGCACCTGCGCCGCGGCCATGTGGGCCACATAACTGCGGATCATGGCCACAGGGTAGCGCCGCCCGAAGGCGCTGATGCCGATGTAGCGCCGCCCCGGGTACTGCATGCCGGTCGGGCGCTGGATGGCGAAGAAGCTGTCCTGGATGCTGGTGCCCTGGGGCGGGAACACCTCCAGCTTGCGCACGAACAGCTTTTGCACCTGGTCTGGAGCTCGGCGAATTGTCGCGGTGGAGGCCACCACCTTGGGGCGCACCTTCTTGCGGTCCACGGTCCAGGAACATAATTCATCCACCGCGGCTTCGTACAGGCCCACCATGGAGCCGAGCGGCCCGCTGATGAGGTGCAGCTCGTCCTGGATGATCAAGTCTGGCGGCCGCAGGAAGTTATGGGGGCGATTCTTCACCGAAGGCAGGCCGTTACGTGCCGGGTGATGCTGGCCGTCGTCCACCTCCGGCGACAGGAAACCGTGGCGGTCGCAAACCCCCGTCACCTTGCCGAACAGCATCTGGGTCATGCCGTTCCAGGGCATCTGGGCAAATTTGTCGACGGTGGCGATCAGCAACGATGGCGGGCGACGGTAGATTTCCTCGTCTACCACCATTACTGGCAGGCCCTCCTTGGGCGCTTGGGCTTCGGTGAATGCGCAGCGGCCCAGGTTGTCGCCGCAATAGGTCACGCAGCGGCCGATGTCGCCGGGGGCCTCATACACCTTCAGGTGCTGTTCCTTGATTTCGCTGCCGCACCAGGGGCAGGAGGTGATCTGCAGGGGACTGGCACTTGAGGAAGGGCGCCCGCCCACATTCTTCTGGCGCAGGGCGTTCGCCGCGCCGCTCAAGGTATTCGGCGTAGTCTTGCCGCCAACCCACAGCCCCAGCCGGAACGGGGTTTCTCCCCACTTGGCCGTATCGGCGCGGCGGATGCTTTCGCAGGCACAGATGAGCGCCGCGGCTCGCTGGAACTGCTGCAGGGTCAGCAGGCGCAAGGTGTAGCGCATCAGCACGGCAACGCCGTGGTCGCCACGGCGGCCTTCCACCACCCCCTGCAGGCGGCGCAAGGCGAGCGTATATGCCGTCAGGCCCAGATAGGCTTCGGTCTTGCCGCCACCGGTGGCAAACCATAGCAGGTCGGCCACGGCTTCAGTCTCATGACTGCGGTCGTGGTGGTGCAGGTCGCTCAGGCTGGGCAGGTTGACCAGAATGAAGGCCAGCTGAAACAGGCGCCAGCTGCGGTTCCTGGCCACGTCCAGACTGGCCAAGCCATCCTCGATCTGCATCTCCTTCTTGCGCACCTTGCGAGCGAAAGTGGAATGGATACGCTGCTGCCACATGGCGTGGTTGGCGAAGCGGAAGGCTTCCTCGGCCAGCGGGTCATTCTCGATCAGGTCGATACCGGCCTTGATACGTTGCAACGCCCGTGTACAGCGGTCCACTGCCCGCCGGGCCGCTTCTTCATGCCCTGCCAGTCGCTCCGCGGGCAGGCTCAGCTTGGCCGCCTCCATTCTGATCCAGACGCGATAGGCGGTTTCGATGTGACGCAGGCTGGCAATCAGGCCGGGCTTGGGCAGCTCGGCCAGTTCCTTCATGTCCATGACCACGCCGGTGAGGTTCTCATCATCGGCGGGTGAGCGTGGCGTCTGCTGCGGTACCTCGAAGCGCGGCACCCACTCGGTTTCCACCTCGGTGGCCCGCTCCGCCAGCGGCTCTGGCAGGCTGGCGTGCACCGAAATGCCATGACCCACCGCAAATTCGCGCTGGTGGCGGTACAGCATCTCCAGGGATTCCGTCTCCTCGCGGGTCAGCGGGTCCATCTTGGAGAGGTCTGCCTTGGCGTTCTTGCGCTGCACGAAGATCGGCTGCGGCTCGGTGCCATGCACCCGCAACTTGGGCTGGAACACCCACACTTCGTCCTTCGGCTCGCCGCGGCGCGTGCGCTCTTGCTGCTGGTTGACCATGAACAGCGTCACCACCCAGCCATCGGCCGTCAGCCGCATGCGGCCCTGCAACTGCACCAGCGGGTGGTCCTGGTGCAGCGCCGTGGGTTTGAGCATGCCGTCCCGTAAATCGAGATCCAGCGGTGGCGCCGTGACCGCGGTGCGCTTCCAGACATTGGCGGGGTTGCCATCCGCTTTCGCCTGGGTGTCGCTCTTGACGCGCAGGTACTGGCCCCACTCCGCCTTGACCACGATCTTCTGCGCTTCAGCAGCGACGACAAAGCTCAACCCCATGGACGACGGGAAGTAGGTGCCGCCCGCGGGCACGCCGGATTCCGGGGCGCCTTCTTCTCCCTCGTCGCCATCGCCCGCGGCCAGTTCGTCCAGCTCGCCACCGGCGACCTCGTGGTCCTGGGGGGCCAGCATGCCGACGAGGTAACGCTGGTAGACATGGTCTTCCTGCTGGCTCAGCTCCTCGTCCGGGCCACCGGCCGGGCCCAGCAGGTCGCGTACCACCATGTCGGTTAATTCGTCGCGGAGGTCGCTGGGACGCTTGGTGGCCAGTGCCAGCGTGCCGGGAGCCGCCGTTATTGGGGTTGTGGTCATGCCCTACTCCGTATCAGAAATCCAGCAAAGCCTGGTTACCGGCGTCCTCTTTCTTGCGCCCGCGTTTGGCAGGCGCAGCGGCTGCCTCCGCGGCCACAGCAGCCACTTCCTCGGCATGGCGCTGATGGTTCAGGGCCAGCAGGCGATCAAGCACCTCGCGGCGGGCCACTTCGGAAATGGTGAATCGGACGCCTTGTTTGGTTTCATGGAAGCCGTGGTCGAGGCCAAGGTCTTGCCAGCCGTAGGCAGCGGCGACGGCGTGGTCCATCTCCACGTGCAGGCGGCGCAGTTGGGCGATCTCCACCGCGCTTTCCTGCGGATCATGGAAGCGGTTGTAGGTTCTCGTTAGACCTTCCAGGTGGGACTGCATGATGATTTGGCGACGTTGGTAGTAGCGCTCGCCGATAGCATCAAGCCCGGTTAGGGGTTCCGGGAAGGGAAAGGTCTCAAAACAATCGCTCGGTGTGTACTGAGGACGCGTTTCAAGCTTATTGCCATACTCCAAAGCCCATTTCCAATGCACTTCACTTTGAAGAACTGCATATTCGGACCACGTATCGACAGCTAAAACTACCGTCATATGACTAGAAACTTGACCACTCCCATAGAAGACCAAGTTGTGGTGTTTGCTTGTTAGTGGATGCACAAGGTAACGATCCATCCCTGCAATGGTGGCGTAAAGCGCTGGGGCAATTTCCGCGTATTGCCACCAACGTTCCCGGCGGGTCGCCCGATTATTCTTCTCCCGTTCCGGCTTGACCTTCTCTTCCACGATGGCCAGCAAGTCGGGGTAATCCGTGGCCACCGGGTTTGGGTAGTCCACGGGAACAATGCCAGCGCGCAGCCATGCCTTGCGCTGTTTCTCGTCTGCCTTCGCCCAGCAGCCGACACCTGAGCGGTTCAACGGCCAGTCGAAGAAGTTGATGACCCGGCGGCTGGGCGACTGGTCGGGGCGGCTGTTAAGGTCTTCGCCGTTGAGGTAAGGAAACAGGCAATCACGGTTACTCGGATTGCGCTCGATCAGCCCGGCTGCCTCTTCCGGGGTGAGGACAAACCCCATGCCCAAGACGTAGGAGCCGATGAAGGACTTATCTGTGTTGGCCTCAAGCCGGTAGGGCTTGCCGCTGACCCGACCGGGCTCGGTAAGCAACGGGGTGATGCCAGCCACCGCCTGGTCGTTGAGCATGCAGCCGCCCTGCCAAGCGCCCCTATGCAGCCAAACATGGGCCACCTCCAGGGCCGCCACGCCAGGCCAGGGTGCAGAAGGAACGGCGCGGGGGATCACCACGCCAGCCGCCACCAAGGCATCCAGCCCCACTTCGCGGGTGTCGCCCTGGGCGATGGTGTTGGTGGCCAGGAGGCCCGCCATCCCACCGGGTCGCAAGAGGCTGGCAGCACGCAAGAAGAAATAGGTGCACAGGTCGGCACTGCCCTTGCGTCCTTGGGCGAGATGGGCGACCAAGTAGTCGCGATAGTCCGTGCCCAAGGCGCCGGTGATCTTCTGCCCACCGACAAAGGGCGGGTTGCCGACGAAGGCGTGAAAGCCGCCGTTTTCTATGATCTCCGGAAAGGCCAAAGCCCAATGGAAGACCTGCCGCTCTCCCATTCGCTGGCAGGCGTAGTCCTGGAGTGCGGCCAGCCCCCGCGCCCAGCAGGCCATCATGTGGTCGGCCGCCAACTCACGTTCGGCCTGGTAAGCCTTGCCCTTCAATCCCTTGAGTTCCACGGCCAACAACACGTCTGCCGCGGCTTGAAGCTTAGCCACCGCCTCTTCCGCCTCGGCATGAAGGGCTGCCTTGGCCGCAACCTGCTCGGGCGTATCCGACGGCATCGCCTCCAGGGCCTCACGCTTCTTCTTCGCTTCGTCGATATGCCGCCACAGGTTGAGCGTGGCAAAGGCCTGTTGCTTGCCGCCACCGGGCCGCTGGCTGAAGTTCTCGAGCTGCTCCAGCAAGGTGACGCCCAGCAGCGAGTCCCCGCACTTGAAGGCGTGGTCGAGGAAGGTGAAGGGCCGGTTGGCGTCGACGGTGATGAGCCACATGGAGAGCTTGGCCATCTCCACCGCCATGGGATTGATGTCCACGCCATAGAGGCAGCGGTCGGCCACCGTGCGGCGGGCGATGGCGATGCGCTCGGCGGCCTCGGCGGGCACCAGGCGGTCGCTGGGCGAGCCTTCGGAAAACTGGCCTTCCGGCGTGATCAGCACCTGGCCGGGATGGGCCTTCTCCTCGTTCTCCCAGGCTTCTACCAGGCGTTCGGCCAGATAGCGGCAGGCCTGCACCAGAAAGGCGCCGGAGCCCATGGCCATGTCACAGACCTTGAGGTCCAGGATCGCCTTGGGCGACTTGAGTTTCCACTGGTCCCTGGGCAGGCCCTCGGCCGGGCCGACAAAGATCAGCGGCTCCAGCGTGTGCTGGACAATAGGCTCGGTGAGCGACGGTGGCGTGTAGTGCGTACCGGTGCTGCGGCGCGTGGTGCCTTCCGTCACGAAGGTGCTGCCGGGCAGCACGACCCAGGGGCGCGCAAAGGAGTCTTCGCGGATCAGGCCGGCAAACGGGCGCAAGCGAGCCAACAGGGCTGCATCGTGGTTGCAGGCGAGTAGCAGCTTGTGCTCGTCGAGAATGCCGGCGGTGTTGAATTCCTTGCGCAGCGCAGGCAGCGAGCGGCCGGTTTCTTCCCTCAGGTGGTCGAGCAGCTTGTCTTCGCCCTGCGCCAGCAGGGCTTCCAGCTTCGACAGCGCAATTTCCGGCTCTTGCTTGAGGGTGCCGCGGATGCCGAGCACTACCTCGGTGGCGCGTACCCCGGTGTGGTCGAGCAGACCTTCATAGACATGGCCGATCTGTTCCACGCCCAGCGCCCGGAACGATACGCGACGAGTTTCCGCCACGCCACCGCCAGCCTTGGTGCGCAGGCGTTGGAGGGAGTTGAGCAGGTGCAGCACGATGCGGTTGTTGACCGCCAGCGGCTCGGCGGGCGTGCTGCGCCACTGACTGCCCGTGGTGCGGCCTTCCAGAAACGGGTAGCGGTCCGGGTCGAACAATGAGCCGCCGTAGGCCTGCATGAGCAGGTCCTGGTGCTGGATACCGCCATGCACAGCACGGAAGGTGGCGAGCAGGCGGGTCCAGGCGTCGTAGCGGCGCTCCAACACTTCTTCGCCGTAGCGGTCGGCCACTTCCTGCAATTGTTCCTGCAGGGTGGAGACGGCGTAGTTATTGTCGTACAGGGGTTTGCCCAGATGCAGCAGCCCGCGCTCCTCGGCCGAGAACAGGAACACCAGTCGCATCATGACGGTGAGTGCCGCGTCGTACACCATGGCGGGTGCGATGTCGTTGAGGCATGCGCGCTGGCTTTCCTGGTCCAGGGCGTCGAAGGACTGCACGAGCATCTCGACCGCTTCACGCACCTGGTAGCCGAGCTGGTCGGTGACCTCCTGTTGGTCGCTCGCACTTTCCTTGAGCAGGGCCAGCAGGGTGCTGTCGGCGGCTACGCCGACGAAGCGGCGCACGCGCAGCAGCGAGTGAAAGGCACGCAGCGTGATGGGTTCGTCCAGCCACAGTGCGCCGTACCACGAGGCATAGCCGGTGGCCTCGCCACGGGGCGCGTAGACCAGCATCCAATGCTCGCCGTTGGTGACCAGACCGAGGGGCACATTGGCCGCGTGCAGCAGCTCCATCATGCGGGTGGCGGGGGTGGCCTTCCAGTGTTTGCCGATGACGGGCTTGTCCAGGCGCTGCTCGGCCGGGTAGCTGGCGATCAGCAGTTGGGGCTGCCCCGCCGTCGCGGTGCCGGTGGGGCCGACCAAGGCAAAGTCGGGGCGCAGGGTTTCGCCCATCTCGGACATACCGGCTTCCAGCCCCGCGGGCAGGGTTTGGCCTTCGGCGATCTGATTTTCCGGCCAGTCCAGCACGGCGGTCAGTACATGCATGACCCAGGCGCGCTGCCTGCCCGGCGCGCTGGGGTTGTCCTGCCATTCCTCGTAGGCCGCGCGCAGCATCTTGGCCTGGGTGGGGTCGCGGGGCTCCAGCCCCTGCGGAAAGGCCCGCATGAGCACCGGCAGGGAAACAAACGGGCCGGAAACCTCGACCAGTGACAGCCAATCGGCGTGGTGGCGGGTGGTGCTCATGCGCGGCCCCCGGTGACTTCGAGGACGGCGCGCCGAGGTATCAACCAGGTAACGGCCACGGGGAAGAGCCGTGCCGTGGGGTTGGCAAAACGCGAGCGCAGGTGTTCGGACTCGCGCTGGATTTCTTGCGGAATCTCCTTGAGGCGGTGACGCAGCGCGGCGAGGTCGCGCTCGCGCTGTTGCTTGCCGGGTTCGTCTCCGCCCAGGTCGAGCATCATTTGGGGGCCGTCCTTGCGTTCGAGTTCGGCCTGAATGGCGCGCTGTAGTTCGGTCATCACGGTGGTGAGCTTGTTCACTTCCTTCTCGGCCAGCTCGTCGAGGTGCTTTTCCAGGTTCTTGGTACGGTCCACCATGCGGGCGTCCAGGGCGTTCATCAGGCCTTCGCGGTGCTTGGGCCAAAGGGCCTGGAAGCGGGCCTCGATGGCGGGTGGTGCCGGCATGTCCGTGGCCGCCGCCAGGGCGGCCTTGGTTTCGCCCACGTTGAGGCGCTGGAATCGGCCTTCGATGAGTGCGCCACCCGCGGTAATCACTTCTTCGTGCAGGCGGTGGTTGTCGCCCCCCAGCACCACGATGCGGCCATGGGCGATGACCACCGGGTAGGTCAGCGCCGCGTCGTCGACCACGGAGGCCGACACCCGCGACAGGTGCCTGGCCTGCCCGCCCAGCGACCAGATCTCTGCGCGCAACAGGCGCAGGCACATCTGCACCAGGCGGTGGTTGAGGTGGGCGAGCACCACGTCGTCGCGCCCCGCGGCCAAGGCCGGGTCAAACACAATCGGACGAATCTTCCTCGTGTGGGGGTGTGCCAGGCCATCGGTACACTGCGCCCAACTGTTGGACAGCGCGGGCACGCGGAACACCGGGCAGCTCTTGCGCACACCCGTGGGGTCCGGCCAGATGCCGGGCACTTCGACCGGAATCAGCGCCGGTTGCCCGGCCAGCTCCAGGCCGACGCGGACGACGTTTTCAATGTGCTCGGCCGTCAGGTTTAGGTCGTGCTGGGTCTCGTGCAGCTGGGCGGCAAGCTTTTCCAGTTGCTCACGCAACTTGCGCTCGAACTTGAGCATGCGCCGGACGGGCTCGGCCTCCTGCTCGGCGCGGGTGGTGTCGAGACGGGCACGGCGACCGAGCATGGCCTCCTCGACCTGGCTGGCGATGACGGGGCCGACCTTGCCCAGGTCTTCACGGATGGTTTCGACCTTGAGCGCGGCGCGCATCAGGAATTCGAGGTCGGCCTCCAGGTCGCCCACCTTGCCGGAGATTCTCGCGGTATCGAACCCTTGGCCGACAAAGTGGTAGATGGACACCTCGTCGGCCTTCTGGCCGTGGCGGTCCACCCGGCCATTGCGCTGCTCCATGCGGTTCGGGTTCCATGGAATCTCGAAGTGGATGAGCCTGGAGCAGTGGTTCTGCAGGTTCACCCCCTCGGAGGCCGCGTCGGTGGCAAGCAGGATGCGCACAGAGGACTCGCTGGGGTGGGCCTGGAAGGCGGCCTTGATGGCCTCGCGCTGTTCGTTGGGCATGCCGCCGTAGATCATCTCCAGCCGCCCCTCTTCAGCAAAGCCTTCGCGGGCCAGCAGGTCGTAGAGCCACTTCTGGGTGGCACGGTACTCGGTAAAGATGATGACCCGCTCGTTGTTCCACTGGCCCCCGGGCTGCAGGGTGGTCTTGAGCCAGTTGATCAGGGCTTGCGCCTTGCAGTCTGCGCGCTGGCTGGCCTTGGCGGCGAATTGGCTGAGCCGCTGGAGCAGGTCCTTTTCTTCCGCGGACAGCGGCGACAGCACCTGGGTGGCGCTGCCCACGACCTCGCCGGTTTCGGCTTCGTATTCCTCGTCGTCGGCGTAGTCGTCGGAATAATCTTCGATGTCGCGGCTGGCCAAGGTGGCGGCCTTGCGGACGCCCACGTTGGCGATGTGTTTTTCGAGGGTGATGCCGAAGGCCGCCGGGGAAGAAAACAGCCGCTTTTTGAGCAGCTTGAGCACGAACTCCGCGGCCATGCGTTCGCCGTCGGTGGTGGCGTTCTTGAGGCGCAGTTCGGTATACGCCTGCAAGTCGTGGTGCGCCTGGCGCTCCTCATTGCTGTACGGCACGTCCAGATGGCGCACCACCCGCTCGGCAAAGCGGCGGCTGCCATCCCAGCGCAGCTTCAGTTCGTTCTTCATTCGGCGCACCATGACGGCGTCGAGCTGGTTGCGGTCTGGCGTGACGGCACGGGCAAACCGCTGGCTGTCCAGCAGCTCAAGCAGCGCGGCGAAGCTCTCGCGGTAGCCGTTGTGCGGGGTGGCCGAAAGGAAGAGCTTGTGCTCGAAGTGGGCGGCCAGCGAGCGAATGGCCTGGGTGCGCAGGGAGTCGGTGGCGTACTTGCCGCGGCCGGACGGTGCCACGTTGTGCGCTTCGTCGACGATCAGGAGGTCATACGCGCGCGGGTAGGTCGGCTGATCGCCGGCGGGGAGTGTTTCGCGGAAGGTACGCAGTTGACGTTCGCGCTTGAGGAAGTCCACTGAGGTGATCAGCCGCGGGAAATGCGTCCAGGGGTTGACGTGGATCCCCCGTTTGCGGCGCAGCTGACTGATTGACTCGCTGTCAAGGATGCGGAACTCAAGGCCGAACTTGTCGCGCATTTCCTCCTGCCACTGAACTTGCAACGAAGACGGACATACGATCAGCACCGATCGAACGCGATGGCGGAGGATCATTTCCTGGACAACCAGGCCCGCCTCGATGGTCTTACCGAGACCGACATCGTCCGCGATCAATAGGTTGACCCGTGGCATCTGCAAGGCACGAACGACGGGGTCGAGCTGGTAGTCATCGACCTCGATGCCGCTGCGAAACGGGGATTGCAAAGCCTTGTCATCAGCCTGCGATATGGCACCCCAGCGCACGGCGTCGAGAAACGCCTGGAGGTGCTTCGGCTGATCGAAGGTGTCTGGTGACGGCAGTGACGGCTTCTCGTGCACCGCCGTTCCGGGCTCCAGTTCCCAGATCACCTCCAGTTGCTCGCCCAATCCGTCGTCCTCGACCGACGACAGCTTGACAAGGTGGTGGCGCCTCACCGCGTCCTTGGCGATGCCTGCCGCAGGGGCGGCGATCTCTGTAACGACGAAAGGACGCTTTCGTGCGATGACAAGTTGGCCTACTTCTGGAATTGATTGCAACGTGGACCCCCCCATGTTGTCGCCGTGCTTCGGCGGAGACAGACGATCAACACTGGATTGTTGTTCTATCCAGGCATCGAAAGGATGACATGGTAGTGGAAAGTTTTCAGATCTTGAATGAAGGACTGAAGGATTCCCGACGGAGACAGGTTCAGTAAGCGAGCTTAGTTCTTGAAGAGCTGGCGCTGGTACCGTTGGGAAAGCAGTCGAGGTGGCCCACCCAAAGTGCGACCAAGGTCAAGCGTCAGAGTCGGCCGCCGGAGGAGGCGTCAAGCCACGTAGCGCGATTTCTTCGGGAAACCGTCCTATGGTGGCTAACAGGCCAGTCGAATAAGGGTTTTCCCCTGTATTTTTCGTACCATACCATACCTATAAAAGGGGGAATCCTAGGACCCTTTTCCAAATAGAATTGCTGGAGTTGAAGAGGGGGAAGGGATGACCTGCGAAGTCGCAGTTATGAATAGGAGCGCCGTCGTCATCGCAGCAGACAGCGCAGTGACAACCACCAACTCCAACGGAGAAAAACGCTACTCGAAGGGCGCAAACAAGATATTCCAGCTGTCAAACGTCGAACCAGTTGGGGTCATGATCTACGGATCAGCATCCATCAGCGCGATGCCATGGGAGGTAGTTGCAAAGGCATTCAGGGATGAGAAGCTTGGTTCAACGCGCTTCGACACGGTGGGAGAGTATGCCACGGCCTTCCTGGACTATATCGCAGCAGAGGGAAACCCCATCTCTCAGGAGTTTCGTGACGCTTGCTATGTGGCCTTTGTTCAGCAAAGCTGGCTAAGAGTATTTGAGCATACCAAACAGACTGCAGCCCTGATACATGATCAAGCAGCTACGGTTCCCGACCGGGCGAATGCTTGGAGGGACTACTTTGACCGGCGAGCAGCACAGCTAGCCGCTCAGCCACTCGACCCACGCATTACTGCCGAACAGCTCGAAGCGGCAGTCGCCGGAATCCCCCCAGGGCTGATACAAGACGGGGAGAATGCACTGAGAAGCCTTGGACTAGCCGAAATAATCGTGCCACAGCAGATTGGTGAACTCGCCGTGCGATATTTCTACCATAGCTTCACAGCGTTCCTCGGTTCCACAGGAGTAGTAATCGCCGGCTACGGGAAAGCTGAGTACCTTCCGACAGTGGTGGAGATTGATGTGTTCGGGTTCGTTGGTACCCAACTAGTGTTTGAGGAAACAAAGCGGACACAGATCTCGTTCTCTGAGCCCTCTGCGATTTTGCAGTTCGCAATGTCAAACCAGGTGGATGCATTTACGTCTGGTGTCGGATTGGATGCGTACAGCCAAGTTCGCGAGGCATATGAACAGCACGCAAAGACCCTCGCTGCCGAAACGCTCGCCGCTAGTGGAGCGGCTGCCCCTGCTGATATGGACGACCGCTTGAAGGTATCCCGCGATGAGTTCATGCGAGACTGGTATCACAAAGTATTGGCCCAGCACTGGCACCCTATGAGAAACGTCGTCGCCTCACTTTCAGTCGAAGAGATGGCTGAGTTCGCCGAAACACTCGTGGTGCTAGAATCTTTAAAGGAGAGGGTGACGAGCACCCGCCAGAGCGTGGGTGGACCGATTGATGTTGCTGTCATCACGAAGGCTGAAGGTCTCGTCTGGATCAAGCGCAAGCACTTCTTCTCCCCGGAGTTGAATTCCCGCTTCGGGGTCCGGCAAAAACTGATGCTCGGAGGAGCGATATGACACCCAACACTCTTCGCCGCGAGATCGAGCAAATCGAGAGCTCTTTCCGTGCGCAGGGCTACATAACTAGGCGGTTAACTGAGGTTGCCACCACCTCACGTTCCACTGACGACAGTGTGCGCGAAACGGAAAAACACAGAAGGGCTACAAGCAAAGAGATAAGTAGCAAGATGATCAGCGAGCACCTGTCGCACGTGTGATGTAGCCGCTACGACAGATTCCTTACGGTCCGCAGTGCCCTAAAAGAGAAGCGCCCCAAGCATCACAACAGGAGGTCTTCCAGTTCTGCCATGCCCCCTTGTGGGGGAGGAAGCCATCCCAAGCTTTGTGTTAGCATCCGATCGCTTTCCCTTGCACCGCAACGAGAAAGTGCCTAACCTAAAAAGCACAGTCCAATATGCTCTCGGAGAAACTTATGGGCGTCGACGTCTCGTAAGACAGTAAGAACTCGAGCAACCGGAAGGCGCCTATTTGGCGCCTTTTTCTATTTCCTTAACGTAGGGGCATCTTTAGTGTGGCAAGTCGTTAGCAATGTCGGTGCCTTGCTCGGAATTTTGGGCGTCAGCATTACCAACTTCATCTCTGACGAGAACAAAGCTTGGATATCTCTCGGGGTAATCACGATCTTGATGGTGATCGTTGGTTGGCGAGTCTGGAAAGTAACCGACCACTATGTCAAGCAACACTACCCAAAGGGGTATGTACCGCTGTCCGCTTCAGCACGATGGACCACCTCTGATGGACAAAATATCACCTACGAGCTCACCCGGCACATTCAGATCAAGACCGCACGGATGCGGTCTTTTGAGCAACGCTTTTGCTGGACCGGCACCAAGCTGCCCGTGGTCAAGTCAGACCTTCATACAGCATCGAGCATCACCGACGTCCCCAATGAGAATTTGAAGAAATTCAAACTCACCTTCCCTCAGACGCGCATCTTTAATGACGTCGAGATCGTGCAATTTCAAATGCAGATTGACGACTCTGATGAAGCTGCAGAGACGCAGGTCACCCAGATGGTTGAGGATCCAATGCGTCTCATCGACTTTCGTGTGGAGTTGCTCCATATGAACGGCCGGTACCAAGGCCAGAAGGCAACTGTGTCAAGGATTGCGCTTGATAGAAGTATCAACGCGAAGGACGAGGTTCTTGACTCAATTGCCTTTGACCCATCAACAAAGTCCTTTTCGCACAAGATTCTCAATCCCGAGCCTGGCTACGCATACAAACTTGCGTGGCCTAGAAACGCCGTGGGCGCGGCAAAGCGTACACAGAAAAAAGCCGGCCAGCCTTGGAAACCATAGGGCGGATGTCTACAAGTCGGGCAGGCTGGCATTTCGAAACCGGGTATAAAACCGGGTACGAAATCGACGGACCAAACAGGGAACCCAATAGTTACATGGCTGACAGGCCGATATGACGGCTTAACGTCTGATCTTCACCCGATCGCATGAAAAAGCCCGCAGCACTGCGGGCTTTTTCATTTTCAGTCTCCGGTGGGACGGCGTACCACTCACAATCTCTCCAGCCCCTTCCCCCGCAACCCCACCAGCAACGCCTGCCCATCCGCCCCCACGCGGAATTCCCCATACTCCGCCCGCGCAAAGCGCTCGCCCTGCCCCTCCTGGAAGAAATACGCGTCCGTCGACACCTGCACCTGCGTAGCGCCCCAGCGCGACCGGGCGATCTGGTAGCGAAGCAGCTGTTCCCCTGCCGCAAGCGCCTCGCCGTGATACACCCGCACGAAGCCGGCTACGCCCTGTGCATCGCGGCGGATCACCGCCACGCCGTCGCGTGGCGGTTGCTTGCCTTGCATCTGCACCGCGCGTATCTGGTTGCCGATATCAAAGTTCAGCGCCATGTAGTCGCCTTGCATCAGCGAGCGCGGGTCGACCGGGGCGAGCTTGAGGTAGACGGTGTCGCCACGCGCCAGCAGGCGTTCCTTGCCAGCGATGCCAACGGCGGCCAATGCCAGCGTCAGGGCCCAGGCAATTAATATCCATCGTTTCATGCGAACTCCCTGCCGGTGCGGCTGCGCATCAGCCAATAGCGGCCGGCCAGCAGCAGCACCCCAGCGGCGGCGAGCGTTGCGGATTTGGCCAGCAGCGTCCAGTGCAGCGACGTGTAGTACCAGACAAAGCCGATGGCGATGGTGGCGACACCCAGGCCGAGCCACGGCATCGACGCCCGGCGCAGCGCCAGGCCGAGCGCCAGCACGCCGGCCACGACCGCCGGCGCAGCCGCCATCAGCGCGCCGAAGGCCACCACGCCGACTAGCACGCCGCCCTGCATCGCGAGGGGGACCGCCAGCCGGCGGCATTCCGCCAGCGCAAATCCGGCCAGCACCAGCGTGGCCAGTCCGCCCGCGATCCAATGCGCCGCAGAAAGCCGCCCGGCTTCGGGGGCGGCGAGCCAGGCAAGCGGATGGCTCATCCCCGTCACCACCAAGGCGACGGCCAGCGCGAACAACAGCGTGGCATCGGCCAGCGGCTCCAGCAGGGTGTGCCGGCCCGCCGCGCACAGGCGCGCTTCGGCCAGCGTGAAACCGGTCGCCAGCGCACAGGCCACCGGCACCAGCCAGCCGAGCGACCACGTCAGCATCAGCCATTCATGCCGCGCGCCGCCGGACAGCACGATATGCACGGCGCCTGCGAGCCCGATCCATACGCCCAGCCCGGACAGCAGCCGATGCAGCCGGTTGGGCACCATCAAGGCCAGCAAAGCCTCGAACAGCGCCAGGCCCGCCCAGAAGCCGGCGGAATCCGCCACGCGCGTGAAGCTGAGCGCCTCGGCCACGCCGTAGACGGCCAGGCCCTGCCCACTCAGACTCACCGCCAGCGCAAACTGCCCGGCTGCAATGCCCCCGCGGCGCCAGTACAGTAGCGCGGCCAGCGCGATCATGGCGAGGCCCGTCACCACCATCGCAGCCGCGTTCTCGCGCGCGGCGACGAAGACCGTGCCGACCAGGAAGAGCTGGAAGAACAAGGCGCCGAGCCAGCCGGCCGCGCCCATCAGGCAGCGCACCGCCCAAGGCGTGTGGGTGTGCTGAGGCTGCTCGCCCTGCACTTCGCCGCGTGCGGCCAGTTCTTGCCAGAGCCGCCTTTCAGTCTGCAAAGCGGTGCTCATGCCTGCTCCAGTTGGGATCGATAGGCCCGCATCAGCCAGGCCGCCGCGCCGGCCGCGAGGCCGATGGTCACCAGCCCGAGCAGCAGGAAGGCGTCGAAGTCTGCCTTGCCTTCGAACAGCACCTTGCCGAGCGCGGCCACCGCCAGCACGATGCCGGTCAGGCAGGCCAGGCTCAGCACTACGATGTCGAAGACACGCTGGCGGTACCACCAGATCAGCGCGGCCAGCACCACCACGGCCAGCACAAACGATGCGCCATCGAAGCGGCTGCCCAGCAGGCTCGATAACCCCAGCCAGCCGGCATGCGTACATGCCAGCGCAGCCAGCATGCGGGCGCCGGTCTGGCCCCGGAAGCCCAGCGCCGGCGCCTTCGCGCACAGCAGATGCCACAACGCCATCTGCAGCAGCACCGCGCCCAGCAGCCACAGCGTGGCCGTGCGCACGAAGCGCGCATCGAACAGAAGCGCAAATATCCCATCCACGCCGAAGCGGATGCTGAAGTAGCGCAGCAGCGCCAGGTTGCCCACCACGATCACGAGCCACCAGTGCGGCGCCGCGCGCGCGGCCAGCGCCCACGGCACCGCCAGCAGCGCCCACAGTGCGAACAACTGCCAGGCATCGGCGCCAGTCTGGTAGGTCTGCCCGATCACGGCCAGCAGCACGCCGGCGACTACCTGCGCGCCGCCCAGCGCGGCCTGGCCCGCCTTGTCGCCGTCCGGGCGCAGCCAGGCGAAGCCGGCCAGCAGGCTGATGGCGGCGGCCAGCAGGGCGAATTTGGAGAACTTGTGGAGGTCCTGCCAGTTGAAGGCAAAGAAAACGATCAGGCCGGCGCACAGCAACGCCGTGCCCAGCGCCATCAAGGCCTGGTCGAGCCAGCGGCGCCAGTCGGCCGCGACCGGTTCGGTGCGCCCCCAGAGTCCGGCCACGCCCGCGGGGCCGAGCCGCCTCAGAGCACGCCAGTCGGCCAGTGCCCGGCGGATGGCGCGCCGTTCGCCGTTTGCCACGGTGGGTGTGACTTGCATGCTCGCCCTTGTGTACTGGGGATGTCGTGGGGACTTTAGCAAAGCGATGCCGGGACCGCACCTGTCCTGTGGGAGGGGGTCGCGGCGCACCAGGGGAGTCGCGCTTTGCCACGCTGCAACGGGCCGGTATGCTGTGTCTTTTCCTTCGCCACCCCGCTCCATGACCCTCGGAATCCTTGCCGCCATCCACGATGAAGTCGATGGCCTGGTGGCCGCCATGCGCCATGACGACAGCCGCGCCACGGTGCACACCATCGGCATGCGCGACTACTACGCCGGCCACCTGTACGGCCAGCCGTGCGTGCTGGTGCTGGCGCGCATGGGCAAGGTAGCGGCGTCGGCGACCACGGTCACGCTGATCCGCGAGTTCGGCGCAACCCAGATCGTCTTTACCGGGCTCGCGGGCGGCATCGCTGCACATACCGATGTGGGCGATATCGTCATCGCCGACCGCACCATCCAGCACGACCTGGACGCGCGACCGTTCTTTGGCCGCCATGAGGTGCCGCTGCTGGACCGCGCCGAGTTCCCGACCGACCCGGCGCTGACCGCCGAACTGCAAGCCGCCGCGGCGGACTTCCTGCGGCTGGACCTGCCGACCGAGGTGCCACACGATGTGCTGGAGCGCTTCGGGGTGGCGTCGCCGGCGTTGCACCGGGGCATGATCGCCAGCGGCGACCAGTTCATCGGCTCGCCGGCCGCGGTCGCGGAACTGCGCGAGCGCCTGCCCGGGCTGCTGGCGGTGGAGATGGAAGGCGCCGCGGTGGCGCAGGTTTGCCACGAATACGGCGTGCCTTATGCCGTGATGCGGACCATCTCGGACCGTGCCGACGACAGCGCGCATGTGGACTTCGCGGCATTCCTGAAGGATGTGGCAAGCCACTATTCCAGCGGCGTGCTGCGGCGCCTGCTGGCCGCAAGGGCGAAAGAGCAGACGTCGGGTGCTGCCTGACCGGGATCAAACAGCATGCAGATTGCGACCCGGCAGTCAGTTCTGTTTTTACCGTCCGCGCGGCCGGACCGCGCCCCAGAACCCAACCAGCAGCGCCGCGCCGGCAATCACCGCCAGCCAGCTGCTGAGCTGCCCGTCGATAAACAGATGCAGCGCCCGGCCGCCGTAGAAAGCGGCCGCCGCACCCGCCGCGCCCAGCACCAGCGCGGCCGGCAGCGTCACCACGCGCCCCGCCGGATGCAGCCGGCGCGCCGCCAGCCCCACCAGCAAACCCACGATCAAGGTGCCCAGCATCCCCATCTCCAGTGTTGTACGAATCACAGCCACAAGGGGCTGCGGCGTAACGATACTGCAATCGGCGGCCGCTGCCACGCGCTGAGGCGCCATGCCTGCAAATAGCGATGCCGGCGGTATAATGGCATCCGGTCCGGCCACGCTTCGGACCGCACCTGTCCCCAACAAATGCAACTGCTCGCGATCGGCATCAATCACACGACGGCACCTGTCTCGCTGCGCGAGCGGGTGGCGTTTCCGCTCGAGCAGATCAAACCCGCGCTCGGCGCGCTGCGCTCGCACCTGTCGGGGCGCAGCGGCACCGAAGCCGCCATCCTCTCCACCTGCAACCGCACCGAGATCTATTGCGCGACCGACGTCCTGACGCCGGGCACGGATGGATTCGAGCACACCTTGCGCTGGCTGTCGCAGCATCACAACGTGCCCGCCGGTGAACTGGCGCCGCACCTGTACGCGCTGCCGCAGTCGGAGGCCGTGCGCCATGCCTTCCGCGTGGCCAGCGGGCTGGATTCGATGGTGCTGGG
This sequence comes from Ralstonia pickettii DTP0602, assembly GCA_000471925.1. NCBI lineage: Bacteria > Pseudomonadati > Pseudomonadota > Betaproteobacteria > Burkholderiales > Burkholderiaceae > Ralstonia > Ralstonia pickettii. Next base: position 4,073,089 of record CP006667.1, read on the forward strand.
CGAAACCCAGATCCTGGGCCAGCTCAAGGACGCCGTGCGCACCGCCGGCGAGGCGGGCTCGCTTGGGACGTACCTGAACCAGCTGTTCCAGCGCACCTTCGCGGTGGCCAAGGAAGTGCGCGGCCAGACCGAGATCGGCGCGCATTCGGTGTCGATGGCCGCAGCCGCGGTGCGGCTGGCGCAGCGTATCTTTGAAAGCGTCTCGACCCAGCGCGTGCTGTTTATCGGCGCGGGCGAGATGATCGAGCTGTGCGCGACGCACTTCGCCGCCCAGCAGCCGCGCCAGATCGTGGTGGCCAACCGCACCGTCGAGCGCGGCGAGAAGCTGGCCGAGCAGCTCTCCGGCCAGGGCCTGACCACGCAGGCGATCCGCCTGACGGACCTGGGCGAGCGCCTGCATGAGTTCGATATCGTGGTGTCCTGCACCGCCAGCTCGCTGCCGATCATCGGCCTGGGCGCGGTGGAGCGCGCGGTCAAGCGCCGCAAGCACCGCCCGATCATGATGGTCGACCTGGCCGTGCCGCGCGACGTCGAGCCCGAAGTCGCACGCCTGGATGACGTCTTCCTGTACACCGTCGACGATCTCGGCGCGATCGTGCGCGAGGGCAATGCCCAGCGCCAGGCCGCAGTCGCGCAGGCCGAGGCCATCATCGAAAGCCGGGTGCAGAACTTCATGCACTGGCTGGAAACCCGCAGCGTGGTGCCCGTCATCCGCGAACTGCAGACCAGTGGCGAGGCCATCCGCCAGGCCGAGCTGGAACGCGCGCGCCGCATGCTGGCGCGTGGCGACGATCCTGAAGCGGTGCTCGAGGCCCTGTCCGGCGCGCTGACCCGCAAGTTCCTGCACGGCCCCACCCACGCGCTGAACCACACCCAGGGCGAGGACCGCGAGGCGCTGCTGCGCCTGGTGCCGGGCCTGTTCCGCCACAGCAGCCACTCCGAGCGCTAGCCGCTCTGCCCTTGCGCCGCGCGCCCTGCCGCGCCGCACGCCGCCGCCCGTCCGCGGGCAGCCCCGGCCCTCCGGCCCACCTCTTTCCCCCGCACCCGATGAAAGCCAGCATGCTTGCCAAGCTCGACCAACTGGCCGAGCGACTCGACGAAGTCAACGCCCTGCTCGCGCGCGAAGACGCCACCGCCAAGATCGACCAGTACCGCAAGCTCAGCCGCGAGCATGCCGAGCTGTCGCCGGTGGCCGAGCAGTATGGCGAGTACCGCCAGGCGCAGGATGACCTGGCCACGGCGCAGGCGCTGCTGGACGATCCGGAGATGAAGGACTTTGCCGCCGACGAGATCGCCAGCGCCCGCGCGCGGCTCGAAGCGCTCGAAGCCAGCCTGCAGCGCCTGCTGCTGCCCAAGGATCCCAACGACGACCGCAACCTCCTGCTGGAAATCCGCGCCGGCACCGGCGGCGAGGAAAGCGCGCTGTTCGCCGCCGATCTGCTGCGGATGTACACGCGCTACGCCGAACGCCATCGCTGGCAGGTGGAGGTGATGAGCGAGTCCGAATCGGACCTGGGCGGCTACAAGGAGGTGATCGTGCGGATCGCCGGTGATGCGGCGTTTTCCAAGCTCAAGTTCGAGTCCGGCGGCCACCGCGTGCAGCGCGTGCCGGCCACCGAGGCGCAGGGCCGCATCCACACCTCGGCCTGCACCGTCGCGGTGATGCCTGAAGCCGATGAAGTCGGCGAGGTCGAAATCAACCCGGCGGACCTGCGCATCGACACCTTCCGTGCCTCGGGCGCGGGCGGCCAGCACGTCAACAAGACCGACTCGGCCGTGCGCCTGACCCACCTGCCGACCGGCATCGTGGTCGAGTGCCAGGACGACCGCAGCCAGCACCGCAACAAAGACAAGGCGATGAAGGTGCTGGCCGCGCGCATTAAGGACATGCAGACGCGCGCCGCACAGGCCAAGGAGGCCAGCACGCGGCGCAATCTGATCGGCTCGGGCGACCGCAGCGACCGCATCCGCACCTACAACTTCCCGCAGGGGCGCGTGACTGACCACCGCATCAACCTGACGTTGTACAAGATCGACATGGTCATGGACGGCGACCTCGACGAACTGCTGTCGGCGCTGTCGGCGGAGCACCAGGCCGACCAGTTGGCGGCGCTCGGAGGGGACGTTTAAGTCACCCGTGTAACTGTTCCGCCATCAACCGCGCGTAAAGTCGCCGATATAGTTGTATTTCTTGTAAATGCTTGAAACAGCACTAGCAGCGTAAAAGGCCCTGTCTATAATCGATTTCGACCGGCAAACGGAGAAGGTGCCGGGTGAATCTCTCCCGAAAACATACCCAAGGACGAAATCATGAAAAAGCTGCTCGCACTGTTGATGATCACCGCGGCGATGGCCGCTTGCAGCAAGAAGGAAGAAGCCCCGGCCGCCTCCAGCGCCGACAGCGCCATGCAAAGCGCGGCTGAATCCGCCAAGGCCGCCGCCAGCGACGCCGCCGCTGCAGCCAGCAGTGCCGCAGACGCCGCCAAGGCCGCTGCCAACGACGCCGCCTCCAGCGCTTCGGCCGCTGCCGAGAAGGCCAAGGTCGAAGCCGGCAACGCCATGGAGAACGCCAAGCAGGCTGCCAAGGACGCGGTCAACGCCAGCGCCGACAAGGCCAAGGACGCGGTCAATAAGTAATCGTCCCGGCGGGGGCTTCAGGCCGCCGCCGTCAATCTGGCGGTACACTTGGCGCCAAGCCGGAAGTCCCGCCACAAAGCCCCACCAGGCATTGCGCCGGTGGGGTTTTTTATGGCCGGCAACAGAACCGTCCCTGCCTCCAGATGTCCTCCCCCAACTCCGCCGCACTGCCGGCGACGCCGACGCTGCGCGAAGCCCAGACCCTGGCTGCCATGACCGGCCTGCCGGCGCTGGAAGCGCGCATGCTGCTGACGCACGTCACCGGGCTGAACCGCACCCAGCTGATCACGCGCGACACCGACACCCTCACCATCGCCCAGCGCGACGCCTTTGCCACGCTGCTGGCGCGGCGCCTGGCCGGCGAGCCGATGGCCTATCTGATCGGCGAGCGTGAATTCTTCGGCCGCAAGTTCCGCGTCACGCCCGATGTCCTGATCCCGCGGCCCGATACCGAGATCGCGGCGGAAGCGGCGCTGGCCCGGCTGGCCGACGTGCCGCACCCGCAGGTGCTGGACCTGGGCACGGGCTCGGGCATCCTGGCCGTCACGCTGGCGCGCGAGCGCCGCGATGCACAGGTGTGGGCCACCGATATCTCGCCCGGTGCGTTGATGGTGGCGCAGGACAACGCCAGCGCACTCGGCGCGGACCGCATCCACTTCCTGGTCTCGGACTGGTATGGGGCGCTGCCGCCGGGCCTGCGCTTTCACCTGATCATCAGCAACCCGCCCTATATCGCCGCGGGCGACCCGCACCTGGCCGAGGGCGACCTGCGCTTCGAGCCGATCGACGCGCTGACCGACCACGAGGACGGCCTGTCCGACCTGCGCGCCATCGTCGGCGGCGCCGGCGCGCGGCTGCTGCCCGGCGGCTGGCTGCTGATGGAACATGGCTTCGACCAGGCGCAGGCCACCCGCAAGCTGCTGGAAGCCGCCGGCTTCACCGAAGTCTTCACCGCGCGCGACCTGGCGGGGCAGGAACGCTGCACCGGCGGGCGCTGGCCCCGAACACCGGCCTGAGGCCGGCCTGAAGCGCGGCGGCGATTCCGGGTAAAATCTCCGGCAAAACAGATCTCCGCCGTGCGGCTGGCCGCGCGGCATCCCATTCTCCCCAGGCGGCGCCCGCGCAACGGTCCCGCCCAACCGAAAAGCAAACCATGAGCGACGTGCAGCAAAAGATCGACCAGATCGTCAAGGGCAACCCGGTGGTCCTGTTCATGAAGGGCACCGCGCAGTTCCCGATGTGCGGCTTCTCGGGCCGCGCCATCCAGATCCTGAAGGCCTGCGGCGTGGACGCGCCGACCACGGTCAACGTGCTGGACGATGAAGGCATCCGCCAGGGTATCAAGGAATACGCCAACTGGCCCACCATCCCGCAGCTCTACGTGAACGGCGAGTTCATCGGCGGCTCGGACATCATGATGGAGATGTACCAGAACGGCGAGCTGCAAACCCTGCTGAAGGGCTGAGCCCGCCATGCCCGTGACCGGCGCCCCGCCGCAGCGGCTGATCGTCGCCATCACGGGCGCCACCGGCGCCATCTACGGCGTGCGCCTGCTGCAGGTGCTGCGCGCGGCGCCGTCGGTGGAAACGCACCTGCTGATTTCTCCCGCGGGCGTGATGAACCTGCAGCACGAGCTGGATATCAGCCGTGCCGAGGTGGAAGCGCTCGCCGGCGTCGTGCACAACGTGCGCGATATCGGCGCCACCATCGCCAGCGGCTCGTTCCGCGCGCATGCGATGGTGGTGGCCCCCTGCTCGATGCGCACGCTCGCCGCGATCGCGCACGGCCTCTCCGACAACCTGATCACGCGCGCAGCCGACGTCACGCTCAAGGAGCGGCGCAAGCTGGTTTTGATGGTCAGGGAAACGCCGCTGAACCTGGCGCATCTGCGCAATATGACGGCGGTGACGGAAATGGGCGGGATCGTGTTCCCGCCGGTGCCGGGCTTCTACCAGAAGCCGCAAAGCATTGCCGAACTGGTCGATCATACGGTCGGCCGCGTGCTGGACCTGGTCGACCTGCCCGAGATCGGCCAGACGCTCACGCCCAGCTGGGGCGGACTGAATGCCCGTCCCGGTGACGCGGCAGGCGGCAACTGAACGCTGCTGCCGGGCTCCCTGCCGTTGCTTCAATCCACTGCTTCAAATCCTTCTACGCTGCTGCATACTCCGGCTAACCACTGTCATTACCAGCGACGATAGCCGCGGCCATAGTAGCCGTAGCCGCCGTAGTAGTACGGCCGGGGCGCGACGACCACTGGCGCGGGCGCGACATACACGGGCGCCGGGCCTAGCGCAGGGCCGGCGGGGGTGGGATAGACGGCGCAGCCGCCCAGCAGGGTGACTGACGCCGCCGCGGCGGCCAGTCCAATCGTCAGTATTTTCATGGTTTCGTCCTTGGGGTCGAATCGGGCATGTGCCTGCCCTGCTGACGTTATACGGGCTCGCCGCGTAATACGGCGTCAAAGGCATGTAAGGCTTGTTACCGTTCCCTACGGAAACGTCGTGGCGACCCCTGGACCCATTCAGATCTCGAACCTTACCCCCTGTGCCAGCGGCAACGAATCGCCATAGTTGACCGTATTGGTCGCCCTGCGCATATACCCCTTCCACGCATCCGACCCTGACTCGCGCCCGCCGCCGGTTGCCTTCTCGCCGCCGAACGCGCCACCGATCTCCGCCCCGCTGGTGCCGATGTTGACGTTGGCAATGCCGCAGTCGCTGCCCGCGGACGAGATGAAGCGTTCCGCCTCGCGCATCGATTCCGTGAAGATGCAAGACGATAGCCCGTGCGCCGCGGCATTATTCAGCGCGATCGCCTCGTCGAAGGTGGTGTACGGCATCAGGTACAGGATCGGCGCGAAGGTCTCGGTCAGCATGGTGTCGTGCTGTTCGTCGGTCATCACCAGCGCGGGTCGCACGTAGCACGCGTGCGGAAAGCGGTCGGCCAGCAGCCGTTCGCCACCGGTGACGATATTGCCCTGCGCGCGGCACGCGGCCAACGCATTGGCCATGGCCTCTCCGGCGGTATTGTCGATCAGCGGGCCAAGCAGCGTGCCGTCCTCGAGCGGGTCGCCGACGGGCAGGCGATCGAACACGGTGATCAGCCGGCTGGCCATGGTGTCCATCAGGTCGGCGTGGATAAAGCAGCGGCGCAGCGTGGTACACCGCTGGCCTGCCGTGCCCGCCGCCGCGAAGGTGATCGCGCGCACGGCCAGTTCAATGTCGGCGGACGGTGCCACGATGGCCGCGTTGTTGCCGCCCAGCTCCAGGATGCTGCGCTTGAACTGCCCGGCGCAGGCGATGCCGACCTCGCGCCCCATCCGGGTCGAGCCGGTGGCGCTGACCAGCCGCACCGCCGGGTGCGATACCAGGTGATTACCCAGCATCCGCCCGCCCGGCAGCACCACCGAGATGCCGCTGTGCTGCGGCGCCACCGCCGCCAGCACGCGGTCGAGCAGCCCCTGCGCAGCCAGCGCGCACAGCGTGGCCTTCTCCGAGGGCTTCCAGATAACGCCGTTGCCGCACACCAGCGCCAGCGCCGAGTTCCACGCCCATACCGCCACCGGGAAGTTGAAGGCCGAGATCACGCCGCACAGCCCGTAGGGGTGCCAGGTCTCGCGCATCGCGTGCTGCGGGCGCTCGGAAGCGATGGTCAGCCCGTGCAACTGGCGCGACAGCCCGACCGCGAAGTCGCAGATATCGATCATCTCCTGCACCTCGCCCAGCCCTTCCTGCAGGATCTTGCCCGTCTCGAGCGACACCAGCCGGCCCAGCGCCTGCTTGTGTTCGCGCAGCACCTCGCCGAAGCGCCGCACGATCTCGCCGCGCGCCGGCGCGGGCAGCAGCGCCCAGGTGCTCTGCGCCGCGTGGGCGCGCGCGATCAGCGCATCGGCCTGTGCCGGCGTGCAGGCGGGCACATGGCCGATGGCCTCGCCGTCCACCGGCGAGCGCACGGTCACGGTGCCGGCCGGCGTGCCCTCCTGCCAGGGCCGCGGCAGGCCGATCGAATCCCAGCTGGCAGCGAACTGTTGCGCTTTCATACATGCATCTCCTGTAGCGGGTGCTGCGTGTAGTGGCGGCCGAAGCGGTTGGCCAGGAAGGCGTCGAGCGGCATCTGCTCCTGCCGGACGAAGCCGGACTGCGGCAGTGCGCCGGTCGCCACCATGTCCAGCGCGGTGCAGATGCCCGCAGCGGTGGTCAGCTGGATCGCGTTGACATGCCCGCCCTTGCCGTCCACCCCGCCGATGCGCGCCGAGAACGAAGCCTGCGTCAGCGGCCCGCGCCCCCGTTCGCCGCCGGCCGGATAGCCGGTGGCGGTGGCGAACACGATCACCACGTCCTGCTCGGTGACCGGGATGGCGCGGTCGAAGATATCGCGCAGCCATTCGCGGCGTTCGCGCAGGCGCAGGTCGTTGAGCAGCAGCTTCATCAGCGTGCAGTGGCCGGGATAGCGGATGGACTTGTAGTCGACATTGCGTGCGCGCCCGGCCAGCGTTTCGGGCAGCGTGCCGAGGCCGCCTGATGTATTAAAGGCCTCATATTCGATACCGTCCAGCGCGAAACTCTCCAGCCCCTCCAGCGCCGGCAACTCCACGCGGCGGCCGTCGACGATGGCCTCGCAGGGGTTGCAATACTCGTTGATCAGTCCCTCGGTGCTCCAGGTCAGGTTGTACTTGAGCGCGTTGCTGGGGTAGCGCGGCAGCGCGCCGACACGCATCTGCAGGTCGAGCAAGCCGCCGCCGCCGCGCAGGAAGCGCTGCGCCAGGTCGTGCCCGACCACGCCGATAAAGCCGGGCGCCAGCCCGCACTGCGGCATCAGCACCGAGCGCGCGCCCTGCGCCAGCGCGCGGATGGCCTGGGTGGCGGCCACATCCTCGGTCAGGTCGAAGTAATGCACGCCCAGGCGCGCCGCGACCGAGGCCACGCTGATGGCGGCATGGAACGGCAGCGCGTTGAGTACGGCATCGGCGCCGGCCAGCAGCGCGGCGCAGGTGCCCGGCTCGGTGGGGTCGCCGGCGCGCGCCAGCACGCCGCGCGGCAGGCCGTCCAGCCGGCGCGCGTCATGGTCAACCACGCTGACGCGGTAGTCGCCGCTGTCATGCAGCATCGCCGCGATGGTGCGGCCGATCTTGCCCGCGCCCAGCACCGTCACGTGCAGCGGGCGGGTCGCCTTGGGCAGGTCGCGCGGGCCCTGCCGGCCCAGGTTCGAGGGTTGCATGGTGTCTCCGTCCACAAGAAAAGTTGGTCCCGTTGACTGGAGTATGGATAGCCCATGAGACGGAATGAAGGCCCAAGAACGACGAAAAACCGCCATAATCGAACGAAACGACGAGACCTACCGACGTAATGACAGAACTCGACGCCACGGACCGCCACCTGCTGTCACGCTTGCAGGCCAATGCGCGCGAAAGCGCCGCCAACCTCGCCCGGCACCTGGGTATCGCCCGCACCACCGTGGTCGCGCGCATCGCGCGGCTGGAGCGCTCGGGGGTGATCGCCGGCTACGGCGTGCGGCTGGGTCAGAAGATGGAAGACAACGCGATCCTGGCCTACTGCGGCCTGTCGGTGCAGCCCAAGGCCGCGCCTGCGATCCTGCGTGCGCTGCAGCGGCTGCCAGAGATCGAGGAGGTCAATTCCGTCAGCGGGCCGGTCGACTACCTGGTGGCGATCCGCTGCGACACACATGACCGCCTCGATCGGCTGCTGGACGAGATCGGCATGCTCGACGGCGTCAACCACACCACCACCTCGATCGTGCTGGCGCGCAAGCTCGACCGCCGGCGCGCTGCCGGCTGAAGCGGTATGCTGCCTACCCGATCAAGCCATTGCGGAGAACACAACATGAACAATCCGATCCGTGTCGCCGTGGGCGGCGTGACCGGCTGGGCCGGCGGCGAACTGGCGCGCGGCGTGGCGCACGCGGCGGACATGACGCTGGTGGCCGGCCTGTCGCGCGGCGCCGCCGGGCAGCCGCTGGCGCAGCTGACCGGCCATGCCGATACCCCGGGCGTGGCCGCCGCCAGCATCGAGGCACTGGGCGAGACACCCTATGACGTCTACGTCGAATACACCAAGCCGGCGATCGCCAAGCACAACATTTTGCAAGCGCTGGCGCATGGTGCGCACGTGGTGGTGGGCACCTCCGGGCTGACCGACGAGGACTATGCCGAGATCGACGCAGCCGCGCGCAAGGCCGACCGCGGCGTGCTCGCCTGCGGCAATTTCGCCATCACGGTGGTGCTGCTGCAGAAGTTTGCCGAGATGGCGGCGCGCCACCTGGAGCACTGGGAGATCATCGACTACGCCAAGGCCGGCAAGGTCGACGTGCCTTCGGGCACGGTGCGCGAGCTGGCCTACCGGCTCGGCCAGGTCAAGACCGCGGCGCAGGTGGTGCCGGTCGACCAAGTCAACGGTCCGATGGAAACCCGCGGCGCCACCATGTCCGGCACGCAGGTACATGCGGTGCGACTGCCGGGCTACCAGCTTGGCGTGGAGGTGATCTTCGGCGCCGACGGGCAGCGCCTGCACCTGAAGCACGAGGCTGGCGACGGCTCCACGCCCTATGTCGCCGGCGCGCTGCTGGCGATCCGCAAGGTCCATACCGTGCGCGGCGTGGTGCGGGGGCTGGACAAGGTGATGGAAGGTCTCTGAGGCAAACGCATTGACTGGCGGGCGGCGCTGCCGCCCACCGCGGTCTTACCAGCTGCCCGGCTTCTCCGGCTTGGCGGCCGGCTTGGGCGCCGGCTTGGCAGGCTTAGCGGCCGGCGCGGAAGCCGGCGCCGGATTGAGTTTATTGTCGATCTCAGCGTCCTTCTCCGCCATCAGAACGCGCGCCTGCGGCAGCAGCATCTCGATGGTGCCGGTGTTGGGATCTTCCGGCATCGCGTACAGCTCCACGGTCAGCGGCTTCTGCATCCAGCCCGCGTGCAGCGTCTTGACGGTCTTGCCGCCCTTGTCGCGCATGTCGACCTGTTCCTGGCGGAACGGCTTGCCATACAGCGCCGTGACGCTGTCGGCCGCGGCCTGCTGCGAGTTGGCGCCGGCGGTCGGCACGATCAGACCGACCAGCGCGTTGCGGTCGACAAAGGCCACCACATGCGGGCCATCCATGAAGGCGGGGCGCTTGTCGCGCGGCACGCCGACCTGGCGCATCAGGCCGTCGCCCTTCAGTTCGACGCAAAACCCGGTGACATCGCGGCCGTCGGGCGTGCGCTTGTCGGCGCAATCTGGCAAGGCCGGCAGCGGGTTGCCGATTTCCAGCATGCCGAGCATTGGCGCCAGCGCGCTGGTTTCGGACTGGGCCGCAGACTTGGCCGATGACGGAGAAGCAGGCTTGGCGGCAGCCGCGGAAGCAGGTGCGGCGATGGCGCCAGTGGCGGCGCCCAGCAGGCCGGCAAGCGCCAGCCCGGCAACGGGGAATTTCAAATCGGACTCCTGGATGAACCTGGACAAACCTGGATAAAGGGCTCCGGGTTGGAGCAAGCCCTGGCCCGGATGTTCCGGGCGGATCGCGGTCGCGCGGGGCAAAACCGGCACACGGCGGTGACGACAAAGTCACTGCGACCGGTTCGATACGGGGCGACCGTCAGCTTAACCGATCGCCAAGGCGGCTCCGGCACTTGTGGCGGCGCTCAGCCGTGCATGCGCAGGAAGGCCTGGACGAAGGTGGCGATCATCACCAGCACCAGTCCCCACGCCAGCAGGCGCGGCACCCGGCTGGGCGGCAGCTGCCGGCGCGGCGTGCGCCGGACTCCCGGCAGCGGCGCGCGCAGGCGCGAAGGCGTCTGCAGGCCGCGGGTATGCCAGATGGTTTCCGGGCCCGCATCCTGCAGGTGGGTGCTTTCCTTGCTCGGAGGCCGGGTCTTGCCGGCCGGACGTTGCGAAGCCATCTGTGCTCCCCGGAACATTGCCCATGGCATGCCGGCGTCCTGTCATTGGTGTGTGTGCCGCCGGTGCACGCGCGGCCCGCTCAGTTTCACTGTGGGATCGCGCGGCGCCATGGTAGGGCAAAGCCGGGCGGCGCGCCATGGGACCGATGCGCCGACGCGCCGGCGCAACGCTGCCCGCACTGCCCGCGACCACCCCGCTCAGCCCGCCGGCGCCTTGCGTACCAGCATCAGCGCTTCGCGCCGGAACGCACGGCCGGCGCGATGGTAGAACGGGTGCGGCGAGAACTGCCGCGAGATAAACGAAGCAAGCAACGCCGCCGCCAGCAGGAACACCGTCAGGTCCTGCGTGCGCGTCATCTCCATCACGATCACGCTGGCGGTGATCGGCGCCTGCGTGGCCGCGGCCAGGAACGCTGCCATCGACACCAGTGCCAGCACGCGCGGCTCGGCCATGCCGGTGACAAAGTGCGCCACGTTCTCGCCGATGCCGGCGCCGATGGCCACCGCCGGCGTGAAGATGCCGCCCGGGATGCCGGCAAAGTAGGACACCACAGTCGCCACCAGCTTGGCGACGCCGAACCACTGCGTGGCATGCGATTCCCCGTTGATCAGCGCCGAGGCCTGCTCGTAGCCGGTGCCGAAGGTCGCGCCCGCGGTGGCCACGCCGAGCACCGCCACCACCAGCCCGCAGCCGAACGCCACCCACACCGGATGCTGCGTCGGCCAGGCGCGCCAGTGCGCGGGCAGCAGTCCGGGCACGCCGCCGATCAGCGCCTTGGCGAACAGCCCGCCCAGCACGCCGTTGATCAGCGCGCACAGCAACACCGGGCCCCACGCGTCATGCAGCACCAGCATCGGCACCTTGACCACGAAATACGGGTTGTTGCCCAGCAGCGCCAGCGACACGAAGCCGGCGGTCAGCACGCCGGACAGCACCAGCCGGTCCCAGCGCACCGCGGTGCCGCGGCCGAGTTCCTCGATGGCGAACACCACGCCCGCGAGCGGCGTGTTAAAGGCCGCGGCCAGCCCGCCCGCCGCGCCGGCGACGATCAGCGCGTTGGGATGGAAGCCGATGCGAAAGCGCAGCTTCTCCTGGCACCAGCGGCCCCAGGCCAGCATGGCCGCCGCCCCAACTTGCACCGAAGGCCCCTCGCGCCCGACCGAGGCGCCCGCCAGCAGCGCCAGCGCGGTCAGCACCACCTTCCACATCGATTGCCGCAATGACACCAGCACGGTCTGTGCGGCGCCCGCGGGCGGCAACGTGACCGCTGCGATCACTTGCGGGATGCCACTGCCGCGCGCCTGCGGCGCCAGGCGGATCGTCAGCCAGCGCAAGGCGGCCAGCCCGAACGGCAGCATCACGAATGCCAGCCACGGGGTCGCCTGGGTCAGTTGTTGGTTCCAGCGCAGCGCGACTTCGGCGATCCAGGCAAACACCAGCGAAAACAACCCCACGCAGCCGGCGCCGAACATGAACACCGTGTAGCGCAGCGTGGTGCGCGAGATGCGCCCCGCCTGGCGCGACTTGCGCCTGGCGGCCACGCGGGCGCGGCGGCTGAGCTTGTGCAGCAGGCGGGGATCGGGGGGCAGGGGGCTGGCGTCGGAACTGGCGTCGGGGCGCGCCTGCGGATCCGGGCGGTTGGCGGGATCCGGGGAAGCGGGATCGGCGGAATTCGGATCTTTGGGATCGGTGGGCTCGCGCTCGGTCATGACAGAGGGGCGTTACGTAGGCATCCGGTGCGGCGCCTGGCGGAGCCGGGATGACATCGAACTATACGCCCATCATGGCGGCGTCTGGCGCGTTGTGGCCGGCGATCGACGGCTGGATGCGGCATTCCGGCATGTCGTGGTGTGGACGCGCCTGCCCGCTTCCCCGGCTCCTCTCCCGCGGGCGGGAGAGGGGAGCAAGCCAGCGGCGCGCGAAACGCCGTCGCACCGACGATTACGCTCAGTCCAGCGTGATGTTGTTGGCCCTGATCACCTTGCCCCAGTGCTCACGATCCGCCTCGATATAACGGTCGATTTCCGCCTGCGAGCGCGGCGGCTGCACGATCAGCCCCAGCGCGTTGAAGGTCGAACGGAACTGCGGGTCCTTCAGCACGTGCGAAGCCGCAGCCTGCAGCCTGGCCACCGCATCGGCCGGCGTCTGCGCCGGCACCGCCAGGCCGAACCACGTCGCAGCCTGGAAATTCGGATAACCGCTCTCGGCCACCGTCGGCACGTTCGGCAACACATCCAGTCGCGTGCGGCCGGTGACCGCCAGCGCCTTGAGCTTGCCACCCTTGATATGCGGCAGCGAGGTGCTGACCACGTCGACCATCAGCTGCACATCATTGGCCAGCAACGCCGCCAGCGCCGGCGCGCTGCCGTTGTAGGGGACGTGCGTGACATGGATGCCCAGCTCGGTCTTGAGCATCTCGGTTGCCAGCTGCAGCGCGTTGCCCAGACCCACCGAGGCATAGTTAAGCTTGCCGCCCGCCGACTTGGCGTAGGCCGCGAACTCGCGGATGTTGCTGGCCGGCACCTGGGTGTTGGTCACCACCACCAGCGGCACCTCGGCGCCGATGGTGAAGATTTTGAAGTCCTTGGGCGGATCGTAGGTGATCTTCTTGTACAGCATCGGGTTGAGCACCATGCTGCCGTTGGTGGCCAGCACCATGGTGTAGCCGTCGGCGGGCGCGCGCGCCACGCTGTTGGTGCCGATCATGGTGGCGGCGCCCGGGCGGTTCTCCACCACCACGGTCTGGCCGAGCTGGCGCGACATGCCATCGGCCAGGGCGCGTCCGAACTGGTCGGTCGAGCCGCCGGGCGTGTACGGCACCACCAGCTTGATCGGCCGGTCGGGATAGGCGGCCTGCGCCGCGCCGCCCCACAAGGCCAACGCACATCCCGCGCCCGCCGCCGTGGCGGCGAGCCATGTGCGCCATCCGCTTCTGCTGCTGTGCATCGCGTCTCCTCCTGTCATTGTCTTTATCTCGCGCTGGCGCTCAGACGCGGCGCTGGCGGCCTTCCCAGTATCGGTCACGCAACCGGCGCTTGGCGAGCTTGCCGGTCTCGTCGCGCGGCAGCTGCGCCTCGATCACGATGCTGCGCGGCACCTTGAAGCCCGACAGCCGCTGGCGCAGCCATTCGATCACCTCGGCCTCGCGGATTTCCACGCCGGGCATCGGCTGCACCATGCCCAGCAGGCGCTCGCCGTATTCGTCGTCGGGGATGCCGAACACCACGCAGTCGGCCACGCCGGGATAGCGCACCAGTTCGTGCTCGATCTCGGCCGGGTAGATGTTCACGCCGCCGGAGATCACCATGTCGGAGGCGCGGTCGCAGATAAACAGGTAGCCGTCGGCATCGACAAAGCCCATGTCGCCCAGCGTCACCAGCCCATCGCGGTCGATGGCAGCGCGCGCGGCGTCGTTGTTGCGGTAGCTGAAGTCGGGATAGGCGGGCTGGCGCACGTAGACCAGGCCGACCTCGCCCGGCGCGCACTGGCGGCCGTCCTCGTCGAGGATGCGCAGCTGCGCGGCGTCGACGGGCTTGCCGGCGGTGCCGGGACGCTCGGCGGCATCGGCCGGGGTGGCGACGGTAATCATGCCGGCTTCGCTGGAGGCGTAGGTTTCGTGGATCACCGGGCCCAGCCAATCGAGCATGGCGCGCTTCACGTCCGGCGAACACGGCGAGCCGGTCGAGGCGACAAAGCGCAGCGACGACAGGTCGTACTTCGCCCGTACCTCGGGCGGCAGCTTGAGCAGGCGCACGTACATGATCGGCACCAGGTAGATCACGTCGATGCGGTGCTTTTCGATCAGCGCCAGCACCTGCTCGGCATCAAAGCGCGGCGTGAGCACCAGCCGCTCGGCCATCTGCAGCGCGTTCTGGATAAACGAGCCCGGCGCGCTGTGGTACAGCGGCGCCGACATCAGCGCACGGCAGCCCGGCTCGAGGCCGTAGGTCTGCCGCACCACGGAGCGCATGCGCGCAAGCTGGCTTTCCAGCTGATCGAGCGGCACCGGCTGGCGCACCACGCCCTTGGGCCGGCCGGTGGTGCCGGAGGTGTAGGCCATATGGCCGCGCGGGGCCACGCGCGGGCCGTCGTAGGCGGGCTGTTGCGCCAGCCAGCTTTCGTATTCGATGGCGCCGCCGCCGGTACCGCCGCTGCCGCCCACGGCCAGCACCGTCATGCCGGCCGGCACGGCCTCGCGCACCGCGGGCAGCAGGTCGGCTTGCACCAGCAGTACCTTGGCGCCGCTGTCGGTCAGCAGGAAGCGCACTTCCTCCGTGGTGAAGTGCCAGTTGATCGGGCAGTAGTAGCAGCCGGCCGTGCGGCAGGCGTGGACCACGTCGGCGTAGGCAGGGTCGTTGCGCAGCAGTACCGCGACCACGTCGCCCTCCTGCACGCCCAGCGTGCGCAGGCCGCCGGCCAGTTGCGCGCCGCGCGCCACCTGCTCGTCGCCGGTGCGATGCATGTCTTCAAACCAGAGGTCCGTGGCCATCCGTTGTCTCCTGTATTGCTGTGCGTTCTGCGGAATCGGGCGCCGGTCCGCGGTGCGGCCGGCAGTTAATCACTGTATCGGTGCTGCCGTGCATCGACAATCACGCGCATCGGAATCACAATGTTGCGCCATAGGTGACAATTCTTCAGGCAATCCCGGATGGACCTCAACCTGATCCAGGCTTTCGTCGACATCGTCGACGCCGGCAACCTGGCCGAGGCGGGCCGGCGGCGCGGCGTCACGCGCTCGCAGGTCAGCCGCCAGCTGCGCGAGCTGGAGCACCAGGCCGGCGCGCAACTGCTGCGCCGGACCACGCGCCGGCTGGAGCTGACCGAGCCCGGCCACGCGCTGTACCAGCACGGTGTGCGCATCCTGCAGGAGGTGGCGTCGGCGCAGGCGGAGATCGACAGCCTGGGCAAGACGCTGCGCGGCCATGTGCGCGTGAGCGTGCCCACTGGGCTGGGCGACGCCTATATCGCGCCGCTGCTGCTGCAGTTCGCGCAGAAGCACCCCGGCATCACGCTGCGCGTGTTCTTTGCCAACCGCGTCAACGACCTGATCGCCGCCGAGATCGATGTGGCGCTGAAGGTCACTTCTGCGCCGCCGCTTGACCACGTGGCGCGCGAAATCTGCGACATCCGCTGGCAACTGTATGCATCGCCGGACTATCTTGCCAGCATTCCGCCGGTACGCGTGCCGCCCGACCTGGCCGGCTGCCAGTTCCTGTGCCCGCCCTACCCTCCGCGCCAGTTCGCGCTGTCGCTGTACCGCGACGGCCAACGCGTGGACGTGGCGCTGACGCCGACGCTGCAATCCGAACACTTCCTGTTCCTCGCGCGGGCCGTGCGCGAGGGCCATGGCATCGGCCTGCTGCCGGTCTATATCGGCTGGGAGGAAGTGCGCGCCGGGCACCTGGTGCCGGTGCTGCCCGACTGGCGCCCGGAGGGGCTGGGCAACAAGCTCTTCATCATCACCACGCCCAACCTGCATCCGTCGATGGCGACCCGGGCTCTCATCGGGTTCATGCGCGAGGAGCTGGGCAAGCTGGAGGTCTTCCGGGACGCCGCGGCCTGAGCGGCGGCGGCGGCACACTGGCCGGTGAGCGAACGGCATCTACGCCGGGCCGGCGCAAACTTTCAATTTGCAAGCTATGATTCAGCAAACTTGCAAATTGAAAGCAAGCCGACGACATCCCAGGCGCCCCCATGACCCCCACCGATTTCGCTTCCATGCCCTGCCCCGTCGCCCGTTCCATGGCGGTGCTGGGCGAACGCTGGGCAATTCTCGTGCTGCGCGAGGCCTTCTACGGCAGCACGCGCTTCGACGAGTTCGAAAGCAACCTGGGCATCGCTCCCAACATCCTCAGCGCGCGCCTGAAGACGCTTGTGGCGCACGACCTGTTGGCGCGCGTCACGCCAGAGGGCGGTGGCCGCCACGTCTACCAGCTGACCGACAAGGGGCGCGATTTCTTCCCCGTCTTTGTCGCGCTCAAGGCCTGGGCCGACTGCTGGATGACCGATGAAAAGGGTCCGCTGACCGTGCTGCAGGACCGCCGCACCGGCAAGGAAATCGCCGCGGCGGAGCTGATGCGCGCCGATGGCAGCCAGATCACGCTGGACGAGGTGCGCGTGCTGCCCGGGCCGGGCGCGGGGCGCTTCCTGCGGCGTCGCTTCGGCGACGCCGAAGCTGTCAGCGAGCAGGAGAGCCGCCATGACTGATACCAGCGCGCTGCGCGCCTGCGCCGCCCCGGCCGAAGCGGTGCCCGCCAGCGAACTGGCCCGCCGCATCGGCAAGCTGGCCGGCCCGACCGCGCTGATCGCGCTGCTGCAGGCCGTGGCCCAGCTGATCGAAACCTGGCTGGCCGCGCGCCAGGGCACGGCGGCGCTGGCCGGCTGGGCCGTGGTGCTGCCGTTTGCGCTGCTGCTGCAGCAGATGTCGACCGGCGCGATGGGCGGGGGCGTGGTCGCGGCGATCGCGCGCGCGCTCGGCGCCAACAGGCGCGAGGAAGCGTCGTCGCTGGTCGTGCACGCGCTGCTGATCGCGGTGACCGCGGGACTGGCCTTTGCCGTGGTGCTGGCGGGATTTCCGCGTGGCGTGCTGGGCGCGGTGGGCGGCGACACCGCGGCCGAGGCGGCTGCCACCTATGCGATCTGGTTGTTCGGCGCCGGCGCCATACCGGCGTGGCTGGCCAACACGCTGGCCTCGGTGCTGCGCGGCGGCGGCCGCCATGCGCTGGCCGCGCGCGTGCTCACGCTGATGTGGATCGCCTTCCCGCCGCTGTCGTGGCTGCTGGCCGAGCCCGCCGGCATGGGGCTGGCCGGTATTGGCGCGGCGCTGGCGGCGGTGTCGTGGGCCGCGGCGCTGGCGATGGCGGTCGTGGTGGCGCGCGGCGGCGCGGGCTTCGTGCCGGTGTTGCGGTTGCGGCCGTCGTGGGAACTGTTCGCGCGCATCCTGTCGGTGGGGCTGGTGGCGTGCGCGCTGGCGGCGGTGGGCAACCTGACCACCATCCTGGTCACCGCGCAACTGCGCCATCATGGCACCGCGGCGGTGGCGGCCTATGGCATCTCGGCGCGGCTGGAATTCCTGATGATCCCGCTCGCCTTCGGCGTGGGCTCGGCGCTGACGGCGCTGGTCGGCCGCGCCGTGGGTGCCGGCGACTGGCACACCGCGCGCCGCACCGCATGGGTGGGTGCGTTCCTGGCGCTGGCCATTGCCGGCATGGCTGGCGCCGCGGTGGGCCTGGCACCGGTGCGGTTTGCCAGCCTGTTCACCAATGACGCGGAAGTGATCGACATCGCGGCGCGCGCGCTGTCATGGGTGGGGCCGGCCTTCGGCGGCTTCGGGCTCGGCATGGCGCTGTACTTTGCGTCGATGGGGGCGGGGCGCATGCGTTGGCCGGTGGCCGCCGGGCTGTGCCGGATCGCGCTGGCCGTGGGCGGCGGGTGGATGCTGGCCAATGTGTTCGGCATGGGGCTGGACGGGCATTTCCTGGGGGTGGCGCTGGGGATCACGGCCTATGGCGTGGTCACTGCGATGGGGGTCAGGCAGGGAGAGTGGTCGGCGCGATAAGCATTGCGGCGTTGGCGCAAGCCGCGACCGGTGGCGTGCTCCCCTACCGCGTCAACACCTTCGCATCCCCCTGCATCCCCGCATCGCGTACATCCTGCGGCACCGACGGCCAGCCGCCGCCGAGCGACTTGTACAGCGCCGCGGTGCTGGTCAGCACATCCACCTGCCCCTGCACCGCTGAAAGCTGCGCGGCGAACAACTTCTCCTGCGCCGTGGTCACCTCCAGGTAGCTGGAATATCCGCCCTCGTAGCGCGCGCTCGACTGGTCGGCATACACCACCAGGCTCTTCTCCTGCTGGCGCAGGCTCACCAGCCGGTTGCGGGTCTCGATGCCGCTGGACAGGGCGCTGTTGACGTCGGCCAGCGCCGCCAACACGGTGCCCTGGTAGGCCAGCATGGCCTGGTCGCGCTGCGCCGATGCGGTCTGCACCTGGCCCCGGATGGCGCCCCCCTGGAAAATCGGCTGGGTCAGCCCGGCGCCGATGCCCCACACTTGCGAGGCGCTGTGCCACAGGCCCGCCGGCGAAGTGGCGATGGCGCCGAACAGGCCGCTCAGGTTGACCGCTGGCAAGTACAGCGCCTGCGCCGCGCCCAGCTGAGCGTTGGCGGCGATGGCGGTTTGCTCGGCCTGCAACACGTCAGGCCGGCGCGACAGCAGCGCGGCCGGCAGGTCGGCGCCGACCGGCGGCGGCTGCAGTTCGTTGACCGGCTTGCCGCGCTCGATCGGGCCGGGCTCGCGGCCCAGCAGGACCGACAGCGCGTTCTCGGTCTGCGCGATGCCGCTGCGCAGCACCGGGATCGTCGCCTCGGTCACGTAAAAATCGTTCTCCGCTTGCGACAGCTCCACCTGCGAGATCACGCCGCCCTCATAGCGCTGCCGGAAGATATCCAGCCCCTGCCCGCGCGCCTGCAGCGTCTGCTGCGCGATCTCCAGCTGCGCGTCGAGCCCGCGCAGCGTGGCATAGCCCTGCACCACCGACGCCGCCAGCGACAGCACCACGCCACGGCGGGCGTACTCGGCGTTCCACAGGCTGGCCTCGGCCGCCTCGACCTGCCGGCGGATGCGGCCCCACAGGTCGATCTCCCAGCTGGCATTGGCCAATAGCTGGTAGGAATTGCGCGGGCCGTCGAGCGACGCGAACGGCGTGCCGGTGAAAGTGCCGGCGCGCTGGCGAGTAGCCGACGCCGTCAGGTTGACCTGCGGGAAGAAGCCGGCGCGCACCACCATCAGCTGGCCACGGAATTCATCGATGCGGGCCGCGGCGATGCGCACGTCGTAGCTGTTGCGCAGCGCCGTCTCGACCAGCGAGTTAAGCACCGGGTCGCCGAAGCTGTCCCACCAGGCGCTGTCCGCGGCAACGGACAGCACGCCGGTGTCGATGCGGTACTGCGCCGGATCCGCCGTGGCCGGGCGCTCGTAGTTGGGGCCGATGGCGCAGCCGCCCAGCGCCGCGGCCAGGCAGGCGCCGGCCAGCCGGCGGCGCGCGCTCATGACGGTTCTCCGGCCGGTGGCGTGGTGGGTGCAGCGCCGACCTTGGGCTTCGGCTTGCGCTCGGACATCACCTCCAGCCCCCAGAAGAACATCGGGATGAAAAACAGCGCAATGACCGTGGCGCCGAGCATCCCGCCGATCACGCCGGTGCCCAGCGACTGTCGGCTGGCCGCCGACGCGCCGCTTGCGATCGCCAGCGGCACGCAGCCGAGGATGAAGGCGAGCGAGGTCATGATGATCGGGCGCAGGCGCAGCTTGGCCGCATGCAAGGCGGCATCGTAGGCACTGAGGCCTTCCTTGTGCCGTATTTCCACCGCGAACTCGAAGATCAGGATGGCATTCTTCGCCGCCAACGCAATCAGCACCGTCAGCCCGATCTGGAAGTAGACGTCGTTCTGCATGCCGCGCAACAGGATGGCAACCAGAGCACCGAACAGCGCGAACGGTACCGCCAGCAGAACACCGAACGGCAGCGTCCATTTTTCGTACTGCGCAGCGAGGATCAGGAACACCATCAGCAAGGCAAAGGCAAAGACCATTGCTGCCGTCGATCCGGCGGTCTTCTCCTCGTATGCCTGGCCGCTCCAGGCATAACTGTAGCCCGGGCCAAGCACTTCCCGCGCCACGTCCTCCATGGCCGCAAGCGCCTGGCCAGAGCTGTAGCCCGGCGCGGCATCGCCCATGATCTTGGCGGCCGGGAAATTGTTGAAGCGGGTCATGATATCCGCGCCTGGGACATACCGGGATGTCGTCACCGCCTTGATCGGCACCATTTCGCCAGTGCGGTTGCGCACGTAGACCTTGTCGAGATCCTCCGGACGCGAGCGGTAGTCAGGTTCGGCCTGCAGGATCACCTGGAACAGCCGGCTGTTCTTGGGGAACTGGCTGACGAAGAGCGAACCGAACATGGTCTGCAGCGCGGAATAGACCTGCTCGACGGGCACGCCCTGGGTTTCGGAGCGTTCGCGATCCACCTCCACCAGCAACTGGCGCGAGCGCGTGTTGATGGTGGAATTGATCCCCGTCAGCTCTGGCCGGTGCCGGGCCTTGGCGATAAAGGCATGCACCCGCTCCTCCAGCTGCTGGTAGGTGCCGTCCGCCGTGCTCTGGAGCCAGAACTCAAAACCACCGGTCGTTCCCAGGCCCGGGATCGAGGGCGGGTTGATCGGAATTGTCACACCGTCCTGGTAGCTCGCAAACTCCTTCTTCGCTTTGGCGATCAGGTCCGCCGCGCTCTCGCCTTCCTTGCGGTCATGGAAGCCCTTCAGCGTGATGAACAAGGTAGAAGCATTGGCCTTGTTCTGCGAATCGATCAGGCTGTACCCGTCCACAGACGCCACCGAGCTGACGCCGGCCTGCTTGGCGTACCAGGCCTCGGCACGGGAGGAGAGGTTGCCGGTGCGGTCCAGGCTGGCCGCATCCGGCATGACCACGGCACCGAACAGATAGCCCTGGTCCTCCACCGGCAGGAACGACGACGGTATCCGCACGAACATCAGCACGCTCACCCCGATCATGACAAGGATGATGATGATGGAGATCACCGTCCGCCTGATCACAACCTGCAGCGACTTGTCGTACCCCTGTATCAGTCGATCGAACGAATTGTTGAACCACTGGAAGAAGCGGTTCTTCTTATGCTCGCCGGGCTTGAGCAGGATTGCCGCAAGCGCCGGCGATAGTGTCAGTGCCACCACCCCGGATAGCACCACCGACACCGCGATGGTGACGGCAAACTGCTTGTAGAGCTGGCCGGTAATGCCGGACAGGAACGCCACCGGGATGAATACCGCCAGCAGCACCAGCACGATCGCAACCACGGGGCCGCTCACCTCGTCCATGGCACGCTTGGCCGCCTCCTTTGGTGGCAGCTTGAACTCCACCATGTTGCGCTCGACGTTCTCGATCACCACGATTGCGTCGTCAACCACAATGCCGATGGCCAGCACCATCCCGAACAAGGTCAGCATGTTGACCGAGAAGCCGAACATGCTCATGCCGACGAAGGCGCCGATGATGGACACCGGCACGGCAAGGATCGGCACGATCGTTGCGCGCAGGCTCTGCAGGAACAGGTAGACGACCAGGATCACGAGAATCACCGCATCGCGCAGCGTGTGCACCACCTCGTTGATCGATTCGTTCACAAACTCCGTGGTGTCGAGCGCGACCTCATATTCCAGCCCCGGCGGGAACGACTTTTTCAGTTCCGCCAGCGTGCTGCGGACCTGCTTGGCCACGTCCAGCGCATTAGCGCCCGGCTGCTGGTAGACCGCCAGCAGCGTGGCGGTCTTGCCCTTGTAGCGGCTGCGCAGCGAATAGTCCTTGACACCGAGCTCGGCCCTGCCGATGTCCTTGAGCCGCACCAGCGCGGCGTCGCCCGACTGCGCGCGCAGGATCATGTTCTCGAACTCGGCGGGCTCGGTCATCTGGCCCTTGGTCGCAATCGGGAACGTCTGCAGGACCGTGCCCGTGGTCGGCGACTGTCCGATACGGCCGGCCGAGAACTGCTGGTTCTGCGCGCTGACAGCGTTCTTGACGTCCTCCGTGGTAATGCCCAGCGACGCCATCCGGTCCGGCCGCAGCCAGATCCGCATGGCGTAGTCCGGATTGCCGAAGATCGCCGACTGGTTGGCGCCGGGAATGCGCTTGAGCGCATCCAGCACATAGATGTTGGCGTAGTTGCCGACAAAGGTCTGGTCGTAGCTGTTGTCCGGCGAAAAGATGGCAATCACCATCATGAACGCAGAAGAGCGCTTCTGCACGGAAACGCCCTGGGCCGTGACAGCTTCAGGCAGGGTCGGCAGCGCCAGGTTGACCCGGTTCTGCACGTCCACCTGCGCCAGTTGCGGATCGGTCCCGATCTCGAAATACACCGTCAGGGTCAGGTCACCCGTCGAGGAACTCGTCGAGTTCATGTACATCATCCGGTCCGCGCCGTTGACCTGCTGCTCGATCGGCGCCGCGACGTTCTGCGCGACCACTTCCGCGCTGGCTCCCGGGTATCGCGTCGTCACCGTGATCGACGGCGGCGTAACGTCCGGGAACTGGGCAATCGGCAGTTTGGTCAGCGCGACCAGGCCACCCACCACGATGATGATCGACAGGACCGACGCAAAGATGGGCCGGTCGATAAAGAAGTGGGCAAGCTTCATGGCTTGCTCCCTGCGCTCTCCGTGCCCTTGGCCTGGGCGGGCGATGACGCGCCTGGCGCACCTGGCGCGCTGGCGGCCGCCGCACCCGCCGGGGGCTTCTGTCCGGGAACAGCCTCGACGGCCTTGACCGGTGCGTCGGGCGCCAACCGCAGCCCGCCGCTGATGACCACGCGCTCGCCGGCCTTCAGGCCAGAGCGCACCACCCAGTTGTCACCGGTCCACTGGCCGACCTCCACCACGCGCTGCTGGGCCTTGTTGTCCTGGCCCACCACCCAGACCAGTTGCCCGCGCGGCCCCTGGATGATGGCTTCCTGCGGCACCGCAATGGCCTTCGTGCGCTCGGCGCCATGCAGCTTGACCCGCACGAACTGCCCTGGCCGCAGCGTGCCCTCGGGGTTGGAGACCTCGGCCCGGATCATGTAGGTGCCGGTCTCGGCGCTGAACGCCGCATCGGCGAAGGTGATCTTGCCGTGGTACGGGAACTGGCTGCCATCGGCCAGCACGATCACCACGTCGAAGGCGCCCTTGGCCGGGAACTTGAGCGCGCCCGATTCCTGCTCCGCGCGCGACGACAGCACCTCGTTTTCCGACAGGCTGAAGTTGACCCACATCGGGTCGAGCTTGGCGACGTAGGTCAGCAGGCTGTTGGACGGGTCGATATAGCTGCCGGCCTGCTTTTTGGCAAAGCTCGACACGCCCGTGACCGGCGACTTGATCGTGGTATAGCCCAGGTTCAGCCTGGCATTGGTGACATTGGCCCGGGCCGCCTCGACCGAGGCCGCGGCGGCCTGTTGCTTGCCGGTAGCATCATCCAGGTCGCGCTGGCTCAGGGCGTTGCGTTCGGCCAGCGGGCGCACCCGCGCCAGGTCGGCATTGGCGGTCTTGAGCCGCGCCACCTGCTGCGCCAGTTCGGCATTGGCGGCATCCAGCGCCGCGGCAAACGGCTTGGGATCCATCAGGAACATGGTCTCGCCGGCCTTGACCACCGCACCCTCGGTATAGACGCGCCGGTCCAGGAAACCATTGACGCGCGCGCGGATCTCTACTTGCTGCGAGCTCTGGGTCTGGCCGACGAAGTCATAGACGATCGGCACATCCCGCAGCGCCACCGTCATCACGCCGACCTCCGCCGCGGGCGGTGCCACGGCCGCCGGTTTTTCCTTGCTGCAGGCCGCCAGCACTACGCAGGCCAGGCACAGCATGCTGCGCCAGTGGATAGCAGTGTTCACGGGTCCTCCTCCCGCCATGGTGTTGCACGCGATCGCGTGCACGCGGCGCCCAGGCGGACGCTGCGTGCAGCAGGCGGCAGCCATGCGCGTGCCTTATCCGGCAGGGTAAGGCCGGTGCCGGCACGCGCCAATTCAATTCTTTTCGATTGCGTATTAACTGCTTTCGAGAACGGACGTCGTCTTCAGCATCCGCTGAAATCGTCCGCCCTCAACGGCGAAAACCGCCATGGAAGCCGCCGCCACGGAAACCGCTGCCGCGCCCGCCAAAGCCGCCACCCGCGCCGCCACCGAAGCCCCGCGCCTGCCATTGCCGCGACGCGCCGTCCAGGCGCTGCTGCGCCACGTCGCGGGCCTGGCGCTGCTGGTCGAGCCGGTTGGTCACTTCGTTGTTAGGCTGCACCGGCTCCCAGCCGCCGGGCGTGTGCTTCTGCCAGCCGTCGTCGGTGTGCTGGTAGACCGAACCGTCGTGGCCCGCATAGACGTTGCCGTTGTTCCACGCCACGGCGTTGTCCTTGCCCGGGTTGGCCACAAAGCCGCGGCTGCCGGCGGTGTGCTCGCCGGTCTGCGTGTTGCCGGCAATGCCGGCCTCGCCCGCGGCGACGCGCCCGGTCTGCGCGTTGTAGCCCGCTGCCTGGCGCCCGGCCGCATAGTTGCCGGTATAAGTATTGCCGGCCACACCGCCGCGCGCCGCGCCCTCGCGCCCGGTGGACGGGTTGGCGAACGAGCCCTGGCGGCCAGCCGCGTAGTTGCCGGAATAGGGATTGAACGCCGCGCCGCGGCTGCCCTGGTAGCGCGCGCCGGTGGCCGGGTTGAAGCCCGACGCCGCGGTACCGCGCCATTCGGTGCCGGTCCAGGCGTTCCAGCCCTGGGCGTGCGTCACGGTACCCTGGCCCCAGCGGCCGTAGAAGTTGGCCTGGTTCACGTTGACGTAATTCCAGTTGTACGGGGCGCCCCACCAGTACGGTCCCCAGTAAGGCGATGCCGCGCCCCAGAACGCGCCTGCGGCGAAGCCGAAGGCAAAGCCCTCCGCCATCCCGATGCCGAAGCCGGCGCCATAGCCGTACGTGACCGGGTAGCCGTAGTAGGCCGCGCCCACGTAGGGCGGATAGACGTAGCCTGTGCCGTACACCACCGTGCCGTCCGCGCTGACCACCACGCCCATGTAGCCGGGGGTATAGCCGACCACCACGGTCTCGGGGGTGACCGTGTAGATGCGCACGTAGGTCACGTAGTACACCGGCGAGGTCGGCGGGATGGTGTAGATGGCCGACGGCACCTCGGTGGCCACGCGCCACGGGCCGGACGGCGCCGGCGCGGTGAACCAGACGCCGTTGGCGACCACATAATAGTGGCTGGCATCGACCTCGATCACCGGCGTGCCGGTGTTGACGGCATAGCTGAGCGAGGTGCCGGTGATCGGCGTAAAGCGCGGCGCGCCGTCATAGGCCACGCTCAGGCTGGCCTTGCTGCGCGATACCGTTGCCGTTTGGGGAATGGTGGCGGCGATCTCGGCCTCGCGCGCCTGCGGCGTGCCGGGCACGGACACCAGCACATTGGCCTTGGGATCGGTCGGCGGGATCCTGGCAAAGTCGGCCGGCAGTTCGCGGCCGGGCACGAACTCCCACGGGCCGGTCAGCATCGGCGCGCGGAACCAGCGGCCGGAGACCAGCACGTAATACTGGTTGGTCGCCGGATCGACGAAGATGGCGTGATCGGCATTGGAAACCGTGAGCAGGCTGACGCCGCTGACCGGCGTCATCTGCGGGGCGCCGCTGGTGATGACCAACTCGGTCGGCTGCTCGGCGAAGACAATGGCCGGCGCCCCGGCCGGGCGCTTGCCATCGGCCGGCAGCATCGCATCCGGCTTCATGCCAGTGGCGGCCTTGGCGGCGGCGTTCTCCAGCGCCTTGGGCGCGGACGTCATCACTTCCCACGCGCCGCCGGCGGATTCGGAGCGGTACCAGTAGCCGGCGGCCTTCAGGTACAGCTCGCCGCCGGCCTCGCGCAGCAACAGGGCGCGGCTATTGAGCGCACGTTCATATGCCGTGCCGTGCACCGCGCGCCAGACCGGCTCGCCGTCAACCAGCACCAGCAGCGTCGGCGTGGTGGCAAACAGGATCTGCGGCGCATCGTTGCGGACCGCCACGCGGCCGGCCCGGGCCAGTTGCTGCGATACCGCATAGCTGGCCTGCAGCTGGTCAAGCGGCACGGTCAGGCCATCGGCCGGCAGCCGCGACACCAGCGCCTGGCGCACCTGGTCGGCGGCGTCGGGCCGGGTCGGGACTTCCACGCTTTCGATCCGCAACGAAGTCAGCTGCACCAGCCGCGAAGGCTTGTCGATATCGGCCGTCGCCGAGAAATGCACCACGCCATAGGTCGGCGCGCCGCCCTTCTCGCCCACCGCCACCGCGGCGCGGCCCGACAACCGGGTGCCGTCCCAGGTCTCGACCTGCGGCTGGTACAGCTCGACATGGTCGGTGGCGGCGTCGAAATTGCGCGGCCAGGCCAGCGCCGCGGTCGCCGGTTGCGGCGGCGTGGCGGCTTGCGGACCGAGAGGTGCCAGGGCAAGCCACGCCGCTGCGATCAGGATGCAGGTCTGCTTCAGGCGAAATGGCATGGGTTTCTCCGGGAATGCTGCTTGTGACTCGCAAGGCTGCTGCGGCACGGCAACACGGCCGTCTGGTGGCATGGAGGCGCACGATGCTGCACAGCAAGCGGCCCATGCTGCGAATCTAAATTAGGGCGGACAGGCGAACAATCTCATTTAAAAACATTCAGGGCCGGCGCAAAAAAAGACAGATCAGGCTCGTACGAGGCGGGTTTCGCTGCGTCCTCGGGGGTATGAAGAACTGAGGCCGCGGTACGGCACCATCAAGCCGCAATGCGCCGTTGCGCCTGCCAGCGGCGGCGCGGGTGTGCATCTTGCGTGGCTTGGCGCGAGGCGTACGCCGCGCCAAGCCCTTGAAGGGCGCGCGCCGCGGCCTCATCTCTCCATACCACCCTGGCTCCGCCCCCGCCCCAATGCCCCCTCGCACCACGATCCTGACCGCCGCCATCGTGACGGCCCTGCTGCACGGCTATATCGGGCTGCGCCTGCTGCCGGCGATGCCCGTGCCGATGCTGGTCAAGACGCTCGCCGTCCTGTGGCTCGCCATGTCGTGTGCTCTGCTGCCCGCTGGCCTGCTGGCGCGTCGCTTCAGCCAGCCGTGGTCTGACCGGATTTCCTGGATCGGCATGCTGGCCATGGGATTTTTCTCATCTTTGCTGGTGCTGACGCTGGCGCGCGACATCGCACTGGCCACCGCCT
Organism: Ralstonia pickettii DTP0602; assembly: GCA_000471925.1. Classification (NCBI taxonomy): domain Bacteria; kingdom Pseudomonadati; phylum Pseudomonadota; class Betaproteobacteria; order Burkholderiales; family Burkholderiaceae; genus Ralstonia; species Ralstonia pickettii. The sequence continues at coordinate 4,100,359 of CP006667.1, forward strand.
GGCTGGCCGGCAAGCTGCTCGGCTGGCAGATGCCCGGGCTGACGGCAGGCAGCGCCCTGGCGGTGCCGCTGCTGGCCGTGCTGGTCACGCTGGCCGGCTACATCAATGCCCGCCGCCTGGCGCGCGTGGTCGAGGTGGACGTGCCGGTCGCCGGCCTGCCCGAGGCGCTACATGGATTCACCATCGCCCAGATCAGCGACATCCACGTCGGCCCCACCATCAAGCGGCCCTACCTCGACCGCATCGTTGACCGCGTCAACAGCCTGCAGCCCGACGCGGTTGCCATCACCGGCGACCTGGTCGACGGCACCGTGCGCGAACTGTCCGCCCACACCGCGCCGCTGGCGCGCCTGCAGGCGCGCCACGGCACCTACTTCGTCACCGGCAACCACGAGTATTACGCCGGAGCGCAGCCGTGGATCGACGAACTGCGCCGGCTCGGCCTGCGCGTGCTGATGAACGAGCACGTGGTGCTGCAGCACGGCGGCCACCCGCTGGTGCTGGCCGGCGTGACTGACTACTCCGCCGGCCGCTTTCACGAAAGCCACCGCAGCGACCCGCACCGCGCCATCGCCGGCGCACCGGCGCAGGCCGGCGTACGCGTGCTGCTGGCGCACCAGCCGCGCACGGCCACGGTGGCGGCGGAAGCTGGTTTCGACCTCCAGCTGTCAGGGCATACCCATGGCGGGCAGTTCTGGCCGTGGAACCTGTTCGTGCCGATGCAGCAGCCGTACACCGCGGGGCTGGTGCGGCATGGGGCGATGTGGATCTATGTGAGCCGGGGGACGGGGTATTGGGGGCCACCCAAGCGGTTTGGGGCGCCGTCGGAGATTACGCGGTTGCGGTTGGTGCGGGCAGCTGACTAACGCAATGCGGCGGTTTGCTCCCTCTCCCGCGTGCGAGAGAGGGGAGCGTTCACGAGGGGTGGCAGCTCGCCCATACACTCGCGAGCTTCACAGCCATAAAAAAACCAGGCCCGCAGGCCTGGTTTCTCTTATCGCACTCCGCAGCAAATCACCGCGCAATCGGCTTATAGCGAATCCGCTTCGGCTTGGCCCCTTCCTCACCCAGCCGGCGCTTCTTGTCGGCCTCATATTCCTGGTAGTTGCCCGGGAAGAACTCCACATGCGAGTCCCCTTCAAACGCCAGGATATGCGTCGCGATCCGGTCCAGGAACCAGCGATCGTGCGAGATCACCATCACGCAGCCGGCAAACTCCAGCAGCGCATCTTCCAGCGCCCGCAGCGTTTCCACGTCAAGGTCGTTCGACGGCTCATCCAGCAGCAGCACGTTGCCGCCGGCAATCAGCGTCTTGGCCATGTGCAGGCGGCCGCGTTCGCCACCCGACAGCGTGCCGACCTGCTTCTGCTGGTCGCCCCCCTTGAAGTTGAAGCGGCCGATATAGGCGCGCGACGGCGTCTCGTACCTGCCCACCGTCAGGACATCGGCGCCGCCCGAGATTTCTTCGAATACGGTCTTGGTGCCGTCCAGCGCATCGCGGCTCTGGTCGACAAACGCCATCTTCACGGTCGGCCCGATCTTGATCTCGCCGCTGTCCGGCTGTTCCTTGCCGGTCAGCATGCGGAAGAAGGTTGACTTGCCGGCGCCGTTCGGGCCGATGATGCCGACGATGGCGCCCGGCGGCACCTTGAAGCTGAGGTTGTCGATCAGCAGGCGGTCGCCATAGCCCTTGCTCACACCGTCGAACTCGATCACTTCGTTGCCCAGGCGCTCACCCACCGGGATGAAAATTTCCTGGGTTTCGTTGCGCTTCTGGTATTCCTGGCTGTTCAGCTCGTCAAAGCGCGCCAGACGCGCCTTGGACTTGGCCTGGCGGCCCTTGGGGTTCTGGCGCACCCACTCAAGCTCCTTGTGCAGCGCCTTCTGGCGGGCCGATTCGCTGGCCTCTTCCTGCTTCAGGCGCGCTTCCTTCTGGTCCAGCCACGAGCTGTAGTTGCCCTTCCAGGGGATGCCCTGGCCGCGGTCCAGTTCCAGGATCCACTCGGCGGCGTTGTCGAGGAAGTAGCGGTCGTGGGTCACGGCCACCACGGTGCCCGGGAAGCGGGTCAGGAACTGCTCCAGCCAATCCACCGACTCGGCGTCCAGGTGGTTGGTCGGTTCGTCGAGCAGCAGCATGTCGGGGCGCGACAGCAGCAGGCGGCACAGCGCCACGCGGCGCTTTTCACCACCAGACAGGTTCGCGATCTTTGCGTCCCACGGCGGCAGGCGCAGCGCGTCGGCGGCGATTTCCAGCTGCAGCTCGACGTTGTTGCCGTCGCTGGCAGCCAGGATCGCCTCGTACTTGGCCTGGTCGGCGGCCAGCGCGTCGAAGTCCGCGTCTGGCTCGGCATAGGCCGCGTAGATCTCGTCGAGCTTCTTGCGCGCTTCGAATACGCCGCCGAGCGCCTCTTCCACCGACTCGCGCACGGTCTGCTCGGGATTGAGCTGCGGTTCCTGCGGCAGGTAGCCGATGTTCAGGTTCGGCATCGGCGTGGCTTCGCCCTCGATTTCCTTGTCGAGGCCGGCCATGATCTTGAGCAGCGTGGACTTGCCCGAGCCGTTCAGGCCCAGCACGCCGATCTTGGCGCCGGGGAAGAACGACAGCGAGATGTCCTTCAGGATGTGACGCTTGGGCGGGACGATCTTGCCCACGCGGTTCATGGTGAAAACGTACTGTGCCATGGGTGCGTGTTGGAGGGTTGTTCGGGAATGGCGGGAGTGTATCAGGCGCGATCAGGCAGATAGGGCACGCTCAGCCGCCTCCAGCCGGATTCCGTCCTCGCCGGTACAATGGCAGGTTCGACTTTCCGCCGATTTTTCAAGCGACCGCCATGAGCAAACCCGCCCTGACCCTGAAGTTCAAGTGCAAGAAGTGCGCCAAACCCGTCACGCTGTACCTGCAGAAGACGTCCGCGTGCTCGCACATCACGCCGTACCAGGGCTTCTGCAAGTGCGGCGAGATGATGCGCCATGCCACCGGCGACAAGGACGCGGTCGAGTCCTTCGTCAACTCGCTGGACAACAGCTGGATGCACCACCATCACCACCACCACTGAGCAGGCCGCTGCAGTGACTGAAACCTGGCGCCCCGCCGGCAAGGACCCGATGCGCTTCCTGGGCGGCTACCCGCCCGGCGTGCTCGACCAGGTGCGTGAGCTGATCGCCGCCGGCCGCCTGGGCGACCATATCGCGCGCCGCTACCCCGGCCGCCACACCGTGCAGACCGACCGCGCGCTGTACGAGTACACCACCGACATCAAGCAGGAATACCTGCGCAGCGCGCCGCCGCTGCACAAGGTCGGCTTCGACGCACGACTCGATTCCGCCCAGCGCGCGCTAGGCCTGCATACCGCGATCTCGCGCGTGCAGGGTGGCAAGCTCAAGGCCAAGAAGGAAATCCGCGTGGCCTCGCTGTTCAAGGAAGCGCCGCCGGAATTCCTGCGCATGATCGTCGTGCACGAGCTCGCCCACCTGAAGGAGAGCGAGCACAACAAGGCCTTCTACCGGCTCTGCGAACACATGGAGCCGCATTACCACCAGCTGGAGTTCGATACGCGGCTCTACCTGGCGTGGCGGGAGCTGGAACGCAACGCTCCCGCCGGCGCAGACGATCAGGCGTCGCAGGCGTAGCGGTACGAGCCGTTCAGCTTCTGCGGCAGCACAACCGTGCGCAGGTTGGCCGCCTGTGCCGCCGCACACAGCGGTGCGCGTGTGGCGGCGTCCTTGTACTTGGTCGCGTATTCGATCTGGAACACCGGCTTGCCCTGCCCGGTGAACGCGGTATAGACGCCGCACTCCTTGTACTTGAAGCACTGCTCGTTGATCGCGAAGTCGAATTCCGCCGCCAGCACGTCCACCTGTGCGATATCGTTCTTCAACCCCACCGCCAGCCCGCGCGCATGCGCCTGGGCCGCGAGGAAGCGGTTGTAGTCGAGCTGTGTCTCGGCGGTCAGCGGCAGGCCTGGGCTGTTGGTGTAGGCGTCGACGTTGTCCGGATCGACCGCATCGCAGCCCTTGCTTACCGCCAGGTCCATGCGTGCCTGCATGATCTGGCGCACGTTGGCCGAGCGCGTATCGAGCCAGCTCTCGCCCGCCCAGCCTGACAGCGGTGCGCCCATGTCGGCGGCGGTGAACTGGTTGTAGTCCGGGCGCCAGTCTTCGGCGCTGCCGGCGGAGAAGTAGCAGATCACGCGACGGCCCTGCGACTTGAGCGTGGCGATTGTGGTCGTGGGCGTGTCGAACAGGTCGATGTCGTAGGCGACCACCGCGTAGCTGGTATTGAGTCGGCCGGTGAACTGGATCTGAAACGTATCGGTGATGGCCGGCGCCCAGCGCGTGGTGGCGCTGGTGGTGGTTGCCGTGACGGCGAATTTTGGTGTCGTGGTTGTGGTCATCGTTTCCGCCGACGGCGACACCATCTCAGTCTGTCCCCCGTCCCCGCCGCAGCCGCCCAGTACGACAGACAGCATGACCCCGGTCAGCGCAGCATATTTGCTTTTCATTTTTTTCGACCCTTCCCTGTTGTGAATCCCGAGCAAATCGGCGGCCTGTGTTGCCCCTGCTCCGTACCCGTTGGCCTGCCGATACGGTTCAAGCACTTTAGCGGATTCCCGTGATGGTTTGCCATGCCCGTCGGATGGCACGGCGCCACTGTTCGCGCGGCGCAACACAGGCAAATGGGCTACGGCATATGGATGGTTCGGATGTAGCCGTGCCGTTTTGTCGGCTGCTTCGTCAAAGCTCGCACTGAGGTGTGGAGAACAGCATCAAAGCGATTGAGCACTATGTGAAGGAACTCGACGCCCTCGGGCGGGGCTACACCCATTGGGTCAACACCCACCGTCAAATGTTCCAGTACCTGCTCTGAAAGTGGCTGGCCGCTCGATCTTAAGAAATCGCGTAGAGGGACGCGGCTGGCTTTGGCTTCGTTGCAAAGCGACCGATCCGAAGCGTGCTTCAGTGCGTTCTGTTTGCCGAGGCTGCTGAAGACACAGCTGGAGTGTGTATTGGCAGGCGATTTGCTCGCCCAGTTCAGGCATCCGTGGGTCGACGACACGCCTGCGTCGTCGACCAGAGGCAGCTTGCAATTCGGTTGGGCCAGTCCGCTTACTTGGCGGGCGTCTTTCACCTAGTCCCCAGTGTAGCTCAGCGACGCCAGCTCCTCCTTCGCCTTCCCTGGCATCTCCAGCTCCAGCACTACGGCCCACCATCAGCCCCAGCGAGGGGGACTTCTAAAGACGCTCGATTCCCGCGTTCGCGGAAATGACAGTGGGGCTTGAAACGCTATCGGTGCTGCGCTGTTTAAGCGCTTGACTATTTGCCTGCGGGCAGCGCACGTGCAGGATGCGCCTTCCGTATGGGAATGCGAAGTGTCCAATCGAGTTGCGAGCTTCGGCGCGGGAGACTGGAGCTGTCATCGAACAACGGTGACCGAGTGTGGAAACTCGAAGGCTTACCCCCGGGCAGTCGCTTGCCGCGATTGCCCGCATCCGCGTACGCGCGCTGCCTACCTTCATGGCGGGCCGGACGAGGCAGCCGAAAGGCTGACCGGATTGGGGAAAGCACCGGTTTTCCATCCTCGTCGTCAGGCCCGCCGCCCTCCCCTCACGCTGCGCGGCGGACCTTCACCCAACGATGGGAGGTCCTATGTCGGGAATTGTGTCATCCACAGCGCGGTCCAGTCTTGAGTCGGTGTCGGCGGGCATAGAAGGTGTGCTCGCCCTGCTCGAACAACAGAGCGAGCAATACGACGCTTGTTTTTAGTGCGTTTTGCTTGTTGGGGCTGCTGAAGGCGCAGTTGGAGTGCGTGTTGGCGGAATCCGCTCAATAGAGAAGCAGAGAAGCGCAGGGCTGACGGCTAACCCGTGCCGTCAGCCTGTTAAGCAATCGAGCATCCTTAAATGCCGGCATTGTTCCAAGACTCGCTCTGCGCAGCCAGGGCCACCGAAGTCGATCTTTCCGGCGCTCAATCCCCCTTGAATCCCGAGGCTTTGATGACCGGCGTCCAACGTGCCGCAAGTGCGGTCGCATATTTTGCAACCTCGTCAGACGTGGCCCCAGGCAAGACATCGTAGCCCGCTCGTCCCAGCTTTTCGCGGACATCTGGCATGGCCAGGACCTTGCGCACGGACTGATGCCATTGCGCCGCCGCATCGGGTGGCGTATTGGCGCGGACATAGAGCAGGTAGCGCGACGAGGTAACAAGGTTAGGAAAGCCAGACTCTGCAAAGGTGGGCACGCTGGGCAAGGCGTCGGCGCGTTTTTCACCTGCCACGGCCAGAACGCGGAGCTTGCCGGCGCGATGGAACTCGGTGAACGTCGTGATGGCGTCCATGCCAGCCGCGATCTGATTGCCCATCAGCTCGGTCACCATCGCCGCGCCACCGCGATATGGCACCAGCGTGCAGCCGGTGTGAGACTGGGCGACGAACTCCACCGCAAGAAAATGCAGCAGCGTGCCAACCGTGCTGATGCCAATCGAATGCTCTGCCGGCTGGGACTTGGCTGCCTTAACGAAGTCGGCCAGTGTCTTGATGGGCGAGTTTGCGCTCACCGCCAATCCGAACTGGACGCCCGCCACGTCGGTGATCGCCGTGAAATCGGTGGCGGGATTGAAGCGCATATTGCTATAGATCAGCGGTCCGATGAACATCGGATCGACGGGTGCCAGCAGCACGGTACTGCCATCGGCCGGAGCATTCTTCAGGACTTCAGCCGCCACGCGCGTGCCGGCACCGGGGCGGTTGTCGACGATGACGGTACGACCCATGGTGTCCTTCAGCTTCTCGGACAGTAAGCGGCCCATGAAATCAGCCGCCCCTCCGGCCGGAAACGGGACGATGATGCGCGAGACAGTTTGTCCCCATGCGGCCCTGGAGAGCAGGCCACCGGTACACAGGACGGCAGCTGTGCTGGCCAGCATGGCCCGACGCGAAAGCCGAAATGCGGAAGCAGGATTGCGTTCGTTCATGGGAAGCTCCAGGGTCTAGATGCCGGGTTGCAGGTCGTTGAATGGGGTGAAGTGCGCCGCGTCTTCGATGACCTGGCCAGCGCGCAGCAACAGATCCTCGCGGAAACGCCATGCCAGCAATTGCACGCCGACGGGCACGCCGCCGGCCATGCCTGTCGGCACGGACAGTCCCGGCATGCCTAGCATGGCCGTTGCAAGCAAGGGGCTCTGTGCGTCGAGCAGAGCGCGGGTCTGTTCAGGCGTGCCGATATCCGCGTCTTGCGGGCTTGGGCGCTGCCACGAGACAGGCATCAGCACCAGCGGAAACCGTTGCATGAATAGCGACCAGTTTCGTGCGATCGCCTGGCGCCGCGCCAGGGCATCAAGAAATCCATCGCGGCTGGCTTCCTGCATCCCGGCAAGCATGTTGCGCTGGCTTTGCCGCATGGCCTCGTCGCCATGCTGCTCCACGCCTGCAATGATGTTGCGGCGGCTGTCGTCGACCGTCAGCGTGCGCCAGAGCGCAGCAGCTTCCATGAAGTCGGGCAGGCTGGCTTCCTCAACGGCGTAGCCGGCTTGCTGCAGCCATTGCGCGGCACTGTCCAGCGCTGCGCTGACCGCAGGATCGACGGGAATACCCGGACAATGCTTGAACAGGGCCACGCGGATCAGACCCGGCGGCAGCGGCAGGTCCAGCGGGACCGGAACCCAGGCGGGATCTCGCCCATCGTGGCGTGCCATGGCGTGGTATCCGAGACGAAGGTCAGCAATACTCCGTGCCATTGGCCCCTGCACGGACATGAGTTGCGGCGTGATACTCCGTTCGACGGTTGCGGACGGGTTATACGCGGGCACTCGCCCTATCGTTGGCCTCAAGCCAGGTACGCCGCAGGCGTAGGCCGGATAGCGAATGGAGCCACCGATGTCATTGCCATGGGCCAGCGCACCCATTCCGCAAGCCACGGCGGCTGCGGCACCGCCGCTGGAGCCACCGGGGGTGATATCCCGGTCCCAGGGGTTCAACGTGCGTCCATGCAAGCCGTTGTCGGTAAACCAGCGTGATGAATAGGTTGCGGTATTGCTTCGCCCGACAATGATGGCCCCTGCACTGCGCCAGTGAGCCACCACGGGTGCATCCTCTCGCGCGATGTTGTTCTTTAGCGGGATGACGCCGTTGGTGGTCGCATGGCCCGCCTGGTCGACATTGATCTTGATCGTGACAGGCACTCCATGGAGCGGCCCAAGCTGCGTGCCCCCGATCTGCCGGTCCGCCGCATCCGCGCTAGCCAGCGCCTCCTCTGCAAGTACCTCCGCCAGCGCATTGATTCTGGGGTTAAGGGCTTCGATGCGAGCGAGTACGCTGGCTGTGACTTCGCGACAGGAAATTTCGCGCTGCCGCACGGCAGTAGCAATATCGATAGCGCTCCAGCGCCAAAGCGTTTCAACAGGTTTCACTTCAAGACTCCCAAGATTCAGGCAATAGGAATCCCCCCGCCATATCGAATGGGAATATGGCGGTTGGGTGTGCAGGCAGGGGACGCTTCCGCGCCGGAGTGTCAGTCGCCCGGACTCATCAGCAAGCTCCCTCGATCAACCCGGGATTCGGCCTCCAGGGCCAGGGACTCCGCATGAGCCATGTGCTCTTGCATCAGGGCACGCGCACGATCCGGGTCGCGCGACCGGAAGGCATCCATCAGGGCGCTGTGGCTGTGGAAGACTTCTTCATCAAAGCGGTCGAAACTGTCTTGCGCGTTACGTACGACGATGACGCGGCGGATGATGTCGTTAAGCAAGCGGCAGAACAACGCCAGCATCGGGCTGCTGCAAGCATCGGCCAGGCGGTCGTGGAACAGCAGGTCGGCTTCGCGGCGCTCGTTCCAATCCACGCTGCCACCGTGGTCAGGATGGCTCAGTCCAACCAGGGCTTCGAGTTCGGCAATATCGGCATCGGTCAGGCGCAATGCGGCGTTGGCGGCCAACTCGGGTTCAACCGCGCGACGCAAGGCATACAGCGTGACAATGTCGACCGACTGGAAGTACAGGAAGTTGGAGACTGCCTCCAGGCATCGCTCGTAGGGCGGCTGCGTCAGCGTGGCACCGCCGTTCGGGCCGGGGCTGACCTTTACCAAGCCCTGCGCCTGCAGCGCCGCGAGCGCCTCCCGCACGGTCCCACGTGCGACACCCATCTGTTCGATCAGTGCAGCTTCCTGGGGCAGCTTGTCTCCAACCTTCTGCTGCGTCTGGACGATCCAGCGCTTGATATCGTTGACCACCTGGTCAGAACGCTTCACGCGTCTGCTGCCCTCTATCTGAGGGGTAGGCTTCGTCTGCATCGCTTCATATTTATGATCATAATTACTATGATTATGATCAAAGCGAGCTCGTTTCCAATGCGGGTATTCCCGGCCGGAGCGGCGAAAGACGGTCGGCGGGGCCGGGTCGCAACGAGCTGGCTGTCATGGATGGGCCGGAGCCGACGACATTCGCGCTATCCGGCCGCACGTCGGCGAACAAAATCCGTCGATTCAGCCCATGGGTCTGGAACGGCGCTTTGCGGTGGCATATACCTTACGCACGCTAACGATCTCCATGACGAGGTATCCCATGAGCCACGAATCGATGCACCAACCGTTCCCGCCCAACGACCCCAACGCCATGGCCTACTGGCGCGCTCGCCGCATGGTCCGCGCATTGCGCGGCTGGTATATCCATCTTCTGGTCTACGTGGTCGTCAATGCCTGGCTGTGGCTGCGCTTCTTCTACTTTCCCACGCCGGCGTGGTCGCACTACGCCACCACCGGCTGGCCGTGGCCGCTGACCACCACCCTGGCCTGGGGCCTGGGGCTGGGCATACATGGATTGCTGGTATGGGCGCGGCTGTCGCGCCGCGGACGTGACTGGGAACAGCGCAAGATCCAGGAATTCATGGATCGTCACTGAATCCCCCCGGCCAGCGGCGCAGTGAGCCGGCGGCCACGCTACATCTGCCGGAACCGGTGCATGTAGGCGCGCGATACCGGCAGTTCGGCATCGCTGTCGCGCATCCTGACAAAGAGCCTTCCCGCGTCGTCCCGGCGCGTGCCAGCCACGTATTCCATGTTGACGATGGACGAGCGGTGGATCTGCCAGAACACCTCCGGATCAAGGCCGGCAATCAACTCCGCCAGCGGCGTGCGGATCAGATGCTCACCATCGCGCGTATGCACGACCACGTACTTGTCGTCGCTCTGGAAGCACATCACCTCCTGGATCGGCACGTGGCTGGTGGTGTTGCCGCGGCTGGCACGCACCCAGCGCAACTGGCCTTCGCTCTCCACGCGCGGCTGGGCGCGCGTGAGCTGGCTGAGTAGCTGGGCAAGCTCCGGCAATGGCGCCGCCTCCTGCAATGCCTTGCGCAACCGCTCGATGGTGCGGCCGAGCCGTTCCTCGTTAACCGGCTTGACTAGGTAATCGACTGCCGCGCGCTCGAATGCATCGAGCGCGAATTCGTCATAGGCCGTGACGAACACCAGCCGCATATCTGTCTCAATCCCTTGCGCCACCTCCAGCCCTGACAGGCCGGGCATCTTGATGTCGAGGAACGCAACGGCTGGTGAGAGCCTCGCGATGGCATCGGCGGCCTCGATGCCGTTGGCCGCCTCGGCAACGATCTGCAACTCCGGCCAAAGGCGTTGCAGCTTCCCGCGCAGATACGCGCGCAGGTGCTCTTCATCGTCGGCAATCAGTGCGGTGGGCGTCATGAAGCGTCTCCGTTTCAGGATGGGCGCGGCAACGGGATGTCGATAAGCACGGCAGTGCCCGGCGCACGCTCTTCGATTCGCACATTGGCATCCCCGTCATACAGCACGGCCAGCCGTTCACGCAGGTTCGAAAGCCCGACGCCGGCGCCCGCCGTCGGGCGAAAGCCCATGCCATCATCCTCGATGGTCGCCAGCATGCGCGGCCCGCGCTTTTCCAGCCTGACCAAGAGCCGCCCTCCTTCGATCTTCGGCTCCAGCCCATGCTTGATCGCATTCTCCACCACGGGCTGCAGGAGCATTGGCGCCAGTGGCATCGACTCAAGCTCAGGATCGACGTCGACCGAGTAATGCAGCCGTTCACCCATCCGGATGCCGATCAGCGCAAGATAGTCGCGCAGCAGCTTTGCTTCCTGCGCCACCGTGCCCTGCGTGGCGCGGCTAGCTGCAAGCGATGCCCGCAGATAGGCGATGAAGTGTTCGAGCATCAGCGTGGCCTTCTGCGGCGCGGGCTCGATCAGGCTGACGACGTTTGCCAGAGTATTGAACAGGAAGTGCGGTTCGATCTGGGCCTGCAGCAACCGCATGCGAGCCTCCACCAACTGCTTCTCCGTCGACAGCGTGCGCACCTGTTCGCGCGCCATGTACTCGGCGATCTTGCGTTCTTCCCACTGCCGTCCAAGCAGGCCGACGCGGCCCCACGTCATGACGCCGTGTATCGCCAGGCCAATGCCCCAACCTATGAGCGGTCCACCAGACCACGGGCGATGCGGTGATCCCACCAGATGGAAACCGATCAGCAATGCATTGACCACCACGTAGACCATGGCGTGCATATAGAAGAACCGGAGCGCGCGCACGCGCCGGCGGGCGTCTTCGTAGGCGCGCTGCTCGGGGGCGGATCGCCAGATGCGAGAGTCGGGAGAGTGCACGGGCGGGTGGCTGGGGCGGATGCTGCGAGGTTACCACTGCGTTTCGGGCTCTGGTATGGGAGTGGCGGGAATCGACAGATTGGCAGCGTGGATGGCGGGAAAATCGGCGCAGATCGCGACTGATAACCCGCCGCCGGTGCCGCCGCCTCGCCAGTATCGTCGCCCCGCAAATCGACAAAATTACCAAAACAGCCACCGTTACCGTTTTGTGCCTACAATTGCCGCATAACAAACCTGCCTGACCGCCGTCGCACCGGTCCGCGACACAAGACGTGGTTAGCGCAGATCCTGAACGGGCAATAAGAAGAGCAACAAGGCATGGCCACGCTGATTCCCGCGCTGGGTTCGGTCACTTCGCGCATGACCAGTGGAGAGAGACGCTTCGCCGAGCGTCTGGAGACAAAGCTGGAAGACGACTACCTGTGCTGGTATGACGTCGCCATCGGTGAAAAAACCAGGCATCCCGATTTCATTGTCTTCCATCCCAGCCGCGGTCTGCTGGTGCTGGAGGTAAAGGACTGGCGGCTGGATACGATACGGGAGATCGATCAACGCGATGTCACGCTGCTGACGGATCGTGGGCTGGTGCGGGAGATGAATCCCCTGGAGCAAGCCCGGCAGTACATGTTCTATGTCACCAACCTGCTGCAGCGCGACCCGCAGCTGGTCTGGCCCAGCGGCTCACTGAAGGGCAAACCCTTCTTCCCCTACGGCTGTGGCGTCGTCCTGTCCAACATCACGCGCGCACAGTTCGACAAGACCGACCTCGGTGACGTCCTGCCGTCGCACCTGGTGATCTGCCAGGACGAGATGTATGAGACGGTCGACGCAGAACACTTCCAGCAGCGCCTGTGGGAGATGTTCCCGGTCAAATTCACCTTCAAGCTTTCCCTGCCGCAGATCGAGCGAATTCGCTGGCATCTGTTCCCGCAGATCCGCATGCCAGAGCAGCGCACGCTCTTTCCGGAGGACGCCGCCGGACCACTGGATATGCCGGACATCCTGAGTGTCATGGATCTCCAGCAGGAGCAACTGGCACGCAGCCTCGGCGAGGGCCACCGCGTTATTCATGGCGTCGCCGGCTCTGGCAAGACGATGATCCTCGGCTACCGGGCGGAGCATCTGGCAAAGATCGTCACACGGCCGGTCCTCGTGCTTTGCTACAACAAGACCCTCGCCGCCAAGCTGGCGGCGACGATAATCGAGAAAGGCATCGAAGAGAAGGTCCACGTCTACAACTTCCATGCGTGGTGCTCGCGGCAGCTGGAGACGTACAACATCGACCGTCCGAAAGGCCGGCCCAGCGATGCGCTTTTCGAGGAAATGGTGAATCGGGTCATCCAGGGCGTGGACCGGAAGGCAATCCCGGCGGGCCAGTACGATGCCGTGCTGATCGACGAAGGCCATGACTTCCGGCCAGAGTGGTTCAAGCTGGTGGTCCAGATGGTCAATCCGGAGAGCAATTCGCTGTTGGTGCTTTATGACGACGCGCAGTCCATTTATGGCGGCGCCAAGAAGCGCGGGATGACCTTCGCCAGCGTCGGCATCCAGGCCCGGGGCCGAACCACCATCCTCAAGCTGAACTACCGCAATACCCAGGAAATCCTGGCCGTCGCGCGTAGTTTTGCGGATGAATTGCTCCGGCCAACGGAGGGTGCCGACGACGAGGCTCCGACTGTACAACCTGTCGGCGCCGGTCGCCGCGGCAACAAGCCGCTGTTGATCGAACTGCCAACTGTAGAAGCAGAGGCTGAACGCATCGCCCAGATCCTGACCGACGAAAACCGCGCCGGGACGCCGTGGTCAGAGATGGCGGTGCTGTATCGCCATTGGGACACTGCCGGCCATGTCACGAGTGCGCTGACGCGCAGGGGCATTCCATTCGAATGTCCTCAAGTCAGCAACAAGCGATTCACGCCCGGCGCAGACAGCGTCAAGGTGATCACCATGCATAGCAGCAAGGGGCTGGAGTTTCCGCTGGTATGCATTCCCACCACCGGGATGCCGCATAAGCATGATGAGGCGGAGGAGAACGAGGCGCGGCTGATGTATGTGGCGATGACGCGAGCTACGCGGCAGCTAGTGATGACGTTCGGGCTGGAATCGCGGTTCGCTGGGAGGCTGAGGGACGCGGTCGGGCGACTGCAGCAGTAGCTTACTGGCCCGATCCGCCTGTGGCGAACATCGTTACCATCGCCAGAAGCTTTATCTCGGCCAGCGCTTGGTGGTAACGCCAAAAACAAAACGGCCTCCCGTATCGGGAGGCCGCCTGAATTCTGGTGCCGGCTGCAGGACTCGAACCCGCCACCTGATGATTACAAATCAACTGCTCTACCTGATGAGCTAAGCCGGCATGTCTGGTGCAGACCGCGATTCTACTGCATTGCGGCCCGCTTTGGGATGACTTACTTCACCACCTTCAACGCAGGCTTCTTGCCGCCTATGCGGGGCACCGGAGGCGGCGTGTCGTCGTCGCCGGGGCCGGTGTCGGCGGTCGTTGCCTGGCTTTCGGCTTCGACCGGCGCCAGCTTGGGCGGCGGATTGTTTTCACGCTCGGTGGCGGCCTGCGTTTCCGGCACGCTGCGCTCGACCGGGAAGGCCATTCCCTGCCCGTTCTCACGGGCGTAGATGGCCAGCACGTTTTCGACGGGCACGTCGATCTTGCGCGAAACACCCCCGAAGCGAGCGCTGAAGGTGATCCACTCATTGCCCATGTCCAGGCCGCTGGTGGCGTCGAAGCTTACGTTGAGCACGATCTCGTTGTTTTTGACGAACTCGCGCGGCACGTTGGTGTTGGCGTCGACGAAGACGGCGACATACGGCGTGAAGCCGTTGTCCGTGCACCATTCGTAGATGGCGCGGATCAGGTAGGGCTTGGTGGAGGTTTCAGGCATTGTGCTTCCAGTGGCGCCGTGGTGGCCCGATGGCGGATGCCTTCGGGCCGGTGCCGGTTAGCGGCGCATCACCTTTTCGGACGGGGTGAGCGCTTCGATGTACGCGGGACGGCTGAAAATGCGCTCAGCATACTTCAGCAGCGGCGCGGCGTTCTTCGACAGCTCGATGCCGTAGTGGTCCAGGCGCCACAGCAGCGGCGCGATGGCGACGTCGAGCATGGAGAACTCTTCGCCCAGCATGTACTTGTTCTTGACGAAGATCGGCGCGAGCTGCGTCAGGCGGTCGCGGATCGCGGCGCGGGCGCGTTCGTGGTTCTTTTCCGCGGCCTTGCCCTTTTCGTTTTCCAGCACGTAGACGTGCGTGAACAGTTCCTTTTCGAAGTTGAACAGGAACAGGCGGGCGCGGGCGCGCTGCACCGGGTCGGCCGGCATCAGCTGCGGGTGCGGGAAGCGCTCGTCGATGTATTCGTTGATGATGTTCGACTCATACAGGATGAGGTCGCGCTCGACCAGGATGGGTACCTGGCCGTACGGGTTCATCACCGAAATATCTTCGGGCTTGTTGAACAGATCGACGTCGCGGATTTCAAAATCCATGCCCTTTTCAAACAGGACAAGGCGGCAACGTTGGGAAAACGGGCAAGTCGTACCCGAATACAACACCATCATGGTTGGATTCCTTGGGCTTAGCCGAAGCAGGGTCGGACGATAAGGTCAGCCATTCTGCCAAAACCGGACACCGAAAAGCAAATAAGTTGCAAACAGCGCACTTTTTCGGTGCGCTTCCTGCATATTTCCAAAGATAAAAGGCCAGAACGGTGCTGCCTTCGCAACATCCGCATCTGGCCTTTTCCTTGACGACTGCTGCGCCAGCTTACTTCACGTCCTTCCAGTAAGCGGCATTCAGGCGCCAGGCGAAGACCGTGAACACGCCCAGGAACAGCAGCACCCAGACGCCCAGGCGCTTGCGGTGATTCTGCGCGGGCTCTGCCATCCAGTCCAGGAAGCCGACCAGGTCGGCGGTGGCCTGGTCGTACTCGACCTTGCTCAACTTGCCCTGGCTCAGTTGCTCGAAGCCGGCGAACTTGTGGACCTTCTCGCCGTGCTCTTCCACTTCCGTGAACTTGGCGGCGCGCTGGCCCTGCAGTTCCCACAGCACGTGTGGCATGCCGACACTCGGGAACACCAGGTTGTTCCAGCCGGTGGCGCGGCTGTCGTCACGGTAGAACGTGCGCAGGTAGGTGTAGAGCCAGTCGTCGCCGCGGGCGCGGGCGATCACCGACAGGTCGGGCGGCTGCGCACCGAAGAAGGCCTTGGCTTCCTTCGGCTGCATGGCGATGGTCATGGTCTCGCCAACCTTGTCAGCGGTGAACAGCAGGTTTTCGCGGATCTGGTCATCGGTCAGGCCGATGTCCTTGAGCCGGTTGTAGCGCATCATCGATGCGCCGTGGCAGTTCAGGCAGTAGTTGACGAACAGCTTGGCGCCGCGCTGCAGCGACGACAGGTCGGCGGTGTTCACCGGAGCCGGCTCCAGGGGGAAGCCCCCTTCGCTGGCCATGGCGGGCGCGGCGGCAAAGCAGGCGCCGGCCAGCGCGATGATGGAAAGCAGCTTTTTCATCTTGTGTCCTTGTGCTCTTGTCGGGGTTCGCTGCGCTCAGTGCGGGTGGAACGTGACACGCTCCGGGACCGGCTTGAACTCGCCGACACGGCTCCACAGCGGCATGGTCAGGAAGAAGGCGAAGTACAGCAGCGTACCGAGCTGCGACACCTTCTCACCCACCGGCGACGGCGGTTGCACGCCGAGGTAGCCGAGAACCAGGAACACCACCACGAAGACGGTCAGGATGGTCTTGTGGAAAGCGGGACGATAGCGGATGGACTTGACCGGCGAGTGGTCCAGCCACGGCAGGAAGACCAGGATCACGACCGAGCCGCCCATCACCAGCACGCCCCAGAACTTGGCGTCGATGAAGTAGAAGCCCACGGCCAGGATCACCGCGACGGCGATGGCGCCGATCTTCACGCGTGCATCCTTGCTGCGCAGGAACACCAGGCCGAGCAGCAGCGCGAAGAACACCCACAGGATCGGCAGGAAGTTCGACGTCGTCGCGCGCAGCATCGAGTAGAACGGCGTGAAGTACCAGACCGGCGCGATATGCGGCGGGGTCTTCAGCGGGTCGGCCGGGAGGAAGTTGTTGTGTTCCAGGAAATAGCCGCCCACTTCCGGGAAGAAGAAGATCACGGCCGAGAAGATGAGCAGGAAGCCGGCAACGCCCAGCGTGTCGTGCACCGAGTAGTACGGGTGAAATGGGATGCCGTCCAGCGGGATGCCGTTCTCGTCCTTCTTGGCCTTGATCTCGACGCCGTCCGGGTTGTTCGAACCCACTTCGTGCAGCGCGATGATGTGGGCGATGACCAGCGCCAGCAGCACCAGCGGCACGGCGATGACGTGGAACGAGAAGAAGCGGTTCAGCGTCGCGTCGCTCACCACGTAGTCACCGCGGATGAACAGCGACAGGTCCTGGCCGATCACGGGAATCGCCGAGAACAGGTTCACGATCACCTGGGCGCCCCAGTACGACATCTGGCCCCACGGCAGCAGGTAGCCCATGAAGGCTTCGGCCATCAGGCACAGGAAGATCAGGCAGCCGAAGATCCAGACCAGCTCGCGCGGCTTGCGGTACGAACCGTACAGCAGGCCCCGAAACATATGCAGGTAGACCACGACGAAGAAGGCCGAGGCGCCGGTCGAGTGCATGTAGCGCACCAGCCAGCCCCAGGGGACTTCGCGCATGATGTATTCCACGCTGGCGAAGGCCACGGGAATGCCGGCGGCGTTCAGCGTGGCGTCGGGCTTGTAGTTCATCACCAGGAAGATGCCGGTGACGATCTGGATCACCAGCACCAGCAGTGCCAGCGAACCGAAGAAGTACCAGAAGTTGAAGTTCTTCGGCGCGTAGTACTTGGAGAGGTGGTCTTCCCAGAGCTGAGTTGCGGGGAAGCGGGCGTCGATCCAGCCGAGCAGGCCGGTGGTCTTGACTTGTTTTTCGGCCGCCATGATCAGGCTTCTCCTTTCTCGTCCTTGCCGATCACGATCTTGGTATCGGTCAGGAACTGGTAGGGGGGAACATCGAGATTCTGCGGAGCCGGCTTGTTCTTGAAGACGCGCCCGGCGAGGTCGAAGGTCGAACCATGGCAGGGGCAAAGGAAACCGGGATCAGCGCCGAGTTGAGGATTGGCGCCAGGGCCGAAGGGGCCGGAAGGCGAGCACCCAAGGTGGGAACAGATACCCACCACGACCAGGACGTCCTTGTGCTCCGGGCGCGAACGGGTTTCGTTCTTGCAGTACTCGGGCGTCGGCATGGTGAATGGAATATCAGAAGTGGGATCGGCCACTTCGCCGTCAGTCTTCTTCAGCGACGCAAGCTGTTCGTCCGTACGCCGCATGATCCAGACCGGTTTGCCGCGCCACTCGACAGTCATCATCTCGCCGGGCTTGAGCGCGCCGATATCTGCCTCGACTGGCGCACCCGCGGCCTTGGCCTTCTCCGATGGTGCAAACGTACTGACGAAAGGAACCGCTACCGCTACGCCTCCGACGCCGCCAGCGACGGATGTCGCGATCAACCAATTGCGGCGACCTTTATCCACGCTCTTCACGTCTTGCTGGTCACTCATTCCAAACCCCAGGGGAAGTCAATTTAGATTTTGCGTCAACCATAAAGTGTACCTTAGACACCTGCGCGCTAGATAGGCAGAAATTGCCACGGGCCCGTACGATTATCGGACGTGCTTGCCGGAAATCCGCTTGTGTGCTTGCTTTCCGGGCAGTGATGCGGCAGGCTTTGGCTTGAAACCGTTCATCGCTAGCAACAAGAAGGAGAACCCCAATGGGCATGATCTCGGAATTCAGAACCTTCGCCGTTCGCGGCAATGTGATCGACCTGGCGGTCGGCGTGATCATCGGCGCTGCCTTCGGAAAGATCGTGGATTCAGTGGTCAACGACCTGATCATGCCGCTGGTGGGCCGCGTTATCGGCAAGCTGGACTTCTCCAATCTGTTCGTCACATTGTCCGATCCCCCACCCGGGACGCCCATGACGCTGGATGCGCTGAAGAAGGCCGGCGTGCCCGTGTTTGCCTACGGCAATTTCCTGACCATCGCGGTCAACTTTCTCATTCTTGCCTTTATCATCTTCATGATGGTGCGCGCGTTCAACAGGATGCGCGAGAAGGAACCGCCTCCGCCGCCCGCAGCGCCGCCCGAAGAAGTGGTGCTGCTGCGTGAGATCCGCGACAGCCTCAAGACGCGTTGAGCGGAAACCGGCGGTGCGCTGCATTGCGCGCTGACCCGGGAAGATAAAACGGCCCCGATGGGGCCGTTTTGTTTTGCGTCAGACAGGATTCGGAATATCGATGAATGTATGGCGCAGGCCGAAGCGCTGGGCCACATGTTCCCCGAGCGAGCGGATGCCGTAGCGCTCGGTGGCGTGGTGGCCTGCAGCGAGATAGGCCACACCGCTCTCGCGCGCCAGGTGCGTGGTCTGCTCCGAAACCTCGCCACTGAGATAAGCATCGACGCCCGCGGCGACCGCTGCGTCGAAATAGCCTTGCGCCCCGCCCGTGCACCAGCCAATGGTGCGGATCATCTGCTCCGGTTCGCCGATGACCAGCGGCTCGCGCCCGAGCACCCCGCCCACATGCGCGGACAGCGCGGCGAGCGGCATCGGCGCGGGCAGCGTGCCGGTCCAGCCGAGCTGGTCGTCGCTGAAGCGGCCGGTCGGCGTGAAGCCGAGCTGCAGCCCAAGCTGGGCGTTGTTCCCGAACTCAGGATGGTTATCCAGCGGGAGGTGGAAGGCAAACAGGTTGACGTCCGCACCCAGCAGCCGCTTCAGGCGCGCATGCTTCTGTCCCACCACGCGCGCATCCTCGTTTTTCCAGAAGTAGCCGTGATGGACGAGGATGGCATCGGCGCCAGCCTCGATCGCGGCATCGACCAATGCCAGGCTTGCCGTCACCCCCGTCACCACGTGAGTGACTTCCGGGCGACCTTGCACTTGCAGCCCGTTGGGACAATAGTCCTTGTAACGGGGAACTTCCAACAGGTCGTTCAAGTACAATTCAAGCTCTTTTGTTTTCATTTTCTGCTCAAAACTCCAATATGTTGCGGCGCTTTTGGCTGTTCTTTGCCCAGGCTGTCACCGTCGTGCTGGCGGTCTGGTTCGTCGTGGCCACACTGAAGCCTGACTGGCTGCAGCGGGGGCGCGTGGCGGTGCAGTCCGGTTCGCCGATTGTGGCGCTCAAGGAAGTGGTGCCCAACGTGTCGGGCCCGTCTGCCGAGGGGTCCTATAGCGAAGCCGCGCGGGAGGCGATGCCGGCGGTGGTCAATATCTTTACCAGCAAGAACGGTTCAAAGCGCTCGCCCAACCCGCAGGCCGAGGATCCGTGGTTCCGCTTCTTCTTCGGCGACCGGCTGCCGGAACGGCAGGAGCCGGTCTCCAGCCTGGGCTCTGGCGTCATTGTCAGTGCCGAGGGTTATATTCTAACCAACCACCACGTGGTGGACGGGGCCGACGAGATCGAGGTGGCGCTGACCGACGGCCGCAAGGCCGACGCCAAGGTGGTGGGCTCGGATCCGGAAACCGACCTGGCGGTGCTGAAGGTGACGCTCAAGGAGCTGCCCGCGATCACGCTGGGCCGGCTCGAGAACGTGAAGGTCGGCGACGTGGTGCTGGCGATCGGCAACCCGTTCGGCGTCGGCCAGACCGTGACCATGGGCATCGTGTCGGCACTGGGCCGCAGCCACTTGGGCATCAACACCTTCGAGAACTTCATCCAGACGGACGCTGCCATCAACCCGGGCAACTCGGGCGGCGCGCTGGTGGATGCGCAGGGCAACTTGCTGGGCATCAACACTGCGATCTACTCGCGCTCGGGCGGCTCGCTGGGTATCGGCTTCGCGATTCCCGTGTCGACCGCCAAGCAAGTGATGGAGTCGATCATCTCCACCGGCAGCGTGACGCGCGGCTGGATCGGCGTCGAACCGCAGGACATGACGCCGGAGATTGCCGAGTCGTTCGGGCTCGATGCGAAGGAAGGTGCACTGATCGCCGCGGTGGTCCAGGGCGGCCCGGCCGACAAGGCGGGCGTGAAGCCGGGCGATGTACTAGCCAAGGTGGACGGCCAGGCGATCACCGACACGACCGCTCTGCTCAACGCGATTGCCCAGCTCAAGCCGGGCGTGGACATCAAGATGACCGTGATCCGCCGCGGCAAGCCAACTGACCTGACGGTAACGATTGGCAAACGGCCCCCGCCGCCGCGCCGGGCGCTGCCGTTTGAAGAGGAAGAGTGAGTCCCGGCACTATGCCCCTGACGAAAAACCCCGCCTTGGACGGCGGGGTTTTTTTGTGCCTGGCGGTCCGATTGACCGTCGCATCGCGGTGGAGCGGCGACGGCCGCGCGCGCGGGCGACAGTTCAGGCGTTCCGGGAGACCAAGGCGTCGAGCGAAAAGCTCACCGCCGCCCTCGATGACATACGGATCGAGGAGGGCCGACTGCTGCACTGTGCTGGCCATGGCAGCACTCACTATCGAACGGTCACGGGTAGGCGCAATGACTCCGCACGTCATCGGCGTGCAAGCGGCGTCGGCAACACAGCGCCCGATCCACGGCACGGCGCAGCAGCAGGCATGCAGGCCGCGCGCCGATTCTCCGGCCGCCCTTCGATGTGCAGCATGACAGATACAGCGCGGTAACAGTGCAACAGCCTGTCCCACCATCTGGCCCCGCACAAGACAAAAGGCCGGCATCCTTGCGGATGCCGGCCTCTTGCTTCAAGCCAATCTTAAGCGAGCTTACGCCCGCGTCAGATTAGAACTTGTGGCGCAGACCAACCACAGCACCGAACTGATCCTTGTTCGGCTGAACGTTCGTGGTCGTGGCGGTGTTGAAGCCGTTCACGCCCAGGGCCGAGCCCTTGTCGTTCAGGGTGTACGACAGCGAGGTGTACACGTCGGTACGCTTCGACAGCGCGTAGTCGGCCGTGATCACGAACTGCCACGGATCTGCGTCGCTCTTGCGGAAGTCCTGGTAGTACGCAGCGCCCGACAGCGAGAACGCCGGGGTCAGCTGGTAGCCCAGACCCAGCCAGTACAGGTTCGACGCCGTAGCCGTGGTCAGGATACCATTGTCAACCGTCGTGCCGCCCGTCAGCGGGGCGCCGTCGAAGGCCTTGGCCCAGCGATAGCCGGCATAGACCTTGGCCGGACCGAAGGCGTAGTTGGCGCCGACGGAAGCGCGACGAGTGCGCTGGCCGCTTTGGTCAACACCAGCAGCCGACACGGTGCCGTGGATTTCGTCATAAGCAGCACCAACTGCGAACGGGCCAGCTGCGTAGCTCAGCAGCGCGCCGTACTGTTGGCCGCGGCGGAATTGGCCGGCGGTCTCCTGGCCGTTGTTG
Organism: Ralstonia pickettii DTP0602; assembly: GCA_000471925.1. NCBI lineage: Bacteria > Pseudomonadati > Pseudomonadota > Betaproteobacteria > Burkholderiales > Burkholderiaceae > Ralstonia > Ralstonia pickettii. The sequence continues at coordinate 4,122,333 of CP006667.1, forward strand.
TTGAAGCTGTAGAAAGCCGAAGCGGTCAGGCCACCGAAGGTGCCGATGTACTTGACAGTGTTGTCAGCGCGTGCAGCAAACTGGGCGTCCTGAGCCAGGATACCGTAGCGCGACGAGATGGCCATCGGATCGTAGATCAGGCCGAAGTCATAGAACGACGTTTGTTGACGGCCCAGCAGCAGCGAACCGTATTGGCTTTGCAGACCGACGTAGGCTTGACGACCGAACAGACGACCGCCTTGGGCCGACGTGCCGTTGTCGAGGTCGAAACCGCTTTCCAGGACGAACACGCCCTTCAGGCCGCCGCCCAGATCTTCCACACCACGCAGACCCCAGCGCGAACCGGATTGGTTGCCCGACGACATGCGGAACAGATCGTCACCGGCGGCGTTAGCGTTGCTAACGTACTCGAGACCGACATCAGCCACGCCGTACAGGGTTACGCTCGATTGGGCATACGCGCCACCAGCGGCCAGAGCGGCGACGGCAGCAGCAAACAGTTTCATCTTCATATCGACACTTTCCTTGTCAACTGATTGGGAAATCTTGGTTGCCCAAGTACTTGGGCGACGTATTTACATTCACGTCTGCTGCGTATTATGTGCCAGCCCCCCCGGCCGTCAGAAGGCTTTTTCGGCGTAAACCACGCTTTGCGACGGTTTATGTTGTGATCGAACAACAGGATTGCCGAAAAAAATCCCCGTTTTGGTGCAAAAACGGGGATTGGCGGGATCAGAATGTCTACCTCAGCGGGATTAGTCCGGCTGCGTTTCCCCTGAAGCGGCGGACTCGGTGGTCGGTTTGCCGATGAAACGCGCCAGGATCAGCCCCAGTTCATAGAGCAGCACCAGCGGCACCGCCAGCAGTAGCTGCGACAGCACATCGGGCGGGGTCACGATGGCGGCAATGATGAAGGCGCCGACGATCACATAGGGGCGAATCTGCTTGAGCTTTTCCAGCTCCACCACGCCGAAGCGCACCAGCACGATCACCACCACCGGTACCTCGAAGGTGATGCCGAAGGCCAGGAAGGTGGTCATGGCAAAGCTCAGGTATTTGTCGATGTCGGTCGACATCTCCGCCCCGAGCGGCGCGTTGTAGTGCGCCATGAACTGGAACACCGTCGGGAACACCAGGAAATACGCGAACGCCACGCCGCACAGGAACAGGAAGTAGCTGCTCGACACCAGCGGCAGGATCAGCCGCTTCTCATGCTGGTACAGGCCGGGCGCGACAAACTGCCAGACCTGGTACAGCACCCAGGGCAGCGCGATCAGGAAGGCCACCAGCAGCGTGACCTTCATTGGCACGAAGAACGAGCCGGTGACGTCGGTCACGATCATCTTGCCGCCCTTGGGCAACGACTCCATCAGCGGCGCGGCAAACAGGTTGAAAATCACCGGGGCCCAGTAGACCAGGCTGACGAAGACTAGGATGATCCCGGCCACCGCCTTGACCAGGCGCTGACGCAGCTCGATCAGATGGGAAATGAAAGTTTCCTGCTGCGATTCGTCTTGGGGATCGGGGGACGGGGTGTCGCTCATGGCGTGAACCGCTCAGCCGCGCTGGCTGGCAAGGTGGAATCGATCTGCACGGCGCGGCGCGCTTGCGCGGGCACGACGGCGGCAGCCGGAACGCAGGCCGGCAAGGTATCGCCGCGGGCCATGCTTACTCGAAGAAGGAACGGGACGGCCGGGTGGCCGGGCGGTGACGCTTCACTCGCGCGGCCCCCGACTGCACCCAGACCCGGACATTGTGCTGGCGCTTGAACCACAGCGGACGCGCTCCCTGCTTCACGCGCCAGCTCTTGCGCCCGTTGTGCGCCTTGTGCGCCGCGTCCCAGCTGGGCACGAAGCCGTCGCCACTGCCGGAGCCCACGCTGCTGGTACCGATGCCAGACTCGGCACCGCCCAGCGCCTCGTTCACCGCCTGGGTCTGCTCGCTGACTTCCTTGTGGATGGTGCGCTCGACATCGCGCGCCGCATCCTCGAATTCAGTGCGCATCTTGCGCAGCTCTTCCAGCTCGACCTCGCGGCTGACTTCGGCCTTGACGTCGTTGATATAGCGCTGCGCGCGCCCTACCAGCGCGCCCACCGTACGGGCAACCTTGGGCAGGCGCTCGGGACCGATCACGATCAGTGCCACGGCGCCGATCAGAGCCAGCTTGGAAATGCCGAGATCAATCATGCGGACACGTCATGCGGACAACATGCGAAGAACAGCGGATGCGCGCATGCGCAGGCAGCCACGATTGCGGGAAGGGGATGGCACACCGCCGGCTTACTGCTGCTGGCGGGACTTTTCCTTGGCGTCGACGTCGATGGTGGTGGTATCGCGCAGTTCCTTGGCCTGGGCCGGCTGGCCAGCCTGTGCCGACTTGTCTTCGCCGTCCTTCATGCCGTCCTTGAAGCCCTTGACCGCGCCGCCCAGGTCCTGGCCCATATTGCGCAGCTTCTTGGTGCCGAACACGAGCATGACGATCACCAGCACGATAAGCCAGTGCCAAATGCTAAACGAACCCATTTTTTGCTCCTGATGAAGCCTCGGGCGCAATCATTGATGCCCGGACCCGTTGTTCCGTCCCGTTATGGCCGCGCCGGGCGACGGTTGCCGGCGCAGCTTCCGCCCGGGCGTTGCCGCCGCAGGCGCTCCCATGCCAAACCGCCCGATCAGGGCAGCGTTCCCTTCCACTCGTGACGCGGCCCACCCAGCACATGGAGGTGCAGGTGGTAGATCACCTGGCCGCCGTCCGGGCCGGTGTTGATCACCGTCCGGAAACCGTTGGTGCAGCCAGCCGCGCGCGCGAGTTCAGGCACCTTAAGTAGCATTCTAGCAAGCACCTCCCCTTCGCTGGCGCCGCAATCGGCCAGCGAGTCGACATGCGACTTGGGAACGACCAGCAAGTGTACCGGGGCCTTGGGATGGATATCGTGGAAGGCCACCATGTCGTCGTCTTCGTAGACTTTTCGCGACGTTAGCTGGCCGGCCACGATCTTGCAGAAGATGCAATTATCCTGAGCGTTCATGAAGTTTTCATTGCGACGGCCACGACACCCCGGCATCACCTTCGGGCGCCTAGCCTGACCGGCATCAGAACTGCTGATCCGGGTACATCGGCTTGCTGTCGTTCAGGTACAGCCAGCCCTTGACGATACGATACAGCATCCACAGCGACAACACGGCCCAGACGGCAAAGGCAAGCGGTATCAGCACCACCGTGGCGAACAATACGCCGCCGAGCGCGCCCCACACCACCGACCACCAGAACGAGCGGATCTGCCAGGCGAAGTGCGACGCATACAGTGAGCCGCGCGCATCGTCGCGCTTGACGTAGTCGATCACGATGGCGATCAACGCGGTGATTCCGCCGGTCAGCCAGAAGATGGCATACAGCGCATACAGGATATGCAGCAGCTTGCGCAGGCTGCTCAGCTGTTCGCCGCTGGGAGTGGTCACTTGCCCGGTGTAGTCGTTGGCCATGTTCGCCCTTGTTGTCGGAGGCCTGCCCTTTTCCAGGTGGAAAGGCAGGCGGGAAGCTGGCCGGCGCTATGCAGATCCTTGCCGGTCAGCCCTCGTCCTTGCGTCGGGCCTTTTCTTCCAGGCCGGACAATCCCTCGCGCCGTGCCAGTTCATTGACCACGTCGGCCGGCGTCAGGCCGAAGTTTGCCAGCAATACCATGCTGTGGAACCAAAGGTCCGCCACTTCATAGACCACCTTGGCGGCGTCGGCGCCACTCTGGCCGGCCGCGCGCGCGTCCTTGGCGGCCATCACGGTCTCGGTGGCTTCCTCGCCGATCTTCTTCAGGATGGCGTCGTCGCCCTTGCTGAACAGGCGCGCCACATAGGACTTGTCGGGATCGCCGCCGTTGGCGGGCTTGCGCGATTCCAGCACTTCGGCCAGGCGCGCCAGCACATCGTTGCTGCTGAGTTGGGTGTCGCTCATGGCTTGGTGTAGATCTGCGCAGGGTCCTTCAGCACCGGCTCGACCGTGTGCCAGTCGCCGGATTCGGCGTCGCCGTCGAACTTCTGGAAGAAGCAGGAATGACGCCCGGTATGGCAGGCGATACTGTCGACCTGCGTGACCTTGAGCAGCACCACGTCCTCGTCGCAGTCCAGCCGGATCTCATGCACCTTCTGCACGTGGCCGGACTCTTCGCCCTTGTGCCACAGGCGCTTGCGCGAGCGCGACCAGAACACGGCCTCGCCCAGCTCGACGGTGCGCTGCAGCGCGTCGCGGTTCATGAACGCGAACATCAGCACGTCGTTCGAGCCGACTTCCTGCACGATCACCGGCACCAGCCCGTTATCGTCCCACTTGACCTTGTTGAGCCATTTCTTTGCCATGATCAGATCCGCACGGGAATGCCCTCGCGGGCCATGAATGCCTTGGCTTCGCCCACGGTATGCTGGCCGTAGTGGAAGATGCTGGCGGCCAGCACCGCGTCGGCGTGGCCCTGGGTGATGCCGTCGGCCAAGTCCTGCAGGCCGCCGACGCCGCCCGAGGCGATCACCGGCACCGGTACCGCGTCGCTGACGGCGCGGGTCAGTTCCAGGTCGAAGCCGCTCTTGGTGCCGTCGCGGTCCATGCTGGTCAGCAGGATCTCGCCGGCGCCGCGCGCGGCGATTTCACGGGCCCATTCGACCGCGTCCAGTCCCGTCGCCTTGCGCCCGCCGTGGGTGAAGACCTCCCAGCGCGGGGCTTCGCCCGGGGCGGAACTGCGCTTGGCGTCGATCGCCACCACGATGCACTGCGAGCCGTACTTGGCGGTCGCGTCCGACACCAGCTGCGGATTGGCGATGGCCGACGAGTTCACGCTGATCTTGTCCGCGCCCGCATTGAGCAGGCGCCGCACGTCTTCGACCGTACGCACGCCGCCACCCACCGTCAGCGGGATAAAGACCTGCGAGGCCACATCCTCGATGATGTGCAGCATCAGGTCGCGTCCGTCGCTGGTCGCGGTGATGTCCAGGAATGTGATTTCATCGGCGCCCTGCTCGTCGTAGCGGCGCGCGATTTCCACGGGATCGCCCGCATCGCGCAGCTCAACGAAGTTGACGCCCTTGACCACCCGCCCGTTGGTAACGTCCAGGCAGGGGATGATACGTTTGGCTAGCATGAGATTCCTTGTCCGCCGCCGCTTCCGACGAAACGGCGGGCCCGGCGGCGGCTGCGCTCGCGGCGCGTTGGCTTACTGCCCGTCGCGCAGCTTGTCGGCCAGCGCCTGAGCAGCGGCAAAGTTGAGGTCCCCGGAGTAGATCGCGCGGCCGCAGATGACGCCTTCGACACCTTCGCCCTCGACCGCGCACAGGTTGTCGATATCGGCCAGGTTGGACAGCCCGCCGCTGGCGATCACCGGGATCGACATCGACTGCGCCAGTTTGACGGTGGCGTCGATATTGATCCCCTGGAGCATGCCGTCGCGGCCGATATCGGTGTAGATGATGGCCTCCACGCCGTAGTCTTCGTACTTGCGCGCCAGGTCCGCCACTTCATGGCCGGTCAGCTTGCTCCAGCCGTCGGTGGCCACCTTGCCATCCTTGGCGTCCAGGCCAACGATGATATGGCCGCCGAAGGCCGAGCAGGCGTCCTTCAGGAAACCGGGGTTCTTGACCGCGGCCGTGCCGATGATGACGTACGACAGGCCGTCATCCAGCCATCGTTCGATGGTGTTCAGGTCGCGGATACCGCCGCCCAGCTGCACCGGGATCTCGTCGCCAACCTCGGCGATGATGGCCTTGATGGCGGCCTCGTTGCGGGGCTTGCCGACGAATGCGCCGTTCAGGTCCACCAGGTGCAGGCGCCGCGCGCCCTGCTCCACCCAGTGACGTGCCATGGCGGCGGGATCTTCGGAAAAGACGGTGGCCTGGTCCATGTCGCCTTGTTTGAGGCGTACACACTGACCGTCCTTCAGGTCGATGGCCGGAATGAGCAACATATGCGTGACGAGCGTGGTTGAGTAAGGGAAGTTGAGCGAGACCGGCGCTGCCGGTCAGGTCTGGGGTCGATAATCGATCGGAAACTTGGTCGAATGAACGGGTCGAGTCAGCGGTCGATAGATCGGTAAAAAAACGATTCGGGTGCCTGGTCGTGCCTGGATCGCGCCGCGGTGCCGTGTCGGCGCCTCAGGGGTTCCAGTGGACGAAGTTCCGGTACAGCTGCAGGCCCAGGGCCGCGCTCTTCTCGGGGTGGAACTGCGTCGCAAAAATATTATCGCGCGCTACCGCGCTGGTAAATACGACTCCATACTCCGTTTCGCCGGCGATATGGGCCGGGTCCTGCGCCTGCACATAGTAGCTGTGGACGAAATAGAACCAGCTGTCGTCCGGGATACCGTCCCACAGCGGGTGCGGCTTCGCCTGGCGCACCCGGTTCCAACCCATCTGCGGCACCTTGTAGCGCGAGCCGTCGGGCTGCGTCATGCCGTCCAGCGCAAAGCGCACCACCTGGCCGGGCATCAGGCCCAGCGCCGGTGTGCGCTGCGCACCAGCACGACTTTCGGTGCTGAACTCGAACAGCATCTGTTCGCCAACACACACACCCAGCATCGGCTTGCTGCCGGCGGCCTCGATCACCGCCTGCTGCAGCCCGGACGCGCCCAGCGCCGACATGCAGTCCGGCATCGCGCCTTGGCCCGGCAGCACCACGCGGTCCGCGCTCCGGATGCCTTCGGGGGCATCCACCACCCGCACGTCCGCTTCCGGCGCCGCGGCACGCAGCGCCTGCGCCACCGAGCGCAGGTTGCCCATGCCGTAATCCACAATTGCTATGGTAGTCATGATTTCAAAACAGGCAACAATGTCTTCAGCCCGTCCACAATGAATTCCACGGCCAGCGCCGACAGGATCAGCCCCATCAGGCGCGTGCCGATATTGATGCCGGTGCGGCCGATCACCCGGGCAATCGGGTCGGCCGCGCGGAACACCATGTACACCACCGCCCCGATCACCACGCCCAGGCCGACCAGGATCAGCAACTGATACCAGTGCTGCGTCTTGCCGGCATAAACGATCACCGTGCTGATCGAGCCAGGCCCGGTCAGCAGCGGCAGCGCCAGCGGCACCACCGCGATGCTGGACTTTACCTCGGCCTCGTCCTCTTCTTCCGGCGTGGCCCTGGTGCGGCTGGTCTGCGCGTTCAGCATGTTCATGGCCATCATGATCATGATGAGCCCGCCACCCACCTGCAGCGACGCCACCGAGATATTGAAGAACTCGATGATCTGCTGCCCCAGCAGCGCCGACACCGCCACCACGATCGCCACCGAGATCGACGCGATCTTGATGGTACGCAGCTTTTCCGCTTCAGTCTGCTGGCTGGTCAGGCTGATGAAGAACGGGATCGCCCCGATCGGGTTGATCAGCGCCAGCAGCGAAATAAACGACTTGAGCGTATCCATCGGTTGCGGGTCGCCAGCGGCGCTGGCGGATTCAGCCTGGGGGCCTGGAAAAGGTCAGCGGGCGCCGCAACCAGCCGGCACGCCTACGGTTGTTCGAAGTGGTCGATGCGTTGTCGATGCGTTGGCAGGCGCCTCAGAGCGTACCCTTGGTCGACGGGATCGTGTTCGCCGCGCGCGGGTCCAGCTCCACCGCCATGCGCAGGGCCCGGCCAAAGGCCTTGAACACGGTTTCGCACTGGTGGTGGGCATTGATGCCGCGCAGGTTGTCGATATGCAGGGTCACGCCCGCATGGTTGACGAAGCCGCGGAAGAACTCGATGGTCAGGTCGACGTCGAAGCTGCCCACGCGCGCACGCGTGAACGGCACGTGGAATTCCAGGCCGGGGCGGCCGGAGAAGTCGATCACCACGCGCGACAGGCATTCATCCAGCGGCACATAGCTGTGGCCGTAGCGGGTGATGCCCTTCTTGTCGCCGATGGCCCGGGCCACGGCCTGGCCAAGCGTGATGCCAACGTCTTCCACCGTGTGGTGGTCGTCGATATGCGTGTCGCCGGTGGCTTCGACCTCCAGGTCGAACATGCCGTGCCGGGCGATCTGATCCAGCATGTGGTCGAGGAACGGCACGCCGGACGCCAGTTTCTGGCGGCCGGTGCCGTCGAGATTCAGGGAAACGCGGATTTGCGTTTCCGAAGTATTGCGGGTGACCTCTGCAACACGCATGGTGTTAATCCTGCAGCGACGCTGCGAATGCCTCAAGGAACTGCGCGTTTTCTTCGGGCGTGCTGACCGTGACGCGCAGACAATTGGCCAGCAACGGGTGCATTTTACTCACGTTCTTGATCAACACCTTGCGCGCCAGCAGCCGGTCGAACGTCTGTGCGGCATCCGGCACGCGCGCGAGCAGGAAGTTGGCGGCGCTGGGGAACACCGTCACCCCCGCATGCGCGGCCATGCCGTCGGCCACGCGGGTGCGTTCGGCGCGCAGTTGTGCGGCCTGTTCGTCCAGCACCAACACATGCTCCAGCGCGAACAGCGCGGTGGCTTCGGTCAGCACGTTGACGTTGTACGGGGGACGCACCTTGTCGATTTGCGCCAGCCATTCCGGCGCGCCGGCCAGGTAGCCCAGGCGGATGCCGGCCAGGCCCAGCTTGGATACGGTGCGCATCACCAGCAGGTTGCCGAAATCCGTCAGGCGCGGCATCCAGCTGTGCTGCGCGAACGGCTGGTAGGCCTCGTCCACCACCACCAGGCTGTTGCAGATCTCGCCCTGGGCGGCGCGCACGATGGCCTCCATGTCGGCGGCATCGAACAGGTTGCCGGTTGGGTTGTTCGGGTAGGCCAGGTAAATGATGGCGGGCTGCTGCTCGGCCATCGCGGCCAACATGGCGGCGCGATCGAGCGTGAAGTCCGCGCGCAGCGGCACGCCGACGAACTGCAGGCCGGCAAACTGCGCCGACATCGCGTACATCACGAAGCCCGGCACCGGCGCCATCACCTTCGCGCCCGGCTTGGCCGCGGCCAGCGCCAGCATGCTGATGATCTCGTCCGAGCCGTTGCCGAGCAGAACGTCCATGCCGGCGGGCACCTGCATCACGGTCTTCAGCTTCGCGCGCAGGGCTTCGCTGCTGGGCACCGGGTAGCGGTTCAACGCGACCTCGCCCAGGCGCTCGGCCAGTTCGCGGCGCAGCTCGGGCGGCAGCCGGTACGGGTTCTCCATCGCGTCGAGCTTGACCAGACCGTGCGAATCCGGCACGTGGTAGGCGCCCATGGCGCGTACGTCGTCACGGATGATGCGTTCGATCAGGGAGGGCTCTACGGCTGACATGGAAACTCCAAAGTTGGCTGCTTTATCAGGCAGCGTGGGTCAGTAAATCAATTGCGTTTGAAACGATATTCCGCGCTGCGCGCGTGGGCCTGCAGGCCTTCGCCGTACGCGAGTTCGGCGGCGATCTGGCCGAGCATCTTCGCCCCGCCCTCGCTCACTTCGATCAGGCTCGAACGCTTCTGGAAGTCATAGACCCCCAGCGGCGACGAGAAGCGCGCGGTGCGCGAGGTCGGCAGCACGTGGTTGGGACCGGCGCAGTAGTCACCCAGCGATTCGCTGGTATAGCGGCCGAGGAAAATGGCGCCGGCGTGGCGGATCTTCTCGCTCCACTGGCGCGGGTTCTCGGCGGAGATTTCCAGGTGCTCGGGCGCGATCGCATTGGCGATCTCGCAGGCTTCTTCCATGTCGCGCACCTTGATCAGCGCGCCGCGGCCGGAGATCGACGCGGCGATCACGTCGCGGCGCGGCATGGTGCCGAGCTGGCGCTGGATGCTGGCTTCGACGCGGGCGATATATTCCGAGTCCGGGCACAGCAGGATCGACTGCGCCAGCTCGTCGTGCTCGGCCTGCGAGAACAGGTCCATCGCCACCCAGTCGGGGTCGGTGGTGCCGTCACAGATCACCAGGATCTCGGACGGACCGGCGATCATGTCGATGCCGACGGTGCCGAACACGCGCCGCTTGGCCGCGGCCACGTAGGCATTGCCCGGGCCAACGATCTTGTCGACCTGCGGCAGCGTGGCGGTGCCGTAGGCCAGCGCGCCAACAGCCTGCGCACCGCCGATGGTGAACACGCGGTCCACGCCGGCGATCTGCGCGGCCGCCAGCACCAGCTCGTTGCGCACGCCGCCCGGCGTGGGCACGACCATGATGATTTCCTTGACGCCCGCGACGCGCGCCGGGATCGCATTCATCAGCACCGACGACGGATACGCGGCCTTGCCGCCCGGCACATAGATGCCGACGCGGTCCAGCGGGGTCACCTTCTGGCCCAGCATGGTGCCGTCGGCCTCGGTGTATTCCCAACTGTGGCTGCCGCACTCGATCTTCTGCTTCTCGTGGTAGGCACGCACACGCGCGGCGGCGGCCTCCAGCGCGGCGCGGCGCTTAGGCTCGAGGTCCTCGAGCGCGGCTTCCAACTGCTGCTGCGACACTTCCAGCGCGCCCATCGACGACGCTTCCACGCGGTCGAAACGCTTGGTGTATTCCAGCACTGCGGCATCCCCGCGCGCCTTCACGTCTGCCAGGATCTGCGCCGCGGCGCGGTCGATGGCCTCGTCCTCGCCGGCCTCGAAGGCCAGCACCTGGCGCAGCGCCTCGGCAAAGCCGGGCTCGCTGGAATCAAGCCGGCGGATCGGCAGGTTTTCCATTTCGGTTGCGTTCATGACTTCTTTCCTCTCAGGCGGCCCGGCCTCAGGCCAGCGCCGCCGAAGCGCGTTCGAATGCGTCGAGGATCGGCGCCAGCCGCTCGCGCTTCAGTTTGAGCGCGGCCTGGTTCACCACCAGCCGCGACGAGATCTGCACGATCTCCTCCACCTCGACCAGGTTGTTGGCGCGCAGCGTGCTGCCGGTGCTGACCAGGTCGACGATGGCATCGGACAGGCCCACCAGCGGGCCCAGCTCCATGGAACCGTACAGCTTGATCAGGTCGACGTGAACGCCCTTTTTCGCAAAATGCTCGCGCGCGGTCTGCACGTACTTGGTGGCCACCGCCAGGCGCGCGCCCTGGCGCACCGCGTTGGCATAGTCAAACCCGGCGGGCACCGCCACCGACATGCGGCAGCGCGCGATGTTCAGGTCGATCGGCGCGTACAGGCCGGCCATGCCGTTTTCCATCAGCACGTCCTTGCCGGCCACACCGAAATCGGCGGCGCCGTACTGCACGTAGGTGGGCACGTCCGAGGCGCGCACGATCACCACGCGCACGGCCGGATCGGAGGTGGGCAGGATCAGCTTGCGCGAGGTTTCCGGGTCTTCGGTGACGCGGATACCGGCAGCCTCAAGCAGCGGCAGCGTCTCGGTGAAGATGCGGCCCTTGGACAGCGCCAGCGTAAGCTGGTTGGGCGAAGCGTTGAAAGTGGGGCTCATCGGGCGTCAGTCCTCGGTGCTCAAGCCATGCGGCGGATCTTGGCGCCCACTGCAGACAGCTTGTCTTCCATGCGGTCGTAGCCGCGGTCCAGGTGGTAGATGCGGTCGATCACGGTCTCGCCGTCGGCGACCAGGCCGGCGATCACCAGGCTGGCCGAAGCGCGCAGATCGGTCGCCATCACGTTGGCACCGGACAGGCGCGCCACGCCGTTGACCACCGCGGTATTGCCTTCGACCGCGATGTCGGCGCCCAGGCGGTTCAGTTCCTGGACGTGCATGAAGCGGTTTTCGAAGATGGTCTCGGTCACGCGCGCTGTGCCTTCGGCCACGGCATTGAGCGCCATGAACTGGGCCTGCATGTCGGTCGGGAAGGCCGGGTATTCCGAGGTGCGGAAACTGACGGCCTTGGCACGGTGCGGCATGGCCAGTCGGATCCAGTCGGCGCCGGTCTCGATGCGGGCGCCGGCTTCGCGCAGCTTGTCGAGCACGGTGTCAAGGATGTCAGTCTGCACGCCGCGCAGCACCAGGTCGCCCAGCGTCGCGGCCGCGGCGCACAGGAAGGTGCCGGCTTCGATGCGGTCGGCGATCACGCTGTGGCTGGCGCCGTGCAGGCGCTCGACGCCGTGCACTACCAGGCGGTCCGTGCCGATGCCTTCGATCTTGGCACCCATCTTGACCAGCAGGTGGGCCAGATCGGTCACCTCGGGCTCGCGCGCGGCGTTTTCCAGCACGGTCTCGCCTTCGGCCAGGGTGGCGGCCATCAGCAGGTTCTCGGTGCCGGTCACGGTGATCATGTCAGTGACCACGCGCGTGCCCTTCAGCCGTTTGGCGCGGGCATGGATAAAGCCGTGTTCGATGGTGATCTCGGCGCCCATCGCCTGCAGGCCCTTGATGTGCTGGTCGACCGGGCGCGCGCCGATGCCGCAGCCGCCGGGCAACGACACGCGGGCCTCGCCGAAGCGGGCCACCAGCGGACCGAGCACCAGGATCGAGGCGCGCATGGTCTTCACCATCTCGTACGGCGCTTCGTAGGAATTGACGCCGGCGCCGTTCAGGCTCACGCGGGCACCGTCGAGCTCGGCCTGCATGCCCATCTGGCGCAGCAGCTTGAGCGTGGTGCGCACGTCCTGCAGGTTGGGCACGTTATCGAGCGAAATGGTATCGGCCGTCAGCAGGCCGGCACACAGGATCGGCAACGCGGCGTTCTTGGCACCCGAAACGCGGATTTCGCCCTTCAGCGGGCCGTTGCCGTGGATCTGGAATTTGTCCATGTTCTGTCGTTCTGGCCGGGCACACGCCCGGCGTCATTGTTCTGGGGCCGCGCATGCGGCGCGGCGCGATGTTGCCGACGAGGCCTATTTGCCCTCGCCGGCCTGCCATTCAGCGGGCGTCAGCGTCTTCATCGACAGCGCATGGATTTCGGCGCGCATCCGGTCGCCCAGCGCCGCATACACGCGCTGGTGGCGCTGGATCAGCCGCTTGCCTTCAAACTCGGCGCTGACGATGGTGGCAAAGAAGTGCTGGCCGTCGCCCTCGACTTGCAGATGTTCGCAGGGCAATCCTTGGGCAATGTAATCCCTGACTTGTTCCGGTGTTGGCAGCATGGGGTTCTCTTCAGCGTATTCAGTAGGGCCGGCCGACGTTCAGTGGCGCAGCTTGTATCCGGACTTCAGCAGCCGCAGCGCCAGCGCGGCAAGCACCACGAAGGCCGATCCGACTACCGCCAGGCTGAACAGCGGCGACACGTCCGAGACGCCGAAGAAGCCATAGCGGAAGCCGTCGATCATGTAGAAGAACGGATTGGCATGGGACACCGCCTGCCAGAAGGCGGGCAGCGAGTGGATCGAATAGAACACACCGGACAGGAAGGTCGCCGGCATGATCAGGAAGTTCTGGAACGCGGCGAGCTGGTCGAACTTCTCGGCCCAGATGCCGGCGATCAGGCCCAGCGTGCCGAGGATGCCCGCGCCCAGCAGCGCAAAGACGAGGATCCAGCCCACATTGGCGAAATGCAGGTTGGCGAACCACGCCGTCACCAGCAGCACGCCCAGCCCCACGGTCAGCCCGCGGATCACCGAGGCCACCACGTAGGCGCCGAACATCTCCCAGTGCGACAGCGGCGGCAGCAGCACGAACACCAGGTTGCCGGTGATCTTGGACTGGATCAGTGACGACGAGCTGTTGGCGAACGCGTTCTGCAGCACGCTCATCATAACCAGGCCGGGCACCAGGAAGGCGGTGTAGCTGATCTGGTCGTAGACCTTGACGCGGTCTTCCAGCACATGGCCGAAGATCAGCAGGTACAGCACCGCGGTCAGCACGGGCGCGGCCACGGTCTGGAAGCTGACCTTCCAGAAGCGCAGCACTTCCTTGTACAGCAGGGTGCGGAAGCCCACCAGGCCGCCCACCGCCATCGGCGCGAGGCGGGCGTCGTCCAGGATCTCGATGTCGCCGGGTTGCTTCATGCCGCAGCCTCCATGGCGGGATCGGGCAGCGCGCCGGGCATATGCCCCTCGCGGCGCATGATCTGGACAAACACGTCTTCGAGGTCGGCCTTGTTGATTTCCATGTCTTCGATGTCACAGCCTGCTTCGCGGCAGGCTGCCAGGATCGGTTCCACCGCCTGGTAGCCCGACAGCCGCAGACGCACCGCGCGCTCGCCGGGGATGGCCGGCATGCGCAGCGGCTCCAGCGCCGGCGGCAGGCCGCCGTGCGCGAAGGTCAGCACCAACTGCAGCCCGGCAAACTGCGTCAGCAGGTTGCTGGTGCGGTCCAGCGCCACCACTTCGCCGAACTTGAGCATGGCGATGCGGTCGCACAGCGCCTCGGCCTCTTCCAGGTAATGCGTGGTCAGGATGATGGTGTGGCCTTCCCGGTTCAGGCGCGAGATGAACTTCCACAGCGTCTGGCGCAGTTCCACGTCGACACCGGCGGTCGGTTCGTCCAGCACGATAACCGGCGGGCGGTGCACCAGCGCCTGCGCCACCAGCACGCGCCGCTTCATGCCGCCGGAGAGCTGGCGCATATTGGCATCGGCCTTCCCGGTCAGGTCCAGGTTGGCCATGATCTCGTCGATCCAGTCGTCATTGCGCGTGAGGCCGAAGTAGCCGGACTGCAGCCGCAGCGTTTCGCGCACCGTGAAGAACGGGTCGAACACCAGTTCCTGCGGGACCACGCCCAGCATACGCCGCGCCATCCGGTAGTCGGACACCACATCGTGGCCCAGCACACTGACGCGGCCGGAATCGGCGCGGTTCAGGCCGGCGAGGATCGAGATCAGCGTGGTCTTGCCGGCGCCGTTGGGCCCGAGCAGCCCGAAGAATTCGCCGCGTTCGACGGTGAAGCTGACGCCCTTGAGCGCCTGCAGGTTGCGGTAGCGCTTGCGAACGTCGTGGATTTCAATGGCTTTCATGGCCGATTGTTTGTGGCGGGAGCGCCTTTTGGGGGGCGACCGCCTGGAAATGGGGAGCAACTGCGTGCCCTGGCTACCCTGGCCCGGCAGGCACGAACCGGGGGTGGGCGGGGGGATGGGCGAACAACCCGGAATTATAGGGGATGCGGGGTGAGTCCCGCTTGATCCGCCCCTGAGCCGTCCTGCCCCCGCTCTGTGGCGCGGCGACCGCGCCAGGCAGCCGCCGGGGCATCGCTGGTGGCCGCCGTGATGGCGGGCCGGCGATGCCGGATCAATGTCGGTGGTGGTGTTCCAGTTGGGAACCTGCCGGGGAGAAGGCCAGTTCGGCTTCCGGCGCAACGTCGCGCGCAGCCGCGGGCACCAGGCCCAGAAGGCCGTCCACGCCGTACAGGCTTGCCAGTTGCGACAGTCCGGCCGGCACGCCGCGCAGCGAAAGCGCCAGGTTGCGTGCCGCGGCGGCGCGATGCCAGGCCAGCAGTACGGCGACAGCGGCGGAGTCGACCTGCGTGAGGCCGGTGCAGTCCACTTGCACATCCCCCTGCGCGACGCGCGCCAGCCCGTCGCGCAGCACGGTGGCGGCGTTCTGGTTGGTCAGCGAGGTACCCAGCGAAAGCATGGATGCGTGTAGTGGCCTGGAGGGAAGAAAGCGAAAGCCGCGGCAGAAACGACGGCTCCCGCACTTTGGCGGGAGCCGGTGCCGCGAACGGCTATTGTAGAGGAGATCGGCGCACCTTGCTGCATCGCAGCGGCGCGCCGGGGCAGCCGCGTCAGCTCTTGGCGTTGGCGAGCTGGCGGTTGCGGTCCTGCAGCGTCTTGATCACGCCCTCGACGCCCTGCTGGCCGACGATGGTGTTGAAACTGCCCTTGTAGGCCTCGGTCAGCCACGCGCCCAGCACGTTGATGTCATAGAGCCTCCAGCCTTGTGCGGTCTTCTCCAGGCGGTAGTCCATCTGGATTGGCTCGCCCTTGTTGATCACCTGGGTGCGGATGGTCGCGTCGGTATCTTCAGGCGTGCCGCGGTACGGGCGGTACTGCACGGTCTGGTCGCGGATCTGGGCGATGGCGCCGGCGTAGGTGCGGATCAGCAGGGTCTTGAACTCATCGGTGATCTGCTTCTGCTGCTCGGGCGTGGCCTTGGACCAATTGCGGCCCATCGCGATCTGCGTGGTCTTCTGGAAGTTCGCGTTGGGTATGATCTTCTGCTCGACCAGCGCGGTGATCTTGGCGATATTGCCGGCCTGCATGTCCTTGTCGGCCTTGACGGTCGACATCACGTCGTTGACCAGTGCCTTGACCAGCCCGTCCGGGGTGGCCGCGTCCGGGGACACCTGGGCGTGGGCCGCGCCTGCGAAGGCAACTACGGTAAGGAAGGGGACCAACAGTCGCTTTATCATGGATTTTCCTTCTTCATCTGAGACGTTTCTCGCCGATGGGGGCGAATTAGCCAGCGTCGCTGGTGGCGCGCGGCCTTGCGGTGATTGGAACACAAGCCCGGCCGGCTGGTGGCGGGTCGCCGGGCATTTCCCGCCACTTCCAAACAAATTGTTTCAGCCCTCACAGGGCATTCACAGCCTGGGCGCAGGCCTGTTGCGTGCCCGCGCCACAATGGTTTCAGCGTATGCGGATGACGCCCGGCACGATCCGCTGCATCGGCTCCACCGCTGGCACCGGCAGGCTCTGGCTTTCCGGCTGGATATTGCCGGAGGGCGCCGTTTGCTGCGGGGCTGATGCCGGATCAGGAGCCGGAGCCGGAGGCGCGGCTGAAGCGTCAGCCGGCGCCGGAGCGGGAGCCGGCTCGGCGGGCGCCGCGGGCTTCTCGCCCTCGGGCGCGGCCGGGGCTGCCGGCGCCGACTCATCGCTGTCGGCATCCGCTTCGGCTTCCGGCGGGTTGCCGTCGTAGACCAGGTACTGGCGGCGCTGCAGGTAGGAATCGCGCAGGAACGAGTACTTGTCCAAGGCCGCCTGCTCGAGCAGGTTGCTTGCCCCCAGCAGTTGCGCCCGGCCGGCCACGATGCGCACGCCGGTCAGCGAATTGCGCAGCGACACCGGGTACAGATAGGCCGACGGGTCGAACTGGCGATCCACCAGCATGCCGCCGGTGTCGCGCACCGTGCTCGGCCCGAACAGCGGCAGCACCAGGTACGGCCCCTGCGGCACGCCCCACACGCCCAGGGTCTGGCCGAAGTCTTCCTTGTACTTGGGCAGGCCGGCCGGGGTGGCGATATCGATCAGGCCGCCGATGCCCAGAACGCTGTTCATCGCCACGCGCATGGAGTCTTCCGCCGCGCGCGTGGGCTTGCCCTGCAGCAGGTTATTCACCGCCGAGTAGACATCGCTCACGTTGGAGAAGAAGTTCTCCACCGCGCGCTGCACTGGCGTGGGCATGTAGTCGGCGTAGACCTCGGCGACCGGGCGCAGGATGCCCTTGTCGAAGTCCTCGTTGATCTTCGCGACCTCGCGGTTGAACGGCTCCAGCGGATCCCTGGGGTTGGCGTTCGGACCGGTGGCGCAGCCGGCCAGCACGGCGGCGGCTAGCGCTGCCAGCAGCCTGGCCGCCGGGCGGCGCGCGGCGCTGCCCCGATAGACGGATGGCGCAGCGCTCATTTGAGCTCTCCGCCGGGCGCCGGCGCGCTGGCGCCGGTAGCCGAGCCACCGCTGCTGCCGCCGGCATCGGCCGCCTTGTTGTACAGGAACTGGCCGATCAGGTTTTCCAGCACCACCGCCGACTGCGTCATGGTGATGCGCGCGCCGTCGGCCAGCATGGCGGTGTCGCCGCCGGCTTCGAGGCCGATGTACTGCTCACCCAGAAGGCCCGAGGTCAGGATCTTGGCCGAGGTGTCCTTGGGGAACTCGTAGCGCTTCTCCAGGCTCATCTCGACAGTGGCCTGGTAGGTCTTGTCGTCGAAGCGGATCGCCGCCACGCGGCCGACCACCACGCCAGCGCTCTTGACCGGCGCGCGCGGCTTGAGCCCGCCGATATTGTCGAAGCGCGCCTGCACGCTGTAGGTTTCCTGGAAGGAGAAGGCGCTCATGTTCCCCGCCTTGAGGGCCAGGAACAGCAGGGCCACGAACCCCGCCACCACGAACAGGCCCACCCAGAAATCGAGTGTGTTCTTTTTCATTGGAATCTCTTTCTTCAACCCCGTTTTATGTCTTGTCGCTGTCTTGTTGTCACTGCGGCCCGCGTCAGTTGCTGAACATCAGCGCGGTCAGCAGGAAATCCAGCCCCAGCACGGCCAGCGACGCGATCACCACGGTGCGGGTGGTCGCGCGCGAGACGCCTTCGGGCGTGGGCTTGGCCTCGAAGCCCTGGTACAGGGCAATAAATGTCACAGCAATGCCAAAGATAAAGCTCTTGATCACGCCGTTGAGCACGTCGGCACGCACGTCGACGCCGCCCTGCATCTGCGACCAGAAAGCGCCCGCGTCCACGCCGATCAGCTGCACGCCGACCACGTAGCCGCCCAGGATGCCCACTGCGCTGAAGATCGCCGCCAGCACCGGCATGGCGATCACGCCCGCCCAGAAGCGCGGCGCGATCACGCGCTGCAGCGGGTTCACTGCCATCATTTCCATCGCCGTGAGTTGCTCGCCGGCTTTCATCAGGCCGATCTCCGCAGTGAGCGAGGTGCCGGCGCGGCCGGCGAACAGCAGCGCGGTCACCACCGGCCCCAGCTCGCGCACCAGTGACAGCGCCACCAGCAGCCCGAGCGCCTGCTCGGAACCGTAGCGGTTCAGCGTGTAGTAGCCCTGCAGGCCCAGCACGAAGCCGACAAAGAGGCCCGACACGGCAATGATTACCAGCGACAGGTTGCCGACGAAGAAGACCTGGTCGGTCACCAGCCGGAAGCGGCGCAGCAGCGCCGGCGACAGGCCCATCAGCGCCAGGAACATGCGCGTGGCATGGCCCACGCCCGAGACATTGCGGCGCACTGCCGCGCCGATGGTGGTGAAGAAACCGATCACCGCGCACCTCCGGCAAAGTCCTCGGCCAGCGACGGCCCCGGATAGTGGAACGGCACCGGGCCATCGGCCTCGGCATGGACGAACTGGTGCACGAACGGGTCGGTGGAGGCGCGCAACGCCTCGGGCTCGCCCTGCGCCGCGATGCGCCCGTCGGCAATGAAGTAGACGTAGTCGGCGATCTGGAATGTCTCGTGCACGTCGTGCGAGACGATGATCGTGGTCGCGCCGAGCGCGTCATTTAGGCTGCGGATCAGGCGCGCAGTCAGGCCGAGCGAGATCGGGTCCAGCCCGGCGAAGGGCTCGTCATACATCAGCAGCGCCGGATCCAGCGCGATCGCACGCGCCAGCGCCACGCGCCGCGCCATGCCGCCCGAAATCTGCGACGGCATCAGCGCGCGCGCGCCGCGCAGGCCGACCGCATTGAGCTTCATCAGCACCAGGTCGCGGATCATCGACTCGGGCAGGTCGGTGTGCTCGCGTAGCGGGAAGGCCACATTATCGAACACCGACAAGTCGGTAAACAGCGCGCCGAACTGGAACAGCATGCCCATCTGGCGTCGCACCGCGTACAGGCCGCGCATATCCACCGTGTGGATATCGGTGCCGGCAAAGCGCACCGCGCCCGCCTGTGGACGCACCTGGCCGCCGATCAGGCGCAACACCGTCGTCTTGCCGCAACCCGAGCCGCCCATCACCGCAATCACCTTGCCACGCGGGAATTGCATGGTCAGGCCGGACAGGATCGGCTTGCCGTGGTCCGCATAAGCGAAATCCACCGCGTTCAGTTCGACGAGGTTTTGAGCAGAATCGGTCACGTTAGCACCGGTCGGGACAGTCGCGCATTATAAGGTCTACTACCTAGGCGCGCTGTACCGTGTGTCACACGCTACGTTGACCGGATTGGAACAATCGCTCCCGGGCCCTGCACAACGACCGGGACGGCGGCTCTCTGGCGTGCGGCTCAGTGCTCGTGCCTCACGGCGCCTGCGTATGCGCGACGTCCTTGAGGATGACCTGCCACTGGATCGATTCCGAGCGGATCGCGGTGGCGAACGCCTCCGGCGAGTCGCGCAAGGGCGTCAGTCCCGCCGCCATCAGGCGCGAACGCACCTCGCGCTCGGCCATCACGCCGTCGAGTTCGCCCGCCAGCCGCGCCACGATCGCGCGCGGGGTCTTGGCCGGCGCCATCACGCCGAACCACGCCACCGCGGCATAGCCCTCCATGCCCGACTCCTGCAGTGTCGGCACCAGCGGCGCCAGCGTCGAGCGCGCCACGCCGGTGACGCCGATCAGCCGCAGCGCTCCACTCTTGACTTGGCTCTGCACTGCGGCGAAGGAACAGAAGCAGGCACTGATGCGGCCGGCCAACATCTCCTGCACCACCGCGGCCTCGCCCTTGGCGATGACCAGCGGCACGCTGTTGGGGATGCCGCGCACCGCGTATTCGGCATAGAGGTGCGATGGGCTGCCGGGCTGGCCGTAGCCGTAGCTGTACGAACCGGGGTTGGACCTCACCGCCGTCATCCATTGCTCT
Source organism: Ralstonia pickettii DTP0602 (assembly GCA_000471925.1). Lineage (NCBI taxonomy): Bacteria > Pseudomonadati > Pseudomonadota > Betaproteobacteria > Burkholderiales > Burkholderiaceae > Ralstonia > Ralstonia pickettii. The sequence continues at coordinate 4,142,556 of CP006667.1, forward strand.
GGCGTGCGCATCGGCAGCCGGGCGTCGATCACCAGGAACATCGGCGTGGTGGCAACGCGCGCCACCGGCGTGAAGTCGCGCACGACGTCATAGGGCACCGGCTCCAGCCCGGGCTGGATCAGCATATTTGCCTGGTGGAACAGCAGTGTATGGCCATCGGAACTGGCCTTGGCGACCACATCGCCGGCGGTGGTGCCGGCCGCGCCGGGGCGATTGTCAACCTCCATCGGCACGCCTAGGCGCGCGGACAAGCGCTCGGCCAGCATGCGCGCAACGGCGTCGGCCACGCCGCCCGCCGGGAACGGCACGATCAGGCGCATTGGGCGATCCGGGAACGAAATGGCGCGCACCAGTTGCGGACCGGCAAGCGCGGGCATGGCAGGTACCGCTAGCGCGAGCGTGGTACACCCCAGCGCGTACAAGTACAGGAAAGGTTGCAGCCAGCGGCAGAGCCGCGCCAAAGCGCCGCGCTCCGTCGCGAACTTCGCTTTACCTCGCCAAAGCTGCGACAAATTGCGCACTTCGGGCATCAATTTCCTCCGGACGATCTCCTGAGAAGACCGCGAGCGGGTTCTGGGGAAAAAGGATTTTCGAGGCGGTTTCCGTTAATGGTTTTTTAAAAATTGTAGGGACATTACCGAGGCCACTACAGGCACGTAAACCATAGCCGGGAGAACCCTGAAGGCCTTGTACAGCCTTGCCAAACCTGCCATCAGGCGCCAGCGCAGAGGGGCCCGGCAGGGGTCGCCGGCTATAATCGCGCGATGACGATTTTCACGCTGCGGCCGATGGTGGCCGCGGACCTGCCGGCCGTGCTGGCGGTGCAGGCCAGCTGTTACACGGAGGTGCTGCTCGAAAGCGAGCAGGCACTGGCCAGCAGGCTCGCGCTGTCCCCTGCCACCTGCTGGGTCGCACCAGACCCACGCGACCCGGGCGCCCTCGCCGCCTACCTGTTCACGCATCCCTGGCTCGAAGCCAGCCTGCCGCCGCTGGATGGCGTGCTGGACGACGGCTGGCGCGGTGCGTCCGCGCCGGAGTCGCTGACGTGGTTCGTCCATGACATGGCCGTGGCGCCCGCCGGGCGCGGCGCTGGGCTGGCGCCAAGACTGTATGCGGCGGCGCTGGCGGCAGCACGCTCGACCGGGCTCGGGCGTTCGCGGCTGATTGCGGTGCAATCGGCCGCGTCATGGTGGCGCAGGCTTGGGTACGCGCCGGTGGCCGCTGGGACAGCGTCGCGGCATGCCGCCAAGCTGGCCGACTATGGCGCGAACGCGGTGCTGATGGAACGCGCGCTGGCGGACTGAGCGCCGAGCCTGCACCAAGAGAAAAAGCCCGCCGGCTTGCGCCAGGCGGGCTTTCTCTTGCGGCCGAAGCCTGTGGATCAGCGCGGCAGGTCGCTGTGGCCCATCAGGAAGGCGTCGACCGAACGCGCGGCCTGGCGGCCTTCGCGAATGGCCCACACCACCAGCGACTGGCCACGGCGCACGTCGCCGGCGGCGAACACCTTGGGCACGTTGGTGTGGTAGGCGCGCTCGCCCTCCGTGGCGGCCTTGGCGTTCTTGCGCGCGTCGGTGTCCACGCCGAACGCTTCCAGCATCGAGCCCACCGGGTTGGTGAAGCCCATCGCCAGCAGCACCAGGTCGGCCGGCAGGATGAACTCGCTGCCTTCGACTTCCTGCATGCGGCCATTCTTCCATTCGACGCGGCAGGCCTTCAGAGCCGTGACCTTGCCGTTCTCGCCAATGAATTCCTTGGTGGCGACCGACCAGTCGCGCTCGCAGCCTTCGTCGTGCGAGGACGAGGTGCGCAGCTTGATCGGCCAGTACGGCCACACCAGCGGCTTGTTCTCTTCTTCCGGCGGCTGCGGCAGCAGCTCGAACTGTGTCACCGAGGTGGCGCCGTGGCGGTTGGACGTGCCCACGCAGTCGGAGCCGGTATCGCCGCCGCCGATCACGATCACGTTCTTGCCTTCGGCACGGATCTCGTTCTCGCCGTCGCCAGCCACTTCCTTGTTCTGCGGAATCAGGAATTCAAGCGCGTAGTGGATGCCGGCCAGGTCGCGGCCCGGCACGGGCAGGTCGCGCGGCACTTCCGAGCCGCCCGCCAGCACCACGGCGTCGAACTGCTCCATCAGGGCCTGGGCCGAGATGGTTTCCCGCGCGTAGTTCTTGATGCCGGCAGGCAGCTCGCCGTCGGTCACCATCACGCCGGCGCGGAAGGTCACGCCTTCGGCCTGCATCTGCTCCATGCGGCGGTCGATCAGCGTCTTCTCCATCTTGAAGTCGGGGATGCCGTAGCGCAGCAGGCCGCCGATGCGGTCGTTCTTCTCGAACACGGTCACGTCATGGCCGGCACGTGCCAGCTGCTGCGCGGCGGCCATGCCGGCGGGGCCGGAACCGACCACGGCCACGGTCTTGCCGGTCCTGTGCTTGGGCGCCTGCGGCGCGACCCAGCCTTCTTCCCAGGCCTTGTCGATGATGGCGTGCTCGATCGACTTGATGCCGACCGGCAGCTCGTTGATGCCCAGCGTGCAGGCGGCTTCGCACGGTGCCGGGCAGATGCGGCCGGTGAACTCGGGGAAGTTGTTGGTCTGGTGCAGCACCTCGATCGCCGACTTCCAGTCCTGGCGGTACACCAGGTCGTTGAAGTCGGGAATGATGTTGTTGACCGGGCAGCCGTTGTTGCAGAACGGGATGCCACAGTCCATGCAGCGCGCACCCTGGAGCTTCGCTTCGCTGTCGGACAGCGCGAACACGAATTCCTTGTAGTGCTTCACGCGCTTGACTACCGGTTCGTAGCCCTCATTCTGGCGCGGAAATTCGAGAAAGCCAGTCGCCTTACCCATGTTGCGTCCTTGGTCATGCTGCGCGGGACCGGCGGCATCGCCGGCCCTGCGGTGGGGTCAGTATCTTGTCGGGGGCCGCGGCGGCTGCCGCGCCCCGTCGCTACGTTGGTTTGCTGTGCTTCAGGCCGCGATGGCTTCGCGGTCGCTGTCGCGGGCGGCCTGTTCCTTGGCGTACATCTCGCCCAGCGCGCGCTTGTACTCGGTCGGGAAGACCTTGACGAACTTGCGGCGCGCCGTGGTCCAGTCAGCCAGCAGCGCCTTGGCGCGCTCGGAACCGGTGTAACGGAAATGCTGCTCGATCAGGTTGCGCAGGATGATTTCATCCAGTTGGCGCTTGCCGTCGACCTTGTGCCACGAAGCCTGCGGCTGGCCCTTCTCCTGGTCGGCCGAGGCCAGCACCGCTTCCAGTGCCACCATCGAGGTGTTGCAGCGCTTGTCGAACAGGCCGTCCTCGTCGTAGACGTAGGCCACGCCACCCGACATGCCGGCAGCGAAGTTACGGCCGGTGCCGCCCAGCACCACCACCGTGCCGCCGGTCATGTACTCGCAACCGTGGTCGCCGGTGCCTTCCACCACGGCCGCCGCGCCGGAGTTGCGCACCGCGAAGCGCTCGCCGGCCACGCCGTTGAAGAACGCTTCACCGGCGATGGCACCGTACAGCACGGTGTTCCCGACGATGATGTTGCGGGTCGGATCGCCACGGAACTCATGCGGAGCGCGCACGATCACGCGGCCGCCCGACAGGCCCTTGCCGACGTAGTCGTTGCCGTCGCCCACCAGGTCCAGCGTGATGCCGTGCGCCAGGAACGCGCCGAACGACTGGCCGGCGGTGCCTTGCAGCTGGATGTGGATGGTGTCGTCGGGCAGGCCTTCATGGCCGTGCTGCTTGGCGACCACGCCGGACAGCATCGCGCCCACCGTACGGTTGACGTTCTTGACCGGCTGGATGAACGAGACACGCTCGCCCTTCTCGATCGCCGGACGCGCCTTGGCGATCAGCACGTGGTCCAGCGCCTTGCCGGCTTCCGCCGACAGCCCATGGTCCTGCACGTCGGTGTGGTACAGCGGCACGTCCGCGCCCAGCGACACCTGGTGGAAGATGCGGCTGAAGTCCAGGCCGCGCGCCTTCCAGTGCTCGATGCCCGCCTTGGTGTCGAGCAGGTCGGCGCGGCCGATCAGCTCGTCGAAGGTGCGGATGCCCAGCTGGGCCATGATCTCGCGGGCCTCTTCTGCAACGAAGAAGAAGAAGTTCACCACGTGTTCCGGCTTGCCCTGGAATTTCTTGCGCAGCTGCGGATCCTGCGTGGCCACGCCCACCGGGCAGGTGTTCAGGTGGCACTTGCGCATCATGATGCAGCCTTCCGCAACCAGCGGCGCGGTGGCGAAGCCGAACTCGTCGGCGCCCAGCAGCGCGCCGATGACGACGTCGCGGCCGGTCTTCATCTGGCCGTCGGCCTGCACGCGGATGCGGTTGCGCAGCCCGTTGAGCAGCAGCGTCTGCTGCGTCTCGGCCAGGCCCAGCTCCCACGGCGTGCCGGCGTGCTTGATCGACGACCACGGCGAGGCGCCGGTGCCGCCGTCATGGCCGGCGATCACCACGTGGTCGGCCTTGGCCTTGGACACGCCCGCGGCCACCGTGCCGACGCCCACTTCGGACACCAGCTTGACCGAGATGTCCGACGACGGGTTGACGTTCTTCAGGTCGTGGATCAGCTGTGCGAGGTCCTCGATCGAGTAGATGTCATGGTGCGGGGGCGGCGAGATCAGGCCCACGCCCGGCACCGAGTAACGCAGCTTGCCGATGTAGTCCGAGACCTTGTGGCCCGGCAGCTGGCCGCCTTCACCGGGCTTCGCGCCCTGCGCCATCTTGATCTGGATCTGGTCGGCCGAAGCCAGGTACTCGGCGGTCACGCCGAAACGGCCCGACGCCACCTGCTTGATCTTGGAGCGCAGCGAGTCGCCGTCGCGCAGTTCCAGGTCCTTCTCGATCACGCCGTCGCCCAGCAGGCCCTTGAGGGTATCGCCCTGCTTGATGGGGATGCCGCGCAGCTCGTTGCGGTAGCGCTTCTCGTCCTCGCCACCTTCACCGGTGTTGGACTTGCCGCCGATGCGGTTCATCGCCAGCGCCAGCGTGGTGTGGGCTTCGGTCGAGATCGAGCCCAGCGACATCGCGCCGGTGGCGAAGCGCCGCACGATTTCCTTGGCGGGCTCGACTTCTTCCAGCGGAATCGCCTTGGCCGGATCGACCTTGAACTCGAACAGACCACGCAGCGTCATGTGGCGCTTGCTCTGGTCGTTGATGATGTTGGCGTATTCCTTGTACGTCTGGTAGGCGCCCTTGCCGTCGTCAGCGCGCACCGAGTGCTGCAGCTTGGCGATCGAGTCCGGGGTCCACATATGCTCTTCGCCGCGGATGCGGAAGGCGTACTCGCCGCCGGCGTCGAGCATGCTTTCCAGCACCGGGTTGTTGCCAAAAGCATCCTTGTGCAGGCGCAGCGCTTCCTCGGCCACCTCGAAGATGCCGATGCCCTCGACATTCGACGGCGTGCCGTGGAAGTACTTCTGCACCAGTTCGCGCGACAGGCCGATGGCTTCGAAGATCTGCGCGCCGGTGTACGACATGTACGTGGAGATGCCCATCTTGGACATCACCTTGAACAGGCCCTTGCCGACCGCCTTGACGAAGTTCTTGACCGCCTTCTCGGGCGACAGGTCGCCCGACAGGCCGCTGGCCATGTCGGCCAGGGTTTCCATCGCCAGGTACGGGTGCACGGCTTCGGCGCCGTAGCCGGCCAGCAGCGCGAAGTGATGCACTTCACGCGCGGTGCCGGTCTCGACCACCAGGCCGGTCGACGTACGCAGGCCCTTTTCCACCAGGTGGTGGTGGATCGCGGACGTGGCCAGCAGCGCGGGGATCGCGACATGGTCGGCATCCACCGGGCGGTCGGTCACGATCAGGATGTTGTAGCCCGAACGCACCGCATCCACGGCTTCGGCGCACAGCGACGCCAGGCGCGCTTCAATGCCTTCCTTGCCCCAGGCGGTCGGGTAGCAGATGTTCAGTTCGTAAGCACGGAACTTGCCGCCGGTGTAGTGCTCGATGTTGCGGATCTTGGCGATGTCCTTGAAGTCCAGCACGGGCTGGGACACTTCGAGACGCATCGGCGGGTTGATGTTGTTCAGCTCCAGCAGGTTCGGCTTCGGGCCGATGAACGACACCAGCGACATCACCATGTTCTCGCGGATCGGGTCGATCGGCGGGTTGGTGACCTGGGCGAACAGCTGCTTGAAGTAGTGATACAGCGTCTTGTTCTTGGACGACAGGATGGCCAGGGGCGAGTCGTTGCCCATCGAGCCGGTGGCTTCCTCGCCGGCCAGCGCCATCGGCGCCATCAGGAACTTGACGTCTTCCTGGGTGTAGCCGAAGGCCTGCTGGCGGTCCAGCAGCTTGGCCACGGGCTTCTTCTCGGCGGCAACGTCTTCCGGCTTGGCGTCGATCTCGTCCAGCTTGATGCGGACGGCGTCGATCCAGCTCTTGTACGGCTTGGCGTTGGCCAGGTTGTCCTTGAGTTCCTTGTCGTCGATGATGCGGCCCTGCTCCATGTCGATCAGGAACATCTTGCCCGGCTGCAGGCGCCACTTCTCAACGATGCGCGACTCGGGGAACGGCAGCACGCCGGCTTCGGACGCCAGCACCACGACGTCGTCCTCGGTCACGTAGAAACGCGCCGGGCGCAGGCCGTTGCGGTCCAGCGTGGCGCCGATCTGGCGGCCATCGGTGAAGCAGATCGCGGCCGGGCCGTCCCACGGCTCCATCATGGCGGCGTGGTACTCGTAGAAGGCGCGACGGTTGTCGTCCATCAGCGTGTGCTGTTCCCAGGCTTCCGGGATCATCATCATCATCGCGTGGACGAGCGGGTAGCCGGCCATCGTCAGCAGTTCGAGGCAGTTGTCGAACGATGCCGTGTCGGACTGGCCCGGATAGATCAGCGGCCACAGCTTGGGCAGGTCGTCGCCCAGCACCGGCGACGAGATTGCGCCGGTACGCGCGTTGATCCAGTTGACGTTGCCCTTGACTGTGTTGATTTCGCCGTTGTGGGCGACCATGCGGTACGGGTGGGCCAGTTCCCAGGCCGGGAAAGTGTTGGTCGAGAAGCGCTGGTGCACCAGGGCCAGGGCCGAGACGGCGCGCGGGTCCTGCAGGTCCAGGTAGTACTCGCCAACCTGGTTGGCCAGCAGCAGGCCCTTGTACACCACGGTACGGGCCGACATCGACGGCACGAAGTATTCCTTGCCGTGCTTGAGCTTGAGCGCCTGGATGGCGTGGCTGGCGGTCTTGCGGATGACGTAGAGCTTACGCTCCAGCGCGTCCGTGGTCATGATGTCGCGGCCGCGACCGATGAAGATCTGGCGGATCACCGGCTCGGTCTTGCGCACCGTCGGCGACATCGGCATGTTGCAGTCGACCGGCACGTCGCGCCAGCCCAGCACGACCTGGCCTTCCAGGCGGACCGTGCGCTCCAGTTCCTGTTCGCAGGCCAGGCGCGAGGCGTGTTCCTTCGGCAGGAAGATCATGCCCACGCCGTATTCGCCGGCGGGCGGCAGGCTCACGCCCTGTGCGGCCATTTCCTCGCGATAGAACTGGTCGGGGATCTGGACCAGGATACCGGCACCGTCGCCCATCAGCGCGTCCGCGCCGACGGCACCCCGGTGGTCCAGGTTCTCCAGGATCTTCAGGCCCTGGGAGATGATCTCGTGGGACTTCTTGCCCTTGATATGCGCGACCATGCCGACGCCGCAGGCGTCGTGCTCGTTGCTGGGGTCGTACATGCCTTGCGCCTGGGGGCGCAAGTCGAGGGCGGATTCGGATCCGCTGATTTGCTCGCTGGTCTGCGCTTGGGCCGAAAGATTTTTCGTTTGGTCCACGGGCTGGATTCCGGTGAAGGCTGCGCGAATTGCTGGACTACCGGAACGGGGACCGCGCGCTTTCTTGATATCCACCCAAACCGGTGGACCGGCGGGAAGGGAAATGGGGACGAAGCTGTCTGCGGGCCGCAGCGGCGTACACGAGCGTGACGCGCCGCACAATTACTGTGGGTGGAGCAACTATATGGGAATCTTATTCGGCTCGCAAAATTTTTAAATAGGGTCAGAACACATTAATATTCGCACCGTTTCGGTGATCGGATTAAATGGGGACACGTTATTTTTGCGTCGACTGGGCCACGTCTTCCGTGGGTGCTTGCACCTTTTTGGGGCGCCCTTTCGGGAGCGGCTGAACGCGCCGGGTCGCATGGCGTTCGAGTTGCGCCAGGAATGCTTCGCCGCCAAGAGGCCAGCCGCTATGCGCGTGACTGCGCAGCGTGGCCAGCGTTTTGGTCGACAGGCCTTCGGCAGTCAGCGAACGATAGTTGGACTGGCGCTCGAACGGCGTATTGCCCAGTTCCCAGTAAGCAGAGTGGTCGCTTACAAACGGGCTGGCCTCGATGCCGGCGTGATGGCGGTAGCTGCTCCAGCGGTCGGCCTCCGGCGTGCTCACCTCCCCGGCGCGCAGCGCGTTCGCTTCGACATAAAGCATGGCCGGCAGCATCCACTGGGCCGGGTCGAACACCGCCGAGCGGAAGCGCCCTTCCCACAGCGTGCCAGTGCGCTCGGCCACACGGTTGAAATAGCGTGCGTAGCGACGGCCGACCGCCTGCATGGTCAGGCTCAGTGAATCCGGCCCCTTGGGCGTGGCCACCAGGTGCACGTGGTTGGGCCGCAGCGTGTAGGCGTGGAGCGCAAGGTCATGCTCGCGCGCGGCCATGCGCAGGCAGTCGAGGTAGTGCAGGTAGTCGTCGGGACCGAGGAAGACGTCCTGGCGGTTGTTGCCGCGTTGCAACACCAGGGCGGGAAGACCGGCGGGAGAGAAACGGGGAAGGCGGGCCATGACAGGTCATGCGAGCATCGATGCCCGCATGATAGCCTGATCCGTCCCCAATTATGCGCAGGCGCGCCGCTGTCAGTTGCCCTCGCTCACGGCAAAGATGCGGCGATGCTCGCGGATCGCGTAGCGGTCGGTCATGCCGGCGATGTAATGCGCGATCAGCCGCGGCTGCTCGGTGCCGTGGCCGGCCTGGTACTGTGGCGGCAGCAGGCGTGGATCGGACATAAAGGCCTGGAACAGGTCGCCGACGATGCGCTGCGCCTTGGCCGACATGCGCATCACCAGGTAGTGCCGGTACAGGTGCCGGAACAGGAAGCGCTTGAGCGCCGCGGCTTCCTCGTGGATCTGCGGGCTGAAGCCGACCAGCGGGCCGGCGGCGCGAACCGCGTCGATATTGCGCGGGTTGACCGCGGCGATATTGCTGCTGGTGGTCTCGATCAGGTCGACGATCAGCGTGTTGATCATGCGCCGGACCGTCTCGTTGATGGCGCGGCGGCCGTTGATGCCGGGGAAGGCATCAGCCACCTCGGCACGGTGGCGCTCCCACATCGGTACTTCGTCGAGCTGTTCCAGCGTCAGCAGGCCGGAGCGCAGGCCGTCATCAATATCGTGGTTGTTGTAGGCAATCTCGTCGGCCAGGTTGGCCAGTTGCGCCTCCAGCGACGGCTGCGTGCCTTCCAGGAAGCGCCGGCCCAGCTCGCCCAGCGCCGCGGCATTGACGCGCGAGCAATGCTTGAGGATGCCCTCGCGCGTCTCGAAGGTCAGGTTCAGCCCGTTGAAGCCGCCGTAGCGCTCTTCCAGCTCGTCCACCACCAGCAGGCTCTGCAGGTTGTGCTCGAAGCCGCCGTGATTCTTCATGCAGGTGTTGAGCGCATCCTGCCCGGCGTGGCCAAAGGGCGTATGGCCCAGGTCGTGCGCCAGCGAGATGGCCTCGACCAGGTCTTCGTTGAGGCGCAGGTTGCGCGCGATCGAGCGGGCGATCTGCGCCACCTCCAGGCTATGGGTCAGGCGGGTGCGGAACAGGTCTCCCTCATGGTTGACGAAGACCTGGGTCTTGTACTCGAGCCGCCGGAACGCCGTGCTGTGGATGACCCGGTCGCGGTCGCGCTGGAATTCGCTGCGCGACAGCGACGCGGGTTCGGCATGCACCCGCCCGCGCGTCTGCGCGGAGCGGGCGGCGTACGGGGCGAGATGGCTTTCAAAGTCGGTCATGCGGCAATCCGGTGAGCTGGGTCAGGGTTGCGAGGCATAACCGATCGATCACGCGACCGTGGCCTCGGTGGGAGGTTTAAGAACGGCGTGCTGCAGCGTGGCACGCAGGTCGGCATCGGGCACGGTGGTAATGAACGCCTCGCCGAGCTTCTTCAGCAGGATGAACTTGATGCTGCCGGCCTCGGCCTTCTTGTCGACCTTCATCAGTTCGATATAGCGATCGGTGCCCAGTTCCGGCGCCACCACCGGCAGCATGGCCGCCTGGGTCAGCGTGCGGATGCGCGCGAGCGTCTCGATATCGATAAATCCAAGCCGGTGCGACAGGTCGGCGGCCATCACCATGCCGCAGCCCACCGCCTCGCCGTGCAGCCATGCGCCGTAGCCCATGCCCGCCTCGATCGCGTGGCCGAAGGTGTGGCCGAAATTGAGGATGGCGCGCAGGCCGCCCTCGCGCTCGTCCTGCGCCACCACGCCGGCCTTGATCTCGCACGAGCGCTGCACGGCCACCGCCATCAGTTCCGGGGCGCAGTCGTTCAGCGCCTTGATATTGCGCTCGATCCAGCCAAAGTACTCCGCATCGGCGATGGCGCCATGCTTGATCACCTCGGCCATGCCAGCGGCCAGCTCGCGCGGGGGCAGCGTGCGCAGCGTGTCGATGTCGGCGATCACCGCGTTGGGCTGGTGGAACGCGCCGATCATGTTCTTGCCGAGCGGATGGTTGATCCCGGTCTTGCCGCCCACCGACGAATCGACCTGCGCCAGCAGCGTGGTTGGCATCTGGATGAAGGGCACGCCGCGCATGTAGCAAGCGGCCGCAAACCCGGTCATGTCGCCCACCACGCCGCCGCCCAGCGCGACCAGCGTGGTCTTGCGGTCGGCGCCGGCCCGCAGCAGCGCGTCGAAGATCAGGTTCAACGTTTCCCAGTGCTTGAAGGCTTCTCCGTCGGGCAGCGTCACGGTGCGCACGGTCTTGCCCAGCGCCTTCAGGCTGGCTTCCACCCGCGCCGCGTACAGCGGCCCCACGGTTTCATTGGTGACGATGACGGCGTGTTGCCCGCGCACGTGCGGGCGCAGCAGCTCGGCGTTGTCGAGCAGGCCGGTGCCAATATGGATGGGGTAGCTTCGCGCTCCCAGGTCAACTTCAAGCGTAATCATGGATTGGGGTCCTGCGCCGGCTGCCCGGGCTGGCCGGACTGCTCGGCGGCCGGCTGCGGGGGATCGATCGGGAAACCGGCCATTTCGAGTTGCATCAACACCATATTAGCAAGCTGCGCCACCGAGGGCTTGCCGGTTTCGATGATGAAGTCCGCCACCTCGCGGTAAAGCGGGTCGCGCTCGGCGTACAGCGCCTCGAGCTTGCCCTTGGGATCCTCGGTCTGCAGCAGCGGGCGGTTGCGGTCGTGGCGGGTGCGCAGCCACAGGTCGTGTGGGCTGGCGCGCAGGTACACGACCGTGCCGCGAGCCTTCAGCACCTCGCGGTTCTCGGCACGCAGCACGGCGCCGCCGCCGGTGGCCAGCACGATGCCCTGGCGCTCGGCCAGCTCGCGGATCATGGCGGCTTCGCGGTCGCGGAAGCCCGCCTCGCCCTCGTGTTCGAAGATCACCGGGATGCGCACGCCGCAGTGCGCCTCGAGCTCGTGATCGGAATCGAAGAACGGATAGTGCAGGCGCCGCGCCACCGTGCGGCCCACGGTGGTCTTGCCGGCGCCCATCAGGCCGACGAAAAAGAGGTTCGGTCGATCGGATTCCGGTAGATCGGAGTCGCGTCGATCCGGAGCGGGGCGCTGTGCCGCCGGCCCTGTCGCTGAGGCTGTCACTGGACTGTCGTTCGGGAGCGCGGCATGCGGGCCGTCCTCCCCGGTTGGGAACTGCATCATCTTCTTATGTTGTGGCGCGCCCGGCAAGTGGCGGATGCAGCATGGGCCACATGCCGGGATCCGACCCGTCCTCCCAGGGCCGTCTCCTCGCCCGGACGGCCGCGGTGCGCAAAAAAAAATGGCCGCATCGGTCGATGCGGCCTGTCAGTCTACTGTATCCCGCCCGATGCGCGGACCACCGCCGGCTTCCGCCTACCTCAGCGACACGCTGTCGTTCAGGATCCGCGGCGTCAGGAACACCAGCAGCTCGGTGCGGTTGCGCACCTTGGCGTTGCTCTTGAACAGGTAGCCCAGCACCGGGATATCGCCCAGCAGCGGCACCTTGTCGGTGTCGTTGGACTCCGTCTGGGTGTAGATGCCGCCGATCACCACCGTGCCGCCGTTCTCCACCAGCACCTGGGTCTGCACGTGCTTGGTGTCGATGGCAAAGCCCGAGGTGGTCTGGATGCCCACGCTGTCCTTGTTCACGTCCACGTCCAGCAGGACATTGCCTTCGGGCGTGATCTGCGGCGTCACCTCCAGCTTCAGGTTGGCCTTGCGGAACTGCACCGAGGTAGCACCGCTGGAGGTCGCCGCCTGGTACGGCAGCTCGGTACCCTGCTCGATCAGCGCCTTGATGTTGTTGGCCGTGACCACGCGCGGGCTGGAGATGATCTTGCCCTTGCCGTCCGCTTCCAGCGCCGACAACTCCAGTGCCAGGAATTTGGTGGCGGCGCTGTTGAACAGGCTGACCGCGACATTGGCGGGGTTGGTGCCGTTGATGGCGCCGGCCGGCAGGCTCAGGAACGGGCCGTTGTCGGAAGTCGCCCCGGGCAGCACGTTGTTGTACGTGTTGCCGACGCGGGCGTTGTTGTACTGCCCGGCAAAGCCCAGCTTCACACCCAGGTTGCGGCTGAAGGAATCGGTGGCCTCGACGATGCGCGCCTCGATGATCACCTGGCGCACCGGGATATCGATCTTGCCGACAAAGCTCTGCACCTCTTCCAGCTTGCTGGCGATATCCGACACGAACAACTGGTTGGTACGCGCATCGGCCGTCAGCGAACCGCGCTTGGACAGCATGCGCGCACTGGCGCCCGCCGCTCCCGCCGCACCGACCGCGGGCACGGCACTGCCGCCGCCGCCGGCGTTCATGCCCAGCAGCATCCGGCGCACGTCCTCGGCGCGCTGGTAGTTGAGCTGGAACACCTGGCTGCGGATCGGCTCGAGATCATTGATCTGCTGTTGCGACTCCAGTTCGAGCTTTTCCTTGGTCTGCAGCTCGGCCTTGGGCGCCACCCACAGCACATTGCCATTGCGGCGCGACGCCAGCCCCTTGGCATCCATCACGATCTGCAGCGCCTGGTCCCACGGCACGTCCTTCAGACGCAGCGTCAGGTTGCCCTGCACGCTTTCGCTGGTGATGATGTTCAGGTTGGTGAAATCGGCAAACACCTGCAGCAGCGAGCGGATGTCGATGTTCTGGAAGTTCAGCGACAGGCGCTCGCCGCGGTAGCCCGGGCCGCTGATCAGCTTGGTCGGGTCCTCCTTGACCGGACGCACTTCGACCACGAACTGGGTGTCGGTCTGGTAAGAGCTGTACTCCCAGTTGCCGTTCGGCTCGATGGTCAGGCGCGCGTTGCCGTTGGCATCGTTGGCGCGCAGGCTCTGCACCGGCGTGCCGAAGTCGCTGACGTCGTAGCGACGGCGCAGGTTGTCGGGCAGCGTGGTGCCGAGGAAGTCGACCACCACGTGCTTGCCCTGCTGCGCGATATTGATGCCCGAGTCGCGCGATGACAGGTCCACCACCACGCGCCCGGCACCGTCGGCACCGCGACGGAAGTCGATATTGCGCACCGACGGCCGCGCCGCAGCGGCCACCGGCGTCACTGTCGCGGCCGGCGCAAACGTTGGCGCGGCGCTCTTGACCGCGGGCGCCACATTATCCAGCGCCACCACGAAGTAGTTGCCGCGCACCTCGGTGCGATAGGTGGCGGTGCGCGTGAGGTCGACGATCACGCGGGTGCGGTCGCCTATCTGCACTACGTTGGCAGTCTTGACCAGCTTGCCGCCGTAGTCATACTGCGCGCGCCGGTTGGCAAAGCCGGTATCAAAGAAATCGATCGCCAGCCGTGCCGGGTTCTGCGTGGTGAAGTCCACCGGCTTCTGCGCCGGCGGCCGTTCGAGCTCGATCGTCAACACGGTCTGCTCGCCGACCACGCTGGCGTCCACCGACTTGACCCGGTTGCTTTGTGCCAGCGCGGCCGGAGCGGCCAGCACCAGCGTCGTCATCACGGCGCCCGCGAGCGCACGGTACCAGCGCGCGAGGGTCATGCCGCCACCTCCAGCTTCAGGCTGGTCATTTTCTCTTTCCACTCTGATACCCCCTCCCGGACCAATTCACGCAACACGATCTCCTGATCGGTGATGCGGACCACCCGGCCATAGCTCTGGCCGAGATACTGACCCACCTTGATGTGGTGGATCTTGTTATCAACTCTTACGATGCCGAAGGTTTCCCCGTTCTTCTTCATCATCCCGAGCATCTTGAAGTTCTCGAGCGGGTAGTCTTCCAGCGGCTCGCGGCGCCGCCCGGCCTCGGGCGAATCCGGCAGCGTCTTGTTCAGCTCGCCGATCTTGGCCTGCGCGAACGGCTCGGGCGCGTTGGCCACGGCGTACTCGCGCGGCACGTAGGGGCGGGCCTCCGGCAGCGGCTCAGGCGGTTTGGCGCGGGCGTTGCGGGTGGCGTCCATCCACTGTCGCAGCGCGGCTTCGTCGCTGGCGCCGCAGGCGCCCAGCAGGCCGACCGCGAGCGCTGCAACCGCGACCGTACGCGGCGCTGCGGCCCATGCCAGGCTACGGATACGGACGGTGCGGCTCATTTGGCACCTCCCTGCTTGGCGGCGGCGGCGGCCGCGGCGGCCTTGCGCTGCGCGGCCTGTTCTTCGGGATCGAGCGCGCGGTAGGCCATCGCCACTGCCTCCATCGATAGCCCGCCGTCCTTGGTATTGGCCAGTTGCAGGTTCTGCATCGACACGATGCGCGACAGCGCGGCCACGTCGGCATTGAACTGCGCCACCTCGTGGTAGCGGCCGGTCACGCGCAGGTTCACCGGGATCTCGGCAAAGTAAGGCTTGATCACCGCCGCCTGCGGCTTGAACAGCTCGAACTGCAGGCCGCGCGCGACGCCGGCGTGGTTGACGTCAGCCAGCAGCGCGTCCATTTCGGTCTTGTTGGGGAGCTGGCGCTCGAGCAGCGCCACGCGCTGCTCCACCTGCTTCTTCTGCTCGCGCAGCGCGTCGAGGTTGGCCACCTGCGTCACCTTGGACTGGTACGCCTGCCTGAGGCTTTCCTGCTCCTGGCGCTGGCGGTCGAGTTCGTCGAATTTGGCGCTCCAGTAGAACTGCCAGCCCAGCAGCAGCACCAGCGCCGCGGCCATTACCGCGAACAGCACGCGCGGCGCGGCCGGCCAGGTTTCCGGCTCGTTCAGGTTGAGCCCGCGGAACTGGCTGGTGAGGTCAGCCAGGTTGATTTCGGTATTGAGCGCCATGGTCAGGCCTTTCCGGCTGCGGGGGCTGCTGCGGATGCGGGTGTCGGTACGGCTGGTGCGGAAGCTGCCGGCGCGGCCTTCTTGCCGTCCGCGCCCTGCGGCGTTCCCGGCGCGCGGTAGGCAAAGCGCATCGAGAAGTCGAACAGGCGGCGCTGCTCGCGCAGGTTGTTGGTCATGGTGACCGCCTTGGACTCGACCAGCTCGGCCTTGTCCAGCCAGGCCACGCCGCTCAGGTTGCGCAGCAGTTCGGAAATGCGCTCGTTGGACTGCGCCACCCCCGCGATGGTGAAGGACTCTCCGGTCTGCTTGAGGCTGGTCAGGTAGACGCCTTCCGGCACCTGCCGCACCAGTTCCTCGAGCAGTTGCACCGGGCGGTTGCGCTCGGTCTGCAGGCTTTCCACCGCCTTCTGCCGTTGCAGCAGCGCGTCGATATCTTTCTTGAGGCTGTTGACCTCGCGGATCTGCCCGTCCAGTTTGGCGTTCTCGGCACTCAGCACCTGGTTGAGCGCGACCTCGGAATCAATGCGCCCGTCGATATAGAGCCCGCCCAGCAGCACCACCGCCGCGCCGCCGGCCGCGGCGGCGCCCAGCATCGAATAGACCTTCTTGCGGCGAGCCGCCTTGCGGGCTTCGTGGTAGGGCAGCAGGTTGACCGAAGGCAGCGTGTTCGTAGACATTCGAATGCCTCCGGTGCGTTATTGCAGGCCGCGCAATGCGAGGCCGGCACTGACGATATACGCCGGAAGGTCGCGCTGCAGGTAGCGCTCGTTGACCTTGGCGTTGGTCGCCATGTTGGCGAACGGGTTCGCCAGCGTGGTGGTGATCTTGGTCTGCTGCTGGATCGCCGCCTGCACGCCGAGCAGCGAAGCATGGCCGCCCGACAGCAGGATCTCGTCGACCCGCCCCAGGCTGGAGCTGGAGATGAAGTTGCCGATCGCGGCCTGCACTTCCATCGCCAGCGCGTCCAGCGACGGCTTGAGCAGTTGCCCGCGCCAGGCTTCAGGCAGCGTGTTCTTGCGTTTCTTGATCTCGGCCTTGAGCGCGTCGAGCGTGAACATGCGCGCGGCGCTCTGCGTGAGCTGGTCGCCGTAGCTGTTCAGCGGCTGTTCGTACAGCTCTTTCCAGCCCTGGTAGAAGATCGCCTTGGAGCGGCTGCCGCCCAGGTGGACCACCGCCACCACCGGTAGCGCGCGGGCATCGGCCTCGGACATTTCCTGCGGCACGCCCAGCATCTGCACGATCGAGCGCTGCACCGCGTATTCCTCGACGTCCATCACCTGGGGCTTGAGCCCGGCCATCTCCGCCGCGGTCACGCGCTCCTGCACGCGGTCGCTGTTGGCCGCGGTGACGCGCACGCCGATGCCGCCCTCGGTTTCGCTCGGACCGATCACGGCAAAGTCGAAGTTGACCGCCTGCGACGGCGGATAGAGCCGGTGCGCCTCGGATTCGACCTGGGAGTAAAGCTCGTCTTCGGACAGGTTGTCCGGCAGGCTGACCGTCTGCGATTCGGTCAGCATGGATGGCACGCCCAGCACCACGTCTTTCGAGCGGATGCCAGCCTTGCCGAGCGCGCGCTTGAGCGCGATCCCGACTGCCTCGATATTGATGACGTTGCCATCGGCAACGGCGTTGCGGTCCAGCAGTTCGCTGGCGCATTTTTCCAGCCGATAGTCCTGCCTGCTGCCCCCTACGGACAGCTCGACTACCTTGACACTGGACGACCCGATATCTACGCCGACCGTAGTCCGGCGCAGAAGCCCCGACAAAATGCCCCGTCGCAAGGTGACCCCCTGACATTTGAACTCGCCCCTGGCGTCAACGCTCTAATCGGGCGAGCCGTGTTTCTTGAATGAAACCTTTGCTCTTTTATGTTGGCCGATTCTCACAAAAACCAGCACCGGTGGCAATGTGCCGAACTGACCACGACTACTTTTTCAGAAGCCTCGTGCCATTTCGTTGCCAAAACCCCACGGTCGTCGGGTTCCCTTCCGCAGCCGGCTGTTGCAGGCAACTTCGGCTTGCTAGCTGGTATCCGTCGTATTACATCTTGTAACAGCGCGATAGCGGCGCCCGGGGCACTGGGCGCGCGGATGGCCCGATCCCGGAAGATATAATCCCGGGCACCCCTGACTAGGTATTTCCCTTATGGCCACCGCACAACACAAGCCGTCCCACCCTGCCCGCCGCTCGATCTGGGCGCGGCTCATGTTCGGGGCGGTCGGACTGCTTGTCGCCGGCGCCGTCGTAATCGCGCTGCTGCTTGGCTACGCGCTGCTGGTGGCCGCGCCCAACCTGCCGTCGCTGGACACCATCACCGACTACCGGCCCAAGATCCCGCTGCGCATCTACACCGCGGACAACGTGCTGATCGGGGAATTCGGAGAAGAGCGGCGCAACTTCGTGCCCATCGCCGAAATCCCGGACGTGATGAAAAAGGCGGTTCTGGCGATCGAGGACGACCGCTTCTACGAACACGGCGGCGTCGACTTCGTCGGCGTAATGCGCGCCGGGCTGGCCAATCTGCGCGGCGGGCTCTCGCAGGGCGCCTCCACCATCACCATGCAGGTGGCGCGCAACTTCTTCCTGTCCAGCGAGAAGACCTATACCCGCAAGATCTACGAGATGCTGCTGGCGTACAAGATCGAGGCCAACCTGAACAAGGACCAGATCCTCGAGCTGTACATGAACCAGATCTACCTGGGGCAGCGCGCCTACGGCTTTGACAGCGCCGCGCGCGTGTACTTCGGCAAGTCGGTGCGCGAGGTGACGCCGGCCGAGGCCGCCATGCTGGCCGGCCTGCCCAAGGCGCCGTCGGCCTACAACCCGGTGGTCAACCCGCGCCGCGCCAAGGTGCGCCAGGAATACATCCTGCAGCGCATGCGCGACCTGCGCTACATCACGCCCGAGCAGTACGACGAGGCCGTGCGCTCAGAGCTGAAGGTGCGCACCGAGGGCAACGAGTTCTCCACCCACGCCGAGTACGTCGCGGAAATCGTGCGCCAGCTGATGTACGCGCAGTACCGTGAAGAGACCTACACGCGCGGCCTGACGGTCTACACCACGCTGACCAAGCCCGACCAGGACGCCGCCTACGAGTCCGTGCGCAGCGGCATCATGAACTACGAGCGCAAGCACGGCTACCGCGGCCCCGAGGCCTTTATCGACCTGCCTTCCGATCCGGCCGAGCGCGAGCAGGCCATTGACGATGCGCTGGTCGAGCACCCGGGCAGCGGCGACCTGCGCTCGGCCGTGGTCACCAGCGTGTCGGGCAAGCAAGTGAAGGCGACGCTGCTGTCCGGCGAGGTGGCGACTATCGAAGGCTCGGCGCTGCGCTTTATCTCGCCGTCGCTGTCGGCCAACGCGCAGCCGAAGATGAAGATGCGCCCGGGCGCGATCATCCGCGTGACCCAGGATGAGAAAGGCAACTGGTCGGTCACGCAGCTGCCGGAAGTGTCCGCCGCGTTCGTGTCGATCAATCCGCAGGACGGCGAAATCCGTTCGATGGTGGGCGGCTTCGACTTCAACCGCAACAAGTTCAACCACGTGACCCAGGCCTGGCGCCAGCCGGGCTCCAGCTTCAAGCCGTTCATCTACTCGGCGGCGCTGGAAAAGGGGTTCTCGCCTGCCACGGTGATCAACGACGCGCCGCTGACGATCGGCCCTGATACCGGCGGCCAGGTGTGGGAGCCGAAGAACTATGACGGCCGCTTCGAAGGCCCGATGACCATGCGCCGCGCGCTGGCCAAGTCCAAGAACCTGGTCTCGGTGCGGATCCTGCGCGCGATCGGCACGCAGTACGCGCAGGACTACATCACGCGCTTCGGCTTCGAGGCCGACAAGCACCCCGCCTACCTGCCGATGGCGCTGGGCTCGGGCGCCGTGACGCCGCTGCAGATGGCGGGCGCGTACTCGGTGTTCGCCAACGGCGGCTACCGCGTCAACCCGTACCTGATCCAGAAGGTGGTGGACGCGCGCGGCAACGTGATCTCCGAAACCCATCCGCAGCGCGCCGGCAGCGACGCGGTGCGCGTGCTGGACGCGCGCACGGCCTTTATCGCCGACACCATGCTGCGCGACGTGGTGCGCTACGGCACCGCCAACAGCGCCAAGCAGCGCCTGGGCCGCAATGACCTGGCCGGCAAGACCGGCACCACCAACGACGCGGTCGATGCCTGGTTCGCCGGCTACACGCCGAACCTGGTGGCGATCGCCTGGATGGGCTACGACCAGCCCAAGAGCCTGGGCGTGCGCGAAACCGGTGGCGGCCTGGCGCTGCCGATCTGGGTCGGCTACATGAGCAAGGCGCTCAAGGGCGTGCCGGAATCGCCCGAGCGGCCGGCGCCGGAAGGCGTGCTGATGGTGGGCGGCGACTGGACCTTCGAGGAGAACGCCGGCGGCGCCGGGGTGGCTTCGGTGGGCCTGGGCGATCCGTGGCCGGGCAAGCCGGAGGAGTCGACCACCCCGCAGGCCGATACGGAGCAGGAGAAGCGGAAGATCCTGGAGATGTTTGGCGGGGCGTGATGGCTGCCGCCAGACAGCAGAAAGCCGGCCACGTGGCCTAGGCGGTCGCTTAAAGTGTTGATGTAATTCTCAATGGCCATCTCTGGACTAGCAGAGATGGCCATTCTCTTAGGCAAAATTTCTTCCACAAGAGAACACGGCGACAAAACGCAGTTTTCACTGCGCCGCTCGAGGTCCTAGAGGTCTCGAGCTGAAAACCACACTTCTATCCCGTTGGCAATGACGCCACATCAGGCTCGCAGACGGTCTGCGGGGAAGGGGTTTCGACCTGGCAGAGGAACCAATTGCGGAGGTTTTCACCCCATCGCTTCCGGTTCTTGCCTAGAGCCCGAGCGACATCTCTCCATTGAGCCCCTGCCAGGGCCGTCTTGCTCTGCTTCGGGGTGGCTGGCAGGTGCGAAAAGACGAGTCGCTCGTTGTGCCTCTTGACGAAGCACTGGGCACCCACTGTCTTCCAGGGGATACCGTACAAAGCTTGCCGGCCCAACCAAAGAGAGGCGGACTCATCCGCGCCGATTCGATTGGGACGGCCATATTTGGTGAAGCCTCCGACCGAACTGTACGAAGGGTTCACCAAATAGAGCCGAACATGAGCTTTTTCACAGGCACGGGTCATCAGCTCTGCGAACTGTGAGCTTGCAAACGAGCTTAGCATCTCGTTGTATCGCTTGTTGACGCCGCCGGCGCGCAAGCCGGCCTTCTTCGTCGCGAAATCCAGGTTCTCGATGGCCACTGCGAGGCCTAGGCGCTTGCCCAGGCGGGCAAGCTCTGCAACGGTTGTTCCGATGACTTGCTTGCGTACAGCGTCGGAAAGGCCTTTTAGGTCCCAGCCGAGAAAGCCGCTCTGCGGATGACCCTCCCGCAACCGGTTCCCATCGGGCTTCACCACAGCCCAGGCAACGCCCCGGGCATTCAAATCCAGTCCAAGGACACCAGCCTCTCTAGTGCGAGCGGTCTCTGGGTTGAAACCGGTGGGAACGTCAACGCTCGCTTGCAGATACCAAATGCGCTCGCCGGCCGGTGATAGCCTTTGCAAGAGCCGCATTGTGACAGGCCGCTTTCCAAACGCGTCAATCAGCGCTGCGCGGGCCGCGCCCCGATGCGAGGCAAAGTCGACCCCGTCAATCACAATGAATCGGCATTTCATGCGAAGGGGCATCACCTTTTGCGGCCCTCCGCTGCGAGGAATGCCCAAAGCGTCCATGCGTTCATGCGCAAGCTTGTCCGTCAACCGGACGCGCAACTGGTTGGTATCCGGCAGCCACTGTAGTTCGCTATTGCCGCTGGGCTTAGCCGTATGTCCTATCGACCAGACCTGACCGTTTCGGGCTGTGTCCCAGGCCTCGTGCCAATCCTCGACAGAGGCGAATGGAGTGGTCTCGGTGTTGTGTTCGCCGGGCCGCTGCTGAAGCAGCTTCTTCGAGCCAAAACAGAGACTGTAGCGGCCTTCATCAATAGCTTTAAGCAGCGCGGACAGCTTGCCGCGCTTGGCAGTAAGAACGCGTTCTTTTTGTGCAACCCAGTTGCGGCAAAATTCGAGTTCGGTATCGACTTCCCGTAGGCGGGCTAGCGTCGTAAGGTAGCGGTTTGAACGGGCTTTCCCCGGCTTCGGTGCTACTTTATCGCGTTGAGCGCGTAGCTTGGCTTGCCGTTTTGACAGGGCCTGAATTTTCTTGCCTTTGTCGGCTAGTGCGCATTCGTCGCTGAATGGCCAGCTCAAGCTGACCTCGTTCGTACTTTTTGAGTTCGACCAAGCCTGCATGGCGCATTTCAGCTTGCCTCAGCATGGAATCGACTTGATGCGAGGTAAAGCCTTCCCTCGTTAAGGTGGCGTAGGCGGTCGTTCGAGTGAGGTTTTGTCGATACAGAAGACTCCAAGCCTTACGCGCGCCCCACGACCAGCGTTCCGAGTTAGCCGCCAACAAGGCGGCTAACTCGGGGGTCAGATTGAGGCGGGCTTCAAAGGTGTGGAGCAAAGGCCTACCTAGAGCACTGTATGGATATACAGCACTCTATGCTTCTCTCGTTACCCCCGTCAACACTTTAAGCGACCCCCCTTGCCACGTGGTTCTTTCCATCGCGCGGTGCAGTTCAGCCCAGCTTGAGGGCCGTGCCCGCCTGCTCGCTCAGGTAGCCCGACAGCGCCGCATAGAGTTCGCCGCCATTGCGCGTATCGACCCAACGCTCGCCGTCGCGGCGGAAGTGGAAGCCGCCGGCGCGCGCTGCCACCCACAGTTCCTGCATCGGTGCCTGGCTGTTGATGATGATCTTGGTGCCGTTCTCGAACTCCAGCTCCATCACGTTGCCGGTGCGGCTGATTTCGATATCGGCGCCGGCCGCGTCGGCGGCCGCCTCGACCGCGGCTTCGATGCGGTCCAGCTCCTGCGTGGCCAGGGCCAGGAACTCGCTTTCGCTCAAGGGGGGCATGCTAAACTCCGAGACCGCCGTTGCCGCCGCTGCCCGGACCGGGCGTACGTGGCGCGAACGGCGTTTTTTGTTAAGAAGTACTTGTAGAGAATTCTGCGGATGCCTCGGCCGCTGCGTCGGGCAATCCAATGCCTTGCCAACAGCCTAAAGGACGACCCGATGCTACGTCGTGTTGCGATTGTATCGGCGTTTGCCGCCACCCTTGCGATGCCCCTTCTGGGCGGATGCGGCATCCGCGGGCCGCTGACCATGCCCAAAGTGCCACCCGAGCCGACCGCGCCGACCGCGCCCGATCCTGGCCTGGGCCGTGCGGACGCCGTGCCGGCTGCACCGGCCACGCCTGCCGCGCAGCCCGCATCGTCCCCCGCCGCCCCCACCACCCGATAACCATGACCGCATTTTTCCATCGCCAGGACGGCGCGCTTGCCGTCGAGCAGGTGCCGCTGGCGCGTATCGCCGCTGAATTCGGTACGCCCACCTACGTGTATTCGCGTGCCGCGCTGACCGCCGCCTACCAGGCCTACGCCGCCGCCTGCAAGGGCCGCAACGCGCAGGTGCAGTACGCCATGAAGGCGAACTCCAACCTGGCCGTGCTGCAGGTGTTCGCCAAGCTGGGCGCGGGCTTCGACATCGTCTCGGGCGGCGAACTCAAGCGCGTGCTGGCCGCCGGCGGCGACGCGCGCAAGGTGGTGTTCTCCGGCGTGGGCAAGAGCGCGGCGGAAATGGAGCTGGCGCTGGCGCACGACGTGCGCTGCTTCAACGTGGAGTCGATCCCCGAGCTGGACCGCCTGAATGAAGTGGCCGGCCGCGTGGGCAAGCGTGCACGCGTTTCGCTGCGCATCAACCCGGACGTCGACGCCAAGACCCATCCGTATATCTCCACCGGCCTGAAAGGCAACAAGTTCGGCATCGCCTTCGAGGACGTGCTGCCGACCTACCGCGCCGCGGCCGCGCTGCCGCACCTGGAAGTGACCGGCATCGACTGCCATATCGGCTCGCAGATCACTGAGGTCGAGCCCTACCTGGAAGCGCTGGACAAGGTGCTGGACGTGGTCGAGGCGCTCGAGCGAGAAGGCATCCGCCTGGAACACATCGACGTGGGTGGCGGCCTCGGCATCACCTATACCGACGAAACCCCGCCGGACATCACCGGCTTTGCCACTACGCTGCTGGAGCGCGTGGCCGCGCGTGGCCATGGCCACCGCGAGGTGCTGTTCGAGCCGGGCCGCTCGCTGGTAGGCAACGCCGGCGTGCTGCTGACGCAGGTGGAGTTCCTGAAGCCCGGCGCGGCCAAGAATTTCTGCATCGTCGATGCCGCCATGAACGACCTGGCGCGTCCTGCCATGTACGAGGCCTATCACCGCATCGAGCCGGTGGCGCTGCGCGACGCGCAGCCGGTGACCTACGACATCGTTGGCCCGGTGTGCGAGTCGGGCGACTGGCTCGGCCGCGACCGCGCGCTGGCGCTGGAACCGGGCGACCTGCTGGCGGTGATGTCGGCCGGCGCCTACGGCTTCACCATGAGCTCCAACTACAACACCCGTCCGCGCGCCGCCGAAGTGATGGTGGACGGTGCCAACGTGCACCTGGTACGCGAGCGCGAACTGGTCGAGGACCTGTTCCGCGACGAGCGCCTGCTGCAGGACTGATCCCCTGGCGCAGCCCGCCTACGCGGCGGGCTGCCGCGCCCCACTGGCCGGCGTGCGCGCCCGCCACCACACCCGCATCCCCAGCAGGACAAACACCACCGCGGCATAGATCGACACTTCACTGAAGTCGTTCTTGCCCGCCTTGTGCCACCAGTAGTGCAGGATCGCCAGCACGGCGATCGCATAAACCAGCCGGTGCAACGCCTGCCAGCGCTTGCCGCCCAGGCGCCGCACCATGCCGTTGGTCGAGGTCAGCGCCAGCGGGATCATCAGCACGAAGGCGCTGAAGCCCATCGTGATAAAGGGCCGCTTGTACACGTCCTTGACCATGTAGGCGAGGTCAAACCCGCGGTCCACGCCGATCCACAGCAGGAAGTGCTGCAGCCCGTAGAAGAACGCAAACAGACCCAGCATGCGCCGCAGCCTGATCAGCCAGTTCCAGCCCGTGAGCCGGCGCAGCGGCGTGATGGTCAGCGTCAGGCACAGCATAACCAGCGTCCAGGTGCCGGTCGAACGCGTGACGAATTCGAGCGGGTTGGCACCGTACTGCTCGGTGGCGCCCAGGTACAGCAGCCGCACGAACGGCAGCAGCGCCAGCAGCCAGACCGCGATCTTGACCGCACGCACGCGCTGCGGCGTAAGCGCGGCCAGGCGTGCGAGGCCGCCCGGTTTGCGTGCGGCCGCAGTGGCCGCGCCTGTGGAGAGAAGAGCCATGCGTTGCCTTGCCTCAGAAGAACTTCTTCAGGTCCATGCCCTGGTACAGCGCGGCCACTTGCTGGCCGTACCCGTTGAACGGCAGGGTCTTGCGCTTGGGCGCGAACAGCGCGCCAAAGCCGCTGCCGCGGTCCTCGCCGATGCGGCGCTCGGTGGCCTGGCTCCAGCGCGGGTGGTCCACGTCCGGGTTCACGTTCGAGTAGAAGCCATACTCCTGCGGAGCGGCCAGGTTCCAGCTGGTCGGCGGCTGCTTGTCGACAAAGCGGATCTTCACGATCGACTTGGCGCTCTTGAAGCCGTACTTCCACGGCACCACCATGCGCACCGGCGCGCCGTTCTGGTTGGGCAGCACCTCGCCGTACAGGCCGAAGGTCAGCAGCGCCAGCGGGTGCATGGCCTCGTCCATGCGCAGGCCCTCGCTGTAGGGCCAGTCGAGCACGCCGCTGCTGACGCCGGGCATCTGCTTCTTGTCGGCCAGCGTGATGAACTGCACGTACCTGGCACCGGGCAGGGGCTCGACGCGCCGGATCAGCTCGGCCAGCGGATAGCCGGTCCACGGGATCACCATCGACCAGCCCTCCACGCAACGCAGGCGATAGACGCGCTCTTCCAGCGCGGCAAGCTTCATCAGCTCGTCCAGATCATAGACCTTGGGCTTCTTCACCAGCCCCTCCACCGAGACCTGCCAGGGGCGCGGGCGCAGCGTGCCGGCGTTGCGCGCCGGGTCGGACTTGTCGGTGCCGAACTCGTAGAAGTTGTTGTAGGTGGTCACGTCCTCGTAAGGCGTGCGCTTTTCCGTGATGACGTAGGTGTTGTTAGCGGTAGCGGGCAGCTTGGGGCCGTGGCGCCCGGCCTGCGCGTGCGCTTCGCGCATCAGCCAGGGCGCCAGTGCCGAGCCGGCGGCCCCGGCCGCGGCCAGGCCGAGCAGGCGGCGGCGCGAGGCAAAGACATCGCGGGGCGTGATCTCGCTGCCGGCAATATCTTCGCCACGCAGCCACTTGGGGGACGGAATCAGCATGTTGTGCCTCGTTGCGCATACGGGCGCGCGCACCATGCGCTGGCTCGTATGCAGGTTTTGACCAGCCGCGCGGGCCGATAGTGCTGGCCCGGCGCGGCTGGCCAGCGGCCTGCGTCGCTTTGTCGCACCGCGTGCGAGCGGGCTGCGGGCCGCATGGCTAGCCTCCCTGGTACTGGCGATACACCGCCTGCGCCAGCGTCAGCAGCCGTGCCCGTTCAATCGGGGCGGCCAGCGCAAAGCCCATGTCGCGGTCGATCCAGTAGAACGCCATCGGGTCGCCGCCGGAAGCCACCCGCGCGCGGCGCTCGCGCGGCATGTGCTCGACGCGGAAGCCGGTGTCGGGCGTGCCCTGCGCCATGCGCCGCAGCTGCAGCGACAGGCGCGTGCCGTCGTCCGACTCGTACATCAGGATCGCCGACGGGCCGCCCTCGGCCACGCCGAGCCGCCCGCCGATCAGGTGGAAGCCCTGCGCGCGCAGGTCTGGCACCTGCAGCGACATGCCTAGCCGCTTCGACAGCCAGGCGATCAGGTGGGCTTCGTCGTTCGCCGGCACTTCGACCGGGTGGCGCATCTCGGGCGCGTAGACCGCGTGCGTGGCCAGCGCCTCGCGCGCAAAGCGCTCGCCCGGTGCCATCGCCACCGTGCTGCCTTCAAGGCGCGCGTGCGCCATCCAGCCAAGCGCGCCGCCGACGGCCACCAGCAGCACCGAGGCGCAGGTGGCCGCGAGCGCCATCGGCCAGCGCGGCCACTGCAGGCGCATGGCCTCGCGGCGGCGGCCATCGCCATGCAGCCCGGGCGGCAGCGCCGCAAGCGGCACGGGCTCGTTCAGTACCGGGTCCAGCGCGCCGTGCAGCGCATCCGTCTGTCGGCGCCAGGCGGCCACCTGCGCCGCCGCCTCGGGGTGCTGCGCCAAGTACGCTTCCACGGCCGCGCGGCGCGCGCCGGTGAGCTGGCCGTCGGCGTAGGCGTGGAGGTCCGCTTCGTGGATGCCGGACATCATTTCACCCGCTGCAGGGAATTGCCGGAGGGGTTCACGGCGGCCGCCTGCACAGAAACGTTGGTGCCGTCGAGCAGCCGGCGCATCTGCTCGCGCGCACGCGCCAGGCGCGACATCACCGTACCCAGCGGGATGTCGAGCACGCGCGCGGCCTCGGCATAGGTCAGTTGTTCCAGGCTCACCAGCAGCAGCACCGCGCGCTGCGGCTCCGGCAGTTGCGCCAGCGCCTGGACCAGGTCGCGGCGCAGGCCGGGGTCTTCCGCAGGAGCGCTGACCTCGGGCAGGGTCTCGGTTGCCACCACCAGCTCCTTCCGGCGCAGCGTATTGAGCCGCAGCCGGTGCATCAACGTCAGCAGCCACGGCAGCAGGCCGTCGCCACCGTCGCCCCACCATGCGCCGGGGCGCAGGCGGAAGCGCCAGCGGTAGCGCAGCGCACGCTCGAGCGTGTCCTGCACCAGGTCGTCGGCCAGCGCCGCGTCGCCGGTGAGGCCGCGCGCATGGCGCCGCAGCCGCGGCGCCAGCGCGACGAGCTGGCCGTCAAATCCTTCCATGGCGTGGCTGCCGCGGCGCTCGCCTTGCCGTCAGGGCTTGGCGATATGCCAGACGTTGTTGAGGTTGTCGCCAGTCCGGTCGCCCGGCTTGGCGTCCTTGGCGAAACGGTACAGCGGCATGCCGCGGTAGGCCCACTGCTTGCTGCCGTCATCGCGCGTGATGATGGTGTACTGGCCAGTCGGGCTGGTGCCCGGCGCGGCCATCAGCGGCGGCCAGTTGGTGGCGCACGGGCCGTTGCAGGCGCTCTTGCCGCTGCCGGCGGTGTCGCGGTCGAAGGTATACAGCGTCAGGCCCTGCGGGTCGGTCAGCACGCCACTGGTCACCTTCACCGTGGGCGGCAAGTTGCCGGCGCCACCGCCACCGCCCATGCCCATGCCGGAACAGCCGGCGAGCAGGACAGCCGCACAGCCGAGCGCGAGCGCGGCGGGACGAAGGAGGGATGCTGCAGAGGTTAGACGCACACGTGCCATGATCTTGTTCTCCATGCAAATCGGTGCCGCCAGCCGGCACCGCTCCTCAAGTAAACACCCGATGTGATGCCTTTATTCCGTCACGTCACAAAAAAATTCGAAAAAAAACCTGCCCGAAGGCAGGTTTTTGCATCGCACCATGGCGCGTCATCAGAGTTCGCCGTAGCTGTGCAGCCCCGACAGGAACATATTGACGCCCAGGAACGCGAAGGTCGTCACCAGCAGGCCGACCAGCGCCCACCAGGCCGCCACCGTGCCGCGCAGGCCCTTCATCAGCCGCATATGCAGCCACGCCGCGTAGTTCAGCCACACGATCAGCGCCCAGGTTTCCTTGGGATCCCAACTCCAGTACCCACCCCAAGCCTCGGCCGCCCACAGCGCGCCCAGGATCGTGGCGATCGTGAAGAAGGCGAAGCCGACCGCGATGGCCTTGTACATCACGTCGTCGAGCAGCTCCAGCGACGGCAGCCGCTCGGCCAGGATGCCACGCTGCTTGAGCAGGTAAGCGACAGATACCATCGCCGCCAGTGCGAAGGTGCCGTAGCCGATAAAGTTTGCCGGCACATGGATCTTCATCCACCAGCTCTGCAGCGCCGGCACCAGCGGCTGGATCTCCTGCGCATTGCGGCTGACCGTGTACCACAGCAGGAAGCCCACCGCGGCCGACACCACCAGCATCACGAACGGGCCCAGCGCGCGCGTGGCGTAGTGGCCTTCGTAGTAGAGGTAGAACAGCGAAGTAATCAGCGTGAACAGCACGAACACTTCATACAGGTTGGAGACGGGGATATGGCCGATGTCGGTGCCGATCAGGTACGACTCAAACCAGCGCACCAGCATGCCGGTGAAGCCCAGCACGATCGCGCCCCAGCACAGCTTGCTGCCGATGCTGTAGCCGGTGTCCGAGCGCGTGGCCAGCCCGACCCAGTAGAACAGCGTGGACAGGAACACCAGCGCGCTCATCCACAGGATGGCCGACTGGCTCGACAGGAAGTACTTGAGGAAGAAGGCCTGGTCCGCGCGCGCGAGCTGCCCCTGGTAGAGCTGGATCGCAAACAGCGACAGCACCGCCAGCACCAGCATCAGCGGGCGCACCGGCTTCCAGTGCCAGCCAAGCAGCGCAAAGGTCGGCACGGCGCCGATCAGCACCGCCTTATCGTAGCCGTCCATCCACTTCCCGTATTGCGACAGCGCCACGCCGGCGCCGGCGGCCAGCGCCAAGGCGAAGAGCCAGTCCACCCAGCTGAGGCGGCGCAGGAAGGAAGGTTCGAGATAGGCCTCGTCGGCGGCCCCGGTTTCGGCGCGCGTGGTGTTGGCCTGGTTCACATTTGAAGACATAGCGTACCTGCTCGTTACTTCGCTGGTTACTTGCGCGGGTCAGGCGCGTGGGGCGGCGCGGCGGTGGCCGGTGCGCCGTGCGCGGACGAATCCGGCGCATCGCCGCTGCCACCCGAGGCGCGGCCGATATCGTCCCGCAGTGCGGTGAATTCCTTCTCGAAATCCATGGTGCGCCGCTGGGTCGACATTGCCATCAGCACGTGGCTGCCCGGCTCCGTGACGTCGCCTTCGGCGGGCTTGTCCTTGATCCAGACCCAGACGCGGCGCTCGCGGATATAGAACATCGCGAACACGCCCAGCACCAGCAGCAAGCACCCAAGATACACGATGTTCTTGCCCGGCGCACGGGTCATCTGGAACACGCTGGCCTTGATCTCCTTGAAGTCATCAAGCTGCAGGAACACCGGCGCGCCGTAGAAGAAACTGTCCGACAGCGCGTTGATCGCCTGCTGCAGGAAGGTGCCGCTCTGTGCGCTGTTGGCCACCACCGGCACCTTGTCCTGCGCGCGCGCCAGCTGCCACAGCTCCCACATCGAGCCGTTCAGGATCTTCAGCAGCACGTCGGCCGCTTTCTGCTGCTCAGCCGGCGGCACGGACTTTTCCAGGAACGCGGCGATCGCGGTGAAGCCGCCCGGCGGCGAGTCAGGCGTGGGCCGCACGGCGCCGGCGAACAGGTCGAGCGCGCGCAGCGCGCTTTCGGCCAGTTGGCGGCGCAGGTCGGCTTTGTCGTCGCCAGGCATCGACGCCAGCGCGAAGCGGCGCGCCGCCTCGCCGCGCAGGCCGCGGTCCTGCAGCGCGGCGCGCAGCCGCATCCAGTCGGCCACGCTGCCCTGGTCGTCGGCCGGGATGCGCAGGTAGCGGAACTGTTCGCTGGGCGATTCACGCATGCCGGCCAGGAACACCGACTGGCCGTCCATCTGCACCGGCACCATGTAGTTGTTGAATTCGCGCGCCTGGCCGTTGCGGTCGCGCAGCTTGTATTGCACCGAAGGACCGACGTTGCGCAGCGTCTTGGCGCGGTCGGTGCTGGCGGCGGCGCCGAGGTGTTTTTCCAGCGTGTCGTTGAACGACTTGCGTGCCACCCCGCGCGCATCGGGCTTGCCCGAGGCATCGGTGACGTTCTCGATATTCATCAGCCGGAAATCGCTGAACTCGACCGTCATGCCTTCGCTGTCCGCGCTGGTGCCCGTGCCCGCCAGCGGCTTGTTGCCGCCCACCGCGCCGTCGATGGCGAAGGTGGCGTGGCCGCTCCCCTGCATCGGGTAGCCGACGAACTTAAGGCGCGAGCCGCCGTCCTCGAAACTGGACTGGTAGATGGCGATGCCGTCGACGATCAGCGGCTCGTTGACCTTGATGGTGGCCTCGGTCTGCTTGCCGGTGGCGCGGTCGGTCACGATCACGTCCGAGGCGAACAGCTTGGGCATGCCGGTCTCGTAGAAGTCGATCTTGAACTTCTTGAGCGTGAGGGCAAACGGCAGGTCCTGCACCAGCGCGCCGTCCGAGATATTCAGGATGGCGGTGGACACGGTGGCGCCCTCGGGCACGAAGGCGTTGCCGCGAAAACCCGGGTTGCTGGCCGGCAGCCGGTGCTGAGGCGGGATCTCGCTGATTACGGCGTTGCCCCTGATCGTCGTCTTGCCGCCGAACCACATCTGCGCGCGGATCAGCATGTCGCCGTCCAGCAGGCCGCCGATGCAGATCACCACGATGGCCGTGTGCGCCAGGATATAGCCGGCCTTGTTGGCGGCGCCGGCCTTGGCAGCCAGCAGCGTGGCGCCGTCATGCTCGACCGCCTTGAGGCGGTAGCCGCGGTTGCGCAGCAGCGCCGACAGCCGGGTCACCGCCTCGGCGCGCGGGCGCGCGCCGTCGAACTCGCCGCGGTGATGGAAGGCGCGCAGGCTGCGCTCGCGCACATGGTCCTTCCAGGAACGCATGTCGGCCACCATCTTGGGCGCGTTTCGCACCAGGCAGAGCGAGGTCGATGTCACCAGGAAGGCCAGGATCAGCAGGAACCACCAGGAGCCATAGACCTTCTGCAGCGACAGCGCGTGGAAAATATCGGCCCAGAACGGCCCGAACTGGTTGACGTAGTTGGAATACGGCTCGTTCTGCTTGAGCACGGTGCCGACCACGCTGGCGATGGCGATCACGGTCAGCAGCGCGATCGCGAAGCGCATCGAGGACAACAATTCGACCGCGTCGCGCAGCACGCGGTGAGAGGTCTTCAGGTGCAGCCCTGAAGTGGAGGCGGTCGACATGTGAAGGGAAACCTAAAACAAGCCTGCAGCTATGAAATAAAAAAGGGCGGACATGCTTGAACAAGCAGGCCACCCTTTTCGATTGTGACGGTCGCGTTCGGTTGCATGCCGGGGCATGCCAACCAGGGCGCCGGCGCCTGGCGGCGCCAGCGGGAGTCGTCAGCCGTAGTCCTTAGCGGACCCCGGCGACGTAGTCCGCCACCGCCTTGATCTCGGCATCCGACATCTTGGCGGCGATAGTCGTCATGACCGGGTTGTTCTTGCGGGTGCCCTGGCGGAACGCCACCAGTTGTGCCTCGGTATATTCCGACCACTGGCCGGCGATACGCGGGTACTGGGCCGGGATGCCGGCGCCGGTGGGGCCGTGGCAGGCAGCACAGGCGGGCACGCCCTTGGCCGCGATGCCGCCACGGTAGATCTTCTGGCCGGCTTCGATGGTGTCCTTGTTCTTGGCAGTGGCCGGCTTGAGCGACTGCTTGGCCAGGTAGGCGCCGATGTTCCGCATTTCCTCGTCGGACAGAACGGACGCCATCGGCACCATGATCGCGTTGTTGCGCGCCTTGGACTTGAAGTCAGCCAACTGCTTGTGGACGTACTCAGGATGCTGGGCGGCCAGCTTGGGGTTGGCAGCGGCAGCGCTGTTGCCGGCGGCGCCGTGGCAGCTCAGGCAGGCGGGCACATTGCGATCAGGGGCACCTTGCGTGTACAGCGTTTCACCCTTGGCTGGGTCAGCCTTCGCGGCGGCCTGCTCGGCGGCAGATGCCAGTCCGGAAAGGGCGGCGGCAGGAACGGCCAGAGCCAGGACACCCAGAATCTTCGCAATGCGGTTCATTCGCACACCTTCTCTGAATTGTTTTGGATACCGTAATGCGTGCCGGCCGGCGTTCTGCTGGCGGTGAGGACGCGCCGGTGCAGAAGCCTGACATCGTGGCGTGGCGCGCGGCTGGCCTGTCCCCCGACCGATCCGCGACGTCACCGCCGGCGGCAGACCCCGCCGCCCGGCCCCGCACCGGATCCGCTGCGGCAACGCCGCTACGCGCAATACGGAAACAAGGCACTACCCACGATGGAACGACACACTAGGCTTCCCGCCCGGACAACGGCAGCCGAGGCACGCAGCCAGGGATGCCACGCGTCACCCGCTCAGGAGACCGTAAACCGGCGTATTGTACAATAAGATATGTGCCGGATTGATGCCTTGCGCCCCGCTGAGCCCCGATGAACTTCCTCCGGGCTGCGCCAGATCAACCCCCGGACGGCGGCCATGGCCGTCTGCCATCCCACCCTGGCGGGACCCCGGCCACCGCACGCGCCATGCGCGCCGCCGCGGCGCCCCGCCCCACCGCTCGAGCGCATGTCCCTCCTTCACCAGGCCCGCTTTTTCATCACCGTCAATCACCTGCGCGACCTGCCTGCCACGGCCGTGCCGGAGGTGGCGTTCGCCGGCCGCTCCAACGCCGGCAAGTCCACTGCCATCAACATCCTGTGCAATCAGAAAAGGCTGGCGTTCTCGTCGCGCACGCCCGGGCGCACGCAGCACATCAACTACTTTTCGGTGGCGCCGGTGAAGGCGCCCGATCCGCTCGCCTTCCTGGTTGACCTGCCCGGCTACGGCTATGCGGAAGTGTCAGGCTCGGCCAAGTACCACTGGCAGGGCCTGCTGAGCGACTACGTGCAGAGCCGGCCGCAGTTGTCGGGCCTGATCCTGATGATGGATGCGCGCCGCCCGTTCACCGATCTCGATTGCCAGATGGTGGAGTGGTTCCTGCCGACGGGACGGCCTATCCATGTGCTGCTGACCAAGGCCGACAAGCTGACCAACAGCGACAACGCCAAGGCGCTGCGCGAGACGCGCAAGATGCTGCAAGGCTATGCGGAGCAACTGGAAACGCCGGTGCCGCTGACGGCGCAGCTGTTCTCCAGCCTGAAGCGACGCGGCATCGAAGAAGCTCAGGGTGTGATCGCGGGTTGGCTGAACCTGCCGGAAGCGCAGAAGGCCGCGGAGAAGGGAGCGGAGAAAGGCGCGCAGAAGGCTGCACAGCAGGGCGAAGCTTCCGCACCATCCGAAAAGCCCGAGCCGCCCGCCGCTGATCCCGCGGCGTGAGCGCGACGCGCGCTCGGCCATGTTGCGGCGAGCGCGCAAAAAAAAGCCCCGTTGCAAGCAACGGGGACGAACTTTCCCGCCGCGTGGGCGGGACCCGCTCAGGGAGGAGTAGCGGGGGACACCGCGCCACGCAGGGCGCAACGCAAAGTGTCCGCGAGTATGATAGCGAGCACGTTCAAAAGTTTAGTTTTTCTTCAGCCGGCATCTTTGCGCCGCGCGCGCAGTGCCTGCCGGCTCGCAATCGGGACCCATCGGGATGCAGTAACGCTCTTTCGGGCGACAAGCATTCCGGCCCGTCTTCTTGTCCAGCTCTTCGCCAACAAGCCTGCCATGTCCACCTTCCCCGAGTACCGCCCCCGCCGCATGCGCCGCGACGATTTCTCCCGCCGCATGATGCGCGAGCATCGCCTGTCACCGGACAACCTGATCTACCCGGTGTTTATCCTCGACGGCGAGAACCAGCGCCAGTCGGTGGCGTCAATGCCGGGCGTCGAGCGCGTATCCGTCGATTTGCTGATGCCGGTGGCGGAAGACTGCGTGAAGCTCGGCATCCCCGTGATCGCGCTGTTCCCCGTGATCGACCCGTCGCTGAAGACGCCGGACGGCATCGAGGCGACCAATCCCGAAGGGCTGGTGCCGCGCGCCGTGCGCGCGCTGAAGGACCGCTTCCCTGAACTCGGCGTGCTGTGCGACGTGGCGCTCGACCCGTACACCAGCCACGGTCAGGATGGCGTGCTGGACGACAACGGTTACGTCATCAACGACGTGACAGTCGAGATCCTGGTGCGCCAGGCGCTCTCCCAGGCCGACGCCGGCGTGGATATCGTGGCGCCGTCGGACATGATGGACGGCCGCATCGGCGCGGTGCGCACGGCGCTGGAAGACAACGGCCACATCCATACGCGCATCATGGCGTACTCGGCCAAGTACGCATCGGCGTTCTACGGTCCCTTCCGCGACGCGGTGGGCTCGGCCGCCAGCCTGGGCAAGGGCAACAAGATGACCTACCAGATGGACCCGGCCAACACCGACGAGGCCCTGCGCGAAGTGGCGCAGGACATCCTGGAAGGCGCCGACATGGTGATGGTCAAGCCTGGCATGCCATACCTGGATATCGTGCGCCGCGTGAAGGACGAGTTCCGCTTCCCAACCTACGTGTATCAGGTGAGCGGCGAGTACGCGATGCTGAAAGCCGCCGCGCAGAACGGCTGGCTCGACCACGACAAGGTCATGATGGAATCGCTGCTGGCCTTCCGCCGTGCCGGTGCCGACGGCATCCTGACCTATTTCGCGCGCGACGCCGCGCGCCTGCTGACGGCCTGATCTCGCGCCTATGGAACTGCTCGGCTTCTCGGCCAGCCAGGTACATCGGCTCGCCTCGCTCACCGAGGCGGCCAGCTTCCTCGGCGGCAATGCCGCCTCGCTCTTCGTCTGGGCGGATTTCTCCACCGAGGAAGTCACCGCCGCCCCCGATGCCTGGCGCGAGAGCGTGCGGCAGCTTGCCGGCGCACCGATCCTGGACCTGCACCTGGCCGACGCCACCAATGCTGCGCATCCGTCGTATTTCGACACGACCATTGCGTATGACATGGTGATCTTCCGCAAACTCACCTTCGAGACCAGCCGCGCGATCGCTGAGGCGGAGCCGCAGGAGGCTGCGCCCGCGGGCGGCCCCAAGTCAAAGGCTGACGGCGCGCCGCGGCCCAGGCGTCATCCGCCCGGCTTCCTGCCCGCGCTCGCCAGGATCGACACCCAGCCGGTCACGTTCTTCGTCTTCGACACGGTGCTGGTGACGGTGCGCTCCGGGCCCTCGCGCACCGTCGACCAAGTGCGCCAGCGCCTGCTCGAGCTGTGCCAGGCGCCGCGCCCGCAGGCCGCGCCCGCGCGCGGTAACGGCCAGCCGCTGTTGCACGGCGTGCGCCCGCCGAGCCGGCCCGAGGACCTGATGCTGCGCCTGCTCAATGCGATGGTCGACCGCTACCTGGAGCTGCGCGCGCCACTGACGCGCCAGCTCGACCGCTGGCAGCGTGCGCTGCTCAATTCGCGCCGCAGCTTTTCCAGTTGGGAAGGATTGCTGGATGCCCGCATCCAGCTGCGCAAGCTCGAGCACCTGAGCGAGGAGCAGCGCGATGCGCTGCAGGAATTCCGCGACAGCCTGCTCGACAACCGCTACAGCAGCGACCAGCCAGGCGCGCCGGCCAATGCGCCGGGGCGCGACGAAGTACTGCTGGTGCGCATCAACGACGTGATGGAGCATATCCAGCGCGTGCTGGCGCATGCCAGGCGGCTGGAGGATTCGATCGAGTCGGCGGTGCAGATCCACTTCTCGGCGGTGGCACACCGGACCAACCGCACCATGCGCACGCTGACGCTGATCACGGCGCTGTTCATGCCGCTGACGCTGATCACCGGCATCTTCGGCATGAACTTCGACCGCATGCCGTGGCTGCGCGAGCCGCAAGGGTTCTGGTGGTCGATCGGCCTGATGGGAGCAGTGGCGGTGGTGCTGGCCGCGCTGTGGGGGCTGGGGCGGCAGATCGAGCGCTAGCGCGCCCGCAGCCGCAGGTACGCCTCAGGTACTGGTGCGCGTGCCGAACGCCCGTTCCAGGCTTTCCAGGAAGCGGTTGGCCGACTGGTAGCCGATCACGCGCACGGGCCGCTCGCGGCCGTCCGCGCCAAACAGGATGATGCCGGGCGGCCCGAACAGGCCGAAGCGCTTGAGCAGCGCCTTGTCGTCGGCATTGTTGGCGGTCACGTCGGCCTGCAGCAGCACGATCTCCGACAGCCGCGCGCGCACGCGCGGATCGACGAAGGTGAGGCGCTCCATCTCCTTGCAGCTGACACACCAGTCGGCATAGAAATCGAGCAGCACGGGCTTGCCCGCCGCGGCCGCCTGCGCCACGCGGGCGTCGAGCTCGGCCACGCTGCGCACGCGTTCGAAGCGCACGGCCTGGGCGCCGCCCCCTGCTTCTGCGCCGCTGCGCGCCACGCTCAGGTGCGACAGCGGCTGCAACGCATCGCGCCCGCCCGAGGCCACGCCGATCAGCACGATCGCCGCGGTGATCGCGAACAACACGCCCACGCCCTTGCCTACGCGCGCCAGGTTGCGCGGCTCCGGGCCCAGCCCGTCGAAGGCGCCGAGGAACACCGCCGCCACCAGCAGCAGCGCCGCCAGCAACAGCATCGTGGCCCAGGCCGGCAGCACCGGCCCCAGCATCCACAGCGCCACGCCCAGCAGCAGGAAACCGAAGAAGCGCTTGGTCACTTCCATCCACCGCCCGGCGCGCGGCAGCAGGTTGCCCGCGCCCACGCCCACCAGCACCAGTGGCACGCCCATGCCGATCGCCATCGCGAACAGCGCCGCGCCGCCGATCACGGCATCGCGAGTCTGCGCGATATACGCCAGCGCCCCCGCCAGCGGCGCCGTGACGCATGGCCCGACGATCAGCGCCGAGATCGCACCCATCGCCGCCGCACCCGCCACCTGGCCGCCCTGGCGGCGGTTGGAGGATTCGGTCAGCCGGGTCTGCCAGCGCTGCGGCAGTTGCAGCTCATACAGCCCGAACATCGACAGCGACAGCGCCACCATCAGCGCCGCAAACACGCCCAGCACCCAGGGCGTCTGCAGCGCGGCCGACAGGCCCTCACCGAGCAGCCCGGCGGCCACGCCGACGGCGGTGTAGACCACGGCCATGCCCAGCACGTAGGCCAGCGACACCAATAGCGCGCGACCGCGGGTGACGTGCTCGCCCACCACGATCGACGACAGGATCGGCACCATCGGCAGCACGCATGGCGTGAAGGTCAGCAACAGGCCCAGGCCGAAGAAAAGCGCCGCGATCACGCCCAGGTTGCGGCTCGCCAGCGCACCAGCGATGCGGTCGCTGTCGTCGGCGCGCAGCCCCGCCGGTGCGGCTGGCGTGGCAGGCGCCGGAGCCGGCGCGACCGTGGGCGCATCGGAGCTGCGGCGCTTGCCGAACAGGTCGGACAGGCCACCGCCGCCGACCTTGTACACGCTCTCCATCGGCGGGTAGCACAGGCCCTTGTCGGCGCAGCCCTGCGAGGTGACCGTCAGCGACCACTTGCCGTCGGCCGGGGCAGATTCGACCGGCACGCGGATGACGACGCTGTCGCGGTACGTCTCCATCTCCTTGCCGAAGGTGTCGTCGAACTTGACCTTGCCGTGCGGGTAGGCCGGCGTGCCCAGCTTCACACTGGCAGGTTGCGCGGCGAAGGCGAAGCGCTCGCGGTACATGTAGTAGCCGGGCGCGACCTCGAAGCGCACCTCCACGGTCTTGTCGTCGAGCTGGCTTGCGGCGAAGCGGAAGGCCTGCTCCGGCGGCAGGAAGTCGTCTTCCGTGGCGGCATGCGCCGTACCTGCCAGGCACAACCAGGCCAATGCCACCAGCAAGGCTGCGGCAATATGCCGCGCCCAGTTCCGACCGCCTGCTCGCTCCGGAAGTGCCAAACCGATGTTCATGAAGCTGTTTCCTGTCTGTCTTGATCAGCGCACGCTGCCGTACCTACTGCTGCGCTGCGGGCGCATGGCGCCTATTTCGCCGGCTGGCCGGCGCTATCTGTCTCGCTCCGGACCCACTCCAGGTACGGCGCGAAACCCGCCACAACGGGCCAGGCGATGATTTCCGGCACGTCGTAGGGGTGATGTTGCCGGATCACGGCCTCCAGTGCAGCGTAGCGTGCGCGCGTGGTCTTGATCAGCAGCGGCCACTCCTGCGCGCGCTCCAGGTTGCCCTGCCACCAATACTCGGATTCCACCGGCGCCAGTCGGTTCACGCAGGCCGCTGCGCGGGCTTGCAGCACGGCCTGGGACAGGTGTGCCGCGGTCTCTGCATCGGGAGTATTGGTGATCACCACGATCACCTCGGCCGGGTCGGTATGGCTTTGCATCGACACTCTCCTTGCGGCGGGCGGCCGCCCAAAACAAAAGAGCCAGGCGGTAGCCTGGCTCGATTGTAAAGCGGTGTGCCCGGACCCGCCGGAACGGCGGGCGGAAACTACCTTACTCCGCGGCTTCTTCGGCCGGGGCTTCGGTGATTTCCGGACGATCCACCAGTTCGACCAGCGCCATCGGCGCGTTGTCGCCCTGACGGAAACCGAACTTCAGGATGCGGGTGTAGCCGCCCGGACGGGTGGCGTAGCGCGGGCCCAGTTCGGTGAACAGCTTGGTGACCATGTCGCGGTCGCGCAGACGGGCGAAAGCCAGGCGGCGGTTGGCAACGGTGTCCTTCTTGGCCAGCGTGATCAGCGGCTCGACGACCTTGCGCAGTTCCTTGGCCTTGGGCACGGTGGTCTTGATCAGCTCGTGCTGGAACAGCGAGTTGGACATGTTGCGCAGCATCGCGAGACGGTGCGACGAGGTGCGGTTCAGTTTCCGCAGACCATGACGGTGACGCATGATGATTCCTTTCAGTTAAGTGTTTGACCAGCTCTTCTATCGTCCGATGCGGCTGGACGCGGGCCGGTAGTCATACGAGCCCCGGCATGAAGCCAGGGCGGTTACCGCGGTGCGAGGCCAACATGCAAAAACCGGCCCCGCCCCACAATTACTTCTCCAGACCTGCGGGCGGCCAGTTCTCGAGCTTCATGCCGAGGGTCAGGCCACGCGAGGCGAGGACTTCCTTGATCTCGTTGAGCGACTTGCGACCCAGGTTCGGGGTCTTGAGCAGTTCGTTCTCGGTACGCTGGATCAGGTCGCCGATGTAGTAGATGTTCTCGGCCTTCAGGCAGTTGGCCGAACGCACCGTCAGTTCCAGGTCGTCGACCGGGCGCAGCAGGATCGGGTCGATCTGCGGCGTGCGGCTCGAAGCAGCTTCCGCTGCCGACTCGGTGCCTTCCAGCGCGGCGAACACGGACAGCTGGTCGACCAGGATGCGGGCCGACTGGCGGATCGCTTCCTCGGGCGAGATCACGCCGTCGGTTTCGATGTTCATCACCAGCTTGTCCAGGTCGGTACGCTGTTCCACGCGAGCGGATTCAACCGCGTACGACACGCGGCGCACCGGCGAGAACGAGGCGTCCAGCACGATGCGGCCGATGACCTTGCCCGACTCGTCGCCGAACTTGCGCACGTTGCCCGGCACATAGCCGCGGCCCTGCTCGACCTTGATCTGCATGTCCAGCTTGCCGCCGGCGGACAGATGGGCGATCACGTGGTTCGGGTTGATGATCTCGACGTCGTGCGGCAGCTCGATATCGGCAGCCGTGACCACGCCTTCGCCATCCTTGCGCAGCGACACCGTGACTTCGTCGCGGTTGTGCAGCTTGAACACCACGCCCTTCAGGTTGAGCAGCAGGTTGACGACGTCTTCCTGCACGCCGTCGATGGTGGAATACTCGTGGACCACCCCAGCGATCGTGACTTCGGTCGGCGCATAACCGACCATCGACGACAGCAGCACGCGACGCAGGGCGTTACCGAGCGTATGGCCGTAGCCGCGCTCGAACGGCTCCATCACGACTTTGGCGTGATGGTCGCCCAGAGGCTCGACGGCGATGATTTTTGGCTTGAGGAGTGCTGTTTGCATTAGGTTGTCCTTTTCAATACCCTCGGCTCGTTACACCGATAAGGCTGACGTTTGGAACCTGAAAATCCCATCGCACGATGGGCAATAAGCCCGACCGCGCATAGCGCGCGTCGGGCTGAAAGAGAAGCTTTGCGGCGAACGCAAGCTCTGGGATCGTTCTGCTCGGTTGATTAACGCGAGTACAGTTCGACGATCAGGCTTTCGTTGATGTCACCAGCGATATCGGCACGATCCGGCGCTTGCTTGAAGGTGCCTTCGAACTTCTTGGCATCCACAGCGACCCAGGTCGGGAAGCCCGACTGCTCGGCCAGCGACAGCGCTTCGGCGATACGGACTTGCTTCTTCGACTGCTCGCGGATGGTGATGGTGTCGCCCGACTTGATCTGGGCCGACGGCACGTTCAGGGTCTGGCCGTTCACCAGGATCGCCTTGTGCGACACCAGCTGGCGCGCTTCAGCGCGGGTCGAGCCGAAGCCCATGCGGTACACCACGTTGTCCAGGCGCGATTCCAGCAGTTGCAGCAGGTTCTCGCCGGTGTTGCCCTTGCGGCGGTCGGCTTCGGCGAAGTAGCGACGGAACTGGCGCTCGAGCACACCGTAGATGCGCTTGACCTTCTGCTTTTCACGCAGCTGGTTGCCGTAGTCGGAAGTGCGGGCACCCGAGGTACGGCCGTGCTGGCCGGGCTTGCTGTCCAGCTTGCACTTGTCGGCGAGCGAACGGCGGGCGCTCTTCAGGAACAGGTCGGTGCCTTCACGGCGGGAAAGTTTGGCCTTCGGGCCGGTATAACGTGCCACGTTGTCTTCCTTTGATCGATCACGGCGCCTGTGTGGACGCGCCGCGAGTCCGTCAACGCTGTGCTACCCGGTATTTCGGGAGACCGTGACGGACGGTGGGCTTATTGAGCGTGCCCCATTGCCGGGTACGACGCTGAAAGCAATAACCAGTGCATCGGGCAAATGTGCTGCAAGAGACATTCACTCGAAGCAAAACGAAAACCTGCCGCATCGAAATGCAGCAGGTCAACGCGCGATACTACCATATCCGAAACCGGCAGGTAAACCCGCCGGTCCGGACACGCCAGCGCCTTAGATGCGGCGGCGCTTCGGCGGACGGCAGCCGTTGTGCGGAATCGGCGTGACGTCTTCGATGATCGCGATCTTGATGCCCAGCGCGTTCAGCGCGCGGACAGCCGATTCACGACCCGGGCCCGGGCCCTTGATGCGCACTTCCAGGTTCTTGATACCCTGGTCTTGCGCCACACGGCCGGCGTTCTCGGCAGCAACCTGGGCAGCGAACGGGGTCGACTTGCGCGAACCCTTGAAGCCCTGGCCACCGGCGGTCGCCCACGACAGGGCGTTGCCCTGGCGGTCGGTGATCGTGATGATGGTGTTGTTGAACGAGGCGTGGACGTGCGCAATGCCGTCGGCAACGTTCTTCTTGACCTTTTTACGCGCGCGTGCGGCGTTATTCGGACCTTTTGCCATTAGTTTCTTCCTCTGCCTTCGGCTTTACTTCTTCAGAGCCACGCCGGCCTTGCGCGGACCCTTGCGGGTGCGGGCGTTGGTCCGGGTACGCTGGCCGCGCATGGGCAGGCCCTTGCGGTGACGCATGCCACGATAGCAACCAAGGTCCATCAGACGCTTGATGTTCATCGTGGTTTCACGACGCAGGTCACCCTCGACCGTGACCTTGCCCACTTCGTCACGAAGCTTTTCCAGGTCGGCGTCGGTCAGATCCTTGACCTTCTTGTCAAACGGTACACCGGTGGCCTCGCAAATCTTGCGAGCGCGCGAGCGGCCGACACCATAAATGGCCGTCAGGCCGATTTCGGTGTGCTTGTGGTTCGGGATGTTAACCCCTGCGATACGTGCCATTCGTCAATCCTCTTTCCGATTAGCCTTGGCGTTGCTTGTGGCGGGGATCCGACGAGCAGATCACGCGCACGACACCGTTGCGCTTGATGATTTTGCAGTTGCGGCAAATGCGCTTAACAGAAGCCAGCACTTTCATGATTTTTCCTCTTCCTTCAATTCCTGTTCGCTCACTTCGTCCGGAAGACGATTCGTGCGCGCGACAGATCATATGGGGTCAGCTCGACCGTCACCTTGTCACCCGGAAGAATCCGGATGTAGTTCATTCGCATCTTGCCGGAGATATGGCCCAGTACTACATGGCCATTTTCCAGCTTGACCCGGAACGTCGCATTGGGAAGGTTTTCCAGGACCTCCCCCTGCATCTGGATGACGTCGTCTTTTGCCATACCTAGCCTGTACCGATCCGAAGTCAGCGCAAGGTCAGATTGCCCTTGAAATTCGCCTTCTTCAGCAGCGACTCATATTGCTGCGACATCACGTAAGACTGAACCTGAGCCATGAAGTCCATCGTGACGACCACGATGATCAGCAGCGAGGTTCCGCCAAAGTAGAACGGAACGTTCCACCGCAGCACCAGGAATTCCGGCAACAGGCAGACCAGTGTGATATAGACCGCACCAGCCAGCGTCAGGCGCACTAGAATCTTGTCGATATAGCGCGTCGTCTGCTCGCCCGGACGAATGCCCGGAATGAAGGCACCGCTTTTCTTCAGGTTGTCTGCCACTTCACGGCTGTTGTACACCAGCGCCGTATAGAAGAAGCAGAAAAATACAATCGCAGCAGCGTACAGCAGGATGTAGACCGGCTGGCCCGGCGACAGCGTGGCAGCCAGGTCCTTGATGAACCCGCCAACCATGCCCGTCGAGTCAGACGTGAACCAGCCCGCGATCGTCGCCGGGAACAGGATGATCGACGATGCGAAGATCGGCGGGATCACCCCTGCCATGTTCAGCTTCAGCGGCAGGTGCGACGACTGGCCGCCGTACACCTTGTTGCCGACCTGACGCTTGGCATAGTTCACCAGGATCTTGCGCTGGCCCCGCTCGACAAACACCACGGCGAAGGTCACACCGATCACGATCGCCACGATGAAAATCGCCGCGATGATGCTCATGGAACCCGTGCGGACCAGTTCGAACAGTCCGCCGATCGCGTTGGGCAGGCCCGCCGCGATACCGCCGAAAATGATGATCGAGATGCCGTTGCCCAGACCACGCTCGGTGATCTGCTCACCCAGCCACATCAGGAACATCGTGCCGGTCACCAGCGTGATCACCGCCGTGGCCCGGAACATCAGGCCCGGATCCAGCACCAGCCCAGGCTGCGACTCCAGCGCCACCGCAATCGACAGCGCCTGGAACGTGGCCAGGACCACCGTGCCGTAGCGCGTGTACTGCGTGATCTTGCGCTGCCCTGCCTGCCCTTCCTTCTTCAACGTTTCCAGCTGCGGCAGCACGATCGTCAGCAATTGCATGATGATCGACGCCGAGATGTACGGCATGATGCCGAGCGCGAAGACGGTAAAGCGCGACAGCGCCCCGCCCGAGAACAGGTTGAACATCCCGAGGATGCCACCCGACTGACTCTGGAAAAGCTTCGCAAGCTGCTCCGGATCGATACCGGGCACCGGAA
Source organism: Ralstonia pickettii DTP0602 (assembly GCA_000471925.1). NCBI lineage: Bacteria > Pseudomonadati > Pseudomonadota > Betaproteobacteria > Burkholderiales > Burkholderiaceae > Ralstonia > Ralstonia pickettii. The sequence goes on from CP006667.1 coordinate 4,186,044, forward strand.
TATGAGCGCCGATGCGGTACACGATCAGGGCCAGCACCAGGAACATCAGCCGGCGCTTGAGGTCGCCGTACTTCGCCGTGTTCCTGGCTTGCGCGCTTGCATTGGGTTTCGCCGTGGCCAAACGATGCTCCGACTATGACTGCCTATGCTGCGATAAATGCCTGTCAGGCTGCGATCTGGCCGCCGGCGGCTTCGATCGCGGCCTTGGCGCCAGCGGTGGCGCCCAGACCCTTGATCGTCACCTTGCGGGTCAGTTCGCCAGCCTTGATGACCTTGGCGCTCTTGACCAGCTCGCCCACCAGGCCAGCTTGCTTCAGGACCAGCAGGTCGACTTCGGCCGCTTCCAGGCGCTCGATGTCACGCAGCGTGACTTCGGCGGTGAACGCCTTGGTCAGCGAGGTGAAGCCGCGCTTCGGCAGACGACGATACAGCGGCATTTGACCGCCTTCGAAGCCCACCTTGTGGAAGCCGCCCGAACGCGACTTCTGACCCTTGTGACCGCGACCGGCAGTCTTGCCCAGGCCGGAGCCGATACCGCGGCCGACGCGACGCTTGGCGTGCTTCGAACCGGCGGCCGGTTTCAGGTTGTTCAGTTGCATGTTGCTCTCCGAGTTCCCGGTATCAGGCCAGAACCTTGACCAGGTACGAGACCTTGTTGATCATGCCGCGCACGGCGGGCGTGTCCTGCAGCTCCGACACCGAGTTGATGCGGCGCAGGCCCAGGCCACGAACGGTGGCGCGATGATCCTCGCGCGTGCCGATCAGGCTGCGCACGAGTTGCACTTTTACGGTTTTCTGCGACATTGCGTTCACCTTAACCCAGGATGTCTTCGACCGACTTGCCACGCTTGGCGGCGATTTCGCCCGGCGTGCTCATCTTCTGAAGGCCGTCCAGCGTGGCGCGAACCATGTTGTACGGGTTGGTGGAGCCGTGCGACTTGGTCACCACGTTGGTGACGCCCATCACTTCGAAGATCGCGCGCATCGGGCCGCCGGCGATCACGCCGGTACCTTCCTTGGCGGGCATCATCAGCACCTTGGCGGCGCCGTGCTTGCCAACGACTTCATGTTGTAGCGTGCCGTTCTTCAGCGAGACCTTGACCATCTTGCGACGGGCTTCGTCCATTGCCTTCTGAACGGCGACGGGCACTTCCTTGGCCTTGCCCTTGCCCATGCCGATGCGGCCATCGCCGTCACCAACCACGGTCAGCGCAGCGAAACCGAGAATCCGGCCGCCCTTCACCACCTTGGTGACGCGGTTGACCGAGATCATCTTCTCGCGGAGGCCGTCGTCGCGTTCGTCCTGCTGGACTTTTGCTTGCATCTTTGCCATGACGTATCTCTCTTTGTGCGCTTAGAACTTGAGGCCGGCTTCGCGGGCAGCGTCAGCCAATGCCTTCACGCGACCGTGGAAGCGGAAGCCGGCGCGATCGAACGCGACGGTTTCCACGCCGGCAGCCTTCGCCTTTTCGGCGATGCGCTTGCCGACCGCGGTCGCGGCAGCGGTGGTAGCACCATTGCCGGTCAGTTCCTTGCGGACGTCTGCCTCTGCGGTCGAAGCCGAAGCCAGCACCTTGGTGCCGCACTCCGAGAAGACCTGGGCGTAAATATGCGAATTCGTACGGAACACGGTCAGACGATTGACTTTCATCTCCGCGATCTTGGCGCGGGTCTGACGTGCACGGCGCAAACGAGCGTCTTTCTTGTTCATCATTGCACCCCTTACTTCTTCTTGGTTTCCTTCAGGATGACGCGCTCGTTCGAGTAGCGTACACCCTTGCCCTTGTAGGGCTCGGGCGGACGGTACGCGCGAACTTCCGCGGCAACCTGACCGACTTTCTGCTTGTCCGCACCCTTGATGATGATCTCGGTCTGCGTCGGCGTTTCCGCCTTCACGCCTTCCGGCATCTCATGGATCACGTCGTGCGAGAAACCAAGCTGGAGCTTCAGCGCAGCGCCTTGCAGCTGGGCACGATAGCCCACGCCGACGAGGTTCAGCTTGCGCTCGAAACCGGTGGTTACGCCCTTGACCATGTTGGCCACCAGAGCACGCATGGTGCCCTGCAGAGCGTTTGCTTCACGCGAATCGTCAACCGGGCTGAAGGTCAGCGTGTCGTTCTCGACATTGACCTTGACCAGGCTGTGAATCGGCTGCGACAGCGTACCGAGCGGGCCCTTCACGGAGAGCACGCCAGCCGCCACGTTCACTTCCGCGCCCTTGGGGAGCGCGATGGGAGCCTTACCTACACGGGACATGGTTCTCTCCTTAAGCGACGTAGCAGAGAACTTCGCCGCCCACGCCAGTGGCGCGAGCCTTGCGGTCGGTCATCAGACCCTGCGGGGTCGAAATGATCGCCACACCCAGGCCGTTCATCACTTGCGGGATGTCGCTGCGGCCCTTGTACACGCGCAGACCGGGCTTCGAGACGCGCTCGATGCGCTCGATCACCGGACGGCCGGCGTAGTACTTCAGGCCGATGCTCAGTTGTGCCTTGCCGCCATCTTCCTGGACGGCGTAGTCGTCGATATAGCCTTCGTCCTTCAGGACCTTGGCGATTGCCACTTTCAGCTTCGACGACGGCATGACAACCGACGCCTTCTGCACGCCCTGGGCGTTGCGGATGCGCGTCAGCATATCGGCGATAGGATCGCTCATGCTCATACTGTTTCTCCTGTAGCCTGTGCGTAATTACCAGCTGGCTTTCGTCAGACCCGGGATTTCGCCCTTGAAGGCGATTTCGCGGATCTTGTTACGCGCCAGGCCAAACTTGCGGAAGGTACCGCGGGGACGACCGGTGATCGCGCAGCGGTTACGCTGGCGAGTCGGGTTCGCGTTGCGCGGGAGCTGTTGCAGCTCGAGACGCGCGCTGTAACGCTCTTCTTCCGACTTCTCTTGGTCGTCAATAATGGCCTTGAGGTTGGCGCGCTTGGCGGCATACTTCGCCACCAGCTTGGCGCGCTTCTTCTCACGTTCAATCAGAGCCAGTTTAGCCACGGTTACCCCTTAATTGCGGAACGGGAACTTGAACGCACCGAGGAGTGCCTTGGCTTCCTCGTCGTTCTTTGCCGTCGTCGTGATGCTGATGTTCAGACCACGCAGTGCGTCGATCTTGTCGTACTCGATTTCGGGGAAAATGATCTGCTCTTTCACACCGATGTTGTAGTTGCCACGACCGTCGAACGAACGGCCCGACACACCACGGAAGTCACGCACGCGCGGCAGGGCCACGGTGACGAAACGATCGAGGAATTCGAACATGCGCTCGCCGCGCAGGGTCACCATCGCACCGATGGGGTAGCCCTGGCGGATCTTGAAGCCGGCGATGGCCTTCTTGGCCTTCGTCACGACCGGCTTCTGACCGGCGATCTTGGTCAGGTCGCCGACGGCGTTTTCAATGATCTTCTTGTCATTGATCGCTTCGCCAAGGCCCATGTTCAGGGTGATCTTGGTGATGCGCGGCACTTCCATGACCGACTTGTAGCCGAACTGCTCGATCAGCTTCGGCACAACCTGTTCTTTGTAAAACTCTTGCAGACGTGCTGCCATGCTCAACTCCTATACGTGCCCAGAATCAAGCTGCCACGACGGCGCCAGTGGTCTTCAGCACGCGCACGCGCTTGCCGTCTTCCACCTTGATGCCGACGCGCGACGGCTTGCCATTGGCATCCACGAGCGCAACGTTGGAAATATGCAGGGGCATGACCTTGTCGACCACGCCACCGGTAGTGCCCAGCATCGGGTTCGGGCGGGCATGCTTCTTGGCGATGTTCACGCCTTGCACCGCAACCTTGTCGCCGAGGACGGCTTGCACGGTACCGCGCTTGCCCTTGTCCTTGCCGGTCAGCACGATGACTTCGTCGCCTTTGCGAATCTTGTTCATGGCGGCTCCTTACAGCACTTCCGGAGCGAGCGACACGATCTTCATGAAGCGCTCGGTACGGAGTTCACGAGTCACCGGCCCGAAGATACGGGTGCCGATCGGCTCGAGCTTGTTGTTCAGCAGGACGGCGGCGTTGCCGTCGAACTTGATCAGCGAACCGTCAGCCCGGCGCACGCCCTTGGCGGTACGCACGACGACGGCGTTGTAGATGTCGCCCTTCTTCACGCGACCGCGCGGCGCTGCGTCCTTGACGGTCACCTTGATGATGTCGCCAACGCTTGCGTAGCGGCGCTTGGAGCCACCCAGCACCTTGATGCACAGCACTTCGCGCGCACCAGTGTTATCGGCCACTTCGAGCCGGCTTTCTGTCTGAATCATGGTGTTTGTCTTCCCAACTTAATCCGCCAGGTGCGATAGCGCCCGTCGGTCAGTCTTGGTCCCGTCGGCTCCGGCCTTGCGCCAGCACCGTCTGGGTTGATCAACTTTGAAGTCGGTAGGAACCTGGCAATCCCGACAGATCGTCGAGGCCGCCTGGCCCTGGCTCGCTCAACAGGCCCGCCCGGGTGGTACAGCTAAGGCGAACGCAATAAAGCGGAAGTCCAGGATTATAGCTACATAACCCTGGACTTGCAAGTCAAGCTAAGAACGTGTTGTTCTTAGATGACGCGTGCAGCCTCTACCAGCCGGGAAACCACCCAGGACTTGGTCCGCGACAGCGGACGGCCTTCCTGGATTTCGACCTTGTCGCCTTCCTTGTACTGGTTGGCTTCGTCGTGTGCGTGGTACTTCTTGGAACGCAGCACGTACTTGCCGTACAGGGGATGCTTGACGCGGTTTTCCACCAAGACCGTAACGGTCTTGTCCATCTTGTCGCTCACGACACGGCCGACCAGGGTACGGCGAAGCGACTTTTCCGTTTGTGCAGCTTCAGTCATTTCGCGTTTGCCTTTTGAGTCAGCACGGTTTGCACGCGCGCGATGTCCTTGCGGACCTTCTTCAGCTGGCTGGTGTTCTGCAGCTGTTGGGTCGCCTTTTGCATGCGCAGGCTAAATTGGGCCTTCAGCAGCTCGGAGAGCTCCTGGTTCAGCCCGGCGGCGTCCTTGCCGCGAAGTTCGGATGCTTTCATTCCTGCTCTCCTTACGTCCCGACCTGGCGCACCACGAAATTGGTGGCGATCGGCAGCTTGGCGGCCGCGAGGCGGAACGCCTCACGCGCCAGCTCTTCGCTCACGCCATCCATTTCATACAGCATCTTGCCCGGCTGGATTTCAGCCACGTAGTATTCCGGATTGCCCTTGCCGTTACCCATACGGACTTCGGCGGGCTTCTTCGAGATCGGCTTGTCCGGGAAGATCCGGATCCAGATGCGGCCGCCACGCTTGATGTGGCGGGTCATCGCACGACGTGCCGACTCGATCTGACGAGCCGTCAGACGGCCACGGCCCATGGCCTTCAGGCCGAATTCGCCGAAAGACACGGCGTTACCACGGGTAGCCTTACCCGTGTTGCGGCCTTTCTGCTCCTTGCGGTATTTTCTGCGCTTAGGTTGCAGCATCGTTATTCTCCACTCTTCGCATCGCCAGGCGCACCGCGGCGACCGGCACCTGCACCGGCGCCACCGCGACGGTTGCCACCCGGGCGGCCTTCGCCTTCACGGCGGCGGCCTTCCGGACGACCCGGGCGACGACGGCGATCGTCTTGCGGCTCTTCCACCACCGGCGCTTCGTTGCGGCCGAGGTGATCACCCTTGTAGACCCACACCTTGACACCGATGATGCCGTAGGTGGTTTCTGCTTCGGAGAAGCCGTAGTCGATGTCGGCGCGCAGGGTGTGCAGGGGCACACGGCCTTCGCGGTACCACTCGGTACGTGCGATTTCGATACCGTTCAGACGGCCGGCGCTCATGATCTTGATACCCTGGGCGCCCAGGCGCATCGCGTTCTGCATGGCGCGCTTCATGGCGCGGCGGAACATGATGCGGCGCTCGAGCTGCTGGGTGATCGAATCGGCGATCAGCTGAGCATCGGTTTCCGGCTTGCGGATTTCCTCGATGTTCACGTGCACGGGCACGCCCATGCGACGCTGCAGTTCGGCCTTCAGCAGTTCGATGTCCTCACCCTTCTTGCCGATCACCACGCCCGGACGCGAGCTGTAAATGGTGATGCGGGCATTGCGGGCGGGGCGCTCGATCACGACGCGGCCAACCGATGCGTTCTTCAGCTTCTTCTTCAGGAAGTCCCGAACTTCGATGTCTTCCTTCAGCATGCCGGCGAACTTCGTGTTGCTGGCGTACCAGCGCGAAGCCCAGTTACGGCTGACAGCCAGGCGGAAGCCAGTCGGATGAATCTTCTGTCCCATCGTGACTCCTTAGTTGCCGAGCGTCACAGTGATGTGACAGGTTTGTTTCTCGATGCGGTTGCCGCGGCCCTTCGCCCGTGCGGTGAAGCGCTTGAGCGAGGTCGCCTTGTCGACGTAGATCGATTTGACCTTGAGCTCGTCGATGTCGGCGCCTTCGTTGTGCTCAGCGTTGGCGATGGCCGATTCGACCACCTTCTTCACGATCCCGGCAGCCTTTTTCGGGCTGAACGTCAGGACATTGAGCGCGCGCTCGATCGGCAGACCACGGATCTGGTCAGCGACCAGGCGCGTCTTCTGGGCGGAGATGCGGGCACCGCGATGAATCGCTTTCACTTCCATGATGGCACCTTACCTCTTCGCTTTCTTGTCAGCCGCGTGGCCCTTGAACGTGCGGGTAATCGCAAATTCACCGAGCTTGTGGCCAACCATGTTTTCCGTAACGTACACCGGCACGTGTTGACGGCCGTTGTGAACGGCGATCGTCAGGCCAATGAACTCCGGCAGAATGGTCGAGCGACGCGACCAAGTCTTGATGGGCTTCTTGTCCTTGCCGCTCGATGCGACTTCCACCTTCTTCAGCAGGTGGGCGTCGCAGAACGGACCCTTTTTAGCGGAACGAGTCATATCTTTAGCTCCTACCTACCGATTAACGCTTGTGGCGCTTCTGGACGATCATGCTGTCCGTGCGCTTGTTGCTGCGGGTACGGTAACCCTTGGCCGGGGTACCCCACGGCGAAACCGGATCGCGACCAGCGGCGGTCTTGCCTTCACCACCACCGTGCGGGTGGTCGACCGGGTTCATCACGACACCACGGACCGTCGGGCGGATACCGCGCCAGCGGGTCGCGCCGGCCTTGCCGATGACGCGCAGGCTGTGCTCTTCGTTGCCCACTTCACCGATGGTGGCGCGGCACTCGATGTGCACGCGGCGCACTTCACCGGAGCGCAGGCGAACCTGAGCGTACAGGCCTTCACGAGCCAGCAGCACGGCGGAACCGCCGGCGGCACGCGCGATCTGCGAACCCTTGCCCGGCAGCATTTCCACGTTGTTGATCGTGGTACCGACCGGAATGTTGCGGATCGGCAGGTTGTTACCGGCCTTGATCGGCGCTTCCGAACCGTTCAGCAGTTGCTGACCGGCAACCATGCCCTTGGTGGCGATGATGTAGCGGCGCTCGCCGTCGGCGAACACGATCAGCGCGATGTTGGCGCTGCGGTTCGGATCGTATTCCAGGCGCTCGACCTTGGCGGGGATGCCGTCCTTGTCGTTGCGCTTGAAGTCGACCACGCGGTAGTGGTGCTTATGACCACCGCCCTTGTGGCGGGTGGTGATATGACCATTGTTGTTACGGCCCGACTTCTGGAATTGCTTTTCCAGCAGCGGCGCGTACGGGGTGCCCTTGTGAAGGTCCTTGTTGACCACCTTCACCATCGAGCGACGACCCGGGGAAGTCGGCTTGGTCTTGACGAGTGCCATGATTACTTGGCCTCCGCTTCAAAATTGATTTCCTGACCCGGCTTCAGCGACACGTAAGCTTTCTTCACGTGGTTGCGACGGCCCATGAAACGGCCGAAGCGCTTCTGCTTGCCCTTCTGGTTCAGGATCTGAACGGACTGCACCTCGACCTTGAACAGCAGTTCGACGGCGGCCTTCACTTCTGCCTTGTTGGCATCGCGGGCCACTTCGAACACGACTTGTTCATTCTTGTCGGCGACCAGGGTTGCCTTTTCGGAAACCACCGGCGCGAGCAGCACCTGCATCAAACGATGATCGTTCTTGGCTACTTGCGTCATTTCAGCAACTCCTCGATCTGCGCGACGGCCGCCTTGGTCACCAGCACCTTCTTGTAGTGCACGAGCGACAGCGGATCAGCCTGGCGCGGCTCCACGACTGCCACGTGCGGCAGGTTGCGCGAAGCCAGGTAGAGGTTTTCGTCGAGGCTGTCGGTGATGATCAGCACCGAGTCCAGGCCCATGGCCTTGAACTTGTCGGCCAAGAGCTTGGTCTTGGGCGCGTCGACGGTGAAACCGTCCACCACGTTGATACGACCTTCGCGTGCGAGCTGCGAGTAAATCGAGCGCATGCCGGCACGGAACATCTTCTTGTTGACCTTCTGGCTGAAGTTCTCTTCCGGCGAATTCGGGAAGATACGGCCGCCCCCGCGCCACAGCGGCGAGGAAGACATACCGGCACGGGCGCGACCCGTACCCTTCTGGCGCCACGGCTTCTTGGTCGTGTGCTTGACCTCTTCACGATCCTTCTGCTTACGGTTACCGCTGCGAGCGTTGGCCTGGTAAGCGACGACGATCTGGTGAACGAGGGCTTCGTTGTAGTCACGGCCGAACACTTCGGGCGAAGCGTCAACGCCTGCGCCGATCTGGCCATTGTCCTGGAGGAGCTTGAGTTCCATTACATGCGCTCCTTAAGCTTTGGCTTTGGCCTTGACGGCCGGGGTGACGATGACCTTGCCGCCCTTGGAGCCGGGGATGGCGCCCTTGACCAGCAGCAGCTTGCGCTCTGCGTCGATCTTGGCGATCTCCAGGTTCTGCACGGTGCGGGTGACATCGCCCAGGTGACCGGTCATGCGCTTGCCCGGGAACACACGGCCCGGATCCTGCGCCATACCGATCGAGCCCGGCACATTGTGCGAGCGCGAGTTACCGTGGGTGGCACGGCCGGAGGCGAAGTGGTAGCGCTTGATGGTACCGGCGTAGCCCTTACCGATGCTCACGCCCTGCACGTCGATCTTCTGACCGACTTCGAACAGGTCGACCGACAGCGAACCGCCAGCTTGCAGTTCGGCAGCCTTGGCTGCATCGATACGGAATTCGCGGATGATTTCGCCGGCTTCCACGCCGGCTTTGGCGAGATGACCCGCCAGCGGCTTGGTAACGCGGCTTGCGCGTCGTGCGCCGAAGGTGACTTGAACGGCGGTATAACCGTCGGTCTCGTCCGTCTTGATTTGCGTCACGCGGTTGTCGCCGACCTCGACCACGGTAACGGGAATCGAATCACCGTCGTCCGTGAAAATACGGGTCATGCCAACCTTGCGACCTACAAGGCCAAGGCTCATGGTTTGCTCCATTCCCAGCTGCGATTGGCCGGGGCTGATTGATACACGAAAACTGTGTTTGCGCATTTGCGCGGATGGGCTGCGCCAAAAGGACTGCGCGAGGCCAAAACGGCCAACCCACTACCCGGAGACACGGGTAGCCTTACACTATAACGTGCTCCCTTTGGAAGTGCAATATGCAATTGCGATTTGCCGCTGGGTGTTGTAGGCAGGATTCACGCAGATGTGCACAAAAGACGGCTTGAAGGCGGCGCGTCGCGATTAACGCGCCGGCTCCCTGACGCCTACTTGTTCGCACTCTCCTGCCAGCGCTCCATCAGCGTGTTCGATGGCAGCGCCTCGTCCAGCAGCTTGCGCGCCGTCTCGACACCCGCCACCGGCAAACCCGCCGGGTCGAGCTTGCCGATCTGCACCAGCACGCTCGCCTGGTCCCAGTAGATGTGCTCGTGGTAGAGCTTGTCGCCGCGGAACTTGACGATGGCGATCAGCGGGATCTCCACGCGCTTGCCGGTCGGCGGCACGCCGGGCAGCATCCAGTCGATCTCGCAGGTATGCGTGAAGCAGAAAAGCATCTCATCGACGATCTGGGTCGCGCCGACCGTGCGCGACAGCGGGATCAGCATGGTGTCGGGCGGGTTGCTGTGCACGAAGTGGTGCTGGTAGAAGCGCCGCAACTGCGCGTAGCCGACGCCGCCGGTCATGGTCGGGATATGGTTCACATAGGGCTGCGGCACCATCGTGGCCATGGTGGCATCGACGTCGCGCGTGGCGAATTCATACTCGCAATGCTTGTCCCACAGTGCCGAGAAGTCATAGTGCGGGCCCATCTCGCGGCGCAGCGCGGCGATCGAGCGCTGGTGCGCCATCAGCGCCGAGGGCTTGTCGAAGTGCTGGCCGCCGACGCGTGCAAAGGCATGGTCGACGCCGGGGTAGACGTACACCTCGATGTTCTCGCGCCCGGCCAGCGCTGCCCGGATCGCGGCCTGCGCCTGCGGCGGGCAGAAGCCGTCGCGCTCTGCAATATGCAACACCAACCGGCCGCGCACGTTGTCGGCCTCGCCCAGCGCATGCTCGATGCCGACGCCGTAGTACGCCACCGCGCAGGCCACGTCAGGCAACCGGCAGGCCGCCAGGTAGGCCAGCTTGCCGCCCAGGCAGAAGCCCAGCACGCCGGTCTGGCCGACGCATTCCGGCCGGGCCCGCAACGCCTCGAGCGCCGCACCCACGTCCTGCACGCCCTTGGCTTCGTCGAACTGCTGGTACAGGCCGAGCGCGCGCTGGAAATCCTCGCCACGGTCAGTCAGCTCGATGCCCGGCGCGATGCGCCAGAACAAGTCCGGCACCAGCACCGTGTAGCCCTCCTCCGCGTAGTAGTCGGCTACCTCGCGCATGGTGGCGTTGACGCCGAAGATCTCCTGGCACAGCACGATGCCCGGGCCCTTGCCTGTCGCCGGGATGGCGAGATAGCCACTGAAACCGCCTTCGGGGGTCTGGATCTGGATGGTCTGGCCCATTGCCTGCTCTCCTTGTCGTTCTGTATCTCGGTCGGGTGATACCGCTGGGCGCAGCGGCTATCCGATTAGTGCAGGAAACGGCGGGCTCGGTCAACGCCCCAGTGCGGGCCGGCCAGCTGGCGGCACAAAACAAAAACGGCGAACCATCGGTTCGCCGTTCTGCTGCAGCAGGCCGCGTGCGCGGCCCGAAGCATGATTACACCTTGATCTCGACGTCCACGCCTGCCGGCAGGTCGAGCTTCATCAGCGCGTCAACGGTCTTGTCGGTCGGATCGACGATGTCCATCAGGCGCTGGTGAGTGCGGATCTCGAACTGATCGCGGCTGGTCTTGTTGACGTGCGGCGAACGCAGGATGTCAAAGCGCTGGATGCGGGTCGGCAGGGGCACCGGGCCCTTGACGATCGCGCCGGTACGCTTGGCGGTATCCACGATTTCGGCGGCCGACTGGTCGATCAGGCGATAGTCGAAAGCCTTCAGGCGGATACGGATCTTCTGGTTCTGCATGATATTTCCTTAAAAGAGCGATTGGGCAACGTGCCCAGTTAAATGGGGACATGCCCGCGGGCATGTCCCAGGAAGTGCTTAGTCGAGGATCTTTGCCACGACGCCGGCGCCGACGGTACGGCCGCCTTCACGGATAGCGAAGCGCAGGCCTTCTTCCATGGCGATCGGGGCGATCAGCTTGACGGTGATCGACACGTTGTCACCCGGCATCACCATTTCCTTGTCCGCCGGCAGCTCGATCGAGCCGGTCACGTCGGTGGTACGGAAGTAGAACTGCGGGCGGTAGTTGTTGAAGAACGGGGTGTGACGGCCGCCTTCGTCCTTCGACAGGATGTACACCTCGCCGGTGAAGTGGGTGTGCGGCTTGATCGAACCCGGCTTGCACAGCACTTGGCCGCGCTCGACGTCTTCACGCTTGGTACCGCGCAGCAGCAGGCCGACGTTGTCGCCAGCTTGACCCTGGTCCAGCAGCTTGCGGAACATTTCCACGCCGGTGCAGGTGGTCTTCACGGTCGGGCGGATACCGACGATTTCGATTTCTTCGCCGACCTTGATCACGCCACGCTCGATACGGCCGGTCACCACGGTGCCGCGACCCGAGATCGAGAACACGTCTTCCACCGGCATCAGGAAGGTACCGTCAACGGCACGCTCCGGCGTCGGGATGTAGTTGTCCAGGGCGTCGGCCAGGTTCATGATGGCCACTTCGCCCAGCTCGCCCTTGTCGCCTTCCAGCGCCAGCTTGGCCGAACCCTTGATGATCGGGGTGTCGTCGCCGGGGAACTCGTACTTCGACAGCAGCTCGCGAACTTCCATCTCGACCAGCTCGAGCAGTTCAGCGTCGTCCACCATGTCGCACTTGTTCAGGAACACGATGATGTAAGGCACGCCAACCTGGCGGGCCAGCAGGATGTGCTCACGCGTTTGCGGCATCGGGCCGTCAGCGGCCGAGCACACCAGGATTGCGCCGTCCATCTGGGCAGCACCCGTGATCATGTTCTTCACATAGTCAGCGTGGCCCGGGCAGTCAACGTGCGCGTAGTGGCGGTTGGCCGTTTCGTACTCGACGTGGGCGGTATTGATGGTAATACCGCGTGCCTTTTCTTCCGGCGCTGCGTCGATTTCGTCGTACTTTTTGGCGGCACCACCGAACTTCGCAGCCAGCACCGTAGCGATCGCTGCCGTCAGCGTGGTCTTGCCATGGTCAACGTGACCAATCGTACCAACGTTCACGTGCGGCTTGGTCCGCTCGAATTTTTCCTTTGCCATTTTTCAGCTCCTGATAGGAATGCAATCTTGTTGTTTCATCGCGCCGCCGCACCGGCAGGCGCGGCGGCGAACTTCCAATTACTTGCCCTTGGCCGTCATCACGGCTTCGGCGATGTTCTTCGGTGCCTCTGCGTAATGCTTGAATTCCATGGTGTACGTGGCGCGGCCTTGCGTGGCCGAGCGCAGCGACGTCGAATAACCGAACATTTCCGACAGCGGGACTTCGGCCTTGATGATCTTGCCGCCGCCCACCATGTCATCCATGCCCTGCACGATGCCGCGGCGGGACGACAGGTCGCCCATCACGGTACCCGTGTAGTCTTCCGGCGTTTCCACTTCCACGGCCATCATCGGCTCGAGCAGAACCGGGCTGGCCTTGCGCATGGCTTCCTTGAAAGCCATCGAGCCGGCCATGCGGAACGCGTTTTCGTTCGAGTCCACGTCGTGGTACGAACCGAACGTCAGCGTGACCTTCACGTCCACCACCGGGAAGCCAGCCAGGATGCCGTTCGGCAGCGTGTCGACGATACCCTTTTCGACCGCCGGGATGTATTCGCGAGGAATCACACCGCCCTTGATGGCGTCGATGAACTCGAAGCCCTTGCCCGGCTCTTGCGGTTCCAGCGTGATCACAGCGTGACCGTACTGGCCGCGGCCGCCCGACTGCTTGACGAACTTGCCCTCGACGCCTTCGGCCGTCTTGCGAATGGTTTCGCGGTAGGCCACCTGCGGCGCGCCGATGTTGGCTTCCACGCCGAATTCGCGCTTCATGCGGTCGACCAGAATTTCGAGGTGGAGCTCGCCCATGCCCGAAATGATGGTCTGACCCGATTCTTCATCGGTACGCACGCGGAACGACGGATCTTCAGCGGCCAGGCGGTTCAGGGCGATGCCCATCTTTTCCTGGTCAGCCTTGGTCTTCGGCTCGACGGCCTGCGAGATCACCGGCTCCGGGAACACCATGCGCTCGAGCACGATCGGTGCAGCCGGATCGCACAGCGTGTCGCCCGTGGTGGCGTCCTTCAGACCCACTGCAGCGGCGATGTCGCCGGCCAGCACTTCCTTGATTTCTTCGCGCTGGTTGGCATGCATCTGCAGAATACGGCCGAGGCGTTCCTTCTTGCTCTTGACCGGGTTGTACACGGTGTCGCCCGAATTGATCTTGCCCGAGTAGACGCGGAAGAAGATCAGCTGACCAACGAACGGGTCGGTCATGATCTTGAACGCCAGTGCCGAGAACTTTTCGTTGTCGTCAGCCTTGCGCTCGAGCTTCTTCTCGCTGTCGTCCTCGTCCGTGCCCGTAACCGGCGGAATGTCGACCGGCGACGGCAGGAAGTCGATCACGGCGTCGAGCATACGCTGCACGCCCTTGTTCTTGAACGCGGTGCCGCACAGCATCGGCTGGATTTCGCAGGCGATGGTACGGTCACGCAACGCCTTGACGATCTCGGCGCGGGTCAGCTCTTCGCCGCCCAGGTACTTTTCCATCAGCTCTTCGCTGGCTTCGGCGGCGGACTCGACCATCTTCTCGCGCCATTCGTCAGCGGTGGCTTGCAGCTCAGCCGGGATGTCCCGGTATTCGAACTTCACGCCTTGGCTGGCTTCGTCCCAAATGATCGCCTTCATTTCCAACAGATCGACGACGCCTTGGAAGCCGTCTTCAGCGCCGATCGGCACCACGACGGGCACCGGGTTGGCCTTCAGGCGGGTCTTCAGCTGGTCATAGACCTTGAAGAAGTTCGCGCCGGTACGGTCCATCTTGTTGACGAATGCCAGACGCGGCACGCCGTACTTGTTGGCCTGACGCCAGACGGTTTCCGACTGCGGCTGCACGCCACCCACTGCGCAGTACACCATGCACGCGCCGTCCAGCACGCGCATGGAACGCTCCACCTCGATGGTGAAGTCCACGTGGCCCGGGGTGTCGATGATGTTGAAGCGATGCTCGGGGTAGTTGCCGGCCATGCCCTTCCAGAAGGCGGTGGTAGCAGCGGAGGTAATCGTGATGCCGCGCTCCTGCTCCTGCTCCATCCAGTCCATGGTGGCCGCGCCATCATGCACTTCACCGATCTTGTGGTTCACACCGGTGTAGAACAGGATGCGCTCGGTCGTGGTGGTTTTACCCGCGTCAATGTGAGCCGAGATACCGATATTGCGGTAGCGCTCAATGGGAGTCTTACGAGCCACTTTAATCCTCTATTCGTCCGTGAGGCGCCGGCATCTCATGGCCCGCGCCCCTAACACAAACGGGCGAGATGTGTAAAAACACAGCCCGCCCGGCAACCAACAAACGCTATCGCGCGCTTAGAAGCGGAAATGCGAGAACGCCTTGTTGGCTTCGGCCATGCGGTGCACTTCGTCACGCTTCTTCATTGCGCCGCCACGGCCTTCCGATGCTTCCAGCAGCTCACCTGCCAGGCGCAGCGCCATCGACTTCTCGCTGCGTTTCTTCGCGGCCTCGCGCAGCCAACGCATCGCCAATGCCAGACGACGCGACGGACGGACTTCGACCGGAACCTGATAGTTGGCGCCGCCCACGCGACGGCTCTTCACTTCCACCACCGGCTTCACGTTGTTGATGGCAACGGAGAACACTTCGATGGGGGCCTTGCCTGCCTTCTTTTCGATCTGGTCGAACGCGCCATAGACGATACGTTCGGCAACCGACTTCTTGCCGTCCAGCATCAGCACGTTCATAAACTTGGCAACTTCAACGTTGCCGAACTTCGGATCAGGCAGAACATCCCGCTTGGGGACTTCACGACGACGTGGCATCTTCTTTCCTTTAGATTCAGTTGAGAGCGCGGTCAGTTGTTCCCGCTCTCCGGCCACCAACTAGCTTGCATTCTTTTGCAGCAAATTCGCCGGGTGACCACTTACTCGACGGCACGGTTGCCAAAAAGGCGCTCCGTTGTACCGCCGCCTGGTGACAGCACCATGACTCGCGCCACAGGCTATCGTTTGTTGCTTCGGGTCTTTCCGACCCAGGCTGCTTAAGCTTAGGCTGCCTTCGGACGCTTCGCGCCGTACTTCGAACGAGCCTGCTTGCGGTCCTTCACGCCTTGCAAGTCGAGCGAGCCACGGACGATGTGGTAACGCACACCCGGCAGATCCTTCACACGGCCACCGCGGATCAGCACGACCGAGTGTTCCTGCAGGTTGTGGCCTTCACCGCCGATGTACGAAATGACTTCGAAACCGTTGGTCAGGCGCACCTTGGCAACCTTACGCAGTGCCGAGTTCGGCTTCTTCGGCGTCGTGGTGTACACGCGGGTGCACACACCACGGCGCTGGGGGCAGTTCTCAAGCGCCGGGCTCTTGCTCTTGACGACTTCAGAGACGCGCGGCTTGCGAACCAGTTGGTTGATAGTTGGCATTGTTCAATCCAGCTTGGTTTTACGAAAAACGCCCCTCGCACCGGCATGGGCCAGGAAGGAGAGGCAACTACGGGTTTTGGGCGGGAGAGATGAGCGGACGCGCTCTGGAGACGGGACTGTGCGGTAACAGCATGCCAAAGAGCGCGAGCCGGCACCCGGATCCCGCGTCTGCCGCCACCGGTCCATCAAACCGATCCGGGAGGCTTGCCGGCAGCGGCATGAAAGCCACATGTCCGACGGGCGAGCGAAATCCAAAGCCAAAAACTCGAATCTGGCACTCTAGCAGGGGAAGCGTATACCGTCAAGTCGTATACCCAACCTGTACATTCGGGGGGCCGCCTGAGACTAGACGCCGCGCAGCGTGTCCAGAATGCCTTGGCCATAGCGCTCCAGCTTGGAGGCACCAATCCCGGGAATGCCCTGCATCGCCGACAGCGAGTCGGGTGCGGTGCGCGCCAGTTCAGCCAGCGTCGCATCGTGGAAGATCACGTAGGCCGGGACGCCATGCTCGCGCGCGGCCTCGGTACGCCAGCGGCGCAGTGCCTCCCAGTTGGCCAAGGTGTCGGCGTCCATGTCGGCGGTGTGATCGGTGCGGGTTCCGCGCGCCGCGCGCTCGCCGGACTTGCCCGGCTTGGCAGCCTGGCGGCGCAGGATGATCTGCCGCTCGCCCTTGAGCACCTCGCGCGCGCCCTCGCCTAGCAGCAGCGCGCCGTGGCCGCCGTGGTCGATCACCAGCCAGCCCTGGGCGATCAGCTGGCGAAAGACGGTGTGCCATTCATGCACCGACCGATCCTTGCCAATGCCGAAGGTCGATACCTTGTCATGGCCCCACTGCCGGATCTTCTCCGAGGCGTTGCCGCGCAGCACGTCGACCAGGTGGGTCGCGCCAAAATGCACGCGGCTGGCCTGCGCGGTGCGGTACACGCACGACAGAGCCATCTGCGCCTCGCGGGTACCGTCCCAGGTAGCGGGCGGCTCGAGGCAGGTGTCGCAGTTGCCGCACGGCTCGCTGGTTTCGTCGAAATAAGCCAGGATGCGCACGCGCCGGCACCCGGCGGTCTCGCACAAACCCAGCAGCGCATCGAGCTTGGCCGACGACACGCGCTTGAAGGCCTCGTCCGCCTCGGACTCGTCGATCATGCGCTTCTGCTGCACCACGTCACCCAGGCCATAGGCCATCCAAGCATTGGCCGGCAGCCCGTCTCGGCCGGCGCGGCCGGTTTCCTGGTAGTAGCCTTCCATGCTCTTGGGCAGGTCCAGGTGGGCAACAAAGCGGACGTCGGGCTTGTCGATGCCCATGCCGAAGGCGATCGTCGCCACCATCACCAGCCCTTCTTCCTCACGGAAGCGCGCCTGATGGCGCTGGCGCACCTGCCCGTCCATGCCGGCGTGGTACGGCAGCGCGTTGATGCCGTGCCCGCTCAGCCACTGCGCGGTGTCCTCCACCTTCTTGCGCGACAGGCAATAAACGATGCCGCTGTCGTGTGTGCCGTCAGCCGCGGTGTGCTCGGCCTTGATGAAGGCCAGCAGTTGCTGGCGCGCATTGTCTTTCTCGACGATGCGGTAGCGGATGTTGGGACGGTCGAAGCTGGAGATAAAGACGCGGGCGTCGTCCAGCGCCAGGCGCTCGATGATCTCGTTGCGCGTGAGCGCGTCGGCCGTGGCTGTCAGCGCAATGCGCGGCACATACGGGAAGCGCTCGTGCAGCACGGACAGCTGGATGTACTCGGGCCGGAAGTCATGGCCCCACTGCGACACGCAGTGCGCTTCGTCGATGGCAAAGAGGCCGACCCGAATGCGTTCGAGCAAATCCTGGAAGCGCGGCGTCATCAGCCGTTCCGGCGCCACGTAGAGGATCTCGATGCGGCCGGCGAGCAGGTCGCGCTCCACCGCGGACGCTTCCGAGCCACTCAGCGTCGAATTCAGCACCGCGGCACGGACGCCCGCTTCGGTCAGCGCCGCCACCTGGTCCTGCATCAGCGCGATCAGGGGCGACACGACGATGCCAACACCCTCGCCGCCGCGCTGGCGCAGCAGCGCCGGGATCTGGTAGCACAGCGACTTGCCGCCGCCGGTCGGCATCAGCACCAGGCAGTCACCGCCGGTAGCGACGTGATCGATGATCTCGGCCTGGCGCCCGCGGAAGGCGTGATAGCCGAAGACATCTTTGAGGATCGCCAGCGCGTGCGACATAGACAACGGAATTGCTGAAGCCGGAAAAGCCGTAACCATACCACTAAGGGACCCCGCTTCCGCGGCGGCAGGGCAAACTCTCCGACGTTTCTCACGAAAGCAAACGCCGCGTGCAGGCGAAAAAAAGCCCGGCTGGATCAGCCGGGCTTTCGGGCCGCCTTGCGGCGGCAAACAGCTTACTGCGTTCAGACGTTGTCGCCTTCGCCTTCGGTCGTCGCCTGCACCACCGGCGCCGGCTCGATGAAGAGCGACTGCTCTTCTTCGGCGATCGCCTGGGCGCGTTCGCGCTCGGAGGCCTCGCGCGCCTTGCGGGCACGATGGTAGGCCAGGCCGGTACCGGCCGGGATCAGGCGGCCGACGATCACGTTTTCCTTCAGACCACGCAGGTCGTCGGTCTTGCCCATGATCGCGGCTTCGGTCAGCACGCGCGTGGTTTCCTGGAACGATGCCGCCGAGATGAAGCTGTCGGTCGACAGCGACGCCTTGGTAATACCCAGCAGCAGGTTCTCGTAGGTAGCCGGACGCTTGCCTTCGGCGATCACGCGGTCGTTCTCGTCGAGCAGTTCCGAACGCTCCACCTGTTCACCCGGAATGAACTTGGTGTCGCCGACATCGGCGATCTGCACGCGGCGCAGCATCTGACGAACAATCACTTCGATGTGCTTGTCGTTGATCTTCACGCCCTGCAGACGGTACACGTCCTGGACTTCGTCCACGATGTAGTGCGCCAGCTCTTCGATGCCCTTCAGGCGCAGGATGTCGTGCGGATCCGCCGGACCTTCCACGATCATTTCGCCCTTGTTCACCACTTGGCCGTCGTGCACCAGCACCTGCTTTTCCTTCGCGATCAGGAACTCGTGGGCATTGCCGTCCAGGTCGGTAATGACCAGGCGCTGCTTGCCCTTGGTGTCCTTGCCGAACGAGGTCGTGCCGGTGACTTCCGCCAGCACGGCGGCGTCCTTCGGCGAACGCGCTTCGAACAGCTCGGCCACACGCGGCAGACCACCGGTAATGTCGCGGGTCTTCTGCGATTCGGTCGGGATACGCGCGAGCACTTCACCCACGTGCACCTGCTGGCCGTCCTTCACGGTAATCAGCGCGCCGACCTGGAAGCCGATGGTCACGGAGTGGTCCGTGCCCGGGATCTTCACTTCCTGGCCGCTGGCGTCGAGCAGCTTCACCTGCGGGCGGATGCCCTTGGTTGCAGCCGTGCGGCGCTTGGCGTCGATCACCACCAGGGTCGACAGGCCCGTCACTTCGTCCATCTGCTTGGCGACGGTCACGCCTTCTTCGACGTTTTCGAACTTGGTCGTACCGGTGTATTCCGAAACGATCGGGCGAGTCAGCGCGTCCCACGTGGCCAGCTGCGTGCCAGCCTTGATGGCCTGGCCGTCCTGCACCAGCAGCGTGGCGCCGTACGGGATCTTGTGGCGTTCGCGCTCGCGGCCGTGGTCGTCGGTGATCAGCGCCTCGCCCGAACGCGAGATGACGATCAGTTCGCCCTTCGCATTGGTGACGTAACGCATAGTCGCCGTGAAACGCACGGTACCGGTTGCCTTGGCTTCCACGCTCGATGCCACTGCCGCACGCGATGCCGCACCACCGATGTGGAACGTACGCATGGTCAGCTGCGTGCCCGGCTCACCAATCGACTGGGCGGCAATCACGCCAACCGCTTCGCCGGAGTTCACCAGTACGCCGCGGCCCAGGTCGCGGCCATAGCACTTGCCGCACAGGCCGTAGCGTGTGTCGCACGACAGCGGGGTGCGGACCTTGACTTCGTCCACGCCGATCGCGTCGATCAGCTCGACCAGGTCTTCGTCCAGCAGCGTGCCAGTTTCGATCGCGGTTTCCTGGGTTTCCGGGTTCACCACATCGGCCACGGTCACACGGCCGAGGATACGGTCGCGCAGGGCTTCGATCACTTCACCGCCTTCGACCAGGGCCTTCATGGCCACGCCGTTGGAGGTGCCGCAATCGTCTTCCACCACGACCAGATCCTGCGTCACGTCGACCAGACGACGAGTCAGGTAACCCGAGTTCGCGGTCTTCAGTGCCGTATCGGCCAGGCCCTTACGGGCGCCGTGGGTCGAGATGAAGTACTGCAGAACGTTCAGGCCTTCACGGAAGTTCGCCGTAATCGGCGTTTCAATGATCGAGCCGTCCGGCTTGGCCATCAGGCCACGCATCCCCGCCAGCTGGCGGATCTGCGCTGCCGAGCCCCGTGCGCCCGAGTCGGCCATCATGTAGATGGAGTTGAACGACTCTTGCTTCACGGTCTTGCCTTCGCGGTCGACCACGTCTTCGTGCTGGAGCTGCTCCATCATCGCCTTGCCCACCTGGTCGCCGGCGGCGCCCCAGATGTCCACGACGTTGTTGTAGCGCTCCTGGTCGGTCACCAGGCCCGACATGTACTGCTTGTCGTATTCCTTCACCTTGGCCGAGGCCTCGGCGATGATCTTTTCCTTCTGCGGCGGCACCAGCATGTCGTCGATGGCGATCGAGATACCGGCGCGGGTTGCCAGGCGGAAGCCCGACTGCAGCAGCTTGTCGGCGAAGATCACGGTCTCGCGCAGGCCGCACTTGCGGAACGCGGTGTTGATCAGGCGCGAGATTTCCTTCTTCTTGAGCGGCTTGTTCAGCACCGAGAACGGCAGCCCCTTCGGCAGAATCTCGGACAGGATCGCGCGGCCGACCGTGGTGGCCTGCAGCGTGATCTTGGGTGCGAAACGGGCGTCGCCCTCGGCGTCCTTGTCGACCAGCTCATACTCGGTGATACGCACGTTCACGCGGGAAGCCAGCTCGACTTCCTTGTTCTCGTAGGCGCGGATCACTTCGCTGATGTCGGCGAAGGTCATGCCCTCGCCGCGGCCGTTGATCTTGTCGCGGGTCGTGTAGTACAGACCCAGCACCACGTCTTGCGACGGGACGATCGACGGGTCGCCGTTGGCCGGGAACAGCACGTTGTTGGAGGCCAGCATCAGCGTGCGGGCTTCCATCTGCGCTTCCAGCGACAGCGGGACGTGGACAGCCATCTGGTCACCGTCGAAGTCGGCGTTGAACGCCGCGCAGACCAGCGGGTGCAGCTGGATGGCCTTGCCTTCGATCAGCACCGGCTCGAACGCCTGGATACCCAGGCGGTGCAGCGTCGGCGCACGGTTCAGCATCACCGGGTGCTCGCGGATCACCTCTTCGAGGATGTCCCACACCACCGGCGTCTGGCTTTCGACTTCCTTCTTCGCCGCCTTGATGGTGGTGGCGATGCCCATCGTTTCCAGCTTGTGGAAAATGAAGGGCTTGAACAGCTCGAGCGCCATCAGCTTGGGCAGGCCGCACTGGTGCAGCTTCAGCGTCGGGCCCACCACGATGACCGAACGGCCCGAGTAGTCGACGCGCTTGCCCAGCAGGTTCTGACGGAAACGGCCGCCCTTGCCCTTGATCATTTCGGCCAGGGACTTCAGCGGACGCTTGTTGGCGCCGGTCATCGCCTTGCCGCGACGGCCGTTGTCCAGCAGCGAGTCAACTGCTTCCTGCAGCATGCGCTTTTCGTTGCGCACGATGATTTCAGGCGCCTTCAGTTCCAGCAGACGCTTCAGGCGGTTGTTACGGTTGATGACGCGGCGATACAGGTCGTTCAGGTCCGAGGTCGCAAAGCGGCCGCCGTCCAGGGGCACCAGCGGACGCAGCTCGGGCGGCAGCACCGGCAGCACTTCGAGGATCATCCACTCGGGCTTGATGCCCGAACGCTGGAAGGCCTCGAGCACCTTCAG
Organism: Ralstonia pickettii DTP0602; assembly: GCA_000471925.1. Classification (NCBI taxonomy): domain Bacteria; kingdom Pseudomonadati; phylum Pseudomonadota; class Betaproteobacteria; order Burkholderiales; family Burkholderiaceae; genus Ralstonia; species Ralstonia pickettii. Next base: position 4,207,984 of record CP006667.1, read on the forward strand.
GCGCTTGGCAAACTTCTTGATCTTGGCTTCGGAACCGGTGGCCTGCAGCTCGGCGCGGATCTGTTCGATCTGCTTCTCGATGTCGATGCCGCGCAGCAGTTCACGGATGCCCTCGGCACCCATCATGGCGACGAACTCGCCCTCGCCGTACTCGTCGCACTTCGCCAGGTAGTCGTCCTCCGACATGATCTGGCTCTTCTTGAGCGGGGTCATGCCGGGTTCGAGCACCACGAATGCTTCAAAGTACAGCACGCGCTCGATGTCGCGCAGCGTCATGTCGAGCACCATGCCCAGACGCGACGGCAGCGACTTCAGGAACCAGATGTGCGCGGTCGGCGCGGCCAGTTCGATGTGGCCCATGCGCTCGCGGCGCACCTTGGCCAGCGTCACTTCAACGCCGCACTTCTCGCAGATCACGCCACGGTGCTTCAGGCGCTTGTACTTGCCGCACAGGCACTCGTAGTCCTTGATCGGGCCAAAGATCTTGGCGCAGAACAGGCCGTCGCGCTCCGGCTTGAAGGTACGGTAGTTGATCGTTTCCGGCTTCTTCACTTCGCCGTACGACCACGAACGGATCTTCTCGGGCGAGGCCAGGCCGATCTTGATCGCGTCGAACTGCTCTTCCTGCTGAACCTGCTTAAAGAGATCGAGCAATGCTTTCATTGCAACTCCTTGTTTCGCCACCGCCCCGGAATCTGTCCGGGTCGATGGCATTCATCCTGTGGGAAATCCTTGCCGCTGTTTCGTCGACAGGGAGCCGGCCGCAACCGGCTCCCCTCACCTGCCCGATCAGTAGCGATCGAGATCGATGTCGATACCCAGCGAGCGGATTTCCTTCACCAGCACGTTGAACGATTCCGGCATGCCGGCGTCGATCGAGTGCTCGCCCTTGACGATGTTCTCGTACACCTTGGTACGGCCGTTCACGTCATCGGACTTGACCGTCAGCATTTCCTGCAGCACATACGATGCGCCGTAGGCTTCCAGTGCCCACACTTCCATCTCACCGAAACGCTGGCCACCGAACTGGGCTTTACCACCCAGCGGCTGCTGCGTCACCAGCGAGTACGGGCCGGTGGAACGTGCGTGCATCTTGTCGTCGACCAGGTGGTGCAGCTTCAGCATGTGCATCACACCCAGCGTGACCGGACGCTCGAACGCTTCGCCGGTGCGGCCGTCGTGCAGCGTGACCTGCTGCTTGGAAGCAGTCAGGCCCTTCTCCTTCGCAATCTCTTCCGGATAGGCGAGGTCCAGCATGCGGCGGATTTCGTCCTCATGCGCACCATCGAACACCGGCGTCGCGAACGGCACGCCCTTCTTCAGGTTCTCGGCCAGTTCCAGGACTTCCGAATCCGACAGGCTGTCGAGGTCTTCGACCTTGCCACTCTCGTTGTAGATCTGCGTGAGCAGGTTGCGAACTTCGGCTGCCTTGGCTTGCGCCTTCAGCATGTTGCCGATGCGCTCGCCCAGACCGCGCGCGGCCCAGCCCAGGTGCGTCTCGAGAATCTGACCCACGTTCATCCGCGAAGGCACGCCCAGCGGATTCAGCACGATGTCGGCAGGCGTGCCGTCGGCCATGTAGGGCATGTCTTCGATCGGGGTGATCTTGGACACGACACCCTTGTTACCGTGACGGCCTGCCATCTTGTCGCCAGGCTGCAGGCGGCGCTTGACGGCCAGGTACACCTTGACCATCTTGATCACGCCCGGCGGCAGTTCGTCGCCCTGCGTGAGCTTCTTGCGCTTCTCTTCGAAGGCCAGGTCGAACTCGTGACGCTTCTGCTCGATGGCTTCCTTGACGGCTTCCAGCTGGGCAGCCACGTCCTCGTCGGCCGGGCGGATGTCGAACCAGTGGTACTTGTCGATATCGGCCAGGTACTCCTTGGTCAGCTTGGCGCCCTTGGCCAGCTTCTTCGGACCGCCGTTGACGGTCTTGTCGAGCAACAGGCGCTCCAGACGCTGGAACGCGTCGCCTTCCACGATACGCAGCTGGTCGTTCAGGTCCAGGCGGTAGCGCTTCAGTTCGTCGTCGATGATCGACTGGGCACGCTTGTCGCGGGTCACGCCTTCGCGGGTGAAGACCTGGACGTCGATCACGATGCCGCTCATGCCCGAGGGCACACGCAGCGAGGTGTCCTTCACGTCCGATGCCTTCTCGCCGAAGATCGCGCGCAGCAGCTTCTCTTCCGGGGTCAGCTGGGTCTCGCCCTTCGGCGTGACCTTGCCCACCAGCACGTCGCCGGCTTCAACTTCAGCGCCGATGTAGGTGATGCCCGACTCGTCCAGGCGAGCCAGCTGGGCTTCGGCCAGGTTCGAGATATCCCGCGTGATTTCTTCCGGTCCCAGCTTGGTGTCGCGGGCAACGACCGACAGTTCCTCGATGTGGATCGAGGTATAGCGGTCTTCGGCCACCACACGCTCCGAGATCAGGATCGAATCCTCGAAGTTGTAGCCGTTCCACGGCATGAACGCCACCAGCATGTTCTGGCCCAGTGCCAGTTCACCCAGGTCGGTCGAGGCGCCGTCGGCGATCACATCGTTGCGGGCAACGATATCGCCAACCTTGACCATCGGACGCTGGTTGATGTTGGTGTTCTGGTTCGAGCGCGTGTACTTGATCAGGTTGTAGATGTCCACGCCGACTTCACCGGCCACGGCTTCGTCGTCGTTCACGCGGATCACGATACGCATCGCGTCGACATAGTCGACCACACCGCCACGCATCGCCTGCACGGCCGTACCCGAGTCGACCGCAACGGTGCGCTCGATGCCGGTACCGACCAGCGGCTTGTCCGGACGCAGGCAAGGCACAGCCTGACGCTGCATGTTCGCGCCCATCAGTGCACGGTTCGCGTCATCGTGTTCCAGGAACGGCACCAGCGAGGCAGCGGCCGACACGATCTGCGACGGCGCCACGTCGATGTACTGCACGCGGTCCGGCGTGACCATACGGGTTTCACGCTCGGAGCCTTCACGCGCCGACACCAGTTCGTCGGTGAGGATGCCTTCGGCGTCGACGGTTGCATTGGCCTGCGCCACCACGTACTTGCCTTCCTCGATAGCGGACAGGTAGTCGACCTGGTCGGTCAGCTTGCTGTTCTCGACCTTGCGGTACGGGGTTTCCAGGAAGCCGTACTCGTTCAGGCGCGCGTACAGTGCCAGCGAGTTGATCAGACCAATGTTCGGACCTTCCGGCGTTTCGATCGGGCACACGCGGCCATAGTGGGTCGGGTGCACGTCGCGGACTTCAAAGCCGGCGCGCTCGCGCGTCAGACCGCCCGGGCCCAGTGCGGAGACACGGCGCTTGTGCGTGATCTCGGACAGCGGGTTGGTCTGGTCCATGAACTGCGACAGCTGCGACGAACCGAAGAACTCGCGGATCGCCGACGAGATCGGCTTCGAGTTGATCAGGTCGTGCGGCATCAGGTTCTCGGTCTCGGCCTGGCCCAGACGTTCCTTGACAGCACGCTCCACGCGCGACAGGCCGGCGCGGAACTGGTTTTCGGCCAGTTCGCCGACGCAACGCACGCGACGGTTGCCCAGGTGATCGATGTCATCGACCTCACCCTTGCCGTTGCGCAGGTTGACCAGGATCTTGATGGTCTCGAGGATGTCCTCGTCCTGCAGCACCATGGCGCCTTCGCCGCTGGGGCGGCCCAGGCGGCTGTTGACCTTCATGCGGCCAACGCGCGACAGGTCGTACGACTCTTCGCTGTAGAACAGGCGCTGGAACAGCGCTTCCACCGCTTCTTCGGTCGGCGGCTCGCCCGGGCGCATCATGCGGTAGATCGCGATACGCGCAGCGGTCTGGTCGGCGGTCTCGTCCACGCGCAGGGTCTGCGACATGTACGGGCCCTGATCCAGGTCGTTGGTGTACAGGGTCTGGATCTGCTTGACGCCGGCTTCGCGCAGGTTTTCCAGCAGCGTTTCAGTCAGCTCGTCGTTGGCGTTGGCAATCACCTCGCCGGTATCCGGGTCGATGATGTTCTTGGCCAGCACGCGGCCCAGCAGGTAGTCTTCCGGCACGCTGATCAGCTTGGTGCCGGCCGAGTCCAGGTCGCGGATATGCTTGGCGTTGATCCGCTTGTCCTTCTCGACCACCACGCGACCGTTCTTGTCGGCGATGTCGAAGCGTGCGACTTCACCGCGCAGGCGCTCGGGCACGAACTCCAGCTGCGCGCCTTCCGACTGCAGCGTGAAGTTGTCGAACACGAAGAAGTGCGCGAGGATCTGTTCCGGGGTCAGGCCGATCGACTTCAGCAGGATCGTCACCGGCATCTTGCGGCGGCGGTCGACGCGGAAGTACAGGATGTCCTTCGGGTCGAATTCGAAGTCCAGCCACGAACCGCGGTAGGGGATGATACGTGCCGAGAACAGCAGCTTGCCCGAGCTGTGGGTCTTGCCCTTGTCGTGCTCGAAGAACACGCCCGGCGAGCGGTGCAGCTGCGAGACGATGACACGCTCGGTGCCGTTAATCACGAACGAACCGGTGGAAGTCATCAGTGGGATTTCGCCCATGTAGACTTCCTGTTCCTTCACTTCCTTGACCTTGCCAGGATTCTCGCGATCGTTGATGATCAGGCGAACCTTGGCGCGCAGGGCCGAGTGGAAGGTCAGGCCACGCTGTTGACACTCCTTGACGTCGAACGGCGGGTTGGACAGGTGATAGGAGACGAACTCCATACGGGCGAGCCCGTTATGCGAGGAGATCGGGAAAATTGCGTTGAAAGCGGCCTGGAGGCCTTCAGTCTTGCGACGCGCGGTCGGCGTTTCCGCTTGCAAGAACTGGGTGTAGGATTCAATCTGGGTGGCAAGCAGGAATGGAACCTGATGTACCGTCGCACGCTTCGCAAAACTTTTGCGAATGCGCTTCTTTTCGGTGAAGCTGTACGCCATGGGATCTCCGAATCATCGCAGGACGGCTGGACCTGGCCGCGCCTGAGGTGTTCAGCGACTGGGAGGGGATTTGGCGGTTGGCCGCTACCAACCTCTGGCTGACGGTGTCCGCACGCTGCGGGCGGTGTGGTCGTCGCATCAGCGCAACGCCTGTACTCGCCCGGGGGACACCCGACCAAACTTGTCTTCTGCAGTCGGTTCAGAAGACAAACATCAGCAGCAACCCCTTAGTGTGCCACTGATGTTTGGCCTCTGCTGAATCGCCGGCAAATCAAGTCCTGCCGGGGATCGCAAACATCACTTTTTACGACTTTGTTGCTGTGCGGAGTGGTGACTAAAACACAATCGCACAAGCGCAAAAAGGCTGGCGCCGGGAATTTCCCTTTGCCAGCCCCATTCGCGTGCCGCAAGGGCACGCGAGCACTGCATTACTTGACGTCGACCTTTGCGCCGGCGTCTTCCAGCTTCTTCTTGGCTTCGGCAGCAGCGGCCTTGTCCACGCCTTCCTTGACGGGCTTCGGTGCGCCATCGACCAGATCCTTGGCTTCCTTCAGGCCCAGACCGGTGATTTCGCGAACAGCCTTAATCACGCCAACCTTGTTGGCGCCGACTTCGGCCAGGATCACGTTGAATTCGGTCTGTTCTTCGGCAGCAGCAGCGGCAGCGCCCGGGGCAGCAGCCACGGCCATGGCAGCGGCGGACACGCCAAACTTCTCTTCGAACGCCTTGACCAGGTCGTTCAGTTCCATCACGGACATCGCGCCAACGGCTTCCAGGATGTCGTCTTTGGTGATTGCCATTTGAAATACTCCTACTAGATTTGATTCGGTATCGGTAATGCGATCTTTCGATGCGAGGCCTGGATTGCCTTAGGCGCCGGCGGCTTCCGCTTCCGCGGGAGCGCCTTCTGCGTTCTTGGCAGCCAGTGCAGCCAGCAGACGGGCGAAGCCCGACACCGGTGCCTGCATCACGCCCAGCAGCTGAGCAATCAGTTCGTCGCGGCTCGGGATCGAGGCCAGCGCCTTCACGGCGGCAGCGTCGAGAACCTTGCCGTCATACGACCCAGCGCGCAGGACCAGCTTGTCGTTGGTCTTGGCGAAGTCGTTCAGAACCTTGGCCGACGACACTGCATCTTCGGAAATACCGTAGATCAGCGGACCGGTCATCTGCTCTGCGAGGCCTGCAAACGGCGTACCTTCGACGGCACGGCGGGCCAGCGTGTTCTTCAGAACACGCAGGTACACGCCTTGCTGGCGAGCGGCAGCACGCAGCTTGGTCAGATCGCCAACCGCAATGCCGCGATATTCGGCCACGACGATGGTCTGGGCCTTGGCGACTTGCGCCGAGACCTCAGCAACGACGGCCTTCTTATCTTCAATATTGAGTGGCACGGTTAAGCTCCAAAATGACGCTGTCTCTCCGGCAATACCGGAGCCTTCACGTCAGCACAAACGAACGGCGTCCGATTGGCCCGAATCGACCGGGGCAGTGCCCGGCTTCTTCAATCCCTTCGGGTGCGCCATCTGCGCTGGCTGGCCGGAAGACGTCGCTCAGGCTGGGAAGCCTTCCCGCACGTTCCGACCGATTAAGCCCTTTCCGCATCACTGCCGCAGACAAGGACACCAGCGGTCTTTGATAACCAGCAGTGCCCGCCGATATGCTTGCGCATCCGGCCGGACACCACTGCCCAAAGCCTTGCTCCATCCCTCGCGGTCCGGAGACGACCCCCGCCATTGGCCAGGGTCTTCAATTCTTCTTGCCGACCAGCGTTATCGGGTTCCGGTCAGCAATTTGCCGTCAGCTCAGGCAGCCAGCGTACCCTGGTCGACACGCACGCCAACGCCCATGGTCGACGAGACGGCAACCTTGCGCAGGTACACGCCCTTGCTGGTAGCCGGCTTGGCCTTGACCAGCGCGTCCAGCAGCGCCGCCAGGTTGCTCTTCAGCGCGGTGTCTTCGAACGAACGACGGCCGATGGTGGCGTGGATGATGCCGGCCTTGTCGACACGGAACTGGACCTGACCGGCCTTGGCGTTCTTCACGGCCTGGGCCACGTCGGGGGTCACGGTGCCAACCTTCGGGTTCGGCATCAGGCCGCGCGGGCCCAGGATCTGGCCCAGCGTACCGACGATACGCATCGTGTCCGGCGAAGCGATCACGACGTCGAAGTTCAGGTTGCCGGCCTTGACTTGCTCAGCCAGGTCTTCCATGCCGACGATGTCAGCACCGGCGGCCTTGGCGGCTTCGGCCTTCTCACCCTGGGCGAACACAGCCACGCGCACCGACTTGCCGGTACCGGCGGGCAGCACCACGGAGCCACGAACCACCTGGTCCGACTTCTTGGCGTCGATGCCCAGTTGCACGGCCACATCGATCGATTCGTCGAACTTCGCCGAGGCGCAGCCCTTCACCAGGCCCAGGGCCTCGTCGATCGGGTAGAACTTGGTACGCTCGATCTTCGCCTTGTTGGCGGCGACGCGCTTGGAAACCTTAGCCATTTACAGACCCTCCACGGTGATGCCCATCGAACGAGCCGAACCGGCGATGGTACGCACGGCGGCGTCCAGGTCGGCGGCGGTCAGGTCAGCGTTCTTGGCCTTGGCGATTTCTTCAGCCTGGGCGCGGGTGATCTTGCCAACCTTGTCCGTGTGCGGCTTCGGCGAACCCTTGGTCACGCCGGCTGCCTTCTTGATCAGCACGGTCGCGGGGGGCGACTTCATCACGAACGTGAAGCTCTTGTCGGCGAAGGCGGTAATCACCACCGGCACCGGCAGACCAGGCTCCATGCCTTGGGTCTGGGCGTTGAACGCCTTGCAGAACTCCATGATGTTCAGACCACGCTGACCCAGTGCGGGACCAACGGGCGGGGAGGGATTTGCCTTACCAGCCGGAATCTGCAGCTTGATAAAGCCAATGATCTTCTTGGCCATCTCTACTCCAATCCGGATCGCTCTTTCGGGATGCGATCCTGTTGAGTCGTAACGCGCTGTCGCCGCACCGTCGGCACGGCCTCACGCTCCTCTTGGCGCCGCCACCGGGGCAGCGTCGCCGTTGCCAGTTGCCGCCCTTTCAGGCTGCAGCCGGCAAATTCCTTAAACCTTCTCGACCTGGCCGAACTCGAGCTCGACCGGCGTTGCGCGCCCGAAGATCGTGACCGAGACGCGCAGGCGCGACTTCTCGTAGTTCACTTCCTCGACGTTGCCGTTGAAGTCGGTGAACGGGCCATCCTTGACCCGCACCATTTCGCCCACTTCGAACAGCGTCTTGGGACGCGGTTTCTCGACCCCTTCCTGCATCTGGGTCATGATCTTGTCGACTTCGCGCTGCGAAATCGGGCTCGGGCGGTTGCGGGCGCCGCCCACGAAGCCGGTGACCTTGCTGGTGTTCTTCACCAGGTGCCAGGTTTCGTCGGTCATTTCCATTTCCACCAGCACGTAGCCCGGGAAGAAACGGCGTTCGGTGACCGACTTGTGCCCGCCCTTGATTTCCACGACTTCTTCGGAAGGCACCAGGATGCGGCCAAACTTGTCCTGCATCTCGGCGCGCTCGATGCGCTCCTGCAGCGCGCGTTGCACGCTCTTCTCCATACCGGAGTAGGCATGCACGACATACCAGCGCTTCTTCGACGAAGGCGATTCCGGCGCGGTGGTTTCCTGCTGAGCGTTATCCGTCATGTGCTACCTCTTATTTCCAGCCCAACACGAGCGAGAAGACGATCCACTCGATGAGCTTGTCCGCCGACCACAGGAACAGTGCCATGATGACGACAAAGACGAAGACCAGTCCCGTCATCTGCCCGGACTCCTTGCGCGTCGGCCAGACGACCTTGCGAACTTCCCGGTACGATTCCTTGGCGAACCCGATAAAGTCCTTGCCTGGTGCCGACACCAGCGCAACCACGATACCCAGTGCAATGCCGCCGAACAGCGCAGCGCCACGTACATAAGACGGTTGCTGTGCTAGTGCATAGAAACCGATGACACCGGCAACCACCAGCAGCACCGCGACGCCGAGCATCCACTTGCCGCTGTTGGCGTTCACGGTTTCAACATTGGGATTGGCCATGTTTCGCAAACGAGACTAAGCCGCGTCACGATTGTTCTTCGCGACGCGGCTGATTGATTTGGCAGGGGCAGAGGGAATCGAACCCCCAACCTTCGGTTTTGGAGACCGACGCTCTGCCAGTTGAGCTATACCCCTAAAACAACTGGGGGCCGACGCACGCGCCAACCCCTTTCTGGCAACGAACGCGGCCGGTTGGTGCCGCGTTCGCTATCGAACAACTTAGTCGAGGATCTTTGCCACGACGCCGGCGCCGACGGTACGGCCGCCTTCACGGATAGCGAAGCGCAGGCCTTCTTCCATGGCGATCGGGGCGATCAGCTTGACGGTGATCGACACGTTGTCACCCGGCATCACCATTTCCTTGTCCGCCGGCAGCTCGATCGAGCCGGTCACGTCGGTGGTACGGAAGTAGAACTGCGGGCGGTAGTTGTTGAAGAACGGGGTGTGACGGCCGCCTTCGTCCTTCGACAGGATGTACACCTCGCCGGTGAAGTGGGTGTGCGGCTTGATCGAACCCGGCTTGCACAGCACTTGGCCGCGCTCGACGTCTTCACGCTTGGTACCGCGCAGCAGCAGGCCGACGTTGTCGCCAGCTTGACCCTGGTCCAGCAGCTTGCGGAACATTTCCACGCCGGTGCAGGTGGTCTTCACGGTCGGGCGGATACCGACGATTTCGATTTCTTCGCCGACCTTGATCACGCCACGCTCGATACGGCCGGTCACCACGGTGCCGCGACCCGAGATCGAGAACACGTCTTCCACCGGCATCAGGAAGGTACCGTCAACGGCACGCTCCGGCGTCGGGATGTAGTTGTCCAGGGCGTCGGCCAGGTTCATGATGGCCACTTCGCCCAGCTCGCCCTTGTCGCCTTCCAGCGCCAGCTTGGCCGAACCCTTGATGATCGGGGTGTCGTCGCCGGGGAACTCGTACTTCGACAGCAGCTCGCGAACTTCCATCTCGACCAGCTCGAGCAGTTCAGCGTCGTCCACCATGTCGCACTTGTTCAGGAACACGATGATGTAAGGCACGCCAACCTGGCGGGCCAGCAGGATGTGCTCACGCGTTTGCGGCATCGGGCCGTCAGCGGCCGAGCACACCAGGATTGCGCCGTCCATCTGGGCAGCACCCGTGATCATGTTCTTCACATAGTCAGCGTGGCCCGGGCAGTCAACGTGCGCGTAGTGGCGGTTGGCCGTTTCGTACTCGACGTGGGCGGTATTGATGGTAATACCGCGTGCCTTTTCTTCCGGCGCTGCGTCGATTTCGTCGTACTTTTTGGCGGCACCACCGAACTTCGCAGCCAGCACCGTAGCGATCGCTGCCGTCAGCGTGGTCTTGCCATGGTCAACGTGACCAATCGTACCAACGTTCACGTGCGGCTTGGTCCGCTCGAACTTTTCCTTTGCCATTTCGCGACTCCTGTCTCGGTAGCGATATTGCCAGTGCGTGGTATTGGTGCCCATGGGCAGGATCGAACTGCCGACCTCTCCCTTACCAAGGGAGTGCTCTACCACTGAGCCACATGGGCGAAACTTGACGTACTACTTTGACAGCAACCGCGCGACTGGAGCGGGTGAAGGGAATCGAACCCTCGTCGTAAGCTTGGAAGGCTTCTGCTCTACCATTGAGCTACACCCGCCCGGTTCTTTCCTGCTTCTTCACCGGCACTGCCGGCTGCTGTCTTACATTCTGGTGGAGAGGGCTGGATTCGAACCAGCGTAGGCGTAAGCCAACAGATTTACAGTCTGCCCCCTTTAGCCACTCGGGCACCTCTCCGCAGAGAACTATCGATTATGGGGCTGTTCACCTCGCCTGTCAAGCACTTTCCGTTGCGGATGCTGTACTTGTTCAGACTAGGGAAGGCGTTCCAGCGTGGCGCTTGACGCCGCCTGATCGCTCCCACAAGCGCAGTTTAGATTTCTGCGTTCTCACCCTATAGGGCTTTCCGGCGCAGCTCCTGGACGCTCTTAGGCCGCCTGGCGGGCGCCGGCGGCACGCACACCGACAACCGGAAAAGACAAAACCCCTCGCAGCATCAGCTGTCGAGGGGTTTTGCGGTATAAGAGCCTGGCGATGACCTACTTTCACACGGGTAATCCGCACTATCATCGGCGCGGAGTCGTTTCACGGACCTGTTCGGGATGGGAAGGGGTGGTTCCAACTCGCTATGGTCACCAGGCATAAGGGGTTGCAACGCTGGGGTTGAGGCCAACGCTGCGAATAGGGATGTAGTTGGGGTTGTGCGTCTTGTGTCAACTGTTTCGGCACAGTCGCGATCACACACACCAGGTAAAACACACTGGTTATAGGATCAAGCCTTACGGGCAATTAGTACTGGTTAGCTTAACGCATTACTGCGCTTCCACACCCAGCCTATCAACGTCCTGGTCTCGAACGACCCTTCAAGGAGGTCAAGCCTCCAGGGAATCCTCATCTTCAGGCGAGTTTCCCGCTTAGATGCTTTCAGCGGTTATCTCTTCCGTACATAGCTACCCTGCGATGCCTCTGGCGAGACAACAGGTACACCAGCGGTACGTCCACTCCGGTCCTCTCGTACTAGGAGCAGCCCCCGTCAAGATTCCAACGCCCACGGCAGATAGGGACCAAACTGTCTCACGACGTTTTAAACCCAGCTCACGTACCTCTTTAAATGGCGAACAGCCATACCCTTGGGACCGGCTACAGCCCCAGGATGAGATGAGCCGACATCGAGGTGCCAAACACCGCCGTCGATATGAACTCTTGGGCGGTATCAGCCTGTTATCCCCAGAGTACCTTTTATCCGTTGAGCGATGGCCCTTCCATTCAGAACCACCGGATCACTATGTCCTGCTTTCGCACCTGCTCGACTTGTCGGTCTCGCAGTTAAGCACGCTTTTGCCATTGCACTTTAGGTACGATGTCCGACCGTACCAAGCGTACCTTCGAACTCCTCCGTTACACTTTGGGAGGAGACCGCCCCAGTCAAACTGCCTACCATGCACTGTCCCCGACCCGGATTCACGGGCCAAGGTTAGAACCTCAAACAAACCAGGGTGGTATTTCAAGGACGGCTCCACGTGAACTAGCGTCCACGCTTCAAAGCCTCCCACCTATCCTACACAGATCGGTTCAAAGTCCAATGCAAAGCTACAGTAAAGGTTCATGGGGTCTTTCCGTCTAGCCGCGGGGAGATTGCATCATCACAAACACTTCAACTTCGCTGAGTCTCGGGAGGAGACAGTGTGGCCATCGTTACGCCATTCGTGCAGGTCGGAACTTACCCGACAAGGAATTTCGCTACCTTAGGACCGTTATAGTTACGGCCGCCGTTTACCGGGACTTCAATCAAGAGCTTGCACCCCATCATTTAATCTTCCGGCACCGGGCAGGCGTCACACCCTATACGTCCACTTTCGTGTTTGCAGAGTGCTGTGTTTTTATTAAACAGTCGCAGCCACCATTTTATTGCAACCCCGTCACCCTTCTGGCGCAGGCCAGTCAAGCTACCAGGGCGTACCTTATCCCGAAGTTACGGTACCAATTTGCCGAGTTCCTTCTCCCGAGTTCTCTCAAGCGCCTTAGAATACTCATCTCGCCCACCTGTGTCGGTTTGCGGTACGGTCTCGTATGACTGAAGCTTAGAGGCTTTTCTTGGAACCACTTCCAATTGCTTCGCAGCACTAGGCCGCTCGCCCCGCATCCTTGAATTCCGCGCCCGGATTTGCCTGAGCGCCTTCTCCAATGCAGGGACCGGGACTTCCAACACCCGGACAACCTTCCGCGATCCGTCCCCCCATCGCATCATACGACGGTGCAGGAATATTAACCTGCTTCCCATCAGCTACGCATCTCTGCCTCGCCTTAGGGGCCGACTCACCCTACGCCGATGAACGTTGCGTAGGAAACCTTGGGCTTACGGCGAGGGGGCCTTTCACCCCCTTTATCGCTACTCATGTCAGCATTCGCACTTCTGATACCTCCAGCATCCTTTACAAGACACCTTCACAGGCTTACAGAACGCTCTCCTACCACGCACTTGCGTGCGTCCGCAGCTTCGGTGACTGGCTTAGCCCCGTTACATCTTCCGCGCAGGACGACTCGATCAGTGAGCTATTACGCTTTCTTTAAAGGGTGGCTGCTTCTAAGCCAACCTCCTGACTGTTTTAGCCTTCCCACTTCGTTTCCCACTTAGCCAATCTTGGGGACCTTAGCTGGCGGTCTGGGTTGTTTCCCTCTTGACACCGGACGTTAGCACCCGATGTCTGTCTCCCGTGATTGCACTCTTCGGTATTCGGAGTTTGCTATGGCGGGGTAATCAGCAATAGACCCCCCAACCATGACAGTGCTCTACCCCCGAAGGTGACACACGAGGCACTACCTAAATAGTTTTCGGAGAGAACCAGCTATTTCCAGATTTGTTTAGCCTTTCACCCCTATCCACAGCTCATCCCCTAACTTTTCAACGTTAGTGGGTTCGGTCCTCCAGTACGTGTTACCGCACCTTCAACCTGGCCATGGATAGATCATCTGGTTTCGGGTCTACACCCAGCGACTCAACGCCCTGTTCGGACTCGCTTTCGCTACGCCTTCCCTAATCGGTTAAGCTTGCCACTGAATGTAAGTCGCTGACCCATTATACAAAAGGTACGCCGTCACCCGTTGCCAGGCTCCGACTGTTTGTATGCATGCGGTTTCAGGATCTATTTCACTCCCCTCCCGGGGTTCTTTTCGCCTTTCCCTCACGGTACTGGTTCACTATCGGTCGATCACGAGTATTTAGCCTTGGAGGATGGTCCCCCCATCTTCAGACAGGATTTCACGTGTCCCGCCCTACTTGTCGTACACCTAGTTCCACAACGCTGTTTTCGCATACAGGGCTATCACCTGCTAGGGCCGGGCTTTCCATCCCGTTCTGCTAACAATGCTGCTAAAGAGTACAAGGCTGTTCCCATTTCGTTCGCCACTACTCTGGGAATCTCGGTTGATTTCTGTTCCTGCAGCTACTTAGATGTTTCAGTTCGCCGCGTTCGCTTCCCACACCTATGAATTCAGTGTGGGATGACCCATACGGGCCGGGTTTCCCCATTCGGACATCTCCGGATCAAAGCTTGTTTGCCAGCTCCCCGAAGCTTTTCGCAGGCTACCGCGTCCTTCATCGCCTGTGATCGCCAAGGCATCCACCACATGCACTTGTTCGCTTGACCCTATAACGAGTGTGTCTCGATCGCTCGAAGACCTCGCTACAGGATGAGTTCTCGCATTTGTGCCGTATTCCAAGTCATCTTTCGATCACTTAAATACATTTTGGTTGATACAATCACAACCCGGTATCGCGTTGGTACTGCAGCGTCTCATCAACGCTCGCGCGACACCTTTACTACATCCCATATTGTTAAAGAACAGCCGATCTTGCGATCGCTTGGCAATGCCAAATGCAAACGCTCAATGCTAAGCGCTTGCATTTGACCACCAATCCAAGGTACCAGGCCCATCGAAGCGATGGTGGAGGATGACGGGATCGAACCGACGACCCCCTGCTTGCAAAGCAGGTGCTCTCCCAGCTGAGCTAATCCCCCGCATGGATAACTTGGTGGGTCTGGTAGGACTTGAACCTACGACCCCCGCCTTATCAAGACGGTGCTCTAACCACCTGAGCTACAGACCCTTGGCTGTAACAGCAAACAAACCGATAAGTGTGAACGCTAGGCTTGAGACACAAGCCTCTGGAAAGGAGGTGATCCAGCCGCACCTTCCGATACGGCTACCTTGTTACGACTTCACCCCAGTCATGAACCCTGCCGTGGTAATCGCCCTCCTTGCGGTTAGGCTAACTACTTCTGGCAAAACCCACTCCCATGGTGTGACGGGCGGTGTGTACAAGACCCGGGAACGTATTCACCGCGGCATGCTGATCCGCGATTACTAGCGATTCCAGCTTCACGTAGTCGAGTTGCAGACTACGATCCGGACTACGATGCGTTTTCTGGGATTAGCTCCCCCTCGCGGGTTGGCAACCCTCTGTACGCACCATTGTATGACGTGTGAAGCCCTACCCATAAGGGCCATGAGGACTTGACGTCATCCCCACCTTCCTCCGGTTTGTCACCGGCAGTCTCTCTAGAGTGCTCTTGCGTAGCAACTAAAGACAAGGGTTGCGCTCGTTGCGGGACTTAACCCAACATCTCACGACACGAGCTGACGACAGCCATGCAGCACCTGTGTCCACTTTCCCTTTCGGGCACCTAATGCATCTCTGCTTCGTTAGTGGCATGTCAAGGGTAGGTAAGGTTTTTCGCGTTGCATCGAATTAATCCACATCATCCACCGCTTGTGCGGGTCCCCGTCAATTCCTTTGAGTTTTAATCTTGCGACCGTACTCCCCAGGCGGTCAACTTCACGCGTTAGCTACGTTACTGAAGAAATGAATCCCCAACAACTAGTTGACATCGTTTAGGGCGTGGACTACCAGGGTATCTAATCCTGTTTGCTCCCCACGCTTTCGTGCATGAGCGTCAGTGACGTCCCAGGGGGCTGCCTTCGCCATCGGTATTCCTCCACATCTCTACGCATTTCACTGCTACACGTGGAATTCTACCCCCCTCTGACATACTCTAGCCTTGCAGTCACAAGCGCCATTCCCAAGTTAAGCTCGGGGATTTCACGCCTGTCTTACAAAACCGCCTGCGCACGCTTTACGCCCAGTAATTCCGATTAACGCTCGCACCCTACGTATTACCGCGGCTGCTGGCACGTAGTTAGCCGGTGCTTATTCTTCCGGTACCGTCATCGACCCGGGGTATTATCCCAGGCCATTTCTTTCCGGACAAAAGTGCTTTACAACCCGAAGGCCTTCTTCACACACGCGGCATTGCTGGATCAGGGTTGCCCCCATTGTCCAAAATTCCCCACTGCTGCCTCCCGTAGGAGTCTGGGCCGTGTCTCAGTCCCAGTGTGGCTGATCGTCCTCTCAGACCAGCTACTGATCGTCGCCTTGGTAGGCTCTTACCCCACCAACTAGCTAATCAGACATCGGCCGCTCCTGTAGCGCGAGGCCTTGCGGTCCCCCGCTTTCACCCTCAGGTCGTATGCGGTATTAGCTAATCTTTCGACTAGTTATCCCCCACTACAGGGCACGTTCCGATGTATTACTCACCCGTTCGCCACTCGCCACCAGGCCGAAGCCCGTGCTGCCGTTCGACTTGCATGTGTAAGGCATGCCGCCAGCGTTCAATCTGAGCCAGGATCAAACTCTTCAGTTCAATCTCTGTGTGGACCCTCGCGGGTCCTCGCTCTTTCGAGCGGTCGCTCACTCTCAGAAAACTGACTGACCAGATCCGAAGATCCAGTCACGTTTTGCTGTGCGAGCACTGATAACTTTTGAAGCAACACTGTCCGAAGACAGCGGCGTCCGCTACCCAGCGCCCACACTTATCGGTTGTTTGGTTGTTAAAGAACCCGGTCTTTCGACCTCGCCTCCGGCTTTGCCGTTTGCGTCGCTGCGTCAGCAGCAGAGAAAGAGATTATGCAGAGCTTTCTTCGTTTCGTCAACCGTTTCAGCAATCTTTTTTTGCTGCGGTCAGCGCTGCAAACCTCGCTGCGCCAACCTCCCGGCCGACCCCGCAACCCTTGCTGCGCCTGCTTTGCAGCGCTGCGTTGTGTTGCGAGGGGGCGAATATTATGGGAGCCATGCGGGCTTGGCAAGCGATTTCGCGAAATAATTCGCGGAATCGACAAAAGCGGCGTGTACGCCTCAAATGTCGTGATGGCGACAGCTTCCTGCCGAGGCTCGGCTTAAGCTGATGCCAAGGCGCTGCCCCAACCCGAACCGCCTTCTCTTCTATATATAGGCGTCGAATACGATCAGAGCAGTTGAAGGAGACAAGATGACCCAACCCGTGAAGCCCGGCCTGTCGCTGGTTGCCGGCAATCCCGACATTCCCCTTTCCGACGAGACGATCCCTGCACTGCTGGCCCGGGCCGTCGCGGCAAACCCCGGCGGCCCGGCCGTGGTGTTCCGCGAGCATGGCGTGCGCTGGAGCTGGGTCGAGTTTGCCGACCAGGTCGACCGCCTGGCCAGCGGCCTGCTCCAGCGCGGCATCCAGCCCGGCGACCGCGTCGGTATCTGGGCGCCGAACCGGCCCGAGTGGCTGGTGACCCAGTTCGCCACCGCCCGCATAGGCGCAATCCTGGTCAATATCAACCCGGCCTACCGCCAGGCCGAACTGGAATATGCACTGAACAAGGCCGGCGTGCGCATGCTGATCACCGCCGCGCGCTTCAAGACCAGCGACTACCTGGGTACGCTGCTGGCGCTGGCGCCGGAGTTGGCCCAGGCGGAACCCGGCGCGCTACGCGCCGCGCGCCTGCCTAAGCTGCAATGGCTCGCGCGCATGGGTGCGGAGGCCACGCCAGGCATGCTGAACTACGAGGCGCTGCTGGCCGAGCCGGATGCGGTCCGGCTGGACGCCATTACCGCCACCCTCAGCCCGCACGACGCCATCAATATCCAGTTCACGAGCGGCACCACCGGCAACCCCAAGGGCGCCACGCTGACCCACCACAATGTAGTTAACAACGGCCGCTTCGTGGCGATTGCAATGCGCTTCGGGTCCAGGGACGTTTTGTGCATCCCAGTGCCGCTCTATCACTGCTTCGGCATGGTGCTGTCGGTGCTGGCCTGCGTTTCGGTCGGGGCCTGCATGGTCTTTCCTGGCGAGGCTTTCGATCCGCTGGCGACCATGGAGGCCGTCAGTGCGGAACGTTGCACCGCCCTGCACGGCGTGCCAACCATGTTCATCGCCCAGCTCGACCACCCAGAGTTCAGTCGTTTCGACTTCTCCGCGTTGCGCACCGGCATCATGGCCGGCGCCCCCTGCCCGATCGAGGTCATGAAGCGGGTAGTCGCCGATATGCACATGGCCGAGGTCACCATCGCCTACGGCATGACCGAGACCAGCCCGGTCTCGTTCCAGAGCGCCACCGACGACCCGCTCGACAAGCGCGTCTCCACCGTCGGCCGCGTGCAGCCGCACCTGGAGTGCAAGGTGGTCGACGCGCTCGGCCAGATCGTGCCGACTGGCACCACCGGCGAGCTGTGCACTCGCGGCTATTCCGTGATGCAGGGCTACTGGGAAGACGAGGCGCGCACGCAGGAGGCGATCCGCGACGGCTGGATGCACACCGGCGACCTGGCCACTATCGACGACGAGGGTTACTGCAATATCGTCGGCCGGGTGAAGGACATGCTGATCCGCGGCGGCGAGAACATCTATCCGCGCGAGATCGAGGAGTTCCTGTTCCGCCATCCCAAGGTCCAGGCGGTCCAGGTGTTCGGCGTGCCTGACCAGAAGTACGGCGAGGAAGTCTGCGCCTGGATCGTGCTCAAACCCGGCCAGATCGCCACCGAGGAAGAGATCCGCGCCTTCTGCCGCGACCAGATCGCCCACTATAAGATCCCGCGCTATATCCGCTTTGTCTCGGAAATGCCGATGACTGTCACAGGAAAGGTGCAGAAGTTTGTCATGCGCGACACCATGATTCATGATCTGGGGCTTGAGGCAAACGCGAAGCCCGACGCAACCGCGTAGGCGAACATCAGCGGGATCATCCATGACCATCCGAATCGTAAAACTGGGTTCGCCACGCGCGGCCGATGAAGGCCTGCGCATCGGCACGGTACGGCGGCCGCCGCGCGGCGTGCCCAAGTCCGAGTTTGCCAGCCGCGATTTCTACGATGTCTGGTATCCCGCGCTGTCGCCTTCGCCTGAACTGGTGGCACAGGCGCTGGCGGCCAGCGACGACAAGGAATGGCGCGCGTTCGTCAGGCACTTCCGCAAGGAAATGGCCGAACCCGAAGCGAGCCGTACGCTCGACCTGCTGGCCGCGCTGTCGCACCAGACCAACTTCTCAGTGGGTTGCTATTGCGAAGATGAGGCGCATTGCCATCGGTCCATACTGCGCGAGTTGCTGGCCGAACGTGGGGCCGTGATCGGCTGATCCTACGCTGTGCCGGGGGCAACCCCGGAGATCCCTTCCCAGCATTCGCAATCCGATGGCCCTGAACGTAGTCTGGCTCGGTTTTTTCCTGATTTCCTTCCTCGCCGCCTGCATCCGCCTGGCCAGCGGCGACCTTGCCGTCTTCCCGGCGATGCTGGCCAGCCTGTTCGACAGCGCGCGCACGGCCTTCGAGATCGCGCTTGGCCTGGCCGGGGTGATGAGCTTGTGGCTGGGCATCATGCGCATCGGCGAGCGCGCCGGCGTGGTCGATGCCTTTGCGCGGCTGGTGAACCCGCTGCTGCGCCATTTCTTTCCCGGCGTGCCACAGGGCCACCCGGCGCAGGGCGCGATGATGATGAACGTGTCGGCCAACCTGCTCGGCCTGGACAACGCCGCCACGCCGCTCGGCCTGAACGCCATGCGCGAGTTGCAGACGCTGAACCGGCGCCCGGACGTCGCCACCGACGCCCAGATCATGTTCATTGTGCTGAATACGGCCGGGCTCACGCTGATCCCGACCTCGGTGATTGCGATCCGTCAGGCGATTGCGGTCAAGCAGGGCCTGGTCGGCTTCAATGCCGCCGATATCTTCCTGCCGACGCTGCTGGCGACGGGCGGCTCATGCCTGGCGGGGCTGTTGGCGGTGGCCTGGGTACAGCGGCTCAACCTGTTGCAGCCGGCCGTGCTCGCGGCGTTCGGGCTGGTCGCGGCGCTGCTGGGCGGCATGTTCGCCTGGCTGCACCACGCGCCGCCGGAGCAGGTCGGCAGCGTGACCGCACTGGCAGGCGCCGGCTTTATCCTGTCGCTGATCACCCTGTTCCTGGTCTGTGGCGCGCTGCGGCGGGTCAATGTCTACGAAGCCTTTATCGATGGCGCCAAGGAAGGTTTCGGCGTCGCCGTGCAGATCATTCCTTATCTGGTGGCGATCCTGGTCGCGATCGGATTGTTCCGGGCGACAGGCTGCATGGACGTGCTGATGGGCTGGCTCACGCTGGGCTTTGCCTACCTAGGGGTCAATACCGATTTCGTGCCAGCCCTGCCGGTTGGACTGATGAAAATCCTGTCGGGCGCGGGCGCCCGAGGGCTGATGGTCGACGTGATGACGACCTACGGCGTGGACTCGTTCCAGGGCCGGCTGGCAGCGATCATCCAAGGATCGACCGAAACCACCTTCTATGTGCTGGCGGTTTATTTCGGCAGCGTCAATGTGCGCAACACCCGCCATGCGCTCGGTTGTGCGCTGGTGGCGGATGCAGCCGGCATCTTTTGTGCTGTTTGCGCCGCTTATCTGTTCCGGTAGTGCATTTCGCGCCGCAAAATTCCACCCTGTTGCATCAACGCAACGCTATTGTGCTTATCGCCAGACATTAACACATGGACGACTTGGTGCGTCGCAACAAAGCGTGTATAGTGAAGTCTGTCTCCTCCACCACCTCGGTGGATTCCAGCCCACGCACAACCTGCGTGGGTTTTTTTTGCCCTGTCGCCGGCCACTGCAACCGGCGTTGCTGATATTAGGCGGGACAAGCGCTGAATTTGTGCTTTGCGCACCTCGGCGGGCTTGCGACGCCCAGTACCGGTGCAACCACCCGCCGGAAGCGGCCCCGATGCCGGCTTTGTTGCACCGCACCAACCTGTGTCGTAGAGTGGCTAGACGATGGGCGGCCAATCCGGCCCCGCCTTCGTTACTTCCGGCCCGCATGTTCGCCAACGCCCGCCTGATCCAATACTGGCCCGAAACCGCGCTGCTCCGACGCGGGACCATCTATGCGCTGTCGTTCCTGGCATTGGCCGGCGTGGGCTGGCTGACCGGCGAGCAGGGCTACCTGTGGTCGGCCACTGCCTCCATCTGGACTTGCCTGGCGGACCGGCCGGGGACCGCGTCGGCGCGGTTCTCAAGCGTGGGCGCGGTCGGCATCGGCGGGGCAGTGGCGAGTGCGCTGGGCGCCGCGGTGGCACCCACGCCGTGGCTGGCCGTGCTGGCCGTCATGGCGGGCGGTCTCGCCGCGGGGCTGGCGGAAACGCGCGGCCAGGCCAGCGCGCTGGCAGCCAAGCTGCTCTATGTGGTGCTGGTGGCCGCATGCCTGCAGCCGATCACCGGGCCGGACCTGGCAGCACAGGCACTGCAGGGCGGCCTGGACTACCTGCGCGGCGGGGTGTTCGCTTGCGTGGCATGCCTGGCGCTGATCCCGTCCGCACGCGACGAACGGCCGCGCGCCGAAGTACTGGCCACCTACGATGCCCTGTTGCGGTTCGCCGCGGCGCTGGCGGACACGTCCCACGGCAGCGACCTTGCCGCTTGCAAACAGGACGTCCGCAACCGGATCGAAGCCGCGCGCCTGGCCATCGCTGCGCGCCGCAGCCTGCGCGACACCTTCAGCCCACTGCACCATGCCTATGCGGTAGGCGTGGCCGACGCCCTGTTCGCCCTGCTGATCGTTGCCGGCGAACTACGCGAGCGCGCCGGCGCCGTCCACGGCCTGCCCCTGCGCCATATCGCACGCAGCGTGGCCGATGCCCGCGAGCAGGTCAGCCAGGCACTGGATCGCCACGCACCCGACCTGCCGGCACTGAGCGCCGCACTGCGCCACGAACTGCGCCGCCTGACCGCGCCGGGCGCCAACACCGGTGCCCCGCCTTCCTATCACTCAGCGTTATCGGCCCTGGCGCGCCACCCCGATTTCGATACCTGGCGTGCCGGCTTTGCCTGGCCACGCCGGGGCCTGAGCCATGGCCTCGGCCGCATGCTGCGCGCGCTGGCCGACCACGCGGCACGCGACGCTCTGGCCGCGCGCCACGCCCTGCGCCTGGCGCTGGCCGGCAGCCTCAGCCTGGTGCCGGCGCAGCTATGGCACCTCGACCACGGCTACTGGGTCGCGGTGACGGTGATCATGGTGCTCAGCCCGCAGCTGCAGACCACGCGGCAGGTGTCGCTGAAGCGGTTCGCCGGATCGCTGGCTGGCGCGCTGGGCGCATGCGTGATCGGCCTGCTCCATCCGGCGCCCGCGGTAGCTCTGGGCATCAGCTCGGCCTTCCTGGCCGGCGCCTACGCCAATCGGCTGGCCGGGCAGCCGGGTGCATTCGCCTTCTGCCTGACGCCGGCGGTGATCCTGTTCTCATGGGTGGGCGCACCGGCCATCGACAGCAGCCACTTTGCCGCGCTGCGGGGGATCGACACCGCGCTGGGCTGCCTGATCGCGCTGGCCACGTACTATGTACTGGCCCCGCGTGTGGAAATGTCGCGCGTGTTCCGCCACGCCGTCGACGCGGTGGCGGTCAATGCGGTCTACCTGCGCGCCGCCCTGGCCGCCAGCCGAGTGGCCGATGCGGCCACGGCGCCGGCCGTGCCGCGCCTGGAAGCCTTGCGCATCGCCGCCGGCCGTGCATCCACCCGCGCCGAGCACACGCTGGCCCAGTCCGCCGCCGCCCTGGCGCCGGACTATGCGGGCGCCTACCAACGGGTGCATGCGACCGCGCGCCGCATGGCGGCGCTGGCAGGGGTGGTGCGAGCGGGGGTGGAGTCGGGCGCTTTTACGCTGCCCGCCGGCACCGAAGTGCGCGCGCTGATGGCAATGCTCGAAGCGCAACTGGCCGAGCTGGCAATGCGCCCGGGCCTGGCCGAGCGCGCCGGCACCGCCGAACCCACGGTCCTGCCGCGCTGCGCCGCAGGCGCCCTCGACGCCTTCCTGGCCGAGCAGGCCGACTATGCCGCCGCGCATCTCGCCGCCGCGCACGCCGCGGTAGCGGACCTGCGCGCGCTGGGGGTCACCGCGCGCCCGCCGCTGGGGCGCCGGCGGGCGCACAGTGGCTGATCGAAGGGAAGCAATCTGGCAGCAGCGCCGGCCGCCGACGCACGCGCGGCGAGGGAAGCCTTTACGGAACGCGACGATGACCTAGAATGATCTAATACCCGCCGCCAGCACGAGGCACGCCATGTCAGACATCACGTTCCCTCGCAGCCTCCCGACCTACTGCGCAGCCAGCCTGACGCTGTCCTGTCCCGCCACGGTCAACGGCAGTCCCACCCTCTACTCCGTCACCGCCGAGGCCCTCGAGGCCCATTTCGGCGCGCGCTCGCCGCGTGAGGAGGACCTGGTCGCCGCGTTCACCAGCAACCGCCAGCGCATCGAGCGCCTGGCCGAAAGCCTGTTCGAGCTGACCGAGGCGCGCGAGATCGTGCTGCGCAGCGGCCATTTCCGTTTCGCTGGCTGATCTGCACCGGATTCCGATCGAAGGCGCCAGGGGCGATGCCGCCCCGGCGCCCGCACGCGCTCAGTCTGCCTTGGCTTCGCCGCGCACCAGCAGCACCGGCATGGTGGACTGGCGGATCACTGCCTCGGCCACGCTGCCCAACATCAGCCGGCGCACCCCGCGCCGGCCGTGCGTGCCGATCACCAGCAGGTCGGCACCCCACTGGCGCGCAGCCTCGTTGATCGAGGCACCGATATCGCCGGGCACCGGTGCTTCGCTGACCAGCCGGGTTTCATGCGCCACACCGGCCGCTGCAAGCCGCTGCGCCGCCGCTTGCAGCGCACGCTGGCCGCTTTCCTCGAACGCCTTCTGCAGTTGGCTCGGGTCGTAGTAGCCGGCATCGAACATGGGCATGAAGTTGTCGACGACATAGATCGCCAGCACGGTGGCGCCGCCCGGGGCCGCCACGCGGATGGCCTCGCCCAGCGCCAGCTCCGACGTGCTGCTGCCGTCCACCGCTACCACGATCTTGCTGTATGCCGCGCTTGCCATATGCGTTACCTCCGTAGACAGGTCTGGAACAGAAACAAGAAGGCGGCGGCAACGCCGCCCACGCTTCGATACTACACGTGCGGCAGTCGCCACGTGCCTGGTCGGATCAAGGCATCAGCACGGGAAACGGCCTCCACCTTAAATTGACCGACCGGTCGGCTTATATATAATAGGGCCAGCCGCCGCGCCCGGAACGGACCTGACAAAGGCGCGGCCCCCCGCGAGAGGAGGCCCCATGTACACCCAGAGTCTGGACCTGCCCGGCCAGCACGCCGAACCAGGCCAAGCCCACGCGCCCCAGGACGACGCTGCCCGCCAGGCCGCGTTCGATGCATGCATGGCCGCCGACGGCAAGATCGAGCCGCAGGACTGGATGCCCGCCGCCTACCGCAAGACGCTGGTGCGCCAGATCTCGCAGCACGCGCATTCCGAGATCGTCGGCATGCTGCCCGAGGGCAACTGGATCAGCCGGGCCCCGTCGCTCAAGCGCAAGGCGATCCTGCTGGCCAAGGTGCAGGACGAAGGCGGCCACGGCCTCTACCTGTATTCCGCCGCCGAAACGCTGGATGCCTCGCGCGACGACCTGGTCGACGCGCTGCACA
Organism: Ralstonia pickettii DTP0602; assembly: GCA_000471925.1. Lineage (NCBI taxonomy): Bacteria > Pseudomonadati > Pseudomonadota > Betaproteobacteria > Burkholderiales > Burkholderiaceae > Ralstonia > Ralstonia pickettii. The sequence goes on from CP006667.1 coordinate 4,232,269, forward strand.
GCGGCAAGGCCAAGTACTCGTCGATCTTCAATTACCCGACGCTGACCTGGGCCGATGTCGGCGTGATCGGCTGGCTGGTCGACGGCGCGGCCATCATGAACCAGATCCCGCTGTGCCGCTGCTCGTACGGCCCGTATGCGCGCGCGATGATCCGCATCTGCAAGGAAGAGTCGTTCCACCAGCGCCAGGGCTTCGACGCGCTGCTGGCGATGATGCGCGGCACCGACGCCCAGCGCGAGATGGTGCAGGACGCGGTCAACCGCTGGTGGTTCCCGGTGCTGATGATGTTCGGCCCGCCCGACGCAGCCTCAACCAACAGCACCCAGACCATGGCCTGGGGCATCAAGCGCATCTCCAACGACGACCTGCGCCAGAAGTTTGTCGACGCCACGGTCGAACAGGCGCGCGTGCTCGGCGTGACCCTGCCCGACCCCGGCCTGCAATGGAATGCCGAGCGCGGCCACTATGACTACAGCCCGCTGGACTGGGACGAGTTGTGGCGCGTGATCAACGGCGACGGCCCCTGCAACAAGGAGCGCCTGGCCACCCGCGTCAAGGCGCACGAGGACGGCGCCTGGGTGCGCGAGGCCGCGCTGGCGCACGCCGCCAAGGTGGCCGAACGCGCAGCGCGCGAAAGCCGCGCCGCCGCCTGACCCCCCAACCCCGTTAGCGAGGACGGAGGAGACAACGATGAACCGCAAGGAATGGCCGCTGTGGGAAGTGTTCGTGCGCAGCAAGCAAGGCCTGGAACACAAGCATTGCGGCAGCCTGCACGCCGCCGACGCGCAGCAGGCGCTGCACATGGCGCGCGACGTCTATACGCGGCGCCAGGAAGGCGTGTCGATCTGGGTGGTGCCGTCCGCGGCCATCACCGCGAGCGTGCCCGAGGAAAAGCCGGAGCTGTTCGACCCGATGGCCGACAAGATCTACCGGCACCCCACGTTCTACCAGCTGCCCGACGAAGTCAATCACATGTAAGGGCCCCGCATGATCACTGCGCCCCCACCACCCACTGCGCCCGCCACGCTGGACCACCTGCCGCCGGCGCGCACCGCCGCGCTGCGCTACTTGCTGCGCCTGGCCGACAACGCCCTGGTCCTGGGCCAGCGCAACGCCGAATGGTGCGGCCACGGCCCGGTGCTGGAAGAGGACATCGCTCTGGCCAATATCAGCCTGGACCTGATCGGCCAGGCACGTCTGCTGTACGGCCGCGCCGGTGAGCTGGAAGGCGAGCTGACCGGCCTGCCCCGCCATGAGGACGACTACGCCTACTGGCGCACCGAGCGCGAGTTCCGCAACTGGACGCTACTGGAGCTGCCGCACCGCGGCCCGCTCGCCGGAAACGCGGCCGCCGAGCGCGACTACGCCGTCACCATCATGCGCAACTTCCTGTACAGCGCGCTGATGGTCGAGCTGTGGCAGGCGCTGCTGGCGAGCCGCGACGAGCAGGTCGCCGCCATCGCCGCCAAGTCGGTCAAGGAAGCGCGCTACCACCTGCACCACGCCGCCGGCTGGGTGGTGCGCCTGGGCGACGGGACCGAGGCATCGCACGCACGCATGCAGAGCGCGCTGGAGCACCTGCTGCCCTATATGAACGAGTGCTTTGCCGAGGACGCGGTGGAAACCGAAGCCGCCGAACAGGGCATTGGCATCGTCACCGCCACGCTGCGCCCCGCCTGGGACGCCACCGTCGCCGAGACGCTGCAAGCCGCCACGCTGACGTTGCCGCCGGCCACGAGCTTTGTCTCGACTGGCAAGCACGGCGTGCATTCCGAGCATATGAGCTACCTGCTGGGCGAGATGCAGGGGCTGGCACGTGCCCATCCGGGTGCGCAATGGTAAGCGCACGCTTCGCCGCCAAGGATTGGCTAGCATGAAAGTCGCCACCCTCCCCCGCCGCAGCGATGGCGCCGCCGACGGCCCCACCGACGACCGCCTTGCGCGCGCGTGGGCGGCGCTCGAGGCCGTGCCTGACCCGGAGATCCCGGTGGTGTCGATCCGCGAGCTGGGCATCCTGCGCGATATCACCGCCGCATCGGACGGCACCCTGGAAGTGGTCATCACCCCGACCTACTCCGGCTGCCCGGCAATGTCGCAGATCGCCGAGGACATCGGCCAGGCGCTCGACGATGCCGGCCTGGCGCCCTGGCGCATCCGCACCGTGCTGGCGCCGGCCTGGACCACCGACTGGATCACCCCGGCCGCGCGCGAGCGCCTGCGGGAATTCGGCATCGCGCCGCCGGGCCAGTGCGGCACGGCCGCCGCCGCGCAGGAGCTGCGCTTCGTGCCGCGCGCCGCCCGCGCCGGCGCGCCCGACACCGTGGTCTGCCCGCGCTGCGGCAGCGTGCATACGCAGGAGATCTCGCGCTTCGCCTCGACCGCATGCAAGGCGCTGTACCGCTGCCTGGACTGCCGCGAGCCGTTCGACTATTTCAAACCCTACTGAGCCCCGCCGGGCCGAAGCCAGGCTGCCATGACCCCACAGTTCCACCCGCTGCGCGTAGCGCAGGTGCGCCCCGAGACCGCCGACACCATCTCGATCGCATTCGAGGTGCCGGAGGCGCTGCGCGACGCCTACCGCTTCACGCAGGGCCAGTTCCTGACGCTCAGGGCGCCGGTCGATGGCAAGGACCTGCGCCGCTCGTACTCGATCTGCTCGGCGGTGCAGGACTATGACGAGCACGGCGAGCTGCGCGTGGCCGTGAAGCTGGTCGAGGACGGGCTCTTTTCCTCGCACCTGCATGACTCCATCGCACCCGGCCAGGTGATCGACGTGATGACACCCGACGGCCGCTTCCATGTGCCGCTCGATCCCGCCGCCGCGCGCCACTACGTGGCCTTTGCCGCTGGCAGTGGCATCACGCCGGTGCTGTCGCTGATCCGCACCACGCTGCAGGCCGAGCCGCTCAGCCGTTTCACGCTGGTCTACGGCAACCGCAACGTCGACAGCATCATCTTCTCCGAGGCGCTGGAGGACCTGAAGAACCAGTACCTGGCGCGCTTCACGCTCTACCACGTGCTGTCACGCCAGCCGCAGGAGGTCGACCTGTTGCACGGGCGGCTCGACCATGACCGCGTAACCGCCTTCCTGCAGACGCTGATCCCGGTGGACGATATCGACGCGGCCTTTGTCTGCGGGCCAGCCTCGATGATCGACGAGGCGGAGGCGGCGCTGCGCGATGCGGGTCTCGATCCGCACCGCATCCATGCCGAGCGCTTCGGCGTGCCGCTCGCGCAGGCCAGGCGCAAGCCCGCCCCCGCCCACACCGATCATGCCGGCACGGCCGAGCTGGTGGTGGTGCTCGACGGCAAGCAGCACAGCTTGCGCCTGCCGCTGGAAGACGCCAACGTGCTCGACACCGCGCTGGCCGCCGGCCTGGACCTGCCTTTTGCCTGCAAGAGCGGCGTCTGTTGCACCTGCCGCGCCAAGGTGCTGGAGGGCCAGGTGGAGATGGAAAAGAACTACACGCTCGAGCCGTGGGAGATGGAAAAGGGCTTCGTGCTCACCTGCCAGGCGCGCGCGCTGACGCCCCGGGTGGTGGTCAGCTACGACGAACGCTGACCCGGACGCTGAGGAGGCGCCGCGGCCGTGGCGCCTCGTACGCGTTCAGACAATCGCCGGCATTGGCCGGGTATGGAGCAACACCGCCCGTGATTACAATGGCGGCAGACCGGCATCCGGCTGGCGCGATGCTTGCGGGAGGATGACCGGCTGGCAGTGCCAGCGAACCGTCCCACCCATATACAATCACGGCCATGCAATATATCCACGTCGTCAACGGTGATGTAGCAGGCACGACCTTGCGCCAGGCCCTGGCCCAGGCAGCGCGGCCCGACCCGGTCGTAGTGCTGCGCGACGACCTCGCGGTGGGCCCGCTGGCCGACATCGACAGCACCGGGCTGATCCGCTCCGGCTTCTGGCAGCGGGTGGCCCCGCACACGGACATCGACTTCGCCGCCGAGATGCGGCAGGCGCTGGACCAGCTCCAGGCGCTGCGCCAGGACGACATGGAAGTGGCGATCTGGCACGGCCAGAGCGCGGCCGACCAGCTGATGCTGCGCCGGGTGGTGTTCCACCTGTACCAGGCGCCGCAACGGATCAATGAAGTCGCGATGGACCTGCGCGAGCTCGAAATGCCCGCGCAAGGCAACCTCGCGGCCATCGGCATGTACTCGCCCGCGCGGCTGGCGCGGCGCTTTTCCACCATCGCGCCGGTCTCGGTGCTGCGGCTGGGGCGGCTGGGCTACGAGTGGCAGCAGAACGTCAAGGAAAACGCCGACGTGCGCCTGTGGAAAGGCAACACGCTGGTGCCGGCGGCGTACCACACCATCGACGAGATCATCATGGAGCGCGCCCCGCTCGATTGGACCCCGGCGGCGCAGGTGGTGGGCAGCGTGATGGGCGCGATCGAAGGCCTGCTGGCCAGCGACTGGTTTGTGTTCTGGCGCTGCCGCGAGCTGATCGCCATGGGCCAGTTGGTGCTGCGCGGCAGCGCCGACTCGCTCGAGACCTGCGAACTGCGCCGCCACTCAGGTACCGGCGGCGAATAATCATCAATATGGCCCGTACCAAGGCACCCGATTTCGAGGCGCAGCGCGAACAGATCCTGGACCTGGCCGCCGCCGCCTTCGCCAACAGCAGCTACCCCAGCACCTCGATGGCCGACCTGGCCGCCGCCTGCGGCACCTCCAAGGCGCGGCTGTATCACTATTACGAGAGCAAGGAAGCGATCCTGTTCGACCTGCTGGACCGCTACACGCGCCGGCTGATGCTGCTGGTCACCGAAGTGGAAGCCGACGCCGAACGCCACGCCCGCAGCGACAAGGAAGCCTTCGCCAACCTGATCCGCGCCTTCCTGGCGGAGTATGAGACTTCGCAGACCCGCCACGTCGCGCTGATCAACGACGTCAAGTTCCTGGCCGACACCCAGCGCGACCTCATCCTCGGGCGCGAGCGCGACGTGGTGGCCGCCTTCTCGCGCCTGCTGCGCCGGGCCTATCCGGAACGAGTCACGCGCGATAACCAGACCGCGCTGACCATGACCGTGTTCGGCATGATCAACTGGACCTTCACCTGGCTCAAGCCGGGCGGACGGCTGTCGTACGCGGAGTTTGCCGAGATGGTGGTCGACCTGCTCGAAGGCGGTCTGCCCGGGCGGGCCGCGGCGGGGCGCTGATCCCGCCAGTCCCGCCAGTCCCGCCAGTCCCGCCCTGCCTCCAGGACCTCAGGTCCACTCCGCTTCTTCCCGCTGGCGCCGCTGCTCGCGGTCCTGGCGGAACATCTCCTCCAGCTCGTCGCGTGCCTGGTGCGCCAGCGAGACCAGCTTTTTCTGATCCGTGTAGTGCGGGTAGAAGCGGTCGATCGCCTGGATGTTGTGGCGCCGGAAACGCAGCGCCACGTTGCGCGCCTCGGCCGGGTCGAAGCCCAGCCCTTCCAGCACGCGCCGGCCCAGCATCAGCGAACCCTCGAACATCTCGCGCTCGAACAGGTGCACGCCGCGGTCCTTGAGCTGGTAGACGTGCGACACATGGCGTGCCCGCGCGTAGATCTGCAGCTCCGGGAAGCGCTCGCGCACGCGGTCGATCAGTTGCAGGCTCTCGTCCATGCCGTCGATCGCCACCACCAGGATGCGCGCACGGGCGATGCCGGCGGCTTCCAGCAGGTCCAGCCGGGTAGCGTCGCCATAGAAGACCTTGAGGCCATACTGGCGCAGGAACTCAATCTGGTCCGGGTCGTGGTCCAGCACCGTGACGCCCACGCCCTGGCTGTACAGCAGCCGCCCGATGATCTGGCCGAAGCGCCCGAAGCCGGCGATCAGCACCGGATTGTCCTGCGGCGTGATGGTCTCGCCCGGGCGCGCGCGGCGCCCGCCCAGGCGCGGCGCCACCAGTTGGTCGTAGGCCAGCAGCAGCAAGGGCGTGGCCACCATCGACAGCGCCACCACCAGCACCAGCAGCGCTTCGGTCTCGCGCGCGAGCAGGCCCGCGCCGCCGGCGACGCCGAACACCACGAAGGCAAACTCCCCGCCCTGCGAGATCAGCAGCGCGAACAGCAGCCGCTGGCCGCGGGCGACGGCGAAATGCCTGGCCAGCAGCGCCAGCACCACGGTCTTGGCGGCGACAAAGGCCGCCACCAGCCCGAGCACCAGCCACGGCGAGCGTGCCAGGATGGCAAAGTCGATCGACATGCCGACCGCCATGAAGAACAGCCCCAGCAGCAGGCCCTTGAACGGCTCCAGGTCGGCCTCGAGCGCGTGCCGGTATTCCGAGTCGGCCAGCAGCACGCCGGCCAGGAAAGTGCCGAGCGCCATCGACAGGCCCACCGCGTCCATCATCAGCGCGATCCCCACCACCAGCAGCAGCGCAAACGCGGTGAACATCTCGCGCATGTCGGTGCGCGCGATAAAGCGCAGCGCCGGCCGCACCAGGTAGCGGCCGCCGGCAACCACCAGCCCGATCACCGCCACCGCCTTGCCCGCGGCCAGCCAGCCGGTCGCGCCCGCCGCGCCTTCTGCACCCTGGGTGGCCAGCAGGGGCAGCAGCGCGATCATCGGGATCGCGGCGATGTCCTGGAACAGCAGGATGCCGAAGCTGGCCGCTCCCGCCGGCGTGCCGAACAGGTTGCGCTCGGTCAGCGTCGCCAGCGCGATCGCGGTCGACGACAGCGCCAGGCCGAGCCCGGCCACCAGCGCCACCTGCCACGGCGCGCCCGCCAGCGCGGCGGTTACGCCGATCACCAGCGCGCACGCGGCCATCTGCGCGCCGCCGAAGCCAAAGATGCTCCGCCGCAGCGCCCACAGCTTGCGCGGCTCCAGCTCCAGGCCGATCACGAACATCATCAGCACCACGCCGAACTCGGAGAAATGCAGGATCGACTCGACATTGGTGACCAGGCGCAGCGCGAACGGCCCGATCGCCGCCCCCGCCAGCAGGTAGCCCAGCACCGCGCCCAGGCCGCTTCTGCGCGCCAGCGGCACCGCCACCACGGCCGCGACCAGGAACACCAGCAGCGCAATCAGGAAGTCGTGCTGGTTCATGCCTGCACCTCCGCCGGGGCCGCATCGGTGCCCAGCCGTCCGCAGACATGGGCGATATGGTCGGCCAGCGCCTGCGCGTCGGCATTGTCGGCATCGTGCAGCACCACCGGCGGCAGCCAGTTCATGCCGCACAGCGAGGTGGTCTGCTCCAGCGGCAGCAGAAAGTCCTCGATCGGATGGCCATGGCTGCCGTCCGGCCCGTACGAATCGGCAGTACCACCGGCGCTGACCACCGCCAGCATCGACTTGCCGCGCAGCGCCGTGCCGCCGGGGCCGAAGGCCCAGCCGGCCTCCAGCACCTCATCCAGCCAGAGTTTCAGCAGCGCCGGCACGCTGTACCAGCGCACCGGGTACAGCAGCACGACCGTGTCCGATACCGACAGTACGCGCTGCTCGGCGACGACGTCGATGTCGTAATCCACATAACTGCGATAGAGGTCGCGTACCTGAACCTGCGGCAACGCCGCCAGCGCATCGGCCAGGGGCTGGTTGACGCGCGAACGGCTGGGCGTGGGATGCGCGTAGATCACAACGATTGGGGGCTCGGTCATCGGAAGGCGATCGGCTGGTAGGAGGAAGCGGAAGATACGGGATGCGGCGGCCGATTGCGGCGTTGCACCAAATCCACAACTGATGGCGCGCAACAAATCATCACATTTATTCAAACCGTTGATTTTATTTGATTTATCGCGCGCATGAGGCGATACGCAGACCTGTTGCGGCGCAGGAAGCTTACGCCGAACTGACAATTCCACTACAATACTTTTCGCACTGTATCAAGATGGTGTTTCCCCCGAGTCTTGCACCGAGCCAGGGAAAAGCGCCTGGCGGAACACCAACGCAGTGCTATTTTTATCTGTGACTGCATCAGGAAGGAAATAATCGTGAACCCGCTCGAACTGAGCAAGGCCGTCGGCGCACTGACCGACGAAGATCTGCGCAAGGCAGCCGAAGCCGCACAGGCCACCCACCGCGCCACCGTCCTGGTGCGCGAGTTGGCGGCCCATCACCGCTCGCGCCTGCTGAAGCATTTCCTCGCCCTGGGCGAGGAGGATCGCCTGCTCCGTTTTGGCCAGTCCGTGGGCGATCACGTGATCGAAGCCTATGTCGACAGCATCGACTTCGACCAAGACTCCGTGTTCGGCGTCTACGACGACAAGCTCGAGCTGGTTGGCGTGGGGCACTTCGCCAACCTGCGCGACAACGCCCAGGGCCGCGTCGCGGAGTTCGGCGTGTCGGTATCGCGCAGCGCCCGCGGGCGCGGCATCGGCAGCGCGCTGTTCGAGCGTGCCGCGATACACGGCCGCAACACCAATGTGCGAACGCTGTACATGCATTGCCTGTCGCGCAACGCGGCGATGATGCATATCGCCAAGAAGGCCGGCATGAAGGTCCAGTACGCCTATGGCGAGGCCGACGCCTACCTGGAACTGCCGCCCGCCGACACCGTCAGCCGCCTGACCGAGGCGCTGGACGAGCAGCTCGCCGACCTGGACTACGCGATGCGCCGCAACCTGCGCGACGCGCGCCGCTTCGGGCTGCGCTTCTGGCGCAGCATGGTGCCGCAGAAGCATACCGCCTGACCCAGCCCTTCGTGGCTTTCCTGCCAGACGGCGCATCGCAACGATGCGCCGTTTTTGTTTCAGGCCGTCAGGCGGCGCCGCCCACCGGCAGCGCGGTGGTGTCCTTGATGCTTTCCAGCGCAAAGCTGGAACGCACATCGATCACCGACGGATGCGCCAGCAGCTGTTCCTGCATGAAGCGCGCGAAGTGTTCCATGTCTTCGACGTAGACCTTGAGCAGCAGGTCCATCTCGCCGGTCATGGCATGGCACGCGGCCACCTCCGGCCAGACCGCGATCGATGCGCGGAACAGGTCCAGCGGCGCCTTGCCCTTGGGCGCGCCGCCATGCTTTTCCAGCCGGACGTTGATATAGGCCAGCAGGCCCAGCCCGATCTTGTTGGGCTCCAGCAGCGCCGCGTACTGCCGGATCACGCCGATCTCTTCCAGCCGCCGGATACGGCGCAGGCAGGGGCTGGGCGACAGGTTCACGCGCTCGGCCACCTCCAGGTTGGTCAAACGGCCGTTGGTCTGCAGCACTTCCAGGATCTTCCGGTCGATCTTGTCCAACTCCACCTTGCTCACGATATTGTTGCTCCGCAATATGTTTATTGGCAATTTTTTTGCGCAAATTTAGCAAGCCGTGCACAAGTACGCAATTTTTTGTTTGGTTGCGCCCGATCCAGCCCCCGTTCGCACCAACCGGCGGCCTCATCGGTCACTCATGCAGCAGCCGGTCGGGCTGGGCAATCCTGTTGGCACGGGCGTATCGCCATCGCGCTCGCCGACCGGGAGCAGGCAAGGATGGTGCCAAGCCCGGCGCACAGGGAAGCGGCATTCTACGGGCGTTTGCCACGCAAGTCAGAAGCTTCCTGGTACACGCAGCGCCCGGGGGCCGGCGGTGCTGCAAAAAGATGCGCAAATCGGGATAGGGGCGGTCAGGTAATCTGACCGGTCCCCTCCCACACCACCTGGCATGCGGGTCCGCACCAGGCGGTTGGAATGGTTGAGGTCGTCGGGCTTGTGTTGCTCCCGACCCGACGCCCAGGCTTGCCTTTGTCCGGTTCGGCGGAACTGATTCCTCGCTGCCGGGGCCTGTCGGGCTTCACCCTATCCACCTTACCGACGAGCTTCGCTCTCGCGAACATCTGAGGCGCTTCACTTCCGATAACCAGAGGGCTCCCCCTCCCATTCCTTCGGCCCTTCGCCGGCAGCTTTAGCTTTCCCAGCCACGCCGCCCAACTACTATGGCCTCTGCTGACTCCTCGCTCCGACTCGACGTCGTTGCCCTTTCAGGCATGAGGCGAGGCCTCCCCAGGTAAGAACGCACTCCTTCACCGCACAGCCGCTGCATTTACGCCACTTCGCCTTGGTCACAAGAGCTTCGCGGTTTCTTGCCCGCTCGCCCTGCTCGGCAGCGCCTTCTATGCAGTTCTTGTCCATCGGCTCGCGATTTACGCTCCACGCTTCCTCCCCACACTCGGTCGCCCTCATGCGGTTGCGCTTCACTTCATTCGCCGTGACCAGCTTATGGCGGGACTTACACCCGCAGGAGTGCGCCCATGCTGGGCGCACAAGAAAAAACGCGCGCCCCAAGGGGGCGCGCGCGCTCACTGTGTCAGCGGCAGGACGTTCTGGCCGCCCTGCCCCGGGATCAGCCGCCGCTGGTGGCCGGCGCACCCGGCGCACTCGGGGTGGCCGGCGCGGGCTGGCTGCCGCGCTGGCCGCGGTCATCGCGTTGGTGGTGGTCGCGGTGCATCTTCTCCATGCCGGCGCGGATCTCGTCGCGGGTCAGCTTGCCGTCGCGATTGGCGTCAAGCTGGTCGAAGCGCTTGGCCAGGCGCGGCAGGCCGGCGTTGGCCTCGGCCTTGGTCAGCGCGCCGTCGCCGTTCTTGTCGGCGGCCTTGAATTTCTCGTCGAAGGCAGCCTGCATGCGGGCGTGGCGCTCGGCCATGGTGGCCTTGCGGTGCGCTTCCATCTCGGCCTTGTCGATCTTGCCGTCGCGGTTGGTGTCGAGCTTGCTGAACCACGCGTCGGCTTCCGCCTTGGAGATCGCGCCGTCGCCATCGGTATCGATGGACTTCATCCACATGCCGCCGTGGCCCATATGGTGATGGTGGCCGTGCCCCGGCTTGCCAGCCTGGCCGGAGGGCGCGGCAGGCGCGCTGGCCTGCGCAAAGGCGCCACCGGCGACCAGGAGGGCGGCCGATGCGGCCAGGAACTGCTTCAGGATCTGCGGCTTGTGATTGCGTTGCATGTCTGGCTCCTTTTCATCACGTTTGGCATGTACGGATTAGAACGCAGACGATGCACGTAAGTTGGCGCTTTTAATACGATGTTACCCGGCTCACAGAAAAGCCGGCACGCCGTAAGGGAACGCAATCCAGTGCGAATATTCGCTTTATCGCCGGGTTAGTTCTTCGGGACCAGCGCGCCCCCGGCGGGGGCCGGCGGGACCATCGCGGGCTGGTACTGGCGGGGATCAGCCATCTGGGGCTGGGCCGGCTGGCTCGGTTGGGTCTGGGGCTGAGGCTGCGGGCTCTGCGGCGGCGGTACCGGCTGGCTGACCACCGGCGCCGGCGGTGGCATCGGTGTCGCCATCGGAGCCGCGGCGCCGGCCGGCGGCGTGGGCAAGGCAGCTGGCGCGGCGGGCGGCGGCGCGGCGCGCGTGGCGCCCGCCTGCAACGGCAGCGCGATCTCCTGGCGCACGCCGTTGCGCTCGATCACGACCGAGCGCTGGCGGATTTCCGCCAGCCGGATCTGCTGCGACAGCGACGCACCGGAACGCACCGCCTTGGGCGGGCCGCCGTCCAGCGACACGATCGCCGCGCCCGCGCCGCCGTCCACCTCAGCCACCACGCCGAGCAGCTGCACGTCGCGGGGGCCGCCCTGCGCCGAGCCACCGAACAGCGTGGCCACCGCACCGGTCTCGACGGCCTCCGTCTGCGCCACGCGCGCACTCTGCGGGACCGGGATGGTGCGCATCGCGCTGAAGGTCAGCGCCCAGTACGTGGCCAGCGCACACAGCGCGATAAACAGCACCAGGCTGGCCAGGCGTGGCAGCCAGGCCGCCGAGGCATCGAAGCGAAAGTCAGGCCGGAGAGAGAGTTGCACGGAACGGTACCCTTGGCGCGGGCGATAACGCAGAAGTGCGGACGCGCCAAGCGTACCAGAGCCTCATGACACTGTCTGTCCCGCTGCCGCTCGGATCAGGCTCAGAGCAGGTCGTCCAGCAGGTCGGGCCCGAACACCTCGCGCTCGATATGCGCCACCGGCACGCCCGTGCTGACCAGCGCATGGCGCAGCGCCTGCATGAAGCCAAGCGGTCCGCACAGGTAGAAGCGGCCGTCGATAAAGCGCTGCAGGTCGGGCTGGCTCAGCAGCTCTGTCAGCGGCATGGTGCCGGCGTGGTCGTAGTCGCGGCCGGCGACATCGCCAGATTCCGGGGCTTCATAGCTGACGTGCGTGGCCAGTTGCGGCAGGCGCTCGCGCGCCCATTGCACGTCGGCACGGTGCGCGTGATGGCGGCCGTTGCGGGCCGCGTGGGCGAACAGGATCTGACGCTGCGAGCCCTGCGCGGCCAGCGTGCGCAGCACCGACAGCATCGGCGTGATGCCGATCCCGGCCGACAGCAGCACCAGCGGGCGGCGGCCATCGAGCGCCGGCGTGAAGTCGCCGAACGGCGCGCTTACCTTCAGTTCCGTGCCCTCGTGGGCGTTGGCGTGCAGCCAGCCGGAGACCGCGCCGGCCGGCGTGGCCTGGTCGCCGTCCTCGCGCTTGACCGAGATGCGCCAGGTCGGCAGCCCGCTTTCGCCCGACAGCGAATACTGGCGCAGCTGGCGCGTACCGTCATCCAGCAGTGCCTCGACGCTGATGTACTGGCCAGGGCGGAATTCGCGCAGCGGCCCGCCGTCAGCGGCGGCCAGCGTCAGCGCAACGACCTGCTCGCCCTGCGCCTCGCGGCGGATCACGCGTACCGGCGTCAGTTCGCCGGCGGCGACACCGGTGCGCTGGTACAGGCGCGCCTCGGCGGCAATCATATCGCCCGCCAGCAGCCAGTAGGCCTCGTCCCAGGCGGCCAGCAGCGGCGGCGTGGCGGCCTCGCCCAGCACCGCGGAGATGGCGCCCAGCAGGTAGTGGCCGACGATCGGGTAGTGCGCGGGGGTCAGGCCCACGGACGCGTGCTTGTGCACGATGCGTTCGATCACCGGCGCCAGCGCCGCCGCGTTGTCGATATTGGCGCCGTAGGCAAACACGGCCGAGGCCAGCGACTGCTGCTGGCTGCCGTTGGCCTGGTTGCCCATGTTGAACAGCTGCGTCAGTTCAGGCCGGTCGGCGAACATCTCGCGGTAGAAATGCGTGGTGATGGCTAGGCCATGCTCGCGCAGCACGGGGACGCTCGCATCGATATAGGGGCGGGAAGCGGCGGACAGCATCAGGTAACACTCCGTTCAATAATCATGCATGTAATATGCATGTTTTTACTCACAATAAAACCGGCGCTCGTCGGCGCCTGCTCGGACAGGGTCCGCTCAGGCCGAACGCCGGTTCAGGAAATCGCGATGCAGCCGGATGATCGACTCGGCCGTCTGGCTGCCGGTGACATCCGCCAGCGTGACATCGTCCAGCGCCCGGTAGAACGCCTGCTCGGCCACGTCCAGCGCGCGCCGCAGCCGGCAGTTGCCATTCAGCGCGCAGGGCGGGTTGTCGCAGTCGATGATCGGCTTGTGGCCTTCCAGCTCGCGCAGGATGGTGCCGATGGTCAGCCGTTCGGCGCCCGGGCCCAGTTGCAGGCCGCCGTGGCGGCCGCGCGTGGCGGTGATCCAGCCCAGCTTCGACAACCGCGCCGCCACCTTGACCAGGTGATTGTGCGAGATATCGAACTGCTGCCCCACCTCGGCAATGGTGATGGGTCGGCTGCCGTCGCCACGGGCGACGTACATCAGCAGGCGCAGCGCATAGTCGGAGAAGCGGGTCAGTTGCATCGTGCCGCCATCTTAAAAAAGATGCATTTGAAATGCAAGTTAAATCCGACGGCCGCCCCGGGCTGTGATCCGGATCAGACTTTGCCGAGGCGCCAACGCCACCCCCCATAAAACAGTCATGTGGCGCCGGTTATACTGACTGGCGAACCCGGCCCGCCGCGTCTCCCAGAGCCGCGGCCAGGGCCCAGCCATCCAAGCAACGAGGTCCACAGACGATGCGCATTTTCACTACCCGTTCCGCCAGCCCTGCCCGTTCTGCATCCGCGCCCGTGCGGCATGCCCGCCGTGCGCGCGGCTTCACCCTGATCGAGATCATGGTGGTGATCGTGATCCTCGGCGTGCTGGCGGCGCTGGTGGTGCCCAAGATCATGAGCCGTCCTGACGAGGCCCGCATCGTGGCCGCGCGTCAGGACATCTCATCGATCATGCAGGCGCTCAAGCTGTACCGGCTCGACAACAGCCGCTACCCGACCACCGAGCAGGGCCTGGCCGCGCTGGTGAGCAAGCCCACCACCGAGCCGGTGCCCAACAACTGGAAGGGCGGCGGGTACCTGGAAAAGCTGCCCAAGGATCCCTGGGGCCATCCGTACCAGTACCTGAACCCGGGCGTGCGCGGCGAGATCGACGTGTTCAGCTTCGGTGCCGACGGCCAGGCCGGCGGCAGCGGCAACGACGCCGATATCGGCAACTGGGAATAAGCGCGGCAGCGCCTCCACCAACCTTCCATGACCACGGCCCCGCGCCCCCGCGCTCCCCGTCGGCGGCGCCGGGGCTTCACCCTGCTCGAACTGCTGGTGGTCATGGTGATCGCCGGCATTGTGATTTCCCTGGTGGCCGTCAACGCCTCACCCAATGAGCGGGGCCGCGTGCTGGACGACGGCCAGCGCATCGCGCGGCTGTTCGAGCTGGCGCAGGAAGAGGCGCAGCTGGGCGCGCGCCCGATCGCCTGGGAGGGCGACGCCAGCGGCTGGCGCTTCCTGGAATCGACCCCTAATGGCTGGATCCCGATGCGCACCGACGTGTTCGCCCCGGGCCACTGGCGCCTGGCGCTGGACCAGGTCATCGTCACCGAGGGCGGCCGCACCGCCGGTACCGGCGGCCCGCCCCGGCTGATCTTCGGGCGCGAGCTGATCGACGCCCCGCAGCGGCTGATCCTGGTGCGAGGCGATATCCGCGTGGACATAGCCAGCGACGGCAGCGGGCGCTATTTCGCCAGCACGCCATGACCCGACCCGTCATGCGCCGGCGCGCGGCCGGCTTCACGCTGATCGAAGTGCTGGTGGCGCTGACTATCCTGGCGGTCGCGCTGACCGCCGCGATGCGCGCGATGGGCTCGATGGTCGATGCCAGCATGTCACTGCAGACGCGCATGCTGGCGGAATGGAGCGCGGAGAACCACCTGGCCTCGCTACGCCTGTCCAAGACTTGGCCGGAGCCCGGCGTCAGCGGCTACGCCTGCCCGCAGGGCGGCACGCCGCTGTACTGCGAGCAGTCGGTCTCGGCCACGCCCAACCCGGTCTTCCGCCGCGTCGAGGTCGCGGTCTACCCGTCCGCCACCGACAAGTCCGTGCGGCTGGCGTGGCTGGTCACCATCGTCCCCAATGAAACCCGCAACGTGCTCTGAGCGCCGGCGCGCGCGCGAACGCGCTGGCAAGCGCCGCGGCTTCACGCTGCTGGAGATGCTGGTCGCCATCACGCTGCTGGCGGTGATGGCGGTGATCGGCTGGCGCGCGCTCGACAGCCTGACGCGCAGCCACGAACGGCTCACCGACCACGATGCGCGCCTGGATGCGCTCAAGGTCCTCTACGGCCAGTTCCAGACCGATTGCGAACACCTCGCCGATCCCACGCTGCTGCAAGCCAGCCCGGTCGAGATCGGCCAGAACCGCCTGCTGCTGGTGCGCGACCGGCGCGACGAAGGCCAGCCGCCGGCGTGGCAGGTGCTGTCATACCAGCTCGACGGCAATACCCTGCTGCGCGTGGCCGCGCCGCCGGTAGACAATCGCGCCGCGCTGCAGTCGGCCATGCTGGCGCTGCGCCAGACCGGCGGCACCAGCGCCGCACAGGTGCGGCGCGTGCTGGCCGACGTGGACGGCATGAGCGCGCGCGCATGGGTGGAGCCCGCCGGCTGGCAGGCAGATACCGGGCGCATCCGCAATGTGCTGTTCAGCGGCAACGCCGCCAGTGCTGTGGAGGCCTCGGCCGTTGGCGCCGCCCTGCCCAACACCGGGGTGCGCGCAGTGGAGCTGACCATTTTTGCGCGCATGGGCGGCGGCGACGCGCCGCGGCAGTTCCAGAAGATCTGCATGACCGGGCTATGAGCCACGCCCTCCGCCGCTCCCCTCGCTCCCTGCCCTGGGCCCGCCGCCAGCGCGGCGCCGCCGTGGTCACCGCACTGCTGATGGTGACGCTGGCCGTGGTGGTGGTGTCGGGCATGCTGTGGCGCCAGCAGGTGCAGATCCGCGCTATCGAGAACCAGCGGCTGCTGGCCCAGGCCACCTGGATCGAGCGCGCCGCGGTGGACTGGGCGCGCCTGATCCTGCGCGACGACCAGCGCCGCACCAATGTCGACGAACTGGGCGAGCCCTGGGCCGTGCCGATCGCCGAGACCCGGCTGTCGGACTTCCTCGGCGCGTCGCTGCGCACCGATGTCGCCGGCGAGACTTCGTTCCTGTCGGGCCGTATTCTCGATGCGCAGGCACGCTTCAACCTGGCCAACCTGGTGATATGGACCGCCAGCGGCGCGGAGGGCGGCCGCATTGCCTCGATCGACCAGCCCGCGCAGGCGGCCTACCGCCGGCTGCTGCAGACCGTGGGCCTGAACCCGGCGCTGGCCGAGACCACCGCGCGCTACATGCTGCAAGCCGCCCAGGGCGGCAGCAGCGACGGGCGCGCCGCGCCGCGCCCGCTGGACAGCGTGCAGGGCCTGCTGGCGCTGCCCGGCTATACGCCCGAGATGGTGGCGGTGCTGGAGCCCTTCGTCACGGTGTTGCCCGAGCGCACGCTGGTCAACGCCAATACCGCCGAGGCCGAGGTGCTGGCCGCCGTAATCGACAAGCTGCCCGTGGAGCGCGCGCGCGAGCTGGTGCGCCAGCGCGACCGCGCCTACTTCAACAACATCAGCAACCTGCAGACGCAGCTTTCTTCCTTGGCCCCGCAGGCGGATACCAGCAACCTGGGCAATATGCTCGACGTCCGCACCCACTATTTCCTGGTCTACGGACTGGTGCGCCATGAACGCGCCAGCCGGCTGCAGGTGTCGCTAGTGTTCCGCGGCGAGCCGCTGGGCGCCACCAACACCACCCGCGTGGTCTGGATCCAGGATGCGGACAGGCTGCCGGTTCTGCGCTGATGTCTGAAGCAATGCCGGCGAAGCAAGGAATTCCGCGGCGCCGGCTACCGGGGAGAATGCTATTGACGCGGTTTAGTCACACAGGCAAGGTATGCTGCGGCGCTGGCGCGAGCGTGGCACCAGCCCACCCGCCGCCGTCCGGCCTGCCTGGCCGCCCGCCGGCATCCCCGCGCCCCGGCCGTCGTCCGATTCCGGGGCGATCCCGGGCGCAATCCCCCGGGCCATGCGCCTGCCCGAGCCGTTCCACCGAAGCCAAAGCAAGGAAACCTTGAGCACCACCCTGTACGTCCGCCTGCCGCATCGGCCGCATGACCAGCCGCAACCGTGGCAGTTCGGCGCCCTGCCGTTCGCGCTGGTGCGCACGGCCGCCGCCGCGGCGGTCGGGTCCGCACGGCGCGGGGAGGCTCGCACGGCACCGGAAGTGTTGCGCGAAGGCCACGCCCGCATCGCCGAGCTGCCCGCGGCCGAGCGCCTGGTGCTGATCCTGGCCGCCAGCGACGTACTGCTGACCACCGCCAGCGTGCCGCCGCTACCGCCCGCGCGTTTGAAACTGGCACTGCCGAACCTGATCGAGGATGCGCTCGCCACCGACGCGCAGCCCTGCCATGTCGGCGTGGGGCCGGTGCTGGACGGCAGTGCCCCCGCGCGCGGCCCGCGCCGGCGGCTGCTGATGGTGGCCGACCGCGCCTGGCTGCGTGCCGTGCTCGACGCCTTTGCCGAACACCGCCATCGCCGCCGTCACGTGCTGGCCGCGCAATTGTGCATGCCGCTGGTCCCGCCGGAAGCCTCCCCGGCCGAGCCGTCGCTGGCGCCGGCCGCCGAAGCTGCGGCACCCGAGACCACGCCGGCGCAGCCGGCGACCCTGGTGGTCGAAGCCGCCGCAGGCGCTTTCGCGCAGAGTGGCGAGCTGCTGGACCCCGCCGCCGTTGCCGCCGCGCCGGCCGCACCAGCCCCGGCGCGCCAGTGGCAGCTGACCGTGCGCACCGGCGAGCATGCCGGCTACGGCCTGCTGCTGGGCGACGACGCGCTGGCCGCCTGGCAGGCCCTGGCGCCGGCGGGCACCTGGTACGCCGATGCCGAAGCCGCCGCCACCGCCCCGGTGCCCGAGCTGCGCCAAGCCTCCCGTACCGGCTGGCGCCTGTGGATCGAAGGCGCACAGGAATGCCTGCGCGAGCCGGCGCTGGACCTGGCGCAGTTCGAGTTCGCACAGGGCCGCGCCGACCGCTGGAACCTGGCCGCCTGGCGCTTGCCGCTGGCGCTGCTGGCCGGCATCGTGCTGGTGCAGGTGCTGGGCATGAATATCCACTGGCTGCTGCTGCGCCGCGAGCAGCAGCGCCTGGAAACCGCGCAGCTGCAGACGCTGCGCGGCACCTTCCCGCAGATCCAGACGGTGCTGGACGCGCCGCTGCAGATGCGCCGCGAGGTCGAGCAGCTGCGCACAGCCAGCGGGCGCAGCACGCCCGAGGACTTCCTGCCGCTGGCGGACCGCTTCGCCCAGGCCGCGCGCCGCCTGCCGCCCGACGCGCTGCAGGGGCTGGAATACCGCGGCCGCATGCTGTTGGTCACGCTCAAGCCGGGCACCGACATCGCCGGGCTGCGCGGCGCCGCACGCCAGGCCGGACTGCAAATGGAAGAGGACAAGACCGGCGGCGCAGTCAGTGGTACCGCCACCAGCGCGGGCAGCCCCGTGACGCCAGGCTCGCGCTGGGCCGTCAGGCCGGGCCTGTAAGGGCCCGACGAGCAAGCATGAACGCAGTCAACTACCCCGGCCTAAAGGCCGGAGCTTGAAAGGCAACTGACAAGCTCGGGTTGACCAGGCAAAGCGGTAGCCAATCCGCTACGTTGCGCGCAGGTGCAAGACCGACGTTGGGATGCTTCCTTAGTCCCAACCTCTCGAAGCCCCGGTTGCAGACAAGCGACAGGGTAAGCACGAAACGGATCGGGGCAGATCGCCGGTTCGCAACATTGCCGAAGGGAGACGCCCCGCAAGGGGCGCGTAACCAGGCCCGTAAGGGCACCTAGTAGGAGAGATTGCATGGCAGTCTTTGTGCTGGACAGGCACGGCAAGTCGCTCATGCCGTGCAGCGAGAAGCGGGCCCGCTTGCTGCTCGAGCGCGGGCGGGCTCGCGTGCATCGACTGGTGCCGTTCGCAATCCGGCTGACCGACCGGCGACTGGTGGACAGTGAGCTCCAGCCGCTGCGCCTCAAGCTCGATCCAGGCAGCAAGGAGACCGGTGTCGCCATCGTCCGCGAAATGGCTTCGCACGCCGGCGGCGCGCCAGACGCCTTCGTGCTTTCGCTGGCCGAGATCATCCACCGCGGCCGGCAGATCAACGAGGCACTTACTGCCCGACGCGCCATGCGGCGGGCCCGGCGCGGGCGCATGACGCGCTATCGCGCGGCCAGATTCGACAATCGTCGAAAGCCGGAAGGCTGGCTCGCGCCCAGCCTTCGTCACCGCGTCGAGACGACTGCGGCATGGGTGCGCCGCTTCCGCAAGCTTGCCCCAATCACCGCCCTCAGCATGGAATTAGTGCGCTTTGACATGCAGGCCATGGAAAACCCGGAGATCTCCGGCGTTGAGTACCAGCAAGGCACGCTCCTGGGCTACGAGGTCAAGGAGTACCTGCTGGCGAAGCTCGGCCGAACTTGCGCATATTGCGACGCAACGGATCGCCCCTTGGAGACTGAACACATTGTCGCCAAGGCCAAAGGCGGGTCCAACCGCGTTTCGAACCTGACGCTTGCGTGCCGGCCCTGCAACCAGAAGAAGGGGAACCTTCCATTAGAGGTCTTCCTGCGCAAGGACCCCGATCGCGCCAAGCGCATCCTGGCGCGCGCGAAAGCACCGCTGCGAAACGCCGCAGCCGTGAATGCAACTCGCTTCGCCCTGCTCAATGCCCTCAAATCCTTCGGGCTGCCGGTCGAAACCGGATCCGGCGGTCAGACGAAGTACAACCGGAGGCGTCTCGACATCCCAAAGTCGCATGCGCTAGACGCGGCCTGCGTTGGCAACGTGCATTCCGTCTGGCCCTGGCAACGGCCCATACTGCGCATCAAATGCGCCGGCCGCGGTAGTTATCAGCGCACTCGCGTTACCGCTCACGGCTTCCCGCGCGGTTATCTCATGCGCAGCAAACGCGTGTTCGGCTTTCAGACCGGCGACATGGTCAAGGCGGTGGTTCCCTCCGGGAAAAAGGCAGGTACGCATATTGGCCGGGTTGCCATCCGAGCAACCGGCTCTTTTAACATCCAAACCGTCGCTGGCGCCGTGCAGGGTATTTCCTACAAGCACTGCAATCTGCTCCAGCGCGGCGACGGGTATGGATATTTCTTCATAACGCCCACCACAAAGGAGAGCGAGACCAGGGGCGACGCTTCGCGTCGCGCGCTATCCCTCCCCGACCTGAAGGCCGAGGTTTCTCGCGCAAACTGATGAAAGACTCCGCCCGCAACCAGACGCCCCGCCCTCATGCCACGAATGGCCCTGCCCGGCCCGCCGCGACCTCCGCGCTGGGCGCGCGCCTGGCGCGGCTGCGCCCGTCGGTGCCGCAGGCCTGGCAAGACCGCTTCAACGCCTTCTGGTCGGCGCGCAACCCGCGCGAACAGGCGATCCTGGCCGGCGGCGGCGCCGTGCTGGTGCTGGTGATCGGCTACATGCTGCTGTGGGAGCCGGCCGCCGAGGGCCGCCAGCGCCTGGCGCGCAGCCTGCCGCAGATGCGCGCCGACCTGGCCGAAATGGAATCGCTGGCGCAGGAAGCACGCGGCCTGAAGGCCACGCCGGCGCCGTCGCTGCGCGGCGATGCGCTTACGCAGGCGCTGCAGGACAGCCTCGGCCAGCACGGCCTGAAGGCGAGCAGGCTCGCCGCCGGCGCCGACAACAGCGTGCAGGTGCAGCTGGACAAGGTACCCTTCGGCGCGGTCAGCGCCTGGCTGCAGGACGTGCGCCAGCAGCAGCGCATGAAGGTGATCGACGCCCGTATCGTCTACGTCGGCGCCACGGCGCTGGTCAATGTCAGTGCGACCCTGCAGGGTCCGGGCGGCCGCAGCTGATGGTACGGCTGGAAACGCTGCGGCTGCCGCGCCGCAAGCCGCGCCAGCCGGGCGCGTGGCGGCGGCTGCGCTGGCTCGGGATCGGGCTGGCCAGCGCCGCGGTGACCGTGGTGGCGATGCTACCGGCGACCTGGATCGCCGAGCGCGTCGCCACGCAGACGCAGGGACGGGTATTGCTGGCCGATGCCAGCGGCTCGGTGTGGCGTGGCAGCGCCACGCTGGCGCTGTCGGCCGGCACCGGCAGCCAGACCGCGACGGTGCTGCCCGGGCGGCTGCAATGGACGCTGGCTTTCTGGCCGCTGTTGACCGGCACCGCGCGCCTGGTGGTGAGCCACTCCGAGGCGATGGCCGCGCCGGTGGCCATCACCGTGACGCCGGGCGGCTGGACCGCGCAATCGGGCGCGATCCGCTTGCCGGCGTCGCTGCTCGAAGGCGTCGGCGCGCCGTTCAACACGCTGCGCCCGGACGGCCTGATGCGCCTGAACTGGTCCACGCTACAGGGGCGTTTCTCGGGCACGAACGGCAACGGCATGAGCGGCCATATGACACTGCGCATCGAGCAGGTGTCGTCGGCAATCAGCCGGCTGCGCCCGCTGGGCAGCTACCGCGCCGAGATCGACTGGGCCGGCGCGGGCGGCGGCAGGCTGCAACTGAGCACTATTGCCGGGCCGCTGCACCTGGAGGGCAGCGGCACGCTCGGCCGGCAGGCGCGCTTCGAGGGCACCGCGCACGCCGAACCCGAGGCGGCAACACAGCTGGCCAGCCTGCTGAGCCTGCTGGGACGACGAGACAACCATGTGACAAGGCTGCGCTTCTGATACCAGGCAGAAGCAGAAGTGCACGGAAATGACTATGAAAACCCACGCCATCCGACCTGTTTTCCAGACCGCCTGCGCCCGCGCGGTGGCCCTGCTGTGCGGGATCTCGCTGCTGGCGCCCGCGCCGCTGTGGGCCCAGCCCGCTGGTGCCGCAAACCCGCCGCCGCCACCAGACATCTCGCCGTCCAACCGCGATCAGGTGGTGCTGAACTTCGTCAACGCCGACCTCGATTCGGTGATCAAGGCGGTCGGCCAGGCCACCGGCAAGAACTTCGTGATCGACCCGCGCGTCAAGGGCACGGTGAACCTGGTCACCGAGCAACCGGTCTCGCGCGCGCAGGCGCTGCAGACGCTGGGCTCGGTGCTGCGCATGCAGGGCTATGCGATGGTCGAGAGCAATGGCTTCACCAAGGTCGTGCCTGAGGCCGACGCCAAGCTGCAGGGCTCGCCCACCGTGATCGGCCCCGGCGCAAGCCGCGGCGACCAGGTGGTGACGCAAGTGTTCCGGCTCAACTATGAATCGGCCAACAACCTGGTGCCGGTGCTGCGGCCGATGATCGCGCCCAACAACACGATCACCGCCTACCCGGCCAATAACACGCTGGTCATCACCGACTACGCCGACAACCTGCGCCGGCTGGCACGCATCATTGCCGCCGTCGATGCGCCGGCCTCGGGCGAGGTCGAGCTGGTGCCGCTCAAGCACGCACTCGCCAGCGATACCGCACTGGTACTGCAGAAGCTGATGGACCCCTCGGCCGCGGGCGCGGCCGGCGGCGCCGGCGCGCCCGGCATCGACAGCAGCCTGCGCACCACGGTGGTGGCCGAGCCGCGCAGCAACGCGCTGATGATCCGCGCCTCCAGCCGTGCGCGGCTGCAGCAGGCGCGCCAGCTGATCGAGAAGCTCGACCAGCCCTATGCGCGCCCCGGCAACATCTGGGTGGTGCCGCTGAAGAACGCCGATGCGGTCAAGCTGGCGGCGACGCTGCGCGCGATCGTCGCCGCGGACAGCAGCTTTACCACGGCCACCCAGCCCGGCGCCGCGGGCGCTGCCGCCGGTGGCATCGGCGGCGCCGCGGGGATGACCAGCGTCTCGACGCCGACCGGCTCGCAGTTCACCGGCGGCACCACCGGCACCCAGACCGGCATGCGCAGCGGCAACGGCGGCACGGGCGGCGGCGCCTATGGCAGCTCGGCCTTCGCCGCGTCGTTCGGCACCAGTACGCAGCCGACCACCGGCGGCATCATCCAGGCCGACCCGTCCACCAACTCGCTGATCATCACCGCCAGCGAGCCGGTCTACCGCAACCTGCGCGGCGTGATCGACGACCTGGACGCGCGCCGCGCGCAGGTCTACATCGAATCGATGATCGTCGAGGTGACCTCCACGCAGGCGAGCGAGCTGGGCATCCAGTGGCAGGGCCTGATCAGCTCGCCGGGCGGCAACAACAACGTCTTTGCCGGCACCAACTTCGGCTCCGGCGGCCAGAACATCCTGAACCTGACGCTGGCCGGCGCGCTGTTCGACACCAACCGCACCGCCGGCATCGCTGCCGCGCAATCGCTGGTGCCCGACGTGGGCGGCCTGAACCTGGGCATCGTCAACAAGGCCATGGGGCTGGGCGCGCTGCTGCGCGCACTCGGCACCAATGGCAGCGTCAACCTGCTGTCCACGCCGAACCTGATCACGCTGGAAAACGAGGAAGCCAAGATCCTGATCGGCCAGAACATCCCGATCACCACCGGCTCCTACGCGCAGACCGGCGGCGCGGCCTCGGTCACGCCGTTCCAGACCTTCGACCGCAAGGACGTGGGCATCACGCTGCGCGTCAAGCCGCAGATCACCGACGGCGGGCTGGTGAAGATGCAGATCTTCCAGGAGTCGTCGTCGGTGGTAGCGGGCACGCTCGCCCAGATCCAGGGCCCGACCACCAATGTGCGCTCGATCGAGACCAACGTGCTGGTCGATGACGGCCAGATCATCGTGCTGGGCGGCCTGATCGAGGACACGTACGGCGACGGCGTGCAGAAGGTGCCGTTGCTGGGCGACCTGCCGCTGATCGGCGGCCTGTTCCGCTATGAGAACAAGAACCGCGGCAAGACCAACCTGCTGGTGTTCCTGCGCCCGTATGTGATGCGCACGGCTGGCGCCGCCGACCGCCTGACGCAGGACCGGTACGACTACATGCGCGCACAGCAGCAGGGCTTTGTTTCGCCTAACATCATGTTGCGCGAGCCGAACACGCCGATGCTGCCACCGGCCGATGCGCCGACCACGCCGTTCATCGACCCGCGCGCGAACGGGCCGGTTGCCGCCCCGCTGCCTCTGCCGCAGACGATTCCGCAAAATGCGCCGCAGCCAGGTGTCCCGGCGCAGCCTCAGCCCATCCAGCAACCAGCGACCGCACCGCAGCCGCTGAGCCAGCGTGGTGAATCCGCCACGCTGAACGCCGCGCAGCCGGCTACGCCGGCCCGCCAGAACTGAGCCCTGCCATGGCAAGCGAAGTCCAATCCGCTACCCCCGAGCCGCTCGAGCCGCCCTCGCCCATGGCCGCGCGGCTGGTCTCGTACGGCTTTGCGCGCGAGGCGCCGCTGCTGATCGCGCACCAGCGCGCCGACGGGCTGGAGGTGTGGGTCAGCCGCGCCACCTCGCCGACCGCGCTGGCCGAAGTGGCGCGCGTGCACGGCGCGCTGCGGCTGCGCGTGCTCGAGCCCGAGGCACTGGAACTCGCCATGGCCGATGCCTACAACCGCCAGGACGCCGGCAGCGCCGCGCAGGTGGTGGGCGAAGTGGAAGGCGAGGTCGACCTGTCGCGCCTGATGCAGGACATCCCGGCGGTGGAAGACCTGCTCGAGTCCGAGGACGACGCGCCGATCATCCGCATGATCAACGCGCTGCTGACGCAGGCCGCGCGCGAAAACGCGTCGGATATCCACATCGAGCCGTTCGAGTCGTCGTCGGTGGTGCGCTTCCGCGTGGACGGCACGCTGCGCGACGTGGTGCGGCCCAAGAAGGCGCTGCACGGCGCGCTGATCTCGCGCATCAAGATCATGGCGCAGCTCGATATCGCCGAGAAACGCCTGCCGCAGGACGGCCGCATCACGCTGCGCGTGGGCGGGCGGCCGGTGGACGTGCGCGTGTCGACGCTGCCGACCGGGCACGGCGAGCGCGCGGTGCTGCGCTTGCTGGACAAGGAAGCGGGCCGGCTGGACCTGGCCAAGCTCGGCATGGCGCCGGGCACGCTGCGCGGCTTCGATCACCTGATCAACCAGCCGCACGGCATCGTGCTGGTGACCGGGCCGACCGGCTCAGGCAAGACCACCACGCTGTACGCGGCGCTGTCGCGGCTGGACTCGCGCACCACCAACATCATGACGGTGGAAGACCCGATCGAGTACGACCTGGACGGCATCGGCCAGACCCAGGTCAACCCGCGCATCGACATGACCTTCGGCAAGGCCCTGCGCGCGATCCTGCGCCAGGACCCGGACGTGGTGATGATCGGCGAGATCCGCGACCTGGAGACCGCGCAGATCGCGGTGCAGGCCTCGCTGACCGGTCACCTGGTGCTGGCGACGCTGCACACCAACGACTCAGCCTCGGCGGTGACGCGTCTGGTCGACATGGGGATCGAGCCGTTCCTGCTGTCGTCGTCGCTGCTCGGGGTGCTGGCGCAGCGGCTGGTACGGCGCCTGTGCCAGCACTGCAAGCGCGAGGACATGATCGAAGTGACCGCCGCCGAAGCCGAGGCACTACAGGCGCAGGGCAAGCCGCTGCAGCGCGTCTGGCACCCGGTGGGCTGCGACAAGTGCGCCCAGTCGGGCTACCAGGGGCGCATGGGCGTCTATGAGCTGCTGACCGTCGATGACGAGATCCGCACCATGATCCACCGGCAGTCGCCCGAGTCCGAGATCAAGCACGCGGCGCTGGCGCGCGGCATGCACACCATGCGTGGCGATGCGCAGCGCTGGATCGACAGCGGCGCGACCTCGCTTGAGGAAGTGTTGCGCGTGACGCGCGACTGAGCGGAGCCGCCCGGATGCCAGCCTTCCGCTATGAAGCCGCCGACGCCACCGGCAAAACCGACCGCGGCGTGATCGAGGCCGACAGCCCGCGCCAGGCGCGCTCGCAGCTGCGCGCGCGCGGGCTGACGCCGCTGACCGTCGATGCGCTGGCCGGCGCCGGCCTGGCGCCGCGCAGCGGCAGCCAGCTGTTCGCGCGCAAGCTGTCGACGCAGGAGCAGGCGCTGTTCACTCGCCAGCTGGCCAGCCTGATCGTGGCCGGGCTGCCGCTGGATGAGGCGCTGGGCGCACTGGCCGACCAGGCCGAGCGCCCCTACGTGCACGAACTGCTGGCCGGCATTCGCGCCGAGGTGATGGGCGGCAGCTCGCTGTCGGTGGCGCTGGCGCAGCATCCGCGCGATTTCCCCGACATCTACCGCGCGCTGGTTTCGGCCGGCGAGCACTCCGGCCACCTGGGGCTGGTGCTGGAGCGACTGGCGGGCTATATCGAGTCGCGCAACACGCTGGCCTCCAAGATCCGGCTCGCCTTCACCTACCCCGCAATCGTCACGGTGGTGGCGTTCGCGATCGTGATCTTCCTGCTCTCGTACGTGGTGCCGCAGGTAGTAAGCGTGTTCGCCAATACCAAGCAAAAGCTGCCGACGCTGACCATCATCATGCTGGCGCTGTCGGACTTTGTACGCAACTGGTGGTGGGCGGCGCTGGCGGTGATCGCGGTCACGGTATTCGCGATCCGCAGCCTGCTGAAACAGCCCGCGGTGCGGCTGGAATGGGACCGCTGGCTGCTGACCGCGCCGCTGCTGGGCAAGCTGATCCGCGGCTACAACACCGCGCGCTTTGCCGGCACGCTGGCGATCCTGGTGTCGGCCGGCGTGCCGATCCTGCGCAGCCTGCAGGCCGCGGGCGAAACGCTGACCAACGAGGCGCTGCGCGCCAATGTGGAAGATGCCAACACGCGCGTGCGCGAAGGCGCCTCGCTGGCGCGCGCGCTGGCCGCGCAGAACCAGTTCCCGCCGGTGCTGGTGCACCTGATCCGCTCCGGCGAGGCCACCGGCAACCTGCCGGTGATGCTGGACCGCGCTGCGCAGGGCGAGGCGCAGGAACTGGAACGGCGCACGCTGTTCCTGACCAGCCTGCTGGAGCCGCTGCTGATCCTGACCATGGGCGTGGTGGTGCTGCTGATCGTGCTGGCGGTGCTGATGCCGATCATCGAGATTAACCAGCTGGTGCGCTAAAGCAAAGCGCCGGCACAGGGCCGGCGCTTCTTGCGCTTGCGGCCGGCATTCCGCCGGCCTGCCATATCACTCGGCTTTCTCCTTCTTGCTCGGGCGCTTGCGCGTCTTCCGTGCCGGAGCCGGCGCGGGCGCCGCTTCGGCGGCCGCTTCCTGCCGGGGCAGCACCTCAGGCTGGGGCTCGATCTGCGCCGTCAGCACCGTCGTGCCCGGCGCAGCAAACACCGACTGGTCGATCGGCCACGGCGTTTCGCTCAGCGTCACATCCGGGCGGCGCGCGGCGCGCTTGCGCGCGGTGTGGCCCTTGGGGGCGGTCTCGGGCTGCGGCGCGGCCTCGACTACCGGGTCGGCGGCGGGATCCGGCTCGACCGCATCGGCGGCGACGAACGGCAGATCGGGCTCGGGTTCGCGGACCTGCACCGGCTCCGGTGCCGCCTCCGGCTGGGACATGACGGGCGCAGGTGGATCCGCGGGCACGGGCGCCGGTTGCGGCTGGCGGCGCGCTTCAGGCTGTGCCTGGGCCTGCTGGGCCGGGCGCTGCTGCTGCGACTGTTGCGGCTGGGATTGTTGCGGCTGCGGCTGGCCACGCCCGTCGCTCTCCCCGCCACCCTTGGAACGCTTCTTGAGCCGGATCCAGATAGTCTTGTTGTTGCCGCCGTTGCGGGTCTCGACCTCGAACAGGCCGGTGGCTGCCACCAGCTCGGAAAGCTTGCCGTAGCCGTAGTTGCGCGAGTCGAATTCCGGCGCCTGCTTGGCGATATGGTTGCCCATGCTGCCCAGCGTCAGCCAGCCGTCCTCGTCCGACACCGCCTGCGCCGCGTTCTGCAGCAGGCGCACCAGGCGCGAGTCCTGGCGCAGCTCGCCGGTGCTGCGCTTGCGCGTGGGCGCGGCGGCCTCGTCGGCCCCCTCCGTATCCGCATCGGCGCGCAGCACGTCCGAGTAGATGAACTTGTCGCAGGCGGTGACGAAGGGCTTGGGCGTCTTGCGCTCGCCGAACCCGTAGACGGTCAGCCCCTGCTCGCGGATGCGCGAGGCCAGCCGGGTGAAGTCGCTGTCGCTCGAGACGATGCAGAAGCCGTCGAAGCGCTCCGTGTACAGCAGGTCCATGGCGTCGATGATCATGGCGCTGTCGGTGGCGTTCTTGCCCACGGTGTAGCGGAACTGCTGGATCGGCTGGATCGAGTGCGACAACAGCCGCTCCTTCCAGCCGGCCAGGTTGGGCCGGGTCCAGTCGCCATAGATGCGCTTGACGGCGGCCACGCCGTACTTGGCAACCTCGGCCAGCAGGCCTTCGACGATGGCGGGCGCCGCGTTGTCGGCGTCGATCAGCACGGCCAGGGTCGCGGTGCCCTGGCGGGGGGAATTGGTCATGTTCAGGTATTCGCTGGTTTGCCCGTGCACAGGACAGGCAATCGGAAAGCAGGTTGCACCAGGCTGGCTGTGCAGATGTGGCGCATCGCAGACAGCCTGGCAGTGACGCGGGCCATCTCGATGCAACGCAGTGTACACGCGAACCCCTGTCCATACGGGAAATCACGGGCGCCACGGGCACGCTTTGTGCTGCATTGCAAGGTACCGCCAATTTTGTGGCGGTGCTACCATGCCGCGCAGAGACACGACCGCCCTACGCCTTCACAAGAGGCTACGAGGCGGTTGCCCACAACTGTAGGTGTCGGTGATCCCGACAGCACGCCCATAGAGGAGCACCTATGAATGCCCCCCTGACCCCTCCGGTCAGCGACGCCATCCGCCGCGCGCTCGAAAACGTTTCCCTCGAAGACAAATACACGCTGGAGCGTGGCCGCATCTATATCAGCGGCACGCAGGCCCTGGTACGCCTGCCGATGCTCCAGCAGGAACGCGACCGCGCTGCCGGCCTGAACACCGCCGGTTTTATCTCCGGCTACCGGGGCTCGCCACTGGGCGCGCTGGACCTGTCGCTGTGGAAGGCCAAGAAGCACCTCGCCGCGCACAACATCGTGTTCCAGGCCGGCCTCAACGAGGACCTGGCCGCGACCTCGGTGTGGGGGTCGCAGCAGGTGAACATGTATCCGGACGCCAAGTTCGATGGCGTGTTCGGCATGTGGTACGGCAAGGGGCCGGGCGTGGACCGCACCGGTGACGTGTTCAAGCACGCCAACTCGGCAGGATCGTCGAAGCACGGCGGCGTGCTGGTGCTGGCCGGTGACGACCATTCGGCCAAGTCCTCGACGCTGGCGCACCAGTCCGAGCACATCTTCAAGGCCTGCGGCCTGCCGGTGCTGTATCCGTCGAACGTGCAGGAGTACCTGGACTACGGCCTGCACGGCTGGGCCATGAGCCGCTACTCCGGCCTATGGGTGGCGATGAAATGCGTGACCGACGTGGTGGAATCGTCGGCCTCGGTGGAACTGGATCCGCACCGCGTGCAGATCGTGCTGCCGGACGACTTCATCATGCCGCAGGGCGGCCTGAACATCCGCTGGCCGGACCCGCCGCTGGAACAGGAAGCACGCCTGCTCGACTACAAGTGGTACGCAGGCCTGGCCTATGTGCGCGCCAACAAGATCGACCGCATCGAGATCGATTCGCCGCATGCGCGCTTCGGCATCATGACCGGCGGCAAGGCCTACCTCGACACGCGCCAGGCGCTGGCCGACCTGGGCCTGGACGATGCCACCTGCTCGCAAATCGGCATCCGTCTGTACAAGGTGGGCTGCGTGTGGCCGCTGGAAGCGCACGGCGCGCGCGCCTTTGCCGAAGGCCTGCAGGAAATCCTGGTGGTCGAAGAGAAGCGCCAGATCATGGAGTACGCGCTCAAGGAAGAGCTGTACAACTGGCGCGACGACGTGCGCCCCAAGGTCTACGGCAAGTTCGACGAGAAGGACAACGCGGGCGGCGAATGGTCGATCCCGCAAAGCAACTGGCTGCTGCCGGCGCACTATGAGCTGTCGCCGGCGATCATCGCCAAGGCCATCGCCACCCGGCTGGACAAATTCGAGCTGCCGATGGACGTGCGCGCGCGCATCACCGCGCGCCTGGCGATCATCGAGGCCAAGGAGAAGGCGCTGGCCACGCCGCGCGTGACCGCCGAGCGCAAGCCGTGGTTCTGCTCGGGCTGCCCGCACAACACCTCGACCAATGTTCCCGAGGGCTCGCGCGCGCTGGCCGGCATCGGCTGCCACTACATGACGGTGTGGATGGACCGCAATACCAGCACCTTCAGCCAGATGGGCGGCGAAGGCGTGGCGTGGATCGGCCAGGCGCCGTTCGCGGGCGACAAGCACGTGTTCGCCAACCTGGGCGACGGCACCTACTTCCACTCCGGGCTGCTGGCGATCCGCGCGTCGATCGCGGCGAACGTCAACATCACCTACAAGATCCTGTACAACGATGCGGTGGCGATGACCGGCGGCCAGCCGGTGGACGGCCAGCTCTCGGTGCGGGACATCGCCTGGCAGGTGCATAGCGAAGGCGCGAAGAAGATCGTCATCGTCAGCGACCAGCCGGAGAAGTTCAACGGCGCGATCAAGCTGCCCGAGGGCATCACCATCTATCACCGCGACCAGCTCGACCGCGTGCAGCGCGAACTGCGTGAAGTGCCGGGCTGCTCCATCCTGCTCTACGACCAGACCTGCGCCACCGAAAAGCGCCGGCGCCGCAAGCGCGGCACGATGGAGGACCCGCAACGCCGCGCCTTTATCAACGATGCGGTGTGCGAAGGCTGCGGCGACTGCTCGGTCAAGTCCAACTGCCTGTCGGTGGAACCGCTGGAAACTGAATTCGGCACCAAGCGCCAGATCAACCAGTCGTCCTGCAACAAGGACTTCTCGTGCGTGAACGGCTTCTGCCCGAGCTTTGTCACGGCCGAAGGCGCGCAGGTGCGCAAGCCCGAGCAGCACGGCGTGTCGATTGGCAGCCTGCCCGCGCTGCCTGAGCCGGAACTGCCGCCGATCCGCCGTGCCTACGGCATTCTCGTAACCGGCGTGGGCGGCACCGGCGTGGTGACCATCGGCGGGCTGCTCGGCATGGCTGCGCACCTGGAGAACAAGGGCGTCACCGTGCTCGACATGGCGGGCCTGGCGCAGAAAGGCGGCGCGGTGCTGTCGCACGTGCAGCTGGCCGCGCGCCCGGACGACCTGCATGCCACGCGCATCGCGATGGGCGAGGCGGACCTGGTGATCGGCTGCGATGCGATCGTGTCGGCCACCGACGAGGTCATCTCCAAGACCCAGGCCGGCCGCACCCGCGCCGTGGTCAACACCGCGCAGACGCCGACGGCGGATTTCATCAAGAACCCGAAGTGGCAGTTCCCCGGCCTGTCGGCCGAGCAGGACGTGCGCACCGCCGTGGGCGAGAAGTGCGAGTTCATCAACGCCTCGGGTCTCGCCGTGGCGCTGCTGGGCGACGCGATCTACACCAACCCGCTGGTGCTCGGCTATGCCTGGCAGAAGGGCTGGATCCCGCTGACGCTGCAAGCGCTGGAGCGCGCCATCGAGCTGAACGGCGTGGCTGTCGAGAAGAACAAGGCCGCATTCGACTGGGGCCGCCATATGGCGCACGACCCCGAGCACGTGCTGTCGCTGACCGGCAAGCTGAAGAACACCGCGGAAGGCGCGGAAGTGGTCAAGATGCCGACTTCGAGCGGCGCGATGCTGGAGAAGCTGATCGCCCGGCGCATGGAGCACCTGGCGGCCTACCAGGATGCCGCGTACGCACGCACCTACCGCGAAGCCATCGACCGCGTGCGCGCGGCCGAAAGCGCGCTGGCTGGCAGCGGCAAGTCGCTACCGCTGACGGAGGCCGCGGCACGCAACCTGGCCAAGCTGATGGCGTACAAGGACGAGTACGAGGTGGCACGGCTCTACACCGACCCTGTCTTCCTCGACAAGCTGCGTGCCCAGTTCGAGGGCGAGCCGGGCAAGGACTACCAGCTCAATTTCTGGCTGGCGCCGCCGATCAGCGCCAAGCGCGACGACAAGGGCAACCTGATCAAGCGCAAGTTCGGTCCCTCGACGATGAAGCTGTTCCGCGTGCTG
Organism: Ralstonia pickettii DTP0602; assembly: GCA_000471925.1. NCBI lineage: Bacteria > Pseudomonadati > Pseudomonadota > Betaproteobacteria > Burkholderiales > Burkholderiaceae > Ralstonia > Ralstonia pickettii. The sequence goes on from CP006667.1 coordinate 4,264,347, forward strand.
GCGAAGATGAAGGGGCTGCGCGGCGGGATGTTCGATGTCTTCGGCAAGACCGAGGAGCGCCGCATGGAACGCGCCCTGATCGGCGAGTATCGTGCGCTGCTGGACGAACTGGTTGCGGGCCTGAGCCTGGCCAACTATGACACCGCGGTAACGCTGGCGAACCTGCCGGACGATATCCGCGGCTTCGGCCACGTGAAGGAGAACAACCTGAAGGCAGTACGCGGGCGCTGGGCGAAGTTGCTCGAGCAGTTCCGGCATCCGGAGACGGCGCAGCGCGCTGCCTGACCGGCGCCGCATTCCCCAACGGCCTCGCTTTGCATGAAGCGAGGCCGTTGTGCTTTCAGGGCTGTGCGAGCGTCGCTTCGCCAGGTTTCACATACATCGAATTCTTCGGCTGCGACAGCACGCGCCGCACCATCGGCTCGAAGAACGACAGCGGCAACGTGTCGTAGTCCGTCATGAAGGCCGCGGCATCATACTTGCGGCAGAACTCCGCGGTGCGCTCGAACAGTTCGGGCTGGCTGCGGTACTGCTCGCGCAGGTTGCGGTCCAGGCCCAGGTGGTGGAAGAAGTAGTAGCCCTGGAATACGCCATGCTTTTCCACCATCCACAGGTTCTCGGCGCTGACGAAGGGCTTGAGGATGGCAGCGGCGATATCGGGATGGTTAAAGCTTCCGAGCGTATCCCCGATATCGTGCAGCAGCGCGCAGACCACGTACTCCTCGTCCTGCCCGTCGCGGTGCGCAAGCGTCGCGGTCTGCAGCGAATGCGTCAGCCGGTCCACCGGAAAGCCGCCGCAATCGCCGTCGAGCAGGCGCAGGTGCGCCAGCACGCGATCCGGCAGGGCCTGCGCGAAGGGCATGAACTCGGCGGAGATGGCCGCCCAGTCCTCGCGGGTGCCTTGCTCCATGTGGCTGAAAGTGGCGCGTGCAGGCGCGTGGGTGTCGCTCATGCTGGTCTCCTTTGTGGGGGCGTGCGCGGTGGCCGCCATCGGTTATGCAATTGTTCCGGGGCATTGTGGCATCCGCAGCCGGGCTACACTGTCAAAAAGCCAACAATGTGCGCGTATTGCAGCGCACCACAGCACTATGCTGATCCGCCCCTTCCGCACCGAAGACGAAGACACGATCGTTGCCCTGTGGCAGGCATGCGGCCTGACGCGCCCGTGGAACGACCCGCATCGCGATATCGCGCGCAAACTGACCGAGCAGCCGGAGCTGTTCCTGGTGGGCGAACTCGGCGGCCAGCCGGTAGCCTCCGCCATGGTGGGGTTCGACGGGCATCGCGGCTGGGTCTACTATCTGGCAGTACACCCCGAGCTGCAGGGCAAGGGTTACGGACGCATGCTGATGGCGCATGCCGAACAGCTGCTGGTCGAACGGGGCTGCCCCAAGATCAACCTGCTGGTGCGCGCGGGCAATCGCGCGGTGATCGATTTCTACGACCAGCTGGGCTACGCGCCCGACGAGGCGGTCAGTCTTGGCAAACGGCTGATCCCGGATATCTAGCAGCCGAGACAGGCTGATGAAAGGAGACGACATGACCTTCCACGGAAGCTGCCACTGCGGCGCGATCGCATTCGAGGTCGAAGCCGACAGCATCCCCAGCGTGATCCGATGCAACTGCTCGATCTGCCGCCGCCGCGGCCACCTGCTGTGGTTCGTGCCGCGCGCGAGCTTCAAGCTCGAGACGCCCGAGAGCAACGCCTCCACCTATCGCTTCAACACCATGAAGATCGCGCACCGCTTCTGCCCGGTCTGTGGCTGCGGCCCGTATGCGGACGGCCAGGACAAGGACGGCAAGCCGATGGCCGGGGTCAATGTGCGCTGCCTGGACAATGTGGACCTGGACAGCCTGAAGATCATCGACTATGACGGCCTGCACCACTGACGCCGCCATGTTCCGCATCCTCGGCATCGATCACCTGGTACTGCGCAGCGCCGACGTGGAGGCGCTGCGGCGCTTCTATGTCGACGTGCTGGGCTGCAGCGTGGAGCGCGAACAGACGGACCTGGGCCTGACGCAGCTGCGCGCGGGCAATGCGCTGATCGACCTGGTCTCGCTCGACGGCCCGCTGGGCCGTGCCGGCGGCGCGGGTCCCGGCGCGGAAGGGCGCAACCTCGACCACTTCTGCGTGCGCATCGACCCGTTCGATGCCGGCGCGCTGCGCGCCTGGCTGGCGCAGCACGGCGTGCAGACGGGAGAGGTGGCGCAGCGCTTCGGCGCCGAGGGCAAAGGGCCGTCGCTCTATGTGCAGGACCCGGACGGCAACGTCGTCGAACTGAAAGGACCGCCCACACCGGTGACCGCACAGTAACGCGCGCGTCCCACCGCACGGCGCGTGCAGGATCGCTACAATTTCCGGCTGGCCCCACGCGCCGCCACCATGGCGATCTCCCCCGCCGGGCCCGCCATGACCCAGTGCGCGGCAAGCCCCGCCATTCATGGTGGGGAAGGATAGCGCGGACGGCGTAGCCGTCCTTGCTGTTGGTTTTTCAGTGTGGGGTCTGCTGTTGTTCGATGTACTGGCGCACGATGGCGATCGGTGCGCCGCCACAGGATGATGCGAAGTAGGAAGGCGACCACAGCACGCCCTTCCAGTAGCGTTTCTGGATGTCGGGTCTTTCCTTGCGCAGCAGGCGGCTGGACACGCCCTTGAGGCTGTTCACCAGATTCGACACCGCGACCTTTGGCGGGTACTCCACCAGCAGGTGAACGTGATCGTCCTCGCCGTCCATCTCGATCAAGTTCGCCTCGAAGTCGGCGCATACCTTGTCGAAGATGGCGTGCAGCCGTTTGATGGCGTCGCCGTCGAACACTCTGCGGCGGTATTTCGCCACGAAGACCAAATGGACGTGCATCTTGAAAACACAGTGTCTTCCGTGTCTAATATCGTTGTCATCGCTCATAGGCCAAGAGTATGATTGAGCCATGCAGCGACTTCAAGCCTACAAGTACGAACTGATGCCGACCGGCGAGCAGCAACGCAACATGCGTCGCTTTTCTGGTTCGTGCCGGTTCGTCTTCAACAAGGCACTGGCGTTGCAGAAGGCTCGTTACGAGCAAGGCGAGAAGAAGCACGGCTACGCCGGACTGTGCAAGCTGCTCACCGAGTGGCGCAACAGCACGGAAACCGCATGGCTGGCCGACGCGCCGGTTCATCCGCTGCAACAGACGCTCAAAGATTTGGAGCGGGCCTACGGCAACTTCTTTGCCAAGCGGGCCGACTTTCCGCGCTTCAAGAAGAAGGGCCGGGGCGACAGTTTCCGCTATCCCGACCCCAAGCAAATCAAGCTCGACCAGGCCAGCAGCCGCCTGTTTTTGCCCAAGCTGGGCTGGCTACGATACCGCAACAGCCGGAAGGTGCTGGGGGTGGTGAAGAACGTCACAGTCAGGCAGTCCTGCGGCAAGTGGTTCGTGTCGATCCAGACCGAGCGTGAGGTCGAACAGCCGGTGGCACAGGCCGCGAGCGCGGTTGGCATCGACATGGGTGTTGCCCGGTTCGCCACGCTTTCGGACGGGACGTTCTACGCCCCGCTCAATAGTTTCAAGCGGCAAGAGGCCGCGCTGCGCAAAGCGCAGCAGGCGATGAGCCGCAAACAGAAGTTCAGCAGCAACTGGAAGAAGGCGAAAGCCCGCGTCCAGCGCATCCATTCCCGCCTCGGCAATGCCCGCCGAGACTACCTCCACAAGTGCTCCACCACGATCAGCCAAAACCACGCGATGGTGTGTATCGAGGACTTGCAGGTACGGAACATGTCCAGGTCGGCGGCAGGCAGCACCGAACAGCCGGGCAAGCAGGTTCATGCCAAGTCCGGCCTGAACAAAGCCATCCTCGATCAAGGCTGGTTCGAGTTCCGCCGCCAACTGGACTACAAGCTGGCTTGGAACGGTGGTTATCTCATCGCCGTGCCACCGCAGAACACGAGCCGCACCTGTCCGTGCTGCGGCCATGTCTCGGCAGACAACCGCCAGACGCAAGCCCGGTTCGAGTGCGTGGAATGCGGTTTCGAGGAAAATGCCGATGTGGTCGGCGCGATCAATGTTCTAAGGGCGGGACACGCCCGGTTAGCCTGTGAAGTGAACGCTGCGGTAACGGCGTCAGCAGCAGGAACCCACCGAAGCGACTCAGGGGCGGCTCAATGCCGCGTCTGAGCGCCGTAGGAATCTCCGGCCTTCAGGTCGGGGAGGATGTCAAAACACTAGAAGCCAGCTCCGACGCGGACGCCGCCAACGCCAAAACTGACGCCAGCCCGGCACGCTCCGGACCCGCGCACCCCGCCACGCCGCCGCGCCGGCTGGTCTGGATCCTCGGCCTGACCGAGACCATCTCCTGGGGCACGCTGTTCTTCGCCTTCACCGTCTTTATCGACCCGATGATCCGCAGCCTGGGCTGGTCCAAGCCCTTCCTGGCGGGCGGCTATTCGCTCGGGCTGCTGGTGTGGGCGATGTGCTCGTTCGCGGTCGGACGGCTGCTGGACCGTGCGCCGGCGCGCAGGGTGATGGGCGCGGGCTCGGTGCTGGCGGGGCTGGGCCTGCTGCTGTGGGCGTGGACGCCCTCGCAAGCCATGTTCCTGCTGATGTGGGTGCCGATCGGGCTGGCCATGGCCACCACGCTGTACGAACCCGCCTTCGTGGTGCTGCGCCAGGCCTATGGCGACCAGTACCAGAAGCCCATCATGGTGGTCACGCTGATGGCCGGCTTCGCCAGCACGATCTTCGTGCCGCTGGCGCAATGGCTGGTGATTCATCTCGGCTGGCGCCCGACGCTGGTCGGCTTTGCCATGCTGAACCTGCTGGTCTGCGCGCCGCTGCACGCACGCATGCGCTACGCGCTGCACCCGACCTACACCGGCATGACCCCGTCCGACGGCGAGCCCAGCAGCGATGGCATCGCGCGCACCACGCTGCGCCAGCCGGTGTTCTGGGCGGTGGTGCTGGCCTTCACCGCCACCGCGGTGGTCGCTTCGCTGCTGGGCGCGCACCTGATCCCGATGCTGACCGAGAAGGGCCTGCCGGTGGCGCAGCAGCTGGTGGTGGCGGCGCTGATCGGCCCCGCGCAGGTGGTGGGCCGCATGCTGATGATGCGCGCTGCGGTGCGGCACCCGGTGCGGCTGTCGCTACCGGTCTATGTGCTGATGGTCGCCGGGCTGCTGTGCTTTGCCCTGGGGCAAGGTGCCTGGCTGATGGTGGCCGCGGTGCTCTACGGCTGCGCCAACGGCGTCAACACCATGCTGCGCGCGATGGCCATGCCCGAGCTGATCTCGCGCCATCACTACGCCACGCTCAATGGGCTGATGATGACGCCGGTGCTGCTGATGCAGGCGGCCGCGCCTTGGCTGGGCGCGCTGCTGTGGCGCGCCGCGAGCGGCTACTGGCTGATGCTGTGGGTGATGGTGGCGCTGGCGCTGGGCGCGCTGCTGGCCTTCGGCTATGCGCTGCACCGGCGCGGGCTGCTGCGAATGGATCGCGCCGCACGCTAGCGCCCCCGGGGCACGGTTACACCCGTTTCGCGCCGATGCGGGACAATGACGGCTTTTGCAGGCCCGGCGCGGCAGCGCCCGCCTGCCGCCGTGCCCCGCTATGGCTGATTTCCCTTCTCCTTCCGCCACCGCCGCCCTGGCCTCGCCAGGCACGGTGGCGCGCGCCACGCGCGGCACCATGGCGCTGTTCTTCGTCAACGGCGCCACCTTTGCCACCTGGGGCGTGCATATCCCGACCATCAAGGCGCGCTTCGGCCTGTCCGATGCCTGGCTGTCGCTGGCGATGCTGGCCGTGGCCGGCGGCGCCATCCTGGCGATGGGGCCGGTCGGGCGCTGGGTCGCACGCGCCGGCAGCGGGCGCGCGTCGATGGCCGGCGGACTGTTGTTCGCGCTGTGCACCGTGGCGATCCTGGCGATGCCTACGTTCTGGCTGCTGCTGCCCGCGCTGGTTGCGTTCGGCATGGCCAATGCAGCCTTCGACGTCGCCATGAACGCGCAGGCCGCCACGGTCGAGGCCAGTCGCACGCGGCCCGTGATGTCGGCGCTGCACGGCATGTTCAGCCTCGGCGGGATGGTGGGGGCCGGGTTCGGCGGGCTGATGCTGTCGCTGGGGGTGGCGCCGCTGGCGCATGCGTCATTGATGGCGGGCGTGACGGCGCTGGTGGCGCTGCTCACCCTGCCCGGGTTGCTGCCCGACCATCCGGTGATGCCGTCGGCGGGCCACCATCGCGACCACGCCGTGCGCGCGCTGTGGCTGCTGGGGCTGCTGGCCTTCCTCGGGTTGATCGGTGAAGGGGCGATGTACGACTGGACCAGCGTCTATATGCGCGACGTGACGCAGGCGCCCGATGGCTGGATCAGCCTGGGCTATGCCGCGTTCTCGGGCGGCATGGCGTGCGGGCGCTTCGGCGGCGACCGCCTGCGTGCGCGCCTGGGCGATGGCACGACGCTGACCGGCAGTGCCTGGCTGGGCTTCGCCGGCATCGCATTGGCGCTGCTAGTACCGCTGCCAGTAGCGGCGCTGGCCGGCTTCACGCTGATGGGACTGGGTGCGGCCAATATGGTGCCGATCTTCTTTGTCGCCGCCTCGCGGCTGCCGGGCGTGGCGCCGGCCCAGGCGATCTCGCGCGTGGCGCGCTTTGCCTACCTGGGCCTGCTGCTGGGGCCGGTGCTGATCGGCGGCGTGGCGCACCTGGCCAATCTGCGCATCGGGCTGGCGGTAGTGGCGCTGACGATGGGCTGGATCGCACTGGCGGGCGCCCGCGCGGCGCGGCGCTATCTGCCGCCGCGCGACCGGTAATCCACCCGGGCGCCGAGCCTCAGGCAACGGCCTTCAGCGGCGCGCCCGCGCCCATCCCTTCAAACACGAAGCTGTCCATGGCGAGCACGCCATAGGTCACTTCATCGGCCACGCGCGCCACACTGACTGGAGCGGGCGTACCCGCGCCTGCGCCCTGCGGCCCCAGCGCAGCGCCCAGCGCCACGTAGAACGGCAGCAGGTGCTCGTCGGTCGGGTGCGCGCGGCGCGCATACGGCGCCTGCTCACGGTAGTCGGCAATGCGGCTGGTATCGCCGGTGGCAAGCGCTTCGTCGAGCGCCTCGGTCATCCAGCTGCGGAAGGCTTCCACATACGGCTCGGCCTGCGGCCCATGCTGGTCGCGCCGGCTGCCGCTGCCGAACACCTCCTGCAGGTTGTGCGTGAAGCTGCCCGAGGCCAGCAGCAGCACGCCCTCCTCGCGCAGCGGCGCCAGCGCGCGGCCGATCGCGATCTGCGTGGCGGGCGGCAGGTAGGGATTGAACGCCAGTTGGACCACCGGCACGTCGGCATCCGGGAAGAAGTGCCGCATCGGCATCCAGGCGCCGTGGTCCAGCGGCCGTTCCTCGTCCTGGCAGACAAAGCCGGCGCCGGGGATGGCGGCAGCCTCGATCAGGGCCTTGGCCCGCAACGCCAGCGCCGGCGAGCCTGGGGCATCGTAGCGCAGCGCGTACAGCTCGCGCGGGAAGCCGCCGAAGTCATGCCAGGCTTCCTGCCGCTCGCGGTTGCTCACCACCAGCGTGCTGTAGATCCAGTGAGCCGAGACCACCAGCACCGCGCGCGGGCGCTGCGCGCGCAGCCGCTCGCCGAGCGCATCGAAGGCGGCGCCGGTCGGACCAGGATCGATTGCAAGCATCGGGGAGCCGTGTGAGATATAGAGTGCGGGTAGCATGGTAGTGACCACCTTCAAACGGTTTTATGTACTGCATCGAGTGTGGCAAAGAACCGTGGCCGGCACGGCGGCCATTTGCGGACACCTCATGCAAAAAAGTTGAAGGCCGCCACCTGGCGTGGCGCGCCCGCCGCCCTGCGTTGGGCGGCGCACACACCGCATTGCGCAACCGCGGCCGCGGTCGGGGCAATCGGCCTATGATGCAGACAGGAGCCGACTTGCATGCCGCGCCACTTCCGGCGCGCCTGCCGCCGGGCCAGCCCGCAACGCATGACGCCACCGGCACGCCCTCCCGCGTGCCGCGCGTGGCCGGAGACTTCGGTGGTACCGCGCATCCTGCGCCGCCCCGGGCGGCACGTTCCCTTCCTCTCCCACTGGTGGCAGCCCGGTGTCTACGGCAGTGTGCCCGCCGTCGCGCTGTGGATCCTCGCCAGGCTGCCCGACGGCCTGCTGGTGTCGCTGACCGGCACCGCGCAGGCATCGGCCTGGCTGAACCATGCAGGCGATACCGTGTTCGTCACCGGCTGGGCCGCCAGCGCCTTGCTGCTCTGGCTTGCGCGCCGGCGCCCGCCGCCTGAGCGCAGCGAGAGCCACGCCGCGCCGGCTGAAGCGGCGCCACGCCCGGCGCCCCGGCGCCGCCCTGCCGCCTGAAGCTGGCATCGAAGGATCGCGGCCGGCATCTCGCCATGGCAGCGATCCGATATAAAACACCAGCAAGCCGATCTGAAAACTTTCATGCAGCGCTCGCGCACCGGTCCGTCTCGCTAGAATTCGCGGGACGGTTGCCGCGTGCCGCAGCGCACCGCGGCACTGACAGCAAAGGGATCGCCCATGTCCGCTTGCCAGCCATCGCGCCGCGCCCGCTGCGCCCAGCTTGTGCGCACGCCCGCCGCTTTGTGCGGCCTTGCAGCGGGCCTGCTGCTGACGGCCGGCGCCGCCCAGGCGCAGGGAGCGCCGGGGCTCGGCCTGGTCGGTGTCAATGTGCAGAAGCACGCCAATGCCGTGCTGTCGCTGATGTCGTATTCAGTGGTGCCGGACCTGACCTCCAGCTCGGTATCGATCGACAGCGCCAGCACCGACAACCCCGGCATCGTCATGTCGCAGCTTGGCGGCGGCTTCACGATCAGCAAGTCGTTCCCGCTCTACCTGGAAGGCGCGATCGCCTACAGTCGCTATGACCCGACCTTCGTCGCCACCAACGGGGCCGAATCCCGTTCCATCCCGACGCGCTGGAACACCTTCTCGGGCACCATCGGCATCGGCTGGGACTTTCCGCTCACCGCCAACAAGGAGCTGGTGTTCCGGCCCATCTTCAACGCTTCGCTGGGCAATGTCTCCAGCGACCTGTCGATCGGCAAGTTCGCGCTCGAGCAGGTCACCGACCGCCAGATCGATTTCCTCGACGGCGGCAGCCTGAACGCCTATGGCCTGGGCGGCTCGGTGATGCTGGACTGGGAGCACTACCGCGAGAACTATGAAGTCGACGTCGAACTGCGCTACACCAATATCCACCTGCAGAGCTTCGGCGGCACGACCAGCTCGGTCACCGGCACGGCCACGGCCCAGACCGCCAACCTGTGGGCGCGCTGGCGTGCGCCGACGGGGCTGCGCGCGCTCGATCGGCCGGTTAGGTACGTGCTTGAATTGTCACATTCGCAATATCTCGGCAGCCAGGCTGGCATCCTTGGCTTCAACCACCTGACCACGCTCGGGACCGGGCTGGAACTGGATACCAGCGCCCATGAAGTGTTCGTCACGCGGATACGGGCGGTGGTGCGCTATGTGTTCGGCAACAATGTGTCCGGGGTATCGCTGGGCCTGGCGGCGAGCTTCTGAGCGCGTAGCAGCCAGTCTTTTTGTAGCGCGCCGGCGAACAGCTGCCTACGCCTCGTCCTCGCCTTCCCGAAAGATATTGATCACATGCCGCGCCTCGAAGCACAGCGGCATGCCAGGGCTAATCTCGTCGGTGCAGTAGGGCTGGTTGTCGAGTTCGCCCGCATAGAGGCTACCCTCGCGCCCGATGACGTTCACCCACATCCGCTCGACATGAACCTCCTCGCGGCCCGTCTCGTCCGCGACCAGGATGCGGAAGATCAGCTTGGCCTGCTGGCCGGGGACCAACGCGTCGCGCTCCTCGCGGGGCGGCATCCAGAAGGTGTCGGGATGGGCGGCGGCAATGGGCTCGGCGTCGTCCAGTTCCCAGCCGTCTTCGTCCAGTGTTGCCAGTTGCATGTCCATTTTCAGCCTTCCGCAATCTCTCAGGTGCGGGCATGATCGCAGCAAATGCGCTGGTCCGCGAGAGGCTGGCCGGCGCTCGAAGTTCTCAACGGGGAAAGTAACGCATGACGAGCAAGAAGGAAGCGCCGGCCGCGCCAGTACGCTGCGGCTGGTGCGGCACGCTGGAAGACTACTGCCACTACCACGACCACGAGTGGGGCTTCCCGGTCGCTGACGACCGCCGGCTGTTCGAGAAGCTGTGCCTGGAGGGCTTCCAGGCGGGGCTGAGCTGGCTGACCATCCTGCGCAAGCGCGAGGCGTTCCGCAAGGCGTTCGCCAATTTCGATATCGACAAGGTCGCCCGCTTCGGCGAGCGCGATATCCAGCGCCTGCTGGGCGACACCGGCATCGTGCGCCATCGCGGCAAGATCGAGGCGGCCATCAGCAATGCCCAGCGGGCGCGCGAACTGCTGGAAACGGAATCGTCGCTGGCCGCCTACTTCTGGCGCTTCGAGCCGGATCCCGCCAGCCGGCCGAAGGTGCTGACACCCGAGGTGCTGCGCACCATGGCGACCTCGCCGGAATCCGTGGCGCTGTCCAAGGACCTGAAGAAGCGCGGCTGGCGCTTTGTCGGCCCGACCACCATGTATGCGCTGATGCAGGCGATGGGGCTCGTCAACGACCACCAGGACGGCTGCACGACACGCGCGGAGGCGCTGCGGGCGCGGCAGGCGTTCAAGGTGCCGCGCTAGGCCGGTATACGCGGTGGCGCCGACGTATACCTTCGCTGCCTTAACGGAGACGGAGGGAGCCGCCGGTATACGTCCTGAGGAAGATGGACCGTTGCTTGCAAACCCCGCGCGGAGCAACGGTCCTGGTTATGTCTTTTATATTGTTTACGTATGTATACATAGTAGTAGTAGGTAAACCGGGCCGCGGGCCGTGGATAAGTCACCTTTTCCCTTTTGGCTCAGGGACTTGCGAACAAGATAACCACCCCGTGATAACCCTGATTCGCCGGGATAGCTCGCGGGTGACGTATACCTGACCCGTGCGGGCCCCGGAGTTGTTCGTATACGTCCCACAACGTGCCCCCAGGCGGGGCACAGGTTGTCCGGACAGTTATCCCCAGCCGCGGGCGAAGATGTCCACAGGCGGGCTCAGGCCGCCGTGGGCTGGCCGCTGACGTATACGGGATCGACGTGAGTCATCACGTTGAGCACGTGATGGTGGTCGAGCGTGCGGCGCCGGGTTTCCACCGCGATCGCGTGACCCTGCGCCACCGTCAGCGTGGCGTCGATCTCCAGGTGCACGTCGACCAGGACCTGGTCGCCCATCTTGCGTGTGCGCAGGTCATGCAAACCCAGCACGCCGGGCGTGCCGAGCATGGTCTGGCGGATGGCCTCGACGGTTTCTTCATCGGCTGCGCGGTCCATCAGGTCGTTGAGCGCACCCCAGCCGAAGCGCAGGCCCATGCGCGCCACCATCAGCCCCACCACGATGGCCGCCACTGGGTCCAGCATGTGGTACCCAAGCAGATTGCCGCCGATGCCCATCGCCACCACCAGCGACGAGGCCGCGTCCGAGCGCGCATGCCAGGCATTGGCCACCAGCATGCCGGAACGCACGCGCTGCGCCACGGCCAGCATGTAGCGGAACAGCAGTTCCTTGGATACCAACGCGGCCAGCGCGACCCACAGCGCCAGCGGCTGCACCGGCTGCGCGCCCGCGGGATGCTGCAGCTTGCCCACCGCCGCCCACAGCATGCCCGCCCCGACCGCCAGCAGCAGCCCGCCCAGCGCCAGCGAGGCGGCGGTCTCGAAGCGCAGATGGCCGTACTGGTGGTCGGCGTCGGCATCCTTGCGGCCCTGCCAGGCGGCCAGCAGCACGACGAAGTCCGACAGCAGGTCTGACAGGGAATGGGCCGCATCGGCGATCAGTGCCTGCGAGCCGGAGATGACGCCCGCCACCGCCTGGGTGGCGGTCAGCCCGAGATTGACCGCCACGCTGACCAGCGTGCTGCGGCGGCCGGCGCGATGGCGTGCGTCGACATCGGCCGCGCTGCCGGCGGTGGTGGCATCGTCGGGCAAATCGGCGGGTTCAGGACGCATGGCGTGGTATTCCGATTCCATCGGCCGACTATAGCCCAGGACGGGGCGTGAGGATCACGCTGGGCCACACCCGGTGAGAGGTCCGGTTTGCAAGCTTTACCACCGAAAGCGTTTCTGCGATGCGACTTTTGCCAATCCGCGCGGCCGTCGCATGCCTCCGGCTGTGGAGGGCGACGGCCGAACTTCTGGCGGCAAACGCAAGCCATCCGGGGCGTCGTGGAGATTTCGTAACAGCGCTGGCGAAGTTCTTGCGACGCCTTTACCGTAGACGGGACGGGCACACCCGGTCACTGCAAGGAGGTCCCCAACGATGGCGATCCGGTCAATAGCCTCGCACAGCACATCCCAATTGCGCCGCCTGGTCGGACAGATGCAGGCGGAAGTCGACGCACTCGAACACCTCTCCACCCCCGACGCCGATGCGCAAAGCCGGCTGGGCTATGCCACCGCGCGCCTGCGCGACGGGATCGAGGCGGTAGAAGACGCGCTGCAGTCGCTGCGAGCGCTGCAACAGGTACGGCCCTCGGCGATGAAGGCCAGGCGGCCTACGCGGGTAGCTTAGCAGGGCAACCGCGGCGCACTCCGCTGACAAGACACAGCCCGGAAAGCACAAAAGCCTCGGAAGATTTCTCTTTCCGAGGCTTTTGCGACAGCGATTCTGGTGGACCGAAGGAGGATCGAACTCCCGACCTCTGCATTGCGAACGCAGCGCTCTCCCAGCTGAGCTATCGGCCCGTAGCGGACGATTGTAACGACTTCGCCGTCTGCCTTCAATCCTTCGCGGCCGGCATGAGGACGCTGCGCAACATCAGGCGGCGATGCCCGGATTGCCGTCCATGCCGCGCACCCGGGGCTGGTTCAGCGGCCGGGCGCTGACTTCCTTTGTGCTGCGCAGCCATTGCGCCATCACGTCCCAGATCGGGGCGCCGCCGGCCTGGCGGGCTTCCTCGGCCACCGGGGCCCAGCCGGCGACCTTGTAGGACTTGCCGGCCTCCAGGGGCTTGCCGGCCAGGCGCATGTCGGTGATGCGCTTGCCCATGCCCGCCTTGGGATCGACGGTGTACTGCAGCCCCCCCACGCGCACCATGTCGCCGCCCTGCTGGTAGTACGGGTCGGGGTTGAACAGGTTGTCGGCCACGTCCTCCAGGATGGTCTTGATGGTTTCGCCGCTCATCTGCGTCACCGTGGTGTACGGATAGGTGATCGCGGTCTGGTCCATCAGGTGTTCCATGGTGATGGCCTGGCCCGGCAGCAGCGTGGTGCCCCAGCGGAAGCCAGGCGAGAAGGCGATCTGGGCGCCCTGCACCTGCATCAGGCCGTCCAGGATCAGCTGGTCGAAGGTGCCATTGAAGTTGCCGCGGCGGTAGAGCAGGCCGCGGTTGACCGCCAGCACCTCGCCCAGCTTCTGTTCGTACGGGGCGCGGACCTTGCTGATCAACGCCTCCATGGCCGGGTCGGCCGGCAGGTAGTTGGCGAACACCGGCAGCAGCCGGTAGCGAAAGTCTGCGACCTTGCCGCCCTTCACATCGAAATCGAGCACGCCCAGGAACTTGCCGTTGGAGCCGGCATTGGTCACCAGCGTGGTGCCGCCGGCGTTCTTCACCGGCACCGGCGCCGGCACGCCGTCGTGGGTATGGCCGCCCAGGATGGCGTCGAGGCCGCGCACGCGCGAGGCCAGCTTCAGGTCGACGTCCATGCCGTTGTGCGAAAGAAGTACCACCGCCTGCGCGCCCTTGCCGCGGGCCTCGTCGATGACCTGCTGCAGGTTCTCTTCCTGGATGCCGAAGGTCCAGTCCGGCACGAAGTAGCGCGGGTTGGCGATCGGCGTGTACGGAAAAGCCTGGCCGATGATGGCAACCGGCACGCCATTGATCTCGCGGATCACGTAGGGCTCGAACACCGGGTCGCCGAAATCGTTGGTCTTGATGTTCTGCGCGAGGAAGGCGACCTTGCCCTTGAAGTCCTTGTCGACGATCTCCTTGACGCGGTCCGCGCCGAGGGTCATTTCCCAGTGCGGTGTCATCACATCGACGCCAAGCGCCAGCGCCGCATCGACCATGTCCTGGCCCTTGGTCCACAGCGCGGTGGCCGAGCCCTGCCAGGTGTCGCCGCCATCGAGCAGCAGCGCGCCTGGACGGTCGGCCTTCAGGCGTTTGACCAGCGTGGCCAGGTGCGCAAATCCGCCGACCTTGCCGTAGCGGCGCGCGGCGTCGTTGAAATCGAGGTAGGTGAACGCGTGCGCCTGTGGCGTGCCGGGGCGGATGCCGTAGTGGCGCAACAACGCGTCGCCGACCAGGTGCGGCGCCTTGCCGGCATAGTCGCCGATGCCAAGGTTGACGTTGGGTTCGCGGAAATACACCGGCCGCAGCTGCGCATGGCAGTCGGTGAAATGCAGCAGGTGGACATTGCCGAAGCGCGGCAGGTCGTACATCGCGTCGGCGGCCTGCGCGGCGTGCGCGTCTTGAAGGGGGAACGTCATGCCGCCGGCACTGGCGATGGCCAGCACCTGCAGGAACTCGCGTCGGTCCATGTCTCTTCCTGTGGATTGTGCGTACCGGTCGGCCCGTGGCGTCCGGCACCGCCTGGCTATGGCTTGGCGTACCGCTCCAGCGCCGCCACCTCGTCTTCAAGCATCTCGCCCACTTCCTTCTGCACCACGCGCCCGCGTGCATCGATCACGTACAGTTCGGGCAGCCCCTTGCGCTCGCCGAACACGGCCTGCAGCGCGGCGGAGTCCATCGTCGCCGGGAAGGTGTAGCCGCGCTTCTTCATGTACCCGGCGGCTTCACGCGGGTCTTTGTCGATGCTGATGGCGAGCACCTGCAGCGGTGTGCCGCGCGTGCGTTCATGGAGCTTCTGCAGGCGCGGGTTCTGCATCGCGCAGAACGGGCACCAGGAGGCCCAGTACTCGACCACCAGCGGCTTGCCGGCCAAAGCCGCGGCGCTGAGCGTGCGGCCGTCGAGCGTCCGCACGTCGGGCAGTCGCACGGTGTCGCCCACTTCCAGCGCGGCCGCACCGCCGGCCGCGCCGGCCAGGCTGAAGGCCAGCAGCCAGCGCAGCAGCAGGGCAGGCGCGCGCATCGGGCTTATTGGTTGACCGGCGAGGCCGGGTCCAGCAGCAGTGCCATCACGTCGCGGATCTGGGCTTCGGTCAGGATGCCCTTGTGGCCGAAGCGCGGCATGTTGGAGCAGGCGGCGTAGGCGCTGGAATCCCAGATCTTGCCCCAGGTGTACTTGATGACTTCCTGCGAGTTGCCGCGCAGCTTGCCGTACTGGTACAGCGACGGGCCGATATTGCCGAACGAGATCTCGGCCTTGGTCATCTGGTGGCAGGCGTAGCAGTTGCCGCCGTTGGTGCCACCGACCTGGTCGGTGAACTGCATGCCGCGACCGTTCTGGGCGATCTTCTCGCCCTCCTTCCAGTCGCCCAGCCAGTTGCTGTCGCCCGGGTATTTCACCTGCCTGAGCTCGGCGGCCTCGATCTTCTTGGCAACCTTCTCGGGCACCTTGGTGCGGTCCGGGTACTCGCTGCAAGCCTGCTGCATGCCGTCCTGGTTGAGCACGCCTTCGACCGTGACCGGCCCCCTGGACGAGAACGAGTCCTCGATCAGGTGCTTCATGTCGGCGCCGCTGACTGCGGCGGGCTTGCCCTTGGCAGGGCGCGCCTTGGTGGTGGTGTCCTGCGCATGGGCGCCCGTTGCCAGCAGGGTGGCCAGGGCCGCGATGGCCAGCGCCTTGTTCTGTCGTTGCATGTTGTCTCTCCCGTACCGGTCAGCGCTTCATTGCCGGGCCATCGTAGGTCCCGCCGTTGGCGTTCTTCGCCAGGAACATGGTCAGCGCGGTGATCACGTCCGAGCCATAGGCGGGTTCGGGAAAGCGCTGCTGGCGCAGGCAGTCGTACAGGCGATGCTGCATCGAGCGGACCTCGCCCTGCGAAACGCGGTAGGCGGGCCAGGTGGTGTAGGCCGCCTGCGCCCCCTTCTCAGTCAGCAGGTTGGGCAGGTCCTGCAGGCGGATGCGCTGGCCGTCCACCGCGTGGCAGGTGGCGCAGGCAAAGTCATAGGCGCCGCCGCGGTAGAAGAACATCTTCTGCCCGAGCGCGTAGGTGCGCTTCTCTTCCGGATGGTTGAGCTGCACGTTCATCTTCACGCCGCGCGACTCGCCGGTCAGGTAGGCCACCAGCCGCTCGATCTCGGACGGCTTGCCCGAGGCCGAAAACGGGTTCTTTGTCGCCTCTTCCTTAGTGAGCCCTTGCAGCGTCACGCGGCAGTACGCCAGCCGCTGCTCCAGGTCCATCACCTTGTTGGCATCCTTGAAGTAGCGCGGCAGCTCGGCATAGGCGCCCTTGGTCACGCCCGGACCCTTGCCCAGGTCGCACTGTTCGAGCGAGACGTTCTTCGGGCCGGCGGGCTTTTTCCACAGCTCTTCGCCGGCCGCTTCCCACAGCTCGGCGGGATTGCCTTCGGCCAGCATCTGGCGGTACTTGGCGATTTCGTCGGCGGTGCTGCCCTGCGCATGCACGGCGGCAGCACCGGCCACAGCGGCGGTGGCGGCCGCGGCCAGCGCGGCGCGCCGGCCCAGGCTTCGGATGGTGTTCATGGGGCTTCTCCTCGCGGCCTCGCCGTGGCGGGCCGTTTTCTCTTGTGTTGAGGTCAGCTGCGCCTGCCCGGCTCAGGGCTTG
The DNA here is from genome assembly GCA_000471925.1 of Ralstonia pickettii DTP0602. NCBI lineage: Bacteria > Pseudomonadati > Pseudomonadota > Betaproteobacteria > Burkholderiales > Burkholderiaceae > Ralstonia > Ralstonia pickettii. The sequence goes on from CP006667.1 coordinate 4,281,046, forward strand.
ATATAGGCGTAGCCTTCCTCGGCCTGCAGGCGGGCGATTTCCACCACGCCGGCCTGTACCACCTTTGCTTCCATCAACAGGCTCGATTCAGCGATCTTGCGTGCGGTCAGCGTGTTGCGGCACACGCGGAACTCCACGCCGGCCGATGCCAGCGCGCCCACCGGGGCGTCAAACGTATTGCCGCGCGCATCCTTGGCGCCTTCGACCAGGAAATCGACGCCGTAGCCGAACGCGACCACCACGATCTTCGTCCCCGGCGCACCGTTCAGGTGGTTGCGCAGGTTGCCCATGGCGCGCACCGCCTGGTCGACGCCTTCCGACAGCTGGTACACCACCTTGATGCGCCCGCCCTTGCCTGCAGCCGGCGCAGCCTGGGCCGCGGCCTTAGCCGACAGGCCGATGGCGGCCAGCGCCGCCGATGCTCGAATAAATGCTCGCCGCATAGTGTTCCTTCCGGCCGGGTCCGTCCTGGCCGCAGCGACCGTCGCGCGGCCCGTCCCGGCATCCGACCCGAACCTTAGCAGAGGACGGCGGGCGCTGCCGGGGCCGGCGCGATCGGCGCCTGGCCCGCGACGATCAGGCGATGGTCGCTTCGTCGGTACGCTTGTCGCCGCGGTTGTCGATCCAGGTCACGGTAACCTTGTCACCCTTGGCGCCGCCCTTGAACTTGAAGTTCAGGAACGGGTCCTTCGACACCGCCGGGCCGAACTGGGCGCGGAACACTTCCTTGCCCTTGCACTGGGCGGTCACGGTCTGGATATGCCAGGCCGGCACGAGCTTGCCGGACGCGTCCTTGCGCTGGCCGGTTTCCATGTCGTGCTTCATGAGGATCTTGACGTCTACCACGCCGCCGTTTTCGGTGGCGCGTACGCGCATCGGGTCTGCCATATGGTTCTCCTGTTGCAGTGTTGGCGGGAAATCTCGGGTCGGGATGGGTTCAGCGGCGTCAGCCGCCGCAGCCGCCCAGCGTGACCTTGATTTCCTTCGATGCCACGTACCACTTGCCGCCGGCCTTGACCGCGGCGTGCACGACCGAGGTCTGGCCCATCTTCACGCGCGTGGAGACGAACGGCTCGGTGCCGGCCGGGATGACGAAGTCGGCGGCCAGCGTGTTGGGGTTCTTCTCGACCAGGATCGCGATCTGCTCGGTATCCGGGATGGTGCTGGTCACGGCCACCGGCACCACGGCGCCGTTCTCGGCGATATCGGGGGCGGTGAAGGTGATGGCGGTGCTTTTCTCGGTGCCGCTGCCGCCGAGTGCCTTGATCACGTCGGCAACGCTCTTGCCGTCAAAGGCGTTCTTGTTCCACTCGGCCGCCTGCGCTTCGCTGATCAGGCCGGTGGCGGCCATCAGCGACAGGACAGCGGTGACCCGCAGCACTTCTCGTCGTTTTGAATTCATTGCATGCTCTCCGGCTACTCCGTTCCAGTCCGTCAATGACCGCTTCGGCTGTACTTCTGGTGTTCTTTCTGGTGTTCTTGCTTGCGGCCGGTACATTGCCGGCCGCTGGTCTGTACAGGTCGTGCGGCATTCACCGTCCGGCCTGCTGCATCGGCGGAACACCCGCCAGGGCGGTAAGGCTTACTTGGCGGGGGCGCCTGCCAGCACCCATTCGACCACCGTCTTCAGGTCGCCGTCGCTGATGGCGGCATTAGCCGGCATCGGCACCGGACCCCAGACGCCCGAGCCACCGCTCTTGACCTTCTTGGTCAGGGTCGCCAGGGCATTCTTGTCGCCCTTGTACTTGGTCGCCACTTCCTTGTAGGAAGGACCGACCAGCTTCTTGTCGACCTGGTGGCAACCCATGCAGGCGTTCTTGTTGGCGATCTCCTGTGCCTTGGCGGCATCGACCGCGTGGGCCGATGCGGCGGCGCCGAGCATCAGCGCTGCGATGACAAACTGCTTCATTGTTAAGCTCTCCAAGCTCTGTAAAGCCGTGGGGACGGCAAAGGCCGCCAGGCAAACACTGCAAAAAACTGCCTCGCGGCACACACTGGCCGCCGCCTGGGGGCACTGCGGCGGCCAGCCCGCTATTTTGCCTCAAGAATCCAGCCCACCATGGCCTGTACGTCCGAATCGGGGATCTGCGGCTGCGGCGGCATCGGCACGCTGCCCCAGGCGCCCTGCCCGCCCGCCTTGACCTTGCGCGCCAGCGCGGCATGGGCGTCCTGGCCCTTGTACTTGCCGGCGATGTCGGCGAATGACGGTCCCACCAGCTTCTTGTCCATCGCATGGCAGGCAACGCACTGGTATTGGCTGGCCAGGCGCGCGCCGGGCGCTGCCGGCGCCGATGCGTCGGACGCGCCACTTGCCGGCACCGCGACCCGCGCCGCCACGCCGCGCACCGGTCCGAAGATGCGCTGCTGCCGCGCCAGGTCGCCATGGGCATCGCGGGCGTAGTCCGGCATCGACGAGGCGATCGCCACCCGGTCCGCACAATGCTTCATGCAGGCGACGTTGCGCGTGTCCGGCCGCCCGCGCCCCGGCCACAGGCCGTGGTCGGTGGTCATGCCGTCGCGGTTGGGCATGCGCCGCTGAACCGCGGCGATATTGGCGTCCGACAGCGTGAAGTCCGCCGGCACGATCTCTCCCAGGTGCAGCAGGTAGGCGGTAACCGCGTAGACCTCGTCGGCGCCCAGGCTCTTGGGGGCGTTCCACGGCATGGCGCGGTGGATGTAGTCCCACAGCGTGCTGACGGTGCTGACCTTCATCAGCGTGGTGCGGTAGGGCTGGTTGCCGGTCATGGCCGCCACCCGGCCGCGCTTGATGTCCTCCGCGGTGGTGCCGCCCACCAGGGGCGTGAACACCTCGTTGGATTCGCCGAAGTCGCCGTGGCACGACGCGCACTTGCCGTCCCAGATCGTCTGCCCTTGTGCCACCGTGCCGCTACCCTTGGGCAGTCCCTTGAAATCCGGGCGCACGTCGATATCCCATGCGGTCACTTCGGCGGTGGTGGCAGTGCGGCCGAGTGCCGCACGGGCGTCAGCCGTTCCCGCCCACGCCGGGGCGGCAAGGGCAGCCGACAGCATCAGCGCGGCAAGGGTCCGGCGCTCAGCCCACATGGACATTGGACACCTCGCCGCCTGCCGCCACCTGCCAGCTCTGGATGGCATTGTTGTGATAGATCGAGCGGGTGCCGCGCACCGCGCGCAGTTGCGCCAGCCTGGGCTGCACGTAGCCGGTCTCGTCGATGGCACGGCTTTGCAGGATGGCCGGGGCGCCGTCCCAGACCCAGTCGAGGTTGAAGCGCGTCAGGCATTTGGACAACACCGGCGACTCCAGCCGCGCGGTGCGCCAGTTGCGCCCGCCGTCGGTCGAGACATCGACCCGCTTGATACTCCCGCGCCCGGACCACGCCAGCCCGCTGATGTTGTAGAAGCCCTTGCCTACCAGCTGCTGCCCCCCGGAGGGCGTGGTGATGACCGATTTGCACTCCTGGATCGAGGTGTACTGGCGCAGCCTGCCGTCCGGCATCATGTCCACGTAGTGGATGGTCTCGTCCTTGGCGTTCCACGGCTGGTCGCCCAGCTCCAGCCGACGCAGCCACTTGACCCACGACACGCCCTGCACGCCCGGCACCACCAGCCGCAGCGGGTAGCCGTTCTCGGGACGCAGCATCTCGCCGTTCATACCCCAGGCGACGATGATCTCGTCGGCCAGCGCCATCGGGATGGTGCGCGTCATCGACGAGCCATCGCCGCCTTCGGCCAGCAGGTAGCGCCCACGGCGCAAGTCGGCGCCGGCATCGTCCAACAGTACCCGCAGCGGCACGCCAGTGAACTCGCAGCACGACAGCATGCCGTGGGTGTACTGCACCGTCGGCACGGCCACGTTACCCCACTCCATGCCGGTATTGGCGCCGCATTCGATGAAATGCATCCGCGACACTGCCGGAAGGCGCATCAGGTCGTCCATGGTGTAGACGCGCGGCGCGCGCACCAGGCCGTTGATCATCAGGCGGTGGCGGGCGGGGTCGATATCGTGCCAGCCCTGGTGGTGGCGCTCGAAGTGCAGGCCGTTGGGGGTGATGATGCCGAAGAAGCCCTGCAGCGGCGCAAAGGCGACGGAGGCAGCGGAAACGCGTGTCAGGCCCGGCGACTCGCGCCGCACCAGGTTCTGCTCATGCACGGACGGCTGACCGTACGGCCGTGCCGCGACCGGCTGGCCGAGCGAGGTGGCCCACGGCTGCGGCTGCAGGATGGCGGGATCGCCATCGGCGGCCAGCGCGCGCCGTCCCGCGGCGGCGGCGGCAACACCGGCCGCCGCGCCGAGGAAGCTCTTGCGCAGGAAATCGCGCCGCGGCGCGTCCAGGCCGTGCCGGCCGATATCCTGCGCCAGCGATGCGCTGACGAAGTGCTGGGGCGCGGGCACGATGCGCCCGGGCCGGTTCCGTTCCTGCAATGCCGTCTCCTCCGGCTGGCTCGCCCTGGACCGTCGGCGGCCGCCTGTTATCGGTCAGCCGTGCCGTGGCGCAGCTGCCAGCGATTGGCCGGAAGAGCCGGAATGCGCGCGTTCAGCTTGCGGTGCGACGCCGGCGCGGCGACGGTTCGGGCGCGGGCTGCGCCATGAAACGGTCGACCGCGTTGGAGGGCAAGGCGTTGTCCTCCAGCCGGCTCGCCACCTGCACGCACACCGTGCGGCACAGCTCGATCACGCTTTCGTCCGCAATGGCGTAGAACACCAGGTTCGCCTCCTTGCGGCGCGACAGCACGCCCGAGCGGTACATCGCGTTGAGATGCCGCGACACGTTGGTCTGCGACGAACCCACCGTCTCGACCACCGTGCTGACCGGCTTCTCGCCATCGCACAAGGCGTGCAGGATCTTCAGCCGCGTCGGCTCCGCCAACAGGCTGAAGTAGCCCGATACCTTCTCGAATACGCGATCCAGCTCTTCCATGCCGTCCAATATATTCGTATATGCGTGAATGCGCATATAGTGTTTACCCAATGATGCAGAACAGCATGATTGTGCCGGCGACGGATCTTGCGCACCAACCATGGTTTGCCAGCGTTGCTGGTCCGGCTCAGCGCCGCACCAGCGCCCTGCCCGCCCACAGACGCTGGCCGAACACGTTGAGCAGCAGCCCCACCATGACCACCGCCGCCCCCGCCCATTGCGCACCGGACAGGTCCTCGCCCAGCAGCACGTGGGCCGACACCAGCCCCACCACCGGCACCAGCAGCGTCAGCGGCGCCACCTGGCTGGCCGGGTAGCGCGTCAGCAGCCGGCCCCACATGGTGTAGCCGAACACGGTCGCGGCAAAGGCCAGGTACAGCACCGCGAACACGCCCATGCCGGACACATGGGTGACGCTCTGCACGATGCGCGCCGGCCCTTCCACCCACAGCGACAGCAGCGCGAACGGCACGATCGGGATCAGCGCGCCCCAGATCACCAGCCCCAGCAGGTCCACCGGCCCGATCTTCTTGCTGACGATATTGCCACTGGCCCAGCAGAACGCCGCGCACAGCGTCAGCACGAAGCCGGCCACGCTCATGCCGCCGGCACTGGCGGCGGCGCCGGAGCCGATCAGTGCCAGCCCGGCCGCCGCGACCGCCATGCCGGCGATGCTGTGCCAGCGCACCGGCTCGCCCAGCCACAGCGCGGCGATCGCCAGCGTGAAGAACGCCTGCGATTGCAGCACGAGCGAGGCCAGCCCGGCCGGCATGCCAACCGCCATCGCGTAGAACAGGAAGGCGAACTGGCCCAGGCTGATGGTCACGCCGTAAGCGAGCAGGAGGCGCCAGGGCACGCGCGGACGCGGCACGAAGAAGATCGCGGGAAAGGCCACCAGAAGGAAGCGCAGCGCGCCCAGCAGCATCGGCGGCACGCCCGCCAGCCCGACCTTGATCACGACGAAGTTGACGCCCCAGACGCAGACGATGGCGAGGGCGAGGAGGCGGTCTCTGGCTTGCATGGGGGCGGCGCGGGGCTGGTCGCGGAATCGAACGAAGCCCGTAGGGTAGCAGCCGGGCGCGCCAGGCGCCTGGCAAGTTTTTGCGATCCTCCCGGCACGACTGGCGCTGCCGGACCGCCCCGACGGCGCCGCTAGCCCAGCATCTCCGCCCAGATGCTCCTGGCCCAGGCGAGCGCGTAGTCGCCTTCCAGGATGTTCGGCGCCTCCGACAGCCCGCCCGAGCCCGGCACCGTCAGCATGGTCTTCTGCGCGGCGTCGTAGCGGTGCACGCTGGCCACATGCACGGCCTCGCGATCCGAGGTGAAGCTGTAGCAGGTGTTGTTATAGAGCGGCTGCGGGTCCGGTGCGCGGCCTGACAGCAGTGCCACCATGGCGGCGGCGGCCACCTTGCCGTGCTGGTTGGCCATATGGCCGGACTTGGGCATCAGCGGCGCAATCTGGATGGCATCGCCGATCACGTGGATATTCGGCGCCGCGCGCGACTCGAAGCTGACGAAGTCCACCTCGCACCACTTGCCGTTGGCCGTCGCCAGCCCGGCCGACACTGCGATCGCGCCGGCGCGCTGCGGGGGCAGCACGTTGAGCACATCCGCCCGCTCGTCGTCCTGCACCTCGAACTTGAGCGTGCGCGTGGCGGGATCGACATCGACCGTGTTGTACTGCGGCCGGTATTCGACCATGCCCTTGTACTGTGAGGCCCAAACCTGCCGGAACAACCCCGCCTTGGAGGTGATGTCCGGGTTCGCGTCGAGGATCAGCACCTTGCTGCGCGGCTTGTGCTGCCTGAAATAATGCGCCACCTGGCAGGCGCGCTCGTACGGGCCCGGCGGGCAGCGGTACGGCGCCAGCGGGATGGTGATGGCGTAGGTGCCGCCGTCGGGCATGGCCTCGAGCTGGCGGCGCAGCGCCACGGTCTGCGGGCCGGCCTTCCAGGCGTGCAGCACCTGGTCGCCACCGGGCTGCTTCAGCCCGGGCAGCGCGTCGCTCATCATGTCGACGCCGGGCGACAGCAGCAGGCGGTCATACGGCAGCGTGGTGCCGCCCGCGAGCCGCACGGTGCGCTTTGCCGGATCGATGGCGACGGCGGTGTCGCGCACCAGCTTCACGCCATGGCGGCGCACCAGCGCGTCGTACGGCAGCGTGAGGTCGGCCAGTTGGCGGCTGCCGCCGATCACCAGGTTCGACAGCGGGCAGGAAATAAAGGCCGGATTGGGTTCGACCAGCGTCACCTCGATGGCCTGGCCGCTCCACTCCCGCAGGTAGCGCGCCGCGGTCGCGCCGCCATAGCCGCCGCCGACCACGACCACCTTTGCCGGCGCCGCAGCCCGGGCCGCCTGGGCCGCCCCAATGCCGACCGAACCCAGTACTGCGGCGCCCGCGGCGCCCAGGAAGCTTCGTCTTTGCATTGCCGGTCCCCTTTCAGCGCACCGCGGCGAACCACGCCGCGATGGTGGCGATCTGCTCGTCGTCGTAACCCTTGGCGATCTGGTGCATCACCGTGGCCGGCCGCGTGCCGGCCCTGAACGCCTGCATCTGTGTCACCAGTTCGGCCGCCGGGCGGCCCGCCAGCGACGGGATCGGGCTGCCGGCCGGCGCGCGCCCGGCGGGGCCATGGCAGCTGGTGCAGGCGGCGGCCTGGTTGCGGGCGCGCAGCGCGGCTTCGGTGGATGGGACAGCTGCCGCAGCATCTGCGGCCAGCGCCGGCTGGGCGCCGCACAGCGCCGATGCCAGCAGCGCCAGCCGCACGAACACAGCGGGCCGGGGAATTGTTGTCATTGGTCTCGCTCCGTGTGGGGCCGGCGCGGGGATCCGCTTGGGGGCGGCCGGCGTGGCAACCGTATCACAACGGGCGGGAATGGTGTGCGGCGAAAACCGCAGAAGGACGAGCGGCGCCCGCATGAGCGGGCGCCGTCGAGACCGGGCCGGAACTGGCCCTGGTGCTCAGGGCAGGTTGCGCCCCGGGGGCAGCGTCACCGGCGAGGCCACCGGCGCGGTGACCGGGCTGGCCGTGGCCGCCGCGTCGGTGCCCGCCGGCGCGTCGATCGGACCGCCGACGCCCGGCACCGACTGCACTGGCGCCGGCGTGCCGATATTGCCGGCACTGCTGTCAGGCGACGGGTTCTGCGCGGTCGAGGCCGCGTCCAGGCGCGCGCGCTCAGTATCGTTGACGTAGTCGAAGGCCTTGACCACCTTGGTCACGCCCGAAGCGTTGCGCGCCACGTCGGTGGCACGATCGCCCTCGGCGGTGGTGACCACGCCCAGCAGGTAGACCACGCTCTTCTCGGTGGTGATCTTGATCGAGTTCGACGGCACGCCTTCCGCGGTCATCAGCAGCGTCTTGACCTTGCTGGTCAGGTAGGCGTCCTGGCTCTGGGTCATGAAGCCCGGCGAGCTGACGACCTCCAGCTCGTTGATCACCACGCGCGCATTGGGCAGGCCGCGCACATACTGCTCGACCTGCTGCCTGACGTTGTCGTTGCTGGCTTCGCCAGTCAGCAGCACTTTGCGGTTGAACACGGTCACGTTGACGCGTGCCTGGCCGCTGTAGCGCGAGTTGATGGTGTTCTCGGCCTCGAGCTGCAGGCCGCGGTCCACGGTCTGGGTGGCGGTGGGCCGGCGGTCGGTGGCCATGGCCACGCCGGTCCCCATGGCGCCGGCGATCACCGGGAAGCAGCCGGCGAGCTGCGTGGCCGAGACCAGTACGGCGGCCGCGGCCAGCGCGGCGCGCGCCAGGCGCGGGGTGCGGGCAGGATGGCGCGCGCCGGCGCCGTTCCGGGAGTCATGCGTAGTGGGCAGAGTCGTCATGCGGTCCTTGCTATGGCTGGATGTTGGGAATGGGCGGATGTGCGGATCAGCGGGATCAGGCTTCCCCGAGCAATGCCGCGTCGATGCCGTCGCACAGGCAGTGCAGGGTCAGCAGGTGCACTTCCTGGATGCGCGCGGTGCGCTCGCTGGGCACGCACAGGTGGATATCGAACTCGTCGAGCAGGCCGCCAATGACGCCGCCACCCTTGCCGGTCAGCGCGATGACGGCCATCTCGCGCTGGCGTGCGGCCTCGATGGCGGCGATCACGTTGGCCGAGTTGCCCGAGGTGGAGATCGCCAGCAGGATGTCGCCGGGCAGGCCGAGCGCCTCGACCTGCTTGGAAAACACCTTGCTGAAGTCATAGTCGTTGCCGATCGCGGTCAGGATCGAGCTGTCGGTGGTCAGCGCAAGCGCCGCCAGGCCCGGCCGTTCGCGTTCGAAGCGCCCGACCAGCTCGGCCGCGAAGTGCTGCGCGTCGGCCGCCGAGCCGCCGTTGCCGCAGGCCAGGATCTTGTTGCCGCTGGTCAGCGCGCCGACCATGCGTTCCACGGCGGCGTCGATATAGGGGGCCATCACCGCCGCGGCCTGTCGCTTGGTCTCGGCACTGTCTAGGAATTGTTGCTGGATACTGTCGATACTCATGGCTCTGTGGCCTTTTTCATTGCCGATGCGGCGCGGGGGCGCCCGCCTATCGTGCGGTCGCGATAGCGCGCATTATGAACCAGCCCCGGCGGCATCCAGGTCAAAGGCGTGCTGCAGCCAGTCCAGCCGGCCCGGTTCCAGCGCCACCACGTCGAAGCGGCACGGCGGCGCCTGCGCCAGCGTCGCCAGGTAGTGCGCCGCCGCCAGCAGCACGCGGCGCTGCTTGGCGGGCGTCACGCTGGCGGCCGCCCCGCCAAAGCCCCTGCCGCTGCGCTGGCGCACCTCCACGAACACCAGCGTGCCGTCCGGCGCGCGCATCACCAGGTCGATCTCGCCGCCTTTGCAGCGATAATTGCGAACCACGGGCTCCAGGCCCTGGCGCCGCAGGTGTGCCAGCGCCCGGTCTTCGGCCCGCGCCCCGCGCGCCTGCGTGGTGGATTTGAATGGTTGCATCAACGGAAGTTCTCAATGAGTGACTGGATCTCGCTGGCGGCCAGCCAGTCGTACCCGGGCGGCACGCTGTATGTCGTGGCCACGCCCATCGGCAACGTCGCGGACCTGTCGCTGCGGGCCCTGCACGTGCTCGGCCTGGCCGATGCCGTGGCCTGCGAAGACACCCGCAATACCGGCCAGCTGCTGTCGCGCGTCGGCCTGCAGCGGCCGCTGGTGGCCGTGCACGAGCACAACGAGCGCGAAGCCGCCGGCCGCATCGTGGCGCGGCTGGCCGCGGGCGAGCGCATCGCCTACGTCTCCGATGCGGGCACGCCCGGCATCTCCGATCCCGGCGCACGCCTGGTCGAGGCGGTGCGCGCCGCCGGCCACCTGGTGGTGCCCCTGCCCGGCCCCAGCGCCGCGGTCGCCGCGTTGTCGGTGGCCGGCGAGATGCTCGACGCCGGCGAGGGCCGCTTCACCTTCGTCGGCTTCCTGCCGAGCAAGCCCAAGGCACGCGCCGAAACCATCGCCCGGCTGGCGGCGCTGGACCACGCCTGGGTCTGCTACGAGGCACCGCACCGGATCGCCGACACACTGGCCGCGTTGGCCGCCGGCCTGCCGGGCGAGCGCCGCCTGCTGGTCGGGCGCGAGCTGACCAAGCTGTTCGAGGACATTGCCGTGCTGCCCGTGGCGCAGGCGCCGGCCTGGTTGGCGGCGGACCCGAACCGGGCCAAGGGGGAGTTCGTGCTGGTCGTGGAAGGCGCGGGCGCCGCCGCTGCCGCGGATGGACAGCCGGATGCCGAAGCGCAACGTGTGCTGGGGCTGCTGCTGGCTGAGTTGCCGGCCAAGCGCGCCGCCAAGCTGGCAGCGGCGATCACGGGCGCGGGCACCGATGCGCTCTACCAGCTGGCGCTGGCGCAACGCGCCGGCGACGCCGAGGATTGAAGCGGCCCGGGCATGATCCCGGGCTGGCAGAGAGGAAAGTAACGGAGAGGTGTCAGCGCGCGGTGGCATGCATCGGCGCTGGAGTCGTCAGCGGCGCTTGCGCTTGACCGTCTTGCCGCTGGCCTTGGTCGACTTGCTCGCCTTGGCGGGCGCCAGCGAGTTGGCCAGTTCCGGCACGGACACGTCGTCGTCGCCGCTGCCATCGCCGGATTCAGTGCCGCCGGCATCCACCTGCGGGCCCAGCGCGGCCACTTCGGTGCGCGTCAGGCGGCGGATTTCCACCTGGGTGGCGCCGCGCTCGACAAAGCCCAGCCGGCGCGCGGCGCCCATGGACACGTCCAGCACGCGGTTGCCGTGGTACGGCCCGCGGTCATTGATCCGCAGCACCGCCACCTTGTTGTTGCGCAGGTTGCGCACCAGCACCCAGCTGTCGAGCGGCAGCGACGGGTGGGCGGCGGTCATGGCGCGCATGTTGAAGCGCTCGCCGTTGGCGGTCTTGCGGCCGTGGAAGCCCTTGCCATACCACGACGCGACGCCGCGCTGCTCGAAGGTGCCGATGTCGGCACGCAGGCCGTCCAGCGAACTGCCGCTGCGGCTGTCGTCCGGGTCATAGCCGAACAGGTTCCAGCTGCCGTTGTCATTATTACGCGCAGACTTGCCGCCGTCGGGCTTGGCGGCGTTCTTTGCTGCCGCGCGCGTGGGCACCGCGCCGGAGGTGCCGGCGCTGGCCGCGTCGTCGCCCTCGGGGGGCGTGGCACAAGCGGCCAGCACCAGGGCACATGCGGTGCATGTCCCGAGCTTGGCCAGCCGTTGCCAGCGCTTGGTGAGGGCGGAGATCCTTAGCATGGGCGCGAGTCTAACATCGACTATTGCGGACTATGGCTTTCATTTTGTTACGAAATCTGTACGATTTCGCACCAACGGGTGCTATCTGCCCGGAATCCCCCGTGTGGCAAGGGATTGCGGCCGATCACCTGTTCTGGCAGGCGCGAAACTAATAAGTCACATTGGCGATAGCGCGGCGGTGTCCCGGCCGCCCGGCGCTACAATGCATGGCACTGGTCCGGCGTGCGCTCGGGCCAATCCGGCGCGCCCCTCAGAAGGCGCCAGGATCACAAAAACACATCCATGAAAGTCCTGCTTATCCCCGTCACGCCCTTCCAGCAAAACTGCTCGCTGCTAATTGATGAAAGCACCAATCGTGCCGCCGTCTGTGATCCCGGCGGCGACCTGGAACGCATCCGCGAGGCGGTCAGGGAACAAGGCGTCACGCTGGAAAAGATCTTCCTGACGCACGGGCATGTCGACCACTGCGCGGGCGCCGCGGCACTGTCGCGCGAGTTCGGCATCCCGATCGAAGGCCCGCAGCAGGACGAACGCTTCTGGATCGAGCAGCTGCCCGAGCAGACGCGTCGCTTCGGATTCGGCCAGGCCGAGGCCTTCGAGCCCGACCGCTGGCTGGAGAACGGCGACACCGTGCAGTTCGGCAACGAAACCCTGGAGGTCTACCACTGCCCCGGCCACACGCCCGGCCACGTGGTGTTCTTCTCGCGCGGCAACCGGCTGGCGGTGGTGGGCGACGTGCTGTTCGCCGGCTCGATCGGCCGCACCGACTTCCCGCGCGGCAACCACGCCGACCTGATCCGCTCGATCCGCACGCGGCTGTGGCCGCTGGGCGAGGACGTGACCTTCATCCCCGGCCACGGACCCGTCTCAACCTTTGGCGAAGAGCGCCGCAACAACCCGTTCGTAGCCGACCACCTGATCGACGTGGGCTGAGCGCCATGGCCAAGCGACAGGCGCCCGACACCCGCCCGGAGATCTACGTCAGCACCGACGTGGAGGCCGACGGCCCGATCCCGGGCCCGCATTCGATGCTGTCGTTCGCCTCGGCGGCGATGCTGGCGGACAAGACCGTGGTCGGCACCTTCTCGGCCAACCTGGAAACGCTGCCCGGCGCCGCCGGCCACCCGGTGCAGATGCAGTGGTGGCAAACCCAGCCCGAAGCCTGGAGCGCCTGCCGGCGCGACCTGCAGCGCCCCGAGGACGCCATGGTGCGCTACGTGGAATGGGTCGAGAGCCTGCCCGGCAAGCCGGTCTTCGTGGCCTTTCCGGCCGGTTTCGATTTCACCTGGATGTTCTGGTACATGATGCGTTTTGCCGGGCGTTCGCCCTTTGGCTGGGCGGCGCTGGATATCAAGACGCTGGGCTTCGCGCTGACCGGGCGGCCCTACCGCAGGACGGTCAAGGCAGCCTTCCCGGCCGGATGGCTGGACCCGCTGCCGCATACCCACGTGGCGCTGGACGATGCGCTGGAGCAAGGCGCGCTGTTCTGCAACATGCTGGCGACATTGCGCGAACGCGAGGCCGCGCTGGCGGCCCCGGGGCCCGGCAGTGCCGACGAGGCAAGCGAGCCGTCACCCCCGCCAGCGTAGTCCTGAACCTGCCGCTGCGCCGCAGCATGCATGGCGGCACGTCCTTTGCAGACTGCGCCTCGCATCCGACCTCATCCCGCCTATATTAGAAGTGGATATGGCGCACCGGGCGAAACGAGCCAACAGACTTTCCGGCGCAATCGCGCAACCCCGCCATATACCGTCTGACCCATGTTGCCCGGTCCGCGCGGCGCCTGCCGAGGAGGTGTCGATCATGCGTTTTCCTACCGACCTGCACTTGAGAGACCTGGCCGGCCGGATCCACTGGCCGCATGCCACGCGCGGCGCCACGCCCATTACCCATCGACACACCTCGGATGAGGACGCCGAAGTCGCCAAGGCAACGTTGTACGTCAGCACGGTGACGCTAGTGGTGCTGCTGGTCGTGCTGGCGGCCATCGCTTTCGGTCAGGAGGCCATGCACTGGCTGGGTGTTCATTAGACGACCCGCCTGAAGCAGTTTGTCTCGCAGACCGGCCGGCCCCCACAGTCCGTGGGGGCCGGTTCTATTCCGGGGCCGCGCTTGACAAGGGTCAGGCCAGCAGTTGGGTCACGTTCTCGGGCGGCCGGCCGATCGCGGCGCGGCGGTTGCGCACCACAACCGGGCGCTGCAGCAGGATCGGGTTGTCGGCCACGGCGGCCAGCAGTTCGGCGTCGGTCAGGCCGGGGTCGTCCAGGCCCAGTTCAGCGTACGGCGCCTCGTTGTCGCGCAGCATCTCGCGCACCGGCACGCCCAGCATGGTGTGGAGCTGGCGCAGCGTGGACAGCGACGGCGGGTGCTTCAGGTACTCCACGATTTCCACCGGTTCGCCCAGCCTTTCGGCGGCGGCTTCGACCAGGGCCAGCGTCTCGCGCGACTTGGAGCAGCGGGGGTTGTGGTAGATCGTGATCATGGCAGGTCCTTTCTTGTCCTTTCTGGTCATTATCGTGCCCCGGGCTGGGGCGTCGGCACTAATGCGGTGCAAATCAAACCGCACTATATACAAGACACCGGCGATCGCGCAGGGGTAGGTACGATCATGTGTCCGGCACGCATCCTGCGTTGCCCCAATTCCTCGCTTCCGGCCAGCCGAGCCTGCCTTTTCCGATGACCTCCGCCACCGCTTCCACCAGTCCCGCAGACCGCACCACCGCGCCCAAACCGTTCTCGCTGCGCGACGCTACCCCCGCCGACGTTCCTGCCATCCACGCCATCTACGCGCACCACGTACTGCACGGCCGCGCCTCGTTCGAAGAGGTGCCGCCCACGCTCGACGACATGCAGCGGCGCTTTGCCGAGGTGCAGTGCAAGGGACTGCCCTATCTGGTCGCCGAACGCGAGGGCGAGGTGCTGGGCTACGCCTATGCCTCGTCGTACCGCACTCGCAGCGCCTACCGTTTTGCCATCGAGGACTCGATCTATATTGACCACCGCCGCGTCGGCGAAGGCCTGGGCCAGGCGCTGCTCGCTGAACTGATCGCGCGGTGCGAGACCGGGCCGTGGCGCCAGATGGTCGCCGTGATCGCCTGCACCGCCGGCGGCGAGGGTGCCGGCTCGCTGGCCGTGCATGAACGGCTGGGTTTTCGCACCGTAGGCCGGCTGGAGGCGGCGGGTTTCAAGCATGGCCAGTGGATCGATACGGTGCTGATGCAGCGGGTGCTGGGGGCGGGGGCGAATACCCTGCCGGAGTAGGCAGAATCGGCCTCCGCGAGTACGGCCTCGCAGATCATTGCGGTGCTGATGCGCGAGTACCCGTCGGGCGCGAGGTGAGCGGAGCAGCATCACTGTCTGATCGACCATCCAACAAAAAGACGCCACGGACCCTCCGTGGCGTCTTTTCTTGCTTTTGCGCAACCGCCTGCCGGCGGCGCTCATCGAACTGCTTACTTCATCAAATCCGACAACGCCAGCGCCACCACCTTGGTCGCCCGGTTCAGGTCGTTCAACCGCAGGTTCTCATCCGAGTTGTGGCCGCGCGCCTCCATCAGCGTGCGCGGACCAGCGCCATACAGCACAGTCGGGATGCCGCGCTTGGTGTAGTGGCGTGCGTCCGTGTACAGCGGCACGCCTTGCACCGGGATCTCCACGCCGAACACCGACTCGGCACGGCTCTTCAGCGCGCCGATCAGCTTTTCCACGCCCGGCAGTTCCGACAGCGGCTCGGCCAGGATGATGCGCTCGACCTTGACTTCGATGCCCGGACGGTCCTTGGCGGCGTTCTCCACCACGGCGCGGATCTCGCCTTCGGCGTCGAAGCCGATTTCCTCGGGGATCATGCGGCGGTCGACGCGGAAGGTCACCAGGTCCGGCACCACGTTGGTGTTGATGCCGCCCTTGATCAGGCCGACGTTCAGCGTGGCGGTGTCGATGCCCGGCACCTTGGACTTGCGCGTGGCCAGCTCGGCACGCAGTCCGTAGATGGCCTGCAGGATGTGGGTCGCGGCTTCGATTGCATCCACGCCGGTGTGCGGCATGGCGGCGTGGCCCTGCTTGCCCTTGACGGTCACTTCCACGTGCAGGCAGCCGTTGTGCGACGAGGTGATGCCGTACGAGAAGCCGGCCGAGATCGCGTAGTCGGCCTTGCTCAGGTTGTTGTCGAGCAGGAACTTGGGACCGATATCGCCGCCGGTTTCCTCGTCATAGGTGAACTGCAACTCGACCGCGCCGTTGATCTTCGCGCCCTGCTTCTCGGCTTCCATCAGCGCCAGCACGGCATAGGTGTAGGTGGCGAAATCCGACTTGGACACCGCCACGCCGCGGCCGTACATGACCGGACCATGCTCGCTGTCGGCAACCTCGCCGCCGTAGGGGTCCTTGGTCCAGCCCAGGCCCGGGGGCACCACGTCGCCGTGGGCGTTCATGGCGATGGTCGGGCCGCCCGTGCCGAACTGCTTGCGCACGATCAGGTTGGTGGCGCTGATCATGCCGGCCGCCTTCACCTGCGCGTCGGGCACCTTGTGCGCTTCCACCGCAAAGCCCAGGCCCTCCAGCAGTTCCTTGGCGCGCTTGCCATGGGCGTCGCAGTCACCGGCCGGGTTGTCCGAGGGCACCTTGACCAGCTCCGCCAGGAAGGCTTCCTGCTCCGGGCGGTGCTGGTCGATGAACTGGGTCAGCGTGGTTTCGATGGGGTTCATATTGTCTCGTGCGGTCATGACTTGTTCTCGTAACTACTCAGGAGGGTTCGGGTGGGGTTCGGGGCGTGCGCGCTTACTGGGGCAGCCGGAAGCTTTCGACGAAATCGCTGAACACGCGCGCGGACACGGCTGCATCTTCGGCGGTCATGGTTTCGGTGGGATGGTGGCTGATGCCGCCGTTGCCGCAGCGCACGAACAGCATGGCGACGTCGGCGATGGCGGCAATAGCCATGGCGTCGTGGCCGGCGCCCGACGGCAGGTGGCGCACCGGCACGCCCTGGCGGGCAATGGCAGCGGCCCATTGCTCTTGCAGCCACGGGGCGCACGGCACGCTCTTCGCCTCGTGGGTCTTGCGCACTTGTGCGCGCACGTTGCGGCGCGCGCATACGCGCTCGATCTCGGCCAGCACGTCGTTGACGGCGGCCTCGCGCTCGGCGTCGATGCCCGAGCGGATGTCGATGGAGAACACCGCGTGGCCGGGCACCACGTTGGTGGCGCCGTTGGGCACGCTGAACTGGCCCACCGTGCCGACCAGGCCCGGCTTGCCGCCGCAGCGCTTCTCGATAAAGAGGCCGATCTCGGCACCGGCCATGGCCGCGTCGCGGCGCATGTCCATCGGCACCGTGCCGGCGTGGCCGGCCAGGCCTTCGAGCTCGACGATAAAGCGGGTGGCGCCGGAAATGGCCGTCACCACGCCTACCGGCAGGTTTTCGTTGAGCAGCACCGGGCCCTGCTCGATATGGACTTCGACGAAGGCCAGCACCTTGCTGGGATCGTGTTTCGCGGCCGGCAGCGCGGCGGCGTCGAAACCGGCCTCGTGCATCACTTCACGCATGGTCTTGCCGGAATCGTCGACGTTGTCGAGCACGTTGTTGTCGAAGGTGCCGGCGATGGCGCGGCTGCCGAGCAGCGTGGCCTTGAAGCGCACGCCCTCTTCCTCGGCAAAGCCCACCACCTCGATCGCGAACGGGAAGCGCTTGCCCTGGCGGTTCCATTCCGCCACGCAGGCGGTCGGCAGGATCACGCCGAGGTTGCCGTCATAGCGGCCGCCGTCGCGCACGGTGTCGAAGTGCGAGCCGGTCAAGAGTCCGGGTGCGTCCGGCGAGGTGCCCTCGTAGCGGCCGATCACGTTGCCGGCAGCATCGCGCCGCACGGTCATGCCGGCCTGCTGCATCCATTCGGTCAGCTGCGCGGCGGCGCCGTGGTGGGCCTCGGTCAGGTAGGTACGGGTGAGCATGCCGGGCTGCTCGGTGTGGACGGCCAGGGCGTCGGCCCAGCCCATGATGCGCGTGCCTACCTCTGCGGGTGTGGACGGCGACGGATTTGCTGCCATGCGTTGTCTCCTGCTGGAAGTGCGTGATTGCCGCGGCGGGATGATCCGGCCGAACCTTCCGGCGTCTGCCGGGGCCAGCCGGCGCGGGCATGGCGCCCGTGCCGAAGCTCTATTCTGTGCGATTCATGTTAGCACAGTGAATTCAAAAATTGCATACAAAAATGATATGCACTATATTCGGTTCCACGTTCAGACAATTCGCTGCGGACAATCCGGTCCGGACAGCGGATTGCGTGGATACCGTCCCAACAGGGGGGCTGTCCGCGAGGTGGCGAGCTTCCGACCTGGAGGCCCCGCCCGGAACGTAAGGCCGGCAGCCCACCAGCCAGCAGAGCAGTACGGGGGCAGCCGGTGATTCCTGGATCAGATGGGCCAGCCTGCACAAGCCAATGGACAAGTGCAGGACCGGCCCGGCACGGAGACAACCATGCAGCATGCAGTTCCCTCGCAGCCCCGCCCGGGCACCCCTCGCCTGCACACCCGCTTTACCCGCTCGCTGTTCGGCCAGGTACTGATCGCACTTGTGATCGGCACCGCACTCGGCCTGGTTTTTCCTGAGTTCGCCGCCAAGCTCAAGCCGCTTGGCGACGCCTTTATCAAGCTGATCAAGATGCTGATCGGGCCCATCGTGTTCTGCGTGGTGGTGGCCGGTATCTGCGGCGCCGGCGAACTGAAGAAGGTCGGCCGTGTCGGCATCAAGGCTGTGGTGTATTTCGAGATCGTCACCACCATTGCGCTGGCGCTGGGCATCTTGCTGGCCTATGTGTTCCAGCCCGGCGTCGGCATGAATGTCGACCCGCGTTCGCTCGATGCGTCGGCCATCGCCGGCTTCATCGACAACGCCACCAAGGTCAAGGACCAGGGCACGGTCGACTTCCTGCTCAAACTGATCCCCAATACCGTGTTCGGCGCGTTTGCCAATGGCGACGTGCTGCAGGTGCTGCTGGTATCGATCCTGTTCGGCTGCGCGCTGTCGCTGGTCGGTGAGCCGGGCCGGCCGCTGGTCAAGCTGATCGACACCTTCTCGCACACGCTGTTCAAGATGATGGGTTTCATCATCAAGCTGGCGCCGCTGGGCGTGCTGGGCGCGGTGGCCTTTACCGTGGGCAAGTACGGCATCGGCTCGCTCAAGCAGCTCGGTTTCCTGGTGTTCCTGTTCTACGGCGCGGTGATCATCTTCGTGCTGGTGGTGCTGGGCACCATCATGCGCGTGTGCGGCTTCTCGGTGATCAAGCTGATCCGCTACCTGCGCGCCGAGCTGCTGGTGGTGCTGGGCACCGCCTCGTCCGACAGCGTGCTGCCGCAGGTGATGAAGAAGCTGGAATTCATGGGCATCAAGAAGTCGGTGGTGGGCCTGGTGATTCCTACCGGCTACTCCTTCAACCTGGATGCGTTCTCGATCTACCTGACGCTGGCCGCGGTGTTTATCGCCCAGGCCACCAACACGCCGCTGGCAATGGCAGACCTGCTCGGCATCCTGGCGGTGGCGCTGGTCACCTCCAAGGGCGCGCACGGCATCCCGGGCTCGGCCATCGTGATCCTGGCGGCGACGCTGTCGGCACATCCGGCGATTCCGGCGATCGGGCTGGTGCTGGTGCTGTCGGTGGACTGGTTTATTGGCATCGCGCGCGCCCTCGGCAACCTGATCGGCAACTGCGTGGCAACCGTGGTGGTGGCGGCCTGGGAGAAGGATATCGACCGCGAACGGGCGCATGGGGTGCTCAACGGCACCATCGAGGCGACCGACCTGGATGCGGGCCTTGCCGCGATGGCGCAAGACGGCGCCGGTGCGGGTTCGCCCGCCGCCGTGCCCGGGACCGTCGTGGGGCGCTAGAATCACGGCATCTCCCCTACCGCGCAGCCTCTGCGCAAGTGCGCTGCCATGCCCGAGCATATCGATCCTGACATGACCGCCGAAGCGATCGCCGAAGACATTGTCGCGGCGATCGTCTCGCACCGCCTGCCGCCCGGCACCAAGCTGCGCGAGGAGGCCCTGGCCAGCGTCTATCGCGTCAGCCGCACCAAGGTGCGCGCGGCGCTGCTGATGCTGTCCAAGGACAAGGTCATCCAGATGGTGCCGGACAAGGGCGCCTTCGTCGCCAAGCCCAGTGCGGAAGAAGCGCGCGAAGTCTTCGCGGTGCGCCGTATCCTGGAAGCGGCGCTGGCGCGCGAGTTCGTCGCCAAGGCGACGCCTGCCGACTACAAGCGCATCGACAAGCACCTGGCGTCCGAACGCAAGGCGCTGGCTGGCAACGATGCGCAGGTGCGCACCCGGCTGCTGGGCGACTTCCATATCGTGCTGGCCGAGGTGGTCGGCAACGGCGTGCTGACCGAGATGATGCGCGAACTGTCGACGCGCAGCGCGGTGATCACCATGCTGTACCAGTCGCGCCGCGACGCGGCGTGCTCGTCGGACGAGCATCGCGAGTTCATCGAGGCCGCCCGTGCCGGCGATGTCGAGCGGGCCGTCGCGCTGATGGTGGAGCACCTCGGCCATGTCGAGGGCGCCCTGCATTTCGAGGAAACCCCGCCGGTGGCGCGGGGCAAGGACCTGGTGGCGGCACTGCTGGCCTGATCACTTCCGAGGCGCCTGACCCGCGCTTGACGTGAGTCAAAGCAGCAAGCGCCGCCCGCGCGCACACTTGCCCTCGCCATGAAGACGCGGGGGCGCACTTCATGAGCACTCCGCCTTCCGCGCCTTATCGCCGGAAGGCTGCCCGCACGCTGCAATGGTGTGCGGGCTTTCTTTTTTCTGAGGACTGGCTTTCGTGCCGCTGAACGGCGCACCGCCGGGGCCAGTGTTCTTCCCCTCCGGGGCATGCCGTTTTCCCTTTCCAGCCAGCGCTTTGCGGCGACTGCAGCCGCGTTGACGGTGCCGCCGCCGCGCTCGCACTATTGCGCCGGCGGCGGTCCGGCATTGCCGACGGCGCGCGTGAACGAACCCCGGCTTCGGGTTAGGATGCCGGAGGCCCGAGCCAGAGGCCAGCGCCGCCGGAGCATCCGCGCGGACGTAAATCAGAACGCAGAAATGGAGACCAGTCATGCGCTACTGCGCCACGCCCGCCCGGCGGCCACGCCGCCGGCGCTAGCACCCTCACTCGCTTCCCCGCCCCACCCCGCCACGATCTGCCCTGCCGGATCGCGGCAAGCATCGCCCTGACCATCGATCGAGAGGACTTTCCATGCCCAGTGCCTTCCGCGCAGACGCCTTCGCCGGCAAGACCGTATTCATCGCCGGCGCTTCTTCCGGCATCAACCTCGGCATCGCGCACGGCTTCGCGCGCGCCGGCGCGAAGCTCGCGCTGATCAGCCGCACCGCCGAACGCATCCAGGCCGCGGCCGATACCATCACCGCGGCCGGCGGCACCGCCATCGGCATGGCCGCCGACGTGCGCGACTACGCCGCCGTGGAAGCGGCCTTCGCCCGCACCCAGGACGAGCTGGGCCCGATCGACGTGGTGATCTCCGGCGCAGCGGGCAACTTCCTCGCGCCGGTGGTCGGCATGTCGGCCAATGCCTTCAAGACCGTGGTCGATATCGACCTGCTCGGCACCTTCAACGTATTCCGCGCCAGCTTCGACCACCTCAACAAGCCAGGCTCGTCGCTGATCGCCATCACCGCGCCGCAGGCGGTCAACGCGATGATGTTCCAGGCCCACGCCTGCGCGGCCAAGGCCGGCATCAACATGCTGATCAAGTGCCTGGCGATGGAATGGGGCCCGGCCGGCGTACGCGTGAACGGCATCTCGCCTGGCCCGATCGCCGATACCGAAGGCATGGCGCGGCTCGCGCCGACGCCCGAGGTCGAGGCCCGCTACAAGGCGCGCCTGGCACTGCGCGACTACGGCACCAAGGACGATATCGCCGACGCGGCGATGTACCTGAGCAGCGACAACGCGCGCTACGTGACCGGCACCATCCTCGACTGCGACGGCGGCAGCAAGCTGGGCGACGCCTCCGCCGACGCGCTGAAGAAGCCGCAGTAAGGCCATCGCCTTCTGAACAAATAACTATCTACATGGAGAACCGACCTATGACCGCTGCCGTGCTCTACCAATCCAGCGAAGGCGTGGCCACGCTCACGCTGAACCGCCCCGACGTGCTCAACGCGATGAACGCCGAGCTGATGGGCGCACTGCGCGAAGGCGTGGAACGTGCCGCCGCCGATGCCGAGGTGCGTGCCGTGCTGCTGACCGGCGCCGGCCGCGGCTTCTGCGCCGGCGCCGACCTGGCCGCGCGCCAGGGCGGCGGCAACGGCCTGTCCGATTCGGGCGCGCTGCTGCGCGAGCGCTACCACCCAATCATCATGGCGCTGCGCCAGATGCCCAAGCCGGTGATCACCGCGGTCAATGGCGTGGCCGCTGGCGCCGGCATGAGCCTGGCGCTGGCCGGCGACGTGGTGCTGGCGGGCCGCTCGGCCAGCTTCCTGCAGGCGTTCTCCAAGATCGGCCTGATTCCCGATGCCGGCAGCACCTATTTCCTGCCGCGCTACGCTGGCGAGATGCGCGCCCGCGCGCTGGCGATCCTGGCCGAGAAGATCGACGCAGAGCAAGCGCATCGCATCGGACTGGTGTGGAAGCTTCATGACGACGAAGCGCTGCAGGACGAGGCCAGCAAGCTGGCGCGCCACCTGGCCACCATGCCGACGATGGCCTACGGGCTGATCAAGGAAGCGCTCAACCAGAGCTTCGACAACGACCTGGCCGCGCAACTGGAGGTGGAAGCCACGCTGCAGTCGCGTGCCAGCCGCAGCGAAGACTGCCGCGAGGGCGTGGCCGCCTTCGTCGAGAAGCGCAAGCCCCAGTTCAAGGGCCGCTGAGCGCCAGCGCATTCGCCGTTTGCAGCACCCTCGGGGACAGCCGTCCCCGAGGCAAGGGAAACAGCATCTGGAGACGCATCATGCTTGGCCTCATGCAAGACCGTCCGTTGTTGATTTCTTCGCTGATCGAATACGCCGCGGCGTACCACCCGAGACAGGAGATCGTCTCGCGCACGGTGGAAGGCGACACCGTGCGCAGCAACTACGAGACCGTGCACCGGCGCGCGAAACGCGTTGCCAATGCACTGGCCGCGCTCGGCGTGCAGCCGGGCGACCGCGTCGGCACGCTGGCGTGGAACACGCACCGGCACCTGGAGCTGTACTTCGGCGTATCCGGTTCGGGCGCGGTACTGCACACCGTGAACCCGCGGCTGTTCCCGGAGCAGATTGCCTACATCATCAACCACGCGGAAGACCGCGTGCTGTGCTTCGATACTACCTTCTCGCCGCTGGTGGCGCAGCTTGCGCCGCATCTCACCAGCGTGCAGCACTATGTCGCGCTGACCGGCCGTGCACAGATGCCGGCGGTGGTGGCGGCCGGCGTGCCCGATGCGCTGTGCTACGAAGACCTGCTCGATGCTGAGAGCGATACCTACGACTGGCCGCAGTTCGACGAACGCACCGCGTCCTCGCTTTGCTACACCTCAGGCACCACGGGCAATCCCAAGGGCGTGCTGTACTCGCACCGCTCCACCGTGCTGCACAGCCTGAAGGCGAGCGCGGCGGATACCTTCGGCGTCGGCCCCGACAGCAGCGTCCTGATGATCGTGCCGCTGTTCCACGCCAACGCCTGGGGGCTGCCCTACGCGTGCGCGATGAACGGCGCCAAGATGGTCCTGCCGGCGCAGCACCTCGACGGTGAAAGTGTTTACCGGCTGCTGCGCGACGAGCGTGTGACCTATTCCACCGCCGTGCCGACAGTATGGCTGATGCTGTTCCAGTACCTCGATGCGCATCCCGAGATCGATCCTTCGCAGCTCCCGCTCAAGGTTGCGGGCGTCGGCGGCTCGGCCGCGCCCGCGGCAATGATCGAGCGCTTTGACAGGCAATTCGGCGCACGGCTGATGCAAGGCTGGGGCATGACCGAGACCAGCCCGATCGGTGTCATCAACACCCTGCTGCCGCAGCACGCCGGACTGGACGATGCTGCGCGCCTGAAGGTGCAGCTCAAGCAGGGCCGCGCGCTATGGGGCGTGGACCTGCGCATCGAGGACGATGCCGGCAACGTGCTGCCGCACGACGGCAAGGCCTTCGGCCGGCTCAAGGTGCGCGGGCCGTGGATCGCGTCGGGCTATTTCAAGGCCGGACCGAGTGCGCTCGATGACAATGGCTGGTTCGACACCGGCGACGTTGCCAACATCGACCCTGACGGCTACGTGCAGCTGGTGGACCGCGCCAAGGACGTGATCAAGTCCGGTGGCGAATGGATTTCGTCGATCGACGTCGAGAACGCCACCATGGGCCACCCCGCCGTGGCCGAAGCGGCGGTGATCGGCGTGCCGCATCCCAACTGGCAGGAACGCCCGCTGCTGGTGGCAGTAAAGCGCGCCGGCGAGGACGTCAGCGCGGCCGAGCTGCTGGACTACCTCGCCGGCAAGATGGTGCGCTGGTGGGTGCCCGACGACGTGGTGTTCGTCGAGGCGCTGCCCCATACCGCCACCGGCAAGCTGCTGAAGGTGAAGCTGCGCGAGACCTATCGCGACTATGTACTGCCGACCGCCGACACTGCGCGCACGGCATAACCCCAAACCCGTATCCAAGGAGCCCGCGCATGAGCGCCAGCAGCAACGAACGAATTCTCGTGACGATCGACGATGGCGTCGCCGATGTCCGCCTGAATCGGCCCGACAAGATGAACGCGCTCGACCAGGCGATGTTCGATGCCCTGATCGAAACCGGCGAGCAGCTGGCCCGCATGCCGGACCTGCGTGCGGTGGTGCTGTCGGGCGAAGGCCGCGCCTTCTGCGCCGGTCTCGACATGGGCCGCATGGCGGGGATGCTGTCGGACGACGGCACGGGCGATGGCCAGGCGCACAACGACAGCATTGGCGCCGGCCGCCTTGGCAAGCGCACTCACGGCATTTCCAATCGCCCGCAATACGCCTGCATGGTGTGGCGCGAGTTGCCGGTCCCGGTGTTCGCCGCGGTGCACGGCGTTGCCTTCGGCGGCGGCTTGCAGGTGGCGCTGGGCGCGGATGTGCGCTACGTCGCGCCGGACACCAGGCTGTCGGTGATGGAGATGAAGTGGGGCCTGGTGCCCGACATGGCCGGCATGGTGCTGACGCGCGGCCTGGTCCGCCCCGACGTGCTGCGCGAGCTGATCTACAGTGCGCGGGTGCTGAGCGGCACCGAAGCGTGCGAGCTGGGCCTCGCCACCTACGTTGCGGACGACCCGCGCGCCGCCGCGCTGGAAGCCGCGCGCCAGGTCGCGCTGAAGAGCCCCGACGCGATCCGCGCCGCCAAGCGGCTGATGGCGGTGGTGGAGCGCGGGGGCGACGCTGAAATCCTGCAGGCCGAGTCCGATGAACAGGACAAACTGGTCGGCTCGCCCAACCAGCGCGAGGCGGTGCTGGCCAATATGGAAAAACGCGCGCCGCGCTTCGATCCGGCACGCTGAAGCGCAACGTTCAGTGGTGACGCCGCACGGCCCGCCGGCGGCGCCACCACAGCGCGTAGATCGCCACGTTGACCACCAGCACCACCACGCCCAGCCACAACTGCACCGCCGGCGTAAGCCCTGCCGGATAGATCAGCGGCAACAGGTAGCGCTCGATAAACCCGCCGCTGTAGCCAGCCTGCCCTGCGGCATGCCGCAGCGTATTTTCCAGCGGCGTCAGCGGGCAGATCCAGCCGAGCCATTCGATCAGCACGCCCCACACCGCCGCGGGCAGGTGCAGCCACGCCACGCGCGGCCAGCGCAACACCAGCAAGCCGCCCGCCACCACGAACAGGATAAACAGCCCGTGCGCCACGACGACGAGGTCGGCGAGCCAGGCTGTCATCATCGTCAGCCCCTCAGTCTCCGTTCCCGGCCGCCATCCAGTAGCCGGGCCGCGCGAACTGCGCCTTCAGGTGCTCGATAAAGAAACGGATCTTGGCCGGCACCGGACGCTGCTGCGGGTACACGGCCAGGATGTCGTAAGCGGGCAGTGCGTATTCGTCGAGCACGGTAATCAGTTCACCGCTCTCGAGCTGCGGCAGGATCTCCCAGGTCGAACGCCAGCCCAGCCCCAGGCCCTCGCCGGTCCAGCGGTGCAGCAGCTCACCATCGTTGCAGTCGAGGTTGCCGTTGACGCGCACCGTCACGGTCTTGCCGTTCTGGCTGAAGTACCAGCCGCGCTGCTGGCCGCCCTGCAGGTTGAACGCCAGGCAGTTGTGCTGCTCCAGGTCATCCAGCGTCTGCGGCACGCCGTACTTGGCGAAGTAGGCCGGCGTGCCGCACACCACGCGCTTGTTGGACGCGAGCTTGATCGCGACAAAGTTCGGATCGATCGCGCCGCCGATGCGGATGCCCACGTCATAGCCTTCGCGCACCAGGTCGACCACGCGGTCGGTCAGGTTGAAGGAGATCTGCACTTCCGGGTTCGCGGCGAGGAAGGCCGGCGCGTGCGGCGCCACGTGCTTGCGGCCGAACGCGGCCGGCGCCGACACGATCAGGTGGCCGGTGGCCTTGTGTCTGCCTTCGGCGATCAGCATCTCGGCGCGGTCCAGGTCGGCCAGCGCCTTCTTGCACTGCTCCATGAACACCGCGCCCTGCTCGGTCACGGCGATGCGGCGCGTGGACCGGTGCAGCAGCTTGACGCCGATGCGCGCTTCCAGCGCGTTGATGCGGCGGCCGATCATCACCGGCGTGACGTTCTGCGTCAGCGCGGCGGCCGCCATGCTGCCGTGCTCCACCACGGCGATAAAGGCTTCGATTTGCTTGAGTTTGTCCATCTGGTATTTGTCTCCCGGGCGCCATTGTGCGGCATCGGCGCCGCCGTGGCACCCCGGCGGCGCTTATGAAGCGGATCGGGCGCGGCGCATGGCGGGCAGTTTTTCAGGGCACTGGCAGGCACAATGCCGCACTTCGAGCCGCTGGTGGTGGTGGCCTCGCTGGTACTCAGCGTGCTGGCGGTGTACCCGATCGCCGCGGCAACGGCGAAGGCGAGTTCGGCAGCTGCATGGACAACCCCGGCTACGACTTCAACGACGCGGTGCTGCCGCTGGGTGCGGCGGCCTGGGTGCGACTGGTGCAGACCTATCTTGCGGCCTGATCACGTCTGCCGCGGCGTCGCGCCGGCGCGTTGCGCCCGGCGCGCGTCCAGCTCGGCATTCATCTGCGCAGCCTCGCCCAGCACGTAAGCCAGCCGCCGCAACGGCCGGCTGCATTGCACGTGCAGGTACAGGTAGCTGGCGCCGCCGGCGACCAGCATCACTCCATAGCCCCATAGCAGCATCGGCACCGTCTGCTCCGGACGCGGCAGCGTGCGCCAGGCGCTGGCCAGCACAACGGCGGCAGGCGCCAGTGCCAGCAGCAGCCCCACGGTGCGCGCCGCCCCCTCCCAGAGCCGCAGCTGCAAGGCCACGCGCCGCTGCCGCGCTTCCAGCTGCGCCGGAGGTACGCGCGCGAGCTGCCGCAGCAGCGCGTCTTCGGCCGCGCGCTGGCGGTCCATCTCGGCCGCCTGCCAGCGCAGCGGGTTGCGCAGCCTGGCCAGCACCGTGCCGGTACGCGCCAGCCCCGTACCCACGTAGCAGGCGGCGGCCAGCGCCAGCAGCGCCTCGAAGGTGCGCAGCGACCACAGCGGCACCGGGTGCTTCAGCCACAGCCGCCAGACTGCAAGCGCACCGCCGCAGACCAGGGTCGCCACCAGCGCGGCGATAAAGCCGAACCACAGCGCGCGCGCGAAGCCGCCGGCCGGCGCGGGCGCCGCAGTGGTGCGCGCCTCAAGGGCTTCAAGCAGTTCGTACGACGGCGGGAGCCTGGAATACATGGTCGGGCCTGGCGAGGGAATACCGCCATTTTCGCCGCTTGCGCACGTGCCGGATAGACACCACGCCGCGCGGGACCGGGGCGTACCCACCGCTGCGCTGCGTGGCCGGCTCATCACACCACATATCCAATTGCATACGCCGGCGTGCCATCGGCGACCGTCTCATCGGGCTTCCATGGCCATATTCCATACACAGGGTATCGAATCAACTGATCGTCCTTCTGTTTATCCCGCCCCCGTTGCGGGACTAGGATCGACTCCAATGCGAATCCCACCACCATTGGAGACAAGATCATGGCAAAGATGAGAGCAATCGACGCGGCCATCGCGGTTCTGGAGAAGGAAGGCGTGACCACGGCGTTCGGCGTCCCGGGCGCGGCAATCAACCCGTTCTACTCGGCGATGCGCAAGTCGGGCAACATCAGCCACGTGCTGGCCCGCCACGTCGAAGGCGCCTCGCACATGGCCGAGGGCTACACCCGTGCCGAGCCGGGCAATATCGGCGTCTGCGTCGGTACCTCGGGCCCCGCCGGCACCGACATGATCACCGGCCTGTACTCGGCCTGGGCGGATTCGATCCCCATCCTCTGCATCACCGGCCAGGCCCCGCGCGCCCGCCTGTACAAGGAAGACTTCCAGGCCGTCGATATCGAATCGATCGCCAAGCCCGTGACCAAGTGGGCCGTGACCGTGCGCGAGCCGGCGCTGGTGCCGCAGGTGTTCCAGCAGGCCTTCCACCTCATGCGTTCGGGCCGTCCGGGCCCGGTGCTGATCGACCTGCCGTTCGACGTGCAGGTCGCCGAGATCGAATTCGATCCGGAGACCTACCAGCCGCTGCAGCCGTACAAGCCGGCCGCCTCGCGCGCCCAGATCGAGAAGGCCATCGCCATGCTCAATGCGGCCGAGCGCCCGCTGATCGTGTGTGGCGGCGGCGTGATCAACGCTGACGCGTCGGAACTGCTGGTCGAGTTTGCCGAACTGGTCAACGTGCCCGTGGTGCCGACGCTGATGGGCTGGGGCGTGCTGGCCGACGACCACCCGCTGCAAGCCGGCATGGTCGGCCTGCAGACCTCACACCGCTACGGCAATGCCACGCTGCTGGCCTCGGACTTCGTGATGGGCATCGGCAACCGCTGGGCCAACCGCCACACCGGCAGCGTCGATGTCTACACCAAGGGCCGCAAGTTCGTGCACGTCGACATCGAGCCGACCCAGATCGGCCGTGTGTTCGGTCCGGACCTGGGTATCGTGTCGGACGCCAGGGCCGCGCTTGAACTGTTCGTCGAAGTTGCCCGCGAAATGAAGATGGCCGGCCGCCTGCCGTGCCGCAAGTCGTGGGTCGCCGACGTGCAGAAGCGCCGCCGCACCCTGCAGCGCAAGAGCGACTTCGACAACGTGCCGGTCAAGCCGCAGCGCGTGTACCGCGAGATGAACCAGTACTTCCCGCGCGACGTGCGCTACGTCAGCACCATCGGCCTGTCGCAGATCGCCGCGGCGCAGTTTCTGTCGGTCAACCAGCCGCGCCACTGGATCAACTGCGGCCAGGCCGGCCCGCTGGGCTGGACCATCCCGGCCGCGATCGGCGTGAAGACCGCTTCGCCGGATTCGGATGTGGTGGCGATCTCGGGCGACTACGACTTCCAGTTCATGATCGAGGAACTGGCCGTGGCCGCGCAGTTCAAGGTGCCGTACATCCACGTGGTGGTGAACAACTCCTACCTCGGCCTGATTCGCCAGGCGCAGCGCAACTTCGAGATGGACTACTGCGTGCAGCTCGCCTTCGACAACGTCAATTCCCCTGAGCTGAACGGCTACGGCGTGGACCACGTCAAGGTGGTCGAAGGCCTGGGCTGCAAGGCGATCCGCGTGTTCAAGCCGGAAGACATCGCCCCGGCCTTTGCCGAAGCGCGCGACCTGATGGCCGAGTTCTCGGTGCCGGTGGTGGTCGAGGTGATCCTGGAGCGCGTGACCAATATCGCGATGGGCACCGAGATCGACAACATCAACGAGTTCGAGCCGATCGAGGATATCGAGGACGCTGACGAGGCGATCCTGAAGGAAGAAGTGGAAACGGCGTAAGCAGCACGATTCCAACATGGAAGCGCGGGCTATGGCCCGCGCAAATCCAGCGCCCCTGCATAACCGGTTCTGCACCGGCAGAACGACAACACAACTAAACCGGAGAGACGTATGACCAAACTTGCGGCCAACCTGACCATGCTGTTCAACGAAGTGGGCTTTCTCGACCGCTTCGAAGCCGCCGCGCGCGCGGGCTTCCGCGGCGTGGAATTCCTGTTTCCGTATGCGTTCCACGCGGACCAGATCGCTGACCGCCTGAACCGCTTCCAGCTGGATCTGGTGCTGCACAACCTGCCCGCCGGCAAGTGGGAAGCGGGCGAGCGCGGCATTGCCTGCCATCCGGACCGCGTGGGCGAGTTCCAGGACGGCGTGGGCGAGGCCATCAAGTACGCCAAAGTGCTGGGCGTGCGCCAGTTGAACTGCCTGGTCGGCATCCTGCCGCAGAACGTCAAGCGCGAACAGGCGCAGGAAACGCTGGTGGAAAACCTGCGCTTCGCTACCAGCGCCCTGGCCGCCGAGCATATCGACCTGCTGGTCGAGCCGATAAACACCTTCGACATCCCCGGCTTCTTCCTGTCGCGCACGCAGCAGGCTGTCGACCTGATCAACCAGGTCAACGCGCCCAACCTGTACGTGCAGTACGACATCTATCACATGCAGCGCATGGAAGGCGAAATTGCCAACACCATCAAGGCCAACCTGCCGAAGATCAAGCATGTGCAACTGGCCGACAACCCGGGCCGCAACGAGCCGGGCACGGGTGAGCTGAACTACCAGTACCTATTCAAGTTCCTGGACGAGATTGGATACACCGGCTGGATCGGCTGCGAGTACAAGCCGAAGACCACCACCGAGGCCGGGCTGGGCTGGCGCGCCGCGCACGGCGTGCAGTGACCGCTGCGGTAACCCCTGCTGTAACCCGTTACCACCTACGCCAACCAAGACAGACTTAATCTCATACAAGGAGACATCAACATGGCAAACCAACGCAACGTCGGCTTCATCGGCCTGGGCATCATGGGCGCACCGATGGCGGGCCACCTGCGCGCCGCCGGCCACACGCTGTTCGTGCATGACGTCAACCCGGCCCCGCAAGCGCTGGTCGATGCAGGCGTGACCGTCTGCACCAGCGCCGAGGAAGTCGCCAAGCGTGCCGACATCATCGTCATCATGGTGCCGGATACCCCGCACGTGGAAGCCGTGCTGTTTGCCGACAAGGGCGTTGCCGCCGCGCTGAAGGCCGCCGGCAAGGAAGCCAGCTACAGCAAGATCGTGGTCGACATGAGCTCGATCTCGCCGATCGCGACCAAGGACTTCGCCGCACGCATCAACAAGCTGGGGGCCTCGTACCTGGACGCACCGGTGTCCGGTGGTGAGGTGGGCGCAAGGGCCGCTTCGCTGACCATCATGGTCGGGGGGCCGCAGGAAGCCTTCGACCAGGTCAAGCCGTTGTTCGACCTGATGGGCAAGAACGTCACGCTGGTGGGCGGCAACGGCGACGGCCAGACTACCAAGGTGGCAAACCAGATCATCGTCGCGCTGAACATCCAGGCCGTGTCTGAAGCGCTGCTGTTCGCCTCCAAGGCGGGTGCCGATCCGGCCAAGGTGCGCCAGGCGCTGATGGGCGGCTTCGCGGCCTCGCGCATCCTGGAAGTGCACGGCGAGCGCATGGTCAAGCGCACCTTCGACCCGGGCTTCCGCATCGAGTTGCACCAGAAGGACCTGAACCTGGCGCTGCAAGGTGCCAAGGCGCTGGGCGTGGCACTGCCCAACACCGCCACCGCGCAGGAGCTCTTCAACACGTGCTCGGCCAACGGCCTGGGCAAGCAAGACCACTCGGCACTGTGCCGCGCGATCGAAATCATGTCGAACCACCAGATCGCGAAGTAAGCAGCAACCACGTCGTCCCCGCCCTGCGGGGACGACACGCTTTTCCCGTCAGCACCAGGATTCTTCATGCTCGTCACCGAACCCCAAGCCGCCCTGCTGTCGCCCCAGCGCACGGCAGCCAATCCCGGACAGCTCAATCCCCGCGCGCTGTTGCGCGACCTGTTCGATACCGCGGTCGCCTCCGTCAGCGCCAGCCACTGCCTGCCCCCGCACCTGCCCGTGCCGCCCAAGGGCCGCACCGTGGTGATCGGCGCCGGCAAGGCCGCCGCCGCGATGGCGCAGGCGGTGGAGGCGAACTGGCAAGGCGAACTGTCGGGCCTGGTGGTGACGCGCTACGGCCATGGTGCCGACTGCAAGCGCATCGAAGTCGTGGAAGCCGCCCACCCCGTTCCCGACGAAGCCGGCGCGCGTGCCGCGCAACGGATGGTAGAACTGGTGCAGGGCCTGACGGCCGACGACCTGGTGCTGTGCCTGATCTCAGGTGGTGGCTCGGCGCTGCTGGCCGCGCCCGCCCCCGGCCTGACGCTGGCCGACAAGCAGGCCGTCAACAAGGCACTGCTCAGGAGCGGCGCGAGCATTGGCGAGATGAACTGCGTGCGCAAGCACCTGTCCGCGCTCAAGGGCGGCCGCCTGGCGCTGCACTGCGCGCCGGCACGCGTCGAGACGCTGCTGATTTCCGATATCCCCGGCGATGATCCCACGCTGATCGCGAGCGGTCCGACGCTGCCCGACGCGACCACCTGCGCCGATGCGCTGGCCGTCATCGCCAAGTACGGCATCGAAGTGCCGGCCAATGTGCACGCGCACCTGGAAAGCGGCGCGGGCGAAACGCCCAAGCCCGGCGACGCGCGTTTCGAAGGTCACCTCAGCGCGACGCTGGCCACCGCGCAGCAATCGCTCGAAGCCGCCGCCGCGCGTGCGCGCGAACTCGGCTACGAAGCCCACATCCTGTCCGACTGCATCGAAGGCGAAGCGCGCGAGGTGGCCGAAGTGCATGCCGCCATCGCGCGCCAGATCGCACAGCGCGGCCAACCCTTCAGCAAGCCGTGCGTGCTGCTGTCCGGCGGCGAGACCACGGTGACCGTGCGCGGCAAGGGCCGCGGCGGGCGCAACGCGGAGTTCCTGCTGTCGCTGGCCGTCGCACTCGATGGCCTGGCCGGCGTGCATGCGATCGCCTGCGATACCGATGGCATCGACGGCTCCGAGGACAACGCCGGCGCGCTGCTGTCGCCCGACACGCTGACCCGCGCCACCGCGCGCGGCCTGTCGGCGCGCGCACACCTGGACAACAACGACGGCTACGGCTTCTTTGCCGGCGTGGACGACCTGATCGTCACCGGCCCGACCCGTACCAACGTGAACGACTTCCGCGCCATCCTGATCGTGTAAGCCGTCCGCAGCATCGCAGCAAAGCCGTACCGAACCAGTAGTTCACCTGAACAGCATCATCCGGCGCGCCATGTGGCGCGCCACTCGAGAATGGAAGAGGAGACATCATGAGACGCCAGCGCAAAGCGAAGATCGTGGCCACGCTCGGCCCCGCCAGCACCGACATCGCGGTGATCCGCGCGCTGTTCGAGGCTGGCGCGGACGTGTTCCGGCTCAACTTCAGCCACGGCACGCACGAGGACCACCGCGCGCGCTACGACGCCGTGCGCCAGGTCGAGGCCGAGACCGGCCGCCCCATCGGCGTGCTGGCCGACCTGCAGGGCCCCAAGCTGCGCATCGGCACCTTCGCCGCCGGCAAGGTCGCGGTGCGCGCGGGCGATGTGTTCGTGCTCGACAGCGATCCCACGCCGGGCGACGGCACCCGCGTCTACCTGCCGCATCCCGAGTTGTTCGAGGCCGCGCAACCCGGCCAGTCGCTGCTGATCGACGACGGCAAGGTGCGCCTGTCGGTCGAGTCTGTGTCCACCGGCAGCATCACCACGCGCGTGGTCAACAATGGCACGCTGTCCGACCGCAAGGGCGTGAACGTGCCCGACGCCGTGATCCCCATCCCCGCGCTGACCGAGAAGGACCGCAAGGACCTGGACTTCGCGCTGTCGCTGGGCGCGGACTGGATCGGGCTGTCGTTCGTGCAGCGCCCGTCCGATATCGTCGAAGCGCGCGAGATCGTCGGCACCCGTGCCGGCATCCTGTCCAAGATCGAGAAGCCGGCCGCGCTGCAGCAACTCGAAGAGATCGTGCGCGTGTCCGATTCCGTGATGGTGGCCCGCGGCGACCTTGGCGTGGAGCTGCCGCCGGAGCGCGTGCCGGGCGTGCAGAAGCGCATCCTGCGCGTGTGCCGCCAGCTCGGCAAACCCGTGGTGATCGCCACGCAGATGCTGGAATCGATGATCGACTCGCCGGTGCCCACGCGCGCCGAGGCGTCGGACGTGGCCAGCGCCATCTATGAAGGCGCCGACGCGGTGATGCTGTCGGCCGAGTCGGCCAACGGCCGCTACCCGGTGCCGGCGGTGTCGATGATGAACCGCATCGTCACCGAGGTGGAACGCGACCCGCTGTACCGCAACCTGCTCGACGCCCAGCACGAGACCCCGCTGAACACGCGCCAGGATGCGATCTGCGCGGCGCTGCGCGAAGTCACGCAGATCATCGGCGCGGCCGCGACGGTGACCTACACCTCGTCTGGCGCCACGGCGCTGCGTGCGGCGCGCGAGCGGCCGTGCGCG
Source organism: Ralstonia pickettii DTP0602 (assembly GCA_000471925.1). NCBI lineage: Bacteria > Pseudomonadati > Pseudomonadota > Betaproteobacteria > Burkholderiales > Burkholderiaceae > Ralstonia > Ralstonia pickettii. The sequence goes on from CP006667.1 coordinate 4,315,108, forward strand.
CCCATCGTCAGCATTACGCCGAACCTGGAGATCGCGCGCCGCCTGGCGATTGCCTGGGGCATCCACTCGACCGTGAGCCCGGACGTGCAGAGCGTCGATGAAATGGTCGACGCCGCCACGCGCGCGGCGCTGGTGGAAGGCTACGCCGCGCCGGGTGACCAGATCACCATCGCCGCGGGCATGCCGTTCGGGCAGGGCGGGACCACCAACCTGCTGCGCGTGGCGGAGGTCGGCGCCAGCGCCGCAGCCACCACGCCTGCCACGCGCGAGGCTGCCCTGGCCTGAGCGAACCGATAGCGTTCCCGGCCCGGGACCTTCAGGCAGTGACGGAACCGGGCGCGAGCCCGGTTCTTTGTTTTGCCGCACACCACTTGCGTTGCCCGACTCCAGGGCGAGCAGGTGGTGTTTTTTTGTGCGCTGCCGCCATGGCGGCGCACAAAGCGAAAGTGCGCTAACGAAGACCGGCCCGCCGCTGTCCGGAATGCAACGGTCGCGCTCAGCGGCATCCGCTACCCCCGATTGCTATACTGGTTGCCACCTGCACCTCGCCAGAAACCCTACTCTCCCGGAGCCCCCATGCGCCTAGATGACGAAGCCGAAAGCCAGCACGTTGAAGACCGCCGCGGCGGATTCGGCGGTGTCGGCGGGAAGACGATCGGCATCGGCACCGTCATCGTTGCACTGGCCGCGTCGTACTTCTTTGGCATCGATCCGACGCTGATCATGCAGGGCGCGTCGGTGCTGCAGGGATCCGGCCCGCCGCAGCAACAACAGGTCAACCGCCCGCCGGCGACGGACCAGATGACGGTCTTCACGCGCAAGGTGCTGGGCAATACCGAGCGCACCTGGCAACACATCTTCGAGACCGAGCTGAACCGCCGCTACGCGCCGCCGACGCTGGTGCTGTTCTCCGGCGCGACGCCGACCGCGTGCGGCACGGGCCAGTCGGCAATGGGCCCGTTCTACTGCCCCGGCGACCAGAAGGTCTATATCGACCTGGCGTTCTATGACGAGCTGCGCCAGCGCTTCGGCGCTAGCGGCGACTTTGCCCAGGCGTATGTGATCGCGCACGAGATCGGCCACCATGTGCAGAACCTGCTGGGTGTTTCGGACAAGGTCGATACCGCGCGCCGCCGCATGGGCGAGGCGCAGGCCAACCAGCTGTCAGTGCGCATGGAGCTGCAGGCCGACTGCCTGGCGGGCGTGTGGGCGGCCACCGCACAGCGCGCCAACCAGCAACTGCTGGAGCCGGGCGATATCGAGGAAGGCCTGAAGGCCGCCGCCGCCATCGGCGACGACCGGCTGCAGCGCCGGTCGCAGGGCTATGTCGTGCCGGAGGCCTTCACCCACGGTTCCAGCGAGCAGCGCGTGCGCTGGCTGCGCCGCGGTATCGAGTCAGGCGACATCCGCAAGTGCGATACCTTCGCCTCGCGCGATCTCTGAGTTCCGGCCCCACCCCCGACGCCGGAGGGGTACCGGCAATGTGACGGTCGCGTTGTCCGGGCCCGCCTCGAGTACGACGTGCGCTGGACCGGCCGCGCCTTCGAGCAGCAGCAGACCGGTACGCAGGCGCCGTGGCTGTTTGGCGCTGTCGCTGCTGTTTATCTTCCTGTGCCTGGTGGCGCTGTATGAAAGCTGGACGCTGCCGCTGGCGGTGATCGCCATCGTGCCGACCGGGCTGATGGGCGCTGCCGCGGCGATCTTCCTGCGCGGCATGCCCAGATGTCTACTTCAAGGTGGGCGTGGTGGTGATCCTTGGGGCTGGCCGCCAAGAACGCGATCCTGATCGTCGAGTACGCCGAACAGCTGCTCCGTGGCAGTGCGGGCGCTATGGGCACGGTTGAAGCCGCCACGCGTGCCCGCGCGCCAGCGGTTGCGGCCGGTGGTGATGACCTCGCTGGCGTTCGTGCTCGGCGTGGTGCCGCTGGCGATCAGCACCGGCCCGGGCGCACGCGCGCAGCAGGCGGTCGGTACCGGCGTGCTCGGCGGCATGCTGGGTGCAACAGTGCTGGGGACACTGGCGGTGCCGCTGCTCTACGCGGCGATCGCGCGCAGGTCGCCACGCTTGCAGCAAACGACGGCGGCGTAGGATGGCAGCGAGGCAACGCAAACGCCATCGACAAGACGCTCAGGCGCGCACGGCAAGTGCCGGGGATCGGTCAGGAAGGAAAAATCGCCTGCCAGGCGAAGAGAGAAGGAGGAGGAGGTCGGCCGGGCAGGCGGGAGAGAAAACTTGCGGCCACCGCAGTGGCCGCCCGGGGTCCTGGAGAAGACCCGTGAAGATCAGACGCGATAGCCGTACAGCGAACCGTCACCGCTGCGCGAGTTGTCCAGCGCGCGGTCGGCGATATCGCCGCTGAAGGTGTGCGTACCTTCACTGAAGGTATCGAACTTGCCTTGCTTCGAGATCTCGCCGCTGAAGGTATGCGTGCCTTCGCTGAAGGTGTCGAACTTGCCACCACTGCGCGAGCCTTCCGAGAACGAGTCGAAGCGGCCGGTACGGGCGCCATCGGTGTACGTATCGAACTTGCCTTGCTTGGCGCCGTCCGTGTACACGTCGTACTTGCCTGCGCGCAGCGCGTCGGCATACACATCAAATTTGCCAACCTTGCTGGCAGCGGGGGCAGCCAACGCCGCAGCGGACGCGGCGACAGCCGCGAACACGAGCGCGCCGCCAAGGATACGTCTGGCGATCATTTTGGGACTCCTTCAACTGATTTCGGCTTTTCTTGGTATGTGACCGGTTAAAACTCCGGCCGCTCTGCAATCTACGTTGTGATGCGAGCACGGATTGAAGGTTAGTCACAGTCCCCGCAAGCAGAAATACCGCTGCGACGAATGGTGCGTTGCGAGTCGTGAAACGACAGGCTTGCGGATGAATGGTGTCCACGGATCGCCAACGGTGCGCACCCCCGACGGCCGGCACGTGGCGCCGGCGGCACGCACGGGGAGCTGGCTCAGAGGGTGTACTGGCCGCTCGCTTCGGGCTGGAACGCGATTTCGTCGATCGTGACGTGCTGCTCCCGGCCGTCCGGCAGTTGGTAGCTGACGGTCTGCCCGGCACGTGCGCCCAGCAATGCGTGGCCCACCGGCGACAGCACCGAGAGCCGGCCGGCATCGAAGTCCGCGGCGTCCGGATACACCAGCGTCCAGTTGCGCGGCGAATGCTCCCCCGGCAGCGTGCACACCAGGCGCGAGTTCATGGTGACCACGTCGGTCGGGATCTCGTCCGGCGCGACGATGGTGGCGCGTGCCAGCAGGTCGTCCAGTAATTCTTCGAGCTGCGCCGAGCCGGCGCGGCTGGCGATGCGCTCCAGGCGGGTGATGTCGAGTTCGGTCAGGTAAAGCGTCGGATTGGTCGGGGTGGCTTGGTTGGCCGTCATGGCAGGTTCCTCCGGCAGTCAGGGTAGGCGCGGCCCGGCGGCCTGCGTTCAGGCGGGGGGGGCGCAGTCAGGTCTTGGCTTTGCGCAGTAGCGCAGACATCAACGGATCCGGCGCTGGCCCGTGGGCGCGCGCCGGCAACAACGGAAACGCTGGCTCGGGCCCGGTTCGGCCCGGGTGCCCCGCAGTGGGGGACGAATCAGGCTGGGAACCGGGCGGAATCAGGCGGTGCGCTGATCCGGCGGGGAGACATCGCGCGCGGCGCGCGCTCAGGCAGGGCGGCGGCCATGGCGATCGCGGCCGCGCGCGGGCGGCCCGTCCGCGGCAAGCGGGCAGGCACGTCGTTCAGCGGCATCAGGCGATCAGGCACGGTCACGCGAGAAATCATCAGGGGTTGGGATCGACGGCAGAGTCTGTTGCTGGGTCTGGCATGCTTCGTAAGTCATTGCTTACTGCGTGCACTGCCGTCGTGGTACGTGCACCGCTGTGGTGCGGTCACGGGTATAGCCATCGTAGCACAGTGACGCGCGCGCTTGCCTCACCCATTGGCGGCATGGCCCTGGTCGTGCACGTCCGGATGACATTCGCACGCGGCGCCGGCGGCGGCCTGCTGCAGGTTCTGCAGGATGCCGCACTCGCTGGCGGGCTGGTGATGTTGGTGGTGGCAGGTCTCGCGCAGTGCGCGCAACTGCCCTTCCAGTGCCTCCAGCGCCACACGCTGGGCATGAATCTGCGCGATCTGGCGATCCAGCAGCGTGTTGATGTCATCGCAGTCCTGCGAGGGGTTGCGCTCGAACTCGCGCAGCCGGCGCACGTCCGACAGGCTCATGCCGAGCGAGCGGCAATGGCGCACGAAGTTGAGCTGGACCAGGTGGCCGTCGTCATACCGGCGGTAGCCGTTGGCCTCGCGCCGGGGCGCGTCGAGCAGCCCTTCGCGTTCGTAGTAGCGGATGGTCTCGACATCGCAGCCGCTGGTACGGGAGAGTTCGCCAATGCGCATATTGTTTCCCCTCTGGCCGGACAATCCCTGTAACTACTACAGGGTAGGCCATAGTGTAGGCCAGTCCGGGCTAGCGTGCAGAGGCGGCGGATGCGCTGCCTTGCGCGCGATTCCCGGTCCGGGTTGAGCCGCCCCGGGCAACTGGTTGCGCATGGTGTGGTATCCCTCATGCTTGCCGCATGCGCCATGGCGCATCCTGTAGAATTCGCTGAACACTTACTGACAAGCCGTCCTCGCGTGCGCTCCATTCGGCTTCTCCTTCTGATCGTGATGCTGGCCTGCCTGCCGTTCCAGGGCTGGGCGGACACGCTCGCGCACGCCGTAGCGTCCCCTGCCGAGATGGCGGGTGCATCGGCCCCCACCACTGGCAGCGCCGACCTCGACGACGCTGCCGCCACGGGTGGCCAGCCGTCACCCTTCTCCGAAATCTCCGAGCCGCAACTGCAGCCCGGTGCCGACCTCGCCGAGCAACTACTGCCGGCACCTCCCTTGCACCTTGCGGCCTGGTCCGGCCGCGCGGGGCCGCCGCACTATGCCGGCGCTCCGCTGCCTGACCCCGACCTGCCGCTGCTGCCGCGTCCGCCGCGCGCCTGAATCCCACCGGCGCGGCCTGACCGCGCCCGCCCGTTCCTGCGTGCCGCGCCCAGGCACGCGTCCGCGGCTCGTCCGCACCTTTCCGCCGTACTGCTCCACTCCATACACATGAAACGCGTATTGCTTTTCCTGGCGACCAACCTCGCCGTCATGCTCGTCCTCAGCATCACCGCCAGCGTGCTGGGGGTGAACCGCTACCTGACCGCCAACGGCCTGAACCTGGGCACCCTGCTCGCATTCGCACTGCTGATGGGCTTCGGTGGCGCCTTTATCTCGCTGCTGATGTCCAAGACCATCGCCAAGTGGTCGACCGGCGCGCAGGTCATCACCCACCCCAGCACCAGCACTGAGCTGTGGCTGGTGCAAACTGTCGAGAAGCTGGCCCAGCGCTCTGGCCTGCCCATGCCTGAAGTGGCTATCTACGACGGCGAACCCAACGCCTTTGCCACCGGCGCGACCAAGAAGAGCTCGTTGGTGGCGGTGTCTACCGGCCTGCTGCAGTCGATGTCGCACGACGAAGTCGAGGCGGTGCTGGCGCACGAAGTGGCGCACGTGGCCAATGGCGACATGGTCACGCTGACGCTGATCCAGGGCGTGGTCAACACGTTCGTGATCTTCCTGGCGCGCGTGGTCGGCTACTTCGTCGACTCGATGCTGCGCAAGAATGACGAGGAATCGCGCGGGCCGGGCATCGGCTACATGGTCACGGTGGTTGTCTGCGAAATCGTGTTCGGCGTCCTGGCCAGCATCATCGTGGCCTGGTTCTCGCGCCACCGCGAATTCCGCGCCGACGCAGGCGCCGCCGGCCTGATGGGTTCGCCCACGCCGATGGTGTCGGCACTGCGCCGCTTGGGCGGCCTGGATCCGGACGGACTGCCGCAGAACATGCAGGCGATGGGCATCGCCGGCGGCAAGTCGTGGCTGGCGCTGTTCTCGAGCCATCCGCCCATCGAGCAGCGCATTGCCGCGCTGCAATCCGCGCGCTGAAACCTGGCGCACCTAAGGCACTGGCGCCGCGGCTATCGCGCGCGGCGCCGGTCATTTGAGGGGGGGCCGCGATGCAATCGAGCCTGCTGGAACCGGGAAGCCCGGCGTGGCGCGACACGCTGACGCGCTGTCGCCACGACTGCCACCACACGCCTGGGTGGTACACCGCCGCCGAGCGCAGCGACCACGGCAGCGCCGCCGCAGTGCGGGTGACCGACGGCACCCACGAGTTGCTGGTGCCGCTGGTGCGCCGCCCCCTCGACTGCGGCAGCTGGGATGCCACCTCGGCCTATGGCTATGGTGGCCCGGTGCTGAGCAGCGATGCTCCTGCCCGCTTTGCCGACGACGCACTGGGCGCGGCGATCGCGCTGCTGCGCGAGCACGGCTGCGTGTCGTGGTTTATCCGCCTGCACCCGCTGCTCAATGCCGGCTGGGACAGCCGTCTCGGGCTGGTGGTCGAGCAGGGCGAGACGGTGTCGATGGACCTGACCAAGAGCCCCGAGCGGCAGTGGCAGGAGACGCAGTCGCGCCACAAACTGGGCATCAACCGCGCCCGGCGCGCCGGCGTGACGGTACGGCTGGACCGTGAGTTCGCCACGCTGCCGCGCTTTGTCGAGCTGTACAACGAGACCATGACGCGCCTGGAGGCGTCGCCCTATTACTTCTTCGATGCGCAGTACTACCGCACGCTGGAGCGCGCGCTCGGAGACGACCTGCTGCTGTTCGTGGCCGAGGAAGCGGGCTGCGTGATTGGCTCGGCACTGTTCACCGTGGCCAATGGCAGCGGCATCATGCAATACCACCTGTCGGCCTGGGACTGGGAATACCGCCATCGCCAGCCGACCAAGACCGTGATCCACGCCGCGCGCGAATGGGGCCGCACCAATGGCTTGCACTACCTGCACCTTGGCGGCGGGCTGGGCTCGGCCAACGATTCGCTGTTCGAGTTCAAGCGCGGCTTTTCGCCCGACACCCATGTGTACCGGACCCAGCGCCTGGTAGTCGACCCCGACCGCTACGTGGCACTGTCCGGCGGCGACTACACCACGCTGGAAGACCTGAACGGCTTCTTTCCCGCCTACCGGCGCCCCGGCGCACGCGTCGGCCCGCCGCAGGCCGATGCCGGCGACGACCTGGCCGCGCCTCCGGCGCCCGCGACGGTCAAAAGCGAGATCTGACGCAGGACTGCGGCAGAGGACTGAAGCCGTACTGAAGCGGTACTAGTCGAGCACCCGGCCGCGCAGCGCCTTGACCTGGCTGCGCTGGCTCTTGGATTCCAGCCGGCGCTGGCGCGATGCCCGCGTGGGCCGCGTGGCCCGGCGCGCGCGCGGGGGCGTGGCCACGCTGCGCACCAGCTCGTGCAGCCGCCGCACCGCTTCGTCGCGGTTCAGGTCGAGGCTGCGGAACTGCTGGGCCTTGATCACCACCACGCCGTCGCGCGTGATGCGGTGGTCGTGCAGCGCCAGCAGGCGCTCCTTGTGGTCGGGCGCCAGCGAGGAGGCACGCACGTCGTAGCGCAGGTGCACGGCATTGGACACCTTGTTGATGTTCTGGCCGCCCGCCCCTTGCGCGCGGATCGCCGTGATCAGGTACTCGTGGTGGGGAATGACGGGGTCGTCGGTCATGGCGGCATCATAGCAAGCGCCTACTGGCGCCAGCCAGCCGGTGTTCGCCTACACTTGATGCCTCGTACAGCACACGTCAAGAACATGAGAAAAGCGGGCCGGATCAAGTCGTGGCATGCCCCGAAGGGCTTTGGCTTCATCGAGGTCCACGCGGACTCAAAGGATGTCTTCTTCCATGTCACGGCGCTGCAGGCGCGCGCCGTGACGCCCAAGCCGGGCGACCGCGTCAGCTTCGAACTCGCCCGAGGCAAGGATGGCCGGATGCAGGCGCTTGACGTTGCCATCGCGGGCGCGCCCAGCCAAAACGCGGAGGCAAGCTTGCTGCCAGCCCTGCTCGGCCTGGCAGCCCTGGTCGTCATCGTCGGATGCGGCCTCACGGGTTATCTCCCGCGGCAAGCCGGTATCGTAAGCGTCCTCGCCAGCATCCTCGCGTTTCTCGCCTACGCGGCGGACAAGGCGCGCGCGGCTCGCAACGCATGGCGCATCCCTGAGGCCAAGCTGCACCTGCTGGCGCTGTGCGGCGGCTGGCCGGGCGCGCTTGCCGCCCAGCACCTGCTTCGGCACAAGAACAGGAAGCCGGCGTTTCAGGCGAACTTCTGGGGGACGGTGGTCCTGAACATCGCGGCGATGGCGCTATGGAAGACGGGTGTCGGCGGGTAGTCCGGAGCGCCGCCTGAACGGGCGGTCACCGATGGCGAGGGCCATCACTTCACGTATCGGAAGGAAATCTTGGCGCGCCCGGCTGGGATCGAACCAGCAACCCCTGCCTTCGGAGGGCAGTACTCTATCCATTGAGCTACGGGCGCACAGGACGGTTTTGCAACCGGTTTTGCGGGTACAGCGGTTGCGGCCAGCGAATGCCGCCGCAGGAAAGTCGCATAGGATACCGCTTTTGCCCGATGCCGTCCATGCGGGCCCGCCAGGGGCGTCGTGCGACGTCTCGGAACCGTCGCTTTTGGGCACTGGCAAGGGGGCTTTGGCGCTATAATCGCCAACTATTTGCGTCAAATCGTGCCCGCTGTGCAATCCATGACGCCAGTCGATCAAGGTCAAGGTTGCGCGGCCCGTTGTCGGTGACAATCGGGGCCCGGTCCGGGAGACAGTCCGAAGCACGCAAATAGCAACAGACCCAAGTCAGGCAAAGGCCGCAGGGCAGCACGGGCGGTCCGGATGGGGCCAGGTAGTGGTCATGCAAATGGCCGGGATCGGGCCAGAAAAAGCAAGCCGAGCGTGAGCGGCCAGAAGGTTTCCTGCAAAACTGAGAGTTCTGTATGAGCGACGTCCACAACGAACACCCCGAACACGAGTCTCCCATCAAGACGCCGAAGCAGCTGATCGCAGTTGTGATCGCGGCTTTCCTGGTGCCGATCATCGTGATCATTCTACTGGTCAACTTTGTCGGACACGGCTCGACCGAAAGTGCCGGTGCGGGCACCACAGCAGAAGCCATCAACGACCGCATCAAGCCGGTCGCATCGCTGGAAATCAAGGATCCGAACGCGCCGCGCGTGTTCAAGACCGGTGAACAGGTCTACAAGGAAATCTGCGCCGCTTGCCACGCCACGGGGGCGGCGGGTGCGCCCAAGTACGGGACCGCTGCGGACTGGAGCGCACGCATCGGCCAGGGCTTTGACGGCCTGATGAAGTCGATGCTCAACGGCAAGGGCGCGATGCCGCCGCGCGCCGGCAGCACCCCGGACGACTATACCGATTACGAGCTGGCCCGCGCCGTGGTCTACATGGCCGATGCCGGCGGCGCCAAGTTCCCTGAGCCGCCCGCCCCGGCAGCTGCCGCCCCGACGACGGCCGCGGCCCCCGAGGCAGTTGCCGCGCCGGCTGCCGCCGCTGCGCCGGCGGCTCTGGCCGCGCCTGCCGCCGTGGCACCGGCTGCCGCTGCTGCCCCGGCCGCCGCCCCGGCCGCCGCTTCGGCGGAAGTCGGCAAGAAGGTCTACGAGCAAGTCTGCGCCGCGTGCCACGCTGCCGGCGTGGCGGGTGCGCCGAAGTTCGGCGACAAGGCCGCCTGGGCGCCGCGCCTGAAGGAAGGCATGGATGCGGTCCACAACTTTGCGCTCAAGGGCAAGGGCGTGATGCCGCCCAAGGGCGGCTATGCCGGCCCGGACGCCGACGTGATCGCCGCCTCGGACTACATGGCCAACGCCGCCAAGTAAGCCCGCCAGCCGCAAACAGAAATGCCCGCGTCCGCGGGCATTTTTTTCGTCCGGAGCATCGGTGCGGCGCGCTACACCACGCGCGAGTAGCGAGCCCGCGGCACGAAGCGGATCGGCTGCGAGCCGTCATTTGCGGCTTCGACACTGGCCTCGGGCGCGCGCGCGGCGTCCTCGCGCAGGTAGCGGTCAAACACCATCGCCACGCGCCGCACCAGCAGCCGGCCCAGCGGCGTCACGGTGATGCGCCCAGGTTCGCACTGCACCAGCCCGTCGGCAGCCAGGCCGCCGAGTTCGGCGAGCTCAGGCGCAAATGCCGTACTGAAATCGATGCCGTGCCGGGCTTCCAGCGCCGGCAGGTCGAGCACGCCGTTGCACATCAGGTCGCCGATGATCTCGCGCCGCAGATGGTCGTCCGCGCTCATCGCCACGCCGCGCGCCAGCGGCAGACGCCCTGCATCGAGCGCGCCGTAGTAATCGTCCAGCGTGCGCGCGTTCTGCACATAGCGCCCCGCGATCGCGCCGATCGCCGAGATGCCGAGCCCGACCTGGTCATAGCCGGCGTGGGTCGAATAGCCCTGGAAGTTGCGCTGCAGGCGGCCTTCGCGCTGGGCGATGGCAAGGTCGTCGTCGGGCAGCGCAAAGTGGTCCATGCCGATATAGACGTAGCCCGCCGCGGTCAGCCGTTCGATGGTCGAGACCAGGATGTCGAGCTTCTCGCCGGCGGGCGGCAAGGCGTTCTCGTCGATGCGGCGCTGCGGCTTGAACACATGCGGCAGGTGGGCGTAGCTGTAGACCGAAAGCCGGTCGGGGCGCAGCGCCAGCACCTGTTCGATGGTGCGGCCAAAGCGCGCCGCGGTCTGGTGCGGCAGGCCGTAGATCAGGTCCAGGCTGACCGAGCGGAAGCCGAGGGCGCGCGCGGCGTCGACCACGGCGCGCGTCTCTTCGAACGGCTGGATGCGGTGGATGGCCTGCTGCACCTCGGGGTCGAAATCCTGCACGCCCAGGCTGACGCGGTTGAAGCCAAGCTCCGCCAGCAGCGCCATGCGCGCGTAGTCGACGCGGCGCGGGTCGATCTCGATGGAATGCTCGCCGTCGGCGGGCAGTTCGAAATACTTGTGCAGCAGCGCCATCACGCGGCGCATTTCGTCGGGATCGAGGAAGGTCGGCGTGCCGCCGCCCCAGTGCGACTGGAGCACTTGGCGGCGCGCACCGAGCTTGTCCGCCACCAGCGCCATCTCGCGGCCAAGGTAGTTGACGTAGCGCGCGCTGCGGCCATGATCGCGCGTGATGATCTTGTTGCAGCCGCAGTAGTAGCAGATGTTCTCGCAGAACGGGATATGCAGGTACAGCGACAGCGGTGCCGGCGCACTGGCGCGGCAGGCGTCCAGCGCGTCGTGGTACAGCGACAGGTCGGGGCCGTTGCGGAAGCGGTCCGCGGTCGGGTACGAGGTGTAGCGCGGGCCGTTGCCATCGATGCGGCCGGCCAGCGCGCGGAAGTCGGACAGCGCGCGACGGTCGAGCGCAGGGGAAGTCATGGCAGACGGTTTCATGGGGGCGCGGGGGATCGGGTGTGTGACGGCCCATCGTAGGGCCGCGGCGCGGCCGGCGCGTTGACCGTCGTCAAAGCGCGGCGGAACCCATGCGCGACGAGCCCCTCGCTGGTGGGGGGCGGGCGTCACATCTGTGTCATGCGTGCCGGATACGCTGCGCGCGGCCTGCGAATACCGCCCCCTCACCCATCTCCGCTCCCCGTACCATGCCTATTCCCCTGTCGCCTCGCCTGCGGCGCGGCCACGCGCATCCACCCTCCGCAGCCAAACGCCGCCTGCTGCTTGCCACCGCGGCCGGGCTGGCGCTGCCTGCCCTTGTCCAGGCCCAGGCGCCCGCGCGCCACACAGTGGTGGTCGGCCACCTGCTCGACCGCACTGGCGCGCAGGCCGACCTGGCGCGGGACTACCTGGCCGGGGCCAAGGTGATGTTTGATGCACTCAATGCCGGCAACGGACCGGTGCGCGTCGTCCATGTGGTCCGAGATGCCGATGCCGACCCGCGTCGCGCACTGGCACAGGCGGTGGCCCTTGCCGATGGCGAGCGCGCGGAACTGCTGTTCGGCCCCGGCGACCGGCTGCTGCCGGCGCTGGCCTCCTCAGCCGAACTCAACCGGCGCGGCGTGCAGATCGTGGCGCCACTGTCGGGACTGGCGCTGGCGGCGGAGAACGTCTGGTTCACCCGCGCCGACTACCAGGCCGAGCTGGACGCGGCGGTGAAGCAGCTGCGCAGCTATGGCCTGACCAGCATCGCGCTGGCGGTGTCGGGGGAATTTGCGGCGGGCGGCACGTCGGGCGCGCAGTGGCTGGGCCGGCTGGAGGCGCAGACCGGCACGCGCGCGGTGCCGCTGGACGGCAATCCCGACGCCGCCGCGCGGCGCATCGCCGCGACCCGTCCGGGCGCGGTGATCGTGGCTGGCGATACGCTGGCCTATGCCGGCCTTGGCCGCGCATTGGCCGCGCAAGGCTGGTATGGCTTTCTGGTCGGACTGTCGTCGGTCAGCGCCACCGCGGCGCGCGAGATCCTGGGTAGCGGCTACACCGGTGGCATGGTGCTGACGCAGATTGCGCCGGGCCCGCAGCAGGCCACGCTGCGCGTGGTGAAGGAGCACGTGGCGCGCATGAAGCAGTACCTGGACGAGCCGCCGTCGGCGGCGACGCTGGCGGGCTATATCGGCGCGGCGTGGCTGGCGCGGGCGCTCGCCGGGCTGCGCGGCAGCGGCGCCGCCGAGATGCGGCGGGCGCTGCAGGGGCGTGTCGACGTGGGCGACTTTGCGCTGGACTTCACCCGCGGCCAGCGCGGCTCGCAGTACGTCACGCTGGCGGCGTCAGGCGCGCGGTAGCGACAGGCGCGCGCGCAGGCCGCCTTCCGGGCGGTTGGTCAGGGTGAGCTCGCCGCCATGGCGCGCGGCGATGTCCGCGGCGATCGACAGACCCATGCCGACCCCGCCGGTGGCGCGGCTGCGCGAGGACTCGATGCGGTAGAACGGCTCCATCACGCGCTGCAGTTCGTCAGGCGGGATGCCGGGGCCGTCGTCGCAGATATCGATCAGCACCCGTTCCGCGCTATCGGTCAGCACGATGCTGGCCGCGCCGCCGTAGCGCCGCGCATTCTCCACCAGGTTCACCACCGCGCGCCGCAGGTCGGACGGGCTCGCCAGCAGCGGCTGCGCCTGCCCGCTGAGCGCGACCTCGTGGCCGGTCTCGGCGGCGTCGTCGACCACCGCCTGCAACAGCGCCAGCACGTCCACGCGCTGGCGCGGGCCGCTGGCTTCATCGCGGTCGCGCAGGTAGTACAGCGTGGCGTCGATCAGGCCGTTCATCTCGGCCAGGTCCTGGCGCAGGCGGTAGCGCACTTCGCCGGCCTGCTTGCTGTCGATCCCCTCGCTCCCATCCATGCGTTCGATGCGCAGGCTCATGCGCGTCAGCGGCGTGCGCAGGTCGTGCGATACCGCCGCCAGGAAGCGCGACTGCTGCGCCAGCTGGTTGCGGATGCGCTGCTGCATATGGTTCAGCGCCTGCGCCGCGGCGCGCGCCTCGGCCGGGCCGGCGCTTTCGTCGAGCGGCGCCGCATGGACGTCCTGCGCGAGCCGGCCGGCGCCGCTGGCGAATTGCTGCACCGGGCGCGCCAGCAGCCGCGCGCCGGCCCACGAGGCCGCCACGATCGCGGCCACCTGGAACAGCAGGCCGATGTGCGGCGGCCACGGCCAGCGCGGCGGTGGTGGCCGGTGCGGCGCGCCGGCGTCGGCGCCTTCAGGCGGCGGACCTGGACGCCATTCGCCCGGAGGCGGCGGGCCCGGACGCCACTCGCCCGGCGGCGGCCCGCCCGGTCCGTCGCGCAACGCGCGCTCCAGCCCCGGCCGCGGGAACAGGTTTTCGATCACGGTCATGCCGAGCAGGTGCACGGCCAGCATGATCGCGGCCATCACCACGAACAGCCGCACGAACATCGAGTCATAGCGCGCCAGGCGCCCGGTCTTGCTCATGCTTCCAGCGTCGCGGTAAAGACATAGCCCTCGCCGCGCACGGTGCGGATCAGCGTGGGGTCGCGCGGGTCGTCGCGCAGCTTCTGGCGCAGCCGCGACACCAGCAGGTCGATGCTGCGGTCGAACACGTCGAGCCCGCGCCCGCGCGCCTGGTTGATCAGCAACTCGCGGTCGAGCACGCGGTTGGGCTGCTCGACAAAGGCCAGCAGCAGGCGGAATTCGGCATTGGACAGCGGCACCACCACGTCGTCGCGATCGACCAGCTGGCGCAGCGTGGTATTCAGGCGCCAGTCGCCGAAGCGCAGCTCGTGCCCGGACGGCGCGGCGGCACGGCGTGCTTCGGCGCCATTGCCGCGGCTGCGGCGCAGCACGGTGTGGATGCGCGCTACCAGCTCGCGCATCTCGAAGGGCTTGGTGACGTAGTCGTCGGCGCCCACTTCCAGCCCGACCACGCGGTCGGCCAGCTCGGCGCGCGCGGTCAGCATGATCACGGCGACATCGGTCTGCGCGCACAGCTCGCGGCACAGTGCCAGGCCGTTCTCGCCGGGCAACGACAGGTCGAGGATCACCAGGTCATACGGCGTGGCGGCCATCGCCTGGCGCATCTCCACGCCGCCTTCGACGCCATCGGCCTGCATGCCGAAGGTGGACAGGTATTCGGCCAGCATGGAGCGGATCTGGGGATCGTCGTCGACGATCAGCAGGCGGATGGGAAGCGTGGGGGTGAATTCCATAAGCGAAGGGATCGGCATATGCCGGCGGCAGGCGCCGGCGCCGAGGGGCATGCGGTGCCCCACTTTACCAGCCCGCGATGACCCCACTGTGCCCGCTTTGTATCAACGCTGATACGCAGCCTGGCCGGGGCACCTGGCTTGTACGCGAATGCAATACGGGCCTGACCAAGTGCTCAAGCAATGCGGCGCGCCCTTCCCTAGCATGGACCGGCATTCCAACAAGCTACCCAACCACAGGAGAAGTCCATGCCCGCCCTACCCGCCCTGAATGCCCGGCTGCGCGCCGGCCTGTCCGTGCTGACGCTGTGCGCCGCCTGCCTGGTCGCCTTGCCGGCCAGCGCGCTGCAAGCCGGCCCGCTGCCCGGCGCCATGCCGCCATCTGCGCCGGCAACCGCCGAGTCGCTCGGCCTCAATCCCGCGCAGGCGCGCCTGTGGCAGGCGGCCCACAGTGCCACGCGCGAAGCCGAGGCGCACGCGCTCGAACTGCGTGCCCGCTTCGTGCGCGAGACCGCGGACGAGTCGCCAGACGGCCCGCTGCGCCCGCGCGTACAGGCCATGGAGCGCCTGCATGAAGCGTTCGAGCAGGACCGCCGCGCGGTGCGTGAATGCTGGCTGGCGCTGGACGACAGCCTCGACCCCGCGCAACGCAGGCGCCTGCGCGGCTTGCCCGAGGCGGCGCACTGGCTGGGCCTGCCGCCGCACGCGGCGATGATGGCGCCGCCGCCGGGCGAACTGCAGCGGTAGGTACGCGCCCGCCGCCACGAAAAAATGCCCCCGCACGCTTGCGCGCCGGGGGCCGGAGAACAGGGAAATTCCGAACGCGAGGTCCGGTACGGCAGGAAAGCCGGGCGAGCCCGCCGCAGCACGCCTGCGCAAGCGCAGGCAGCACAGTCACTATGCTAGGGAGCACGGCGCGCGCCGTCTTGTCAGGCTGGTAGGAATTTGTATCGGGACTGTAGTGCGGATTAATGGAATTCAGCCCGCGGCAGTCTTGCCGGGCGTGCCCAGCAGCGCCTTGAGCGCGCCGAGCCGGTCCTTGGGGCTCATCGCCGGGGTTTCGTCCTTGGGCGCGGGCGCTTCCTCCAGCTTCATCTCGCCGATAAAGCGCGACGCCTGGCAGGAATAGGTCTCGCGCGCGCGCTTGCGCTTCTTGCACCAGCTGATCTGCAGGCTGCGCTGCGCACGGGTGATGCCGACATACATCAGCCGGCGCTCTTCCTCGATCTTCTCGTCGGTCATGTCCTCATCTTCGCGGCAGTGGGGCAGGATGCCCTCTTCCACGCCGACCAGGAACACATGCGGATATTCCAGCCCCTTGGAGGCGTGCAGCGTCGACAGCCGCACCGCGTCAGGATCTTCCTCGCGCCCTTCGAGCATGCTCATCAGCGCCACGGTCTGGGTCAGTTCCAGCAGGTTCTTGCCTTCGTCGCCAAAGCCGTCGGCGTTGTCGAAGCCGGTGGCCTCTTCGCCCTCGGCGGCTTCCGGCTTGGTGCCCTTGCGCTTGAGCCAGTCGAGGAATTCGAGCGTATTGGTCCAGCGCGACTGGGCCTGGCGTTCGTCGAAGGCGTCGTACAGGTAGGCCTCGTAGTGGATGCCTTCCATCAGGTCGTCGAGCACCACGGTCGCCGGGTCCTTGGCCGCGCGATCGGCCAGCCGCACCATCGATTCGCAGAACACGCGCAGCGGTTCCAGCTGGCGCGGCTGCAGCTTGCCTTCGATGCCGCCCATCATCGCGGCCTCGAACAGCGACACCTTGGCCTGCCCGGCAAAGGTGCCCAGCACTTCCAGCGTGGTAGTGCCCACCCCGCGCCGCGGCGTGGTGATGGCACGGATAAAGGCGGGATCGTCGTCCGGATTGGCGATCAGACGCAGGTAGGCGCAGATGTCCTTGATCTCGGCCTTGTCGAAGAAGCTCTGGCCGCCCGACAGCACGTAGGGAATGCGCTCGCGGCGCAGGATCTGCTCGAAGAGCCGCGCCTGGTGGTTGCCGCGATAGAGGATGGCGTAGTCGCGGAACTGCGCGCGGCGCTCGAACTTGTGCGCGGACAGGCGGAACACCACCGACTCGGCCTCGTGCTCCTCGTCGTTCATCGGGTGAATGGCGATGGGATCGCCCATGCCGTGCTCGCTCCACAGCTTCTTGTCGAACAGCTTGGGATTGTTGGCAATGACCGCGTTGGCCGCTTCCAGGATGCGCACGGTGGAGCGGTAGTTCTGCTCCAGCTTGACCACCTTCAGGGCCGGGAAATCGGTCTGCAGCAGGCGCAGGTTGTCCAGCGTGGCGCCGCGCCAGCCGTAGATGGCCTGGTCGTCGTCGCCCACCGCGGTAAAGGCCGGTGCGCGCAGGTGCGAGCCGCCCGCCAGCAGCTTGAGCAGCTGGTACTGGCACGCGTTGGTGTCCTGGTATTCGTCGACCAGGAAGTAGCGCAGGCGGTTCTGCCACTTGAGCTGTACCGTTTCATTGCGCGCGAACAGTTCGGCGGGCAAGCGGATCAGGTCGTCGAAGTCCACCGCCTGGTAGGCGTGCAGCGTGGCTACGTAGTTGCGGTAGACCAGCGCGGCCTGGTGCTCGTCGGCATTGGCCGCCTGCGCGATCGCGGCCTCGGGGTCGACCATGCCGTTCTTCCACAGCGAGATCGTGCTTTGCACGCCGCGGATCAGCTTCTTGTCGGTGGTGCCGAGCTGCTCCTGGATCAGGCCGAAGCAGTCGTCCGAATCCATGATCGAGAACTGCGGCTTCAGGCCCACATGCTCGGCCTCCATGCGCAGGATCTGCACGCCGAGCGAGTGGAAGGTACAGACCGTCAGCTGCTTCAGAGGAATGCGCTTGCCCTCGCGCGTGGTCTTGCCTTCCATCAGCTTGCCGATGCGCTCCTGCATCTCCTTGGCCGCCTTGTTGGTAAAGGTGACGGCGGCGATATGGCGCGGCTCGAAGCCCTTGTCCTCGATCAGGTGCGCGATCTTCTGCGTGATCACGCGGGTCTTGCCCGAGCCTGCCCCGGCCAGCACCAGGCAGGGCCCGTCCAGGTAGCGGACGGCTTCGGATTGGGCGGGGTTCAGGCCGTGGGTCATGCGAGGGGCGCGGTTGGAGACGGAAGGGGAATCGGCAAGAGAGGCGGGACGCGCCAGCTCCCGCGAAAGGTAGCGGCGGCAAAGCTGCTGATGTTAACACGCTGGCCGCCCCCGGTCAGTCAGCGAAAATCGCATTGACAGCTCCTGTTGTGTCACTGGCGTAACACTTCGTAAAGGCCGGAGCCGATCGCATAGGGCGCCGATCTAACTAATGTGTCCCCCAGCCTGCGCGGCCGTTCGGACATGCATTAATCATCACACGGAGCCAATAATGAAAACCCTGCAAACTTTGACCAAGGTGACCCTGATCGGCGCAACGGTCGCGGCCTTTGCCGGTTGCGCAGACATGACCCCGAAGCAACGCAACACCGCCATCGGCGCGGGCGCGGGTGCCGTGGGCGGTGCCATCCTCACCGAAGGCAGTGCACTGGGTACGCTGGGTGGCGCGGCCGTGGGCGGCGTGATCGGTAACGTCGTCACCGACGACAAGAAGAAGTAAATTCGCCGCCCCTGGCGGCGGGGCGCAGGAACGGGTACAGCCGCCGGGCGGCTTCCGGCCCGCGTTTGACAAAGGCCGGGGCCTCCCGTACATTGCGCGCATCCGACCGGGAGAGCGCGCATCTCTGCGCCGCCGAAGGGGTATCACCCGAAAACTCTCAGGCACCACGGACCGATCGGATCGGCATGCAACATGCACACAATGCATGCCGCACTCTGGAGAGCGGCACCCGCCATTCATGGCGAGCGTGCCCACCGAAGGGGCGCACGAGGATGGGGTCTACGGATCCGCCTTGTAATCTCTCAGGTATCGAGGACAGAGGGGTCATCCGCCGCAGCGGATTGCTACGCCATATTGTTGGCGCGGCGAGCGTTGCGGCGGATGACCCTTTTTTCGTTTTCGCAACCCGAGACTGCCCCCGAGGATTCCATGACGCTCCAGGCCACGCCCCTCAACGCCATCCACCGCGCCCTCGGCGCCCGCATGGTCGACTTCGGCGGCTGGGACATGCCGGTCAACTACGGCTCCCAGATCGAAGAACACAACGCGGTGCGCAGCGATGCCGGCATGTTCGACGTGTCGCACATGTGCGTGGTGGACCTCAGCGGCGCCAATACCCGCGCCTTCCTGCGCGGCCTGCTGGCCAACAATGTCGACAAGCTGCAGACGCCGGGCAAGGCGCTCTACTCCTGCATGCTGGACGAGAAAGGCGGCGTGATCGACGACCTGATCGTCTACTTCTTTGCCGAGGACCGCTTCCGCCTGGTGGTCAATGCCAGCACCGCGCTGGGCGATATCGACTGGATCCGCTCGCGCAATGCCGCCACCGGCAGCGGCGTGACCATCACCCCGCGCCGTGAAGACGTCGCCCCCGAGGGCGTTCAGCCGCTGGCCATCGTCGCCGTGCAGGGTCCGAACGCCCGCGCCAAGGTGTGGAGCACCTTCCCGTCGACCCAGCCCTCCGACGCCCTCAAGCCCTTCAACGCCGTCGTGGTGCAGGACCCGGCCATCGGCGAAATCATGGCCGCCCGCACCGGCTACACCGGCGAAGACGGCTTCGAACTGGTGGTGCCCGCCGCGAGCGTCGCCGCCGTGTGGGAAAAGCTGAACGCCGCGGGCGTGCGCCCGGCCGGCCTGGGCGCGCGCGACACGCTGCGCCTGGAAGCTGGCATGAACCTGTACGGCCAGGACATGGATATCAATACCTCGCCGCTGGACGCGGGCCTGGCCTGGACCGTCGACCTGCAGAGCGAACGCGACTTCACCGGCAAGGCGGCACTGGCCGCGGCTGGTTCGCGCCAGCAATTCCTCGGCCTGATCCTGCGTGACAAGGGCGGCGTGCTGCGCTCGCACCAGAAGGTGATCACCGCGGCCGGTGACGGCGAGATCACCAGCGGCACCTTCAGCCCGTCGCTGTCGCAGTCGATCGCCTTTGCGCGCCTGCCGCAGGGCGTCAATGTCGGCGACACGGTGCAGGTAGAGATCCGCGACCGCAAACTCAGTGCGACTGTGGTTAAACTGCCGTTTGTGCGCAATGGCAAGGCACTCGTGAGCTAAGGGGAAAACCCGCTCACCCAACGGTCGCCCTCGCCTGCCGGCAGCTTCGCCGGGCAGGCATCACCCAACAAGAAACAGATCTGTATCCGGAGAACCTCCATGAATTTCCCCGCTGACCTCAAGTACACCGAGTCGCATGAGTGGGTACGCGTCGAAGCCGACGGCACGCTCACCATCGGCATCACCGACCACGCGCAGGACGCGCTGGGCGACATCGTCTTCCTGGAACTGCCCGAAGTGGGCAAGTCGGTCGGTGCCGGCGATGCGCTGGCAGTGGTGGAATCGGTGAAGGCCGCTTCCGACATCTACGCTCCGGTGGCCGGCGAAGTGATCGCCGTCAACGAGGCCGCCACGGCCGCGCCGGAAAGCGTCAATGCCGATGCCTTCGACGCCTGGCTGTTCAAGCTCAAGCCGGCCAACGCCGACGACGTCAATGGCCTGATGTCGGCCGACGCGTACAAGGCCAGCGTCGGCGCCTGACGCCGGCCACGCCGGTCCCGCGCGGACCGGCCACTGCAGACAGACGCGCGCCGGCGGGCTGACCACCTGCCGACGCGCCCCCCACGAGGTTCTTGCCAATGAACGCCCCGCTTCCCATGAACGCCGCCCAAGGTAACCGGCCCACGCTGGCCGAACTGGAGGCGCGCGACGCCTTCGCCGCCCGCCATATCGGCCCCGATACCCCCGAACAGCAGCACATGCTGAAGGTGCTCGGCTATGACAGCCGCGCCGCGCTGATCGACGCCGTCATCCCCGCCGCCATCCGCCGCCGCGACGGCATGCCGATGGGCGAGTTCACCGAGCCGCTCAGCGAAGAAGCGGCGCTCGAGAAGCTGCGCGGCCTCGCGCGCAAGAACAAGGTACTGAAGAGCTTTATCGGCCAGGGCTACTACAACACGGTCACGCCGGCGGTCATCCTGCGCAATATCTTCGAGAACCCGGCCTGGTACACCGCCTACACGCCCTACCAGCCGGAAATCTCGCAGGGCCGCCTGGAAGCGATGCTGAACTTCCAGCAGATGGTCACCGACCTGACCGGGCTGGATATCGCCAATGCGTCGATGCTGGATGAAAGCACCGCCGCCGCCGAGGCGATGACGCTGCTGCAGCGCGTGAACAAGCACGATTCGAACATCTTCTTCGTCGCGGACGACGTGCTGCCGCAGACGCTGGAAGTGGTACGCACGCGCGCGCTGCCGCTGGGCATCGAAGTCAAGGTCGGCCCCGCTGCCGACGCCGCCGCGGCCGGCGCCTTCGGCGTGCTGCTGCAATACCCGGGCGTGAACGGCGACGTCAACGACTATCGTGCCATCGCTGACGCCGTGCACGCTGCCGGCGGCCTGGTGGTGGCCGCCGCCGACCTGCTGGCGCTGACGCTGGTGGTCGCGCCGGGCGAATGGGGTGCCGACGTGGCCGTGGGCAACTCGCAGCGGTTTGGCGTGCCGCTGGGCTTCGGCGGCCCGCACGCCGGCTATATGGCGGTGAAGGATGCGTTCAAGCGCTCGATGCCGGGCCGCCTGGTCGGCGTGACCATCGACGCGCAGGGCAACAAGGCCTACCGCCTGGCGCTGCAGACGCGCGAGCAGCATATCCGCCGCGAGAAGGCTACCTCCAACATCTGTACCGCGCAGGTGCTGCTGGCCGTGATGGCGTCGATGTACGCCGTCTACCACGGCCCGCAGGGCCTGAAGCGCATCGCCCAGCGCGTGCATCGCCTGACCGCGACGCTGGCCGCCGGTCTGGAAAAGCTCGGCTTCGCGCGCACCAACGCCACCTTCTTCGACACGCTGACACTGGAAACCGGCTTCAATACCGAGGCCATCCACGCCGCCGCCACCGCGCGCGGCCTCAACCTGCGCCATGTCAGCGCCACGCGCGTCGGCGTCTCGCTGGACGAGACTGCCACCCGCGCCGACGTGGTCGCGCTGTGGGAAGTCTTCACGCAAGGCAAGCCGCTGCCCGCGGGCCTGGACTTCGACAAGCTCGAAGCCGCCACGCAGGACGCGTTCCCCGCAGCGCTGGCACGCACCACCGAATACCTGACGCACCCGGTCTTCAACACGCACCACGCCGAGCACGAGATGCTGCGCTACCTGCGCATGCTGGCAGACAAGGACCTGGCGCTGGACCGCACCATGATCCCGCTGGGCTCGTGCACGATGAAGCTGAACGCCACCAGCGAGATGATCCCGGTGACGTGGCCTGAGTTCAGCCAGATCCACCCGTTCGCGCCGCTGGACCAGACCGTGGGCTACCGCGAGATGATCGACCAGCTCGAAGCCATGCTGTGCGCCGCCACCGGCTACGCCGCGGTGAGCCTGCAGCCCAACGCGGGCTCGCAGGGCGAATACGCGGGCCTGCTGATCATCCACGCCTACCACGCCAGCCGCGGCGAGAGCCATCGCGACATCTGCCTGATCCCGTCGTCGGCGCACGGCACCAACCCGGCGTCGGCGCAGATGGCCGGCATGAAGGTGGTCGTGGTGGCCTGCGACGAGGATGGCAACGTCGACCTGGACGACCTGGCGAAGAAGGCCGAGCAGCACAGCAAGAACCTGGCGGCCATCATGATCACCTACCCGTCCACGCACGGCGTGTTCGAGCAGGGCGTGCAGCAGATCTGCGAGATCGTGCACCAGCACGGTGGCCAGGTCTATGTCGACGGCGCCAACATGAACGCGATGGTCGGCACCGCCGCGCCGGGCCAGTTTGGCGGCGACGTCTCGCACCTGAACCTGCACAAGACCTTCTGCATCCCGCACGGCGGCGGCGGCCCGGGCGTGGGCCCGGTCGCGGTCGGCGCGCACCTGGCGGACTTCCTGCCCAACCAGGACAGCGTCGGCTATCGCCGCGACGACCGCGGCATCGGCGGCGTGTCGGCGGCGCCGTTCGGCTCGGCCAGCATCCTGCCGATCTCGTGGATGTATATCGCGATGATGGGTTCGGCCGGCCTCACCGCCGCCACCGAGAACGCGATCCTGGCGGCCAACTATGTCGCCAAGCGCCTGGCGCCGTACTATCCGGTGCTGTACACCGGCCAGCACGACCTGGTCGCGCACGAGTGCATCCTGGACCTGCGCCCGCTGCAGAAGGACACCGGCATCAGCAATGAAGACGTGGCCAAGCGCCTGATGGACTACGGCTTCCACGCCCCGACCATGAGCTTCCCGGTGCCGGGCACGCTGATGATCGAGCCGACCGAGAGCGAAGCGCTGCATGAGCTGGACCGCTTTATCGACGCGATGATCGCGATCCGCCAGGAAATCGGCCGCGTTGCCGACGGCACCTTCGACCGCGACGACAACCCGCTCAAGCACGCGCCGCACACCGCTGCGGTCGTGACCGCCGACGAGTGGACCCACAAGTACACGCGCGAAGAAGCCGCGTACCCGGTGGCATCGCTGCGCACGCAGAAGTACTGGCCGCCGGTTGGCCGTGCCGACAACGTGTACGGTGACCGCAACCTGTTCTGCGCCTGCGTGCCGGTGAGCGACTACGTGGTCGACTGACATGCAGGTCCGGCGGGCCGCCGCGGCACCGGGCGCCCGCCAAAGCACTATGCTCGATATGTAGGGCACCGCGCCGTGCGGTGGCCGTCCTGAGCGGAGGCTGCATGTGGAACCTGAGTGCCCCCTGGTGGGAATTCGTGCTGCGCGGGCTGATCGTCTACGGCGCGGTGCTGGGGTTGCTGCGCCTGTCGGGCAAGCGCCAGATCGGGCAGTTGACACCGTTCGACCTGGTGCTGCTGCTGGTCATTTCCAACGCGGTGCAGAACGCGATGAACGCCGGCGACAACTCGGTCAGCGCCGGGCTGATCCTGGCGGTGACGCTGGTCGGCGCCAACGCGATGATCGGCTTCCTGACGTGGCGTTTCCGCAAGCTGGAGCTCCTGGTCGAGGGGCGCCCGCAGGTGCTGGTGCACGACGGCAAGGTCTACCGCGACGTGATGCAGCGCGAGCACATCAGCTTCGATGACCTGAACAAGGCGCTGCGCCATGCCGGCTGCGACAGCGTCGGGCAGGTGCATTTCGCGATCCTGGAAACCGACGGCACGGTCTCGGTCAAGATGCGCGAGCGAGCGCAGCAGGGCGAGGCCCCCGCCACCAGTACCACGGCCACAGGCAGGCCTACGATCTGGACCCATCCCGGCATGGACGAGCCGGTCTGACCTTACAGCACGCACAAGTGCCCTTCACGGGCCATCCTGGAGACATTCCGTGGCAGTCAGCGTTTTCGATCTGTTCAAGGTGGGCATCGGCCCGTCGAGCTCGCATACCGTGGGCCCGATGCGCGCGGCCCTGATGTTCGCGCAGGGACTGGAGCGCGACGGCCTGTTGCCGCAGGTGGCGAGCGTGCGCGCAGAGCTGTACGGTTCGCTGGGCGCCACCGGCAAGGGCCACGGCACCGACAAGGGCGTGATCCTCGGCCTGATGGGCGAGGCCCCCGACACCATCGATCCCGATTCCATCGACACGCGGGTGGCCGCGCTGCGCGCCAGCCGGGAGCTGTCCTTGCTGGGCAAGCACATCGTGCCCTTCGTCGAGAAGGAACACATCGCTTTCTACCGGCGCGAGGCCATGGCCGAGCATCCCAACGGCATGAAGTTCCATGCCTTCGATGCCAGCGGCGCTTCGCTGCGCGAGGCGCGCTACCTGTCGGTCGGCGGCGGCTTCGTGGTTACCGCGGGCGCACCCAATACGCAGGTACTCAACGCCGCGCAGCAATTGCCGCACCCGTTCCGCAGCGGCAAGGACATGCTCGAGATGGCCAAGGCCAGCGGCAAGAGCATTGCGCGGCTGATGATGGAGAACGAGCTGACGTGGCGCAGCGAGCAAGAGGTCACCAGCGGCCTGCTGCATATCTGGGACGTGATGCAGGCCTGCGTGGCGCGCGGCTGCCGCACCGACGGCGAACTGCCGGGCCCGTTCAAGGTCAAGCGGCGCGCGCCGGAGCTGTTCCGCAGCCTGACCGAGCGCGCCGAGCGCACGCTGTCCGATCCGCTGTCGGTGATGGACTGGGTCAACCTTTACGCCATCGCCGTCAATGAAGAGAACGCCGCCGGCGGGCGCGTGGTCACCGCGCCGACCAACGGCGCGGCCGGCATCATCCCGGCGGTACTGCATTACTACGATCGCTTCGTGCCGGGCGCCAGCAAGCAGGGCGTGGTCGACTTCCTGCTGACCGCGGGCGCGATCGGGCTGCTGTACAAGCTCAATGCATCGATCTCCGGCGCGGAGGTCGGCTGCCAGGGCGAGGTCGGCGTGGCCTGTTCGATGGCTGCGGGTGCGCTGGCGGCGGTGCAGGGAGGCACCCCCGCGCAGGTGGAAAACGCCGCCGAGATCGGCATGGAGCACAATCTCGGCCTGACCTGCGACCCGGTCGGCGGGCTGGTGCAGATCCCATGCATCGAGCGCAATGCGATGGCTTCGGTCAAGGCGGTCAATGCGGCGCGCATGGCGTTGCGCGGCGACGGGACACATTACGTGTCGCTGGATTCGGTGATCAAGACCATGCGCGAGACGGGGGCCGATATGAAGACGAAATACAAGGAGACGGCGCGGGGCGGGCTGGCGGTCAATATCGTGGAGTGCTGACCGCCCTCTGCTAGTGCCCATCGGCATAGCCCGGCGTATCATGGCGGCGTTCCCCGATCGCAAAAAGAAGAGGACAGCCATGCAGACCTTCCACCAGCTGTTCGACGAAACCTCGTCCACCTTCACCTACCTGCTGATCGACGCCGCCACGGGAGACGCACTGCTGATCGACCCGGTCGACCACCAGCTGGAACGCGACATGGCGCTGCTGCAAGACACCGGCGCGCACCTCGCGTGGGTCATCGAGACCCATGCCCACGCCGACCACATCACCTCGGCCGGCCACCTCGCGTTGCAGACCGGTGCGCACACGGCAGCCCCGTCCGGCTGCGATATCAAGCCCGCGCAGAAACAGCTGATCGATGGCGACACGGTCGCATTCGGCAAGCAGGTGCTGCGCGCGATCCATACGCCGGGACACACCGCCGGCAGCATGAGCTACCTGTGGGAAGAACCCACGCCCGACGGCATCGTGCGCCGCATCTTCACCGGCGACGCGCTGCTGATCGACGGCTGCGGCCGCACCGATTTCCAGTCGGGCGATGCGGGTACGCTGTACGACAGCCTGACCAAGAAGCTGTTCGCGCTGCCCGACGACACACAGGTCTATCCGGCCCATGACTACAAGGGCCGCACCTCTTCCACCATCGGCCAGGAACGCGCGCACAACAGCCGCGTCGCCGGCCGCACGCGCGAGGAGTTCGTCGAGATGATGCGCAACCTGAACCTGCCGCGGCCGAAGCTGATCGACGTTGCGGTACCGGCCAACCAGCGCCTGGGCCTGCGCGACGGCGAAAGCGTGCCGCACGGCGCCTGAGCTTTCCCAACGTTAGGAGTCACCGCATGTCCGCATATACCGCCGAAGTCCTGTGGCAACGCGATGGGCAGGATTTCACCGGCAACCGCTACAGCCGCCGGCATGTGCTGCGCTTTGACGGCGGCGTGGAAGTCCCCGGTTCGTCATCGCCCCATGTGGTGCCGCTGCCGATGTCGGATCCGGGCGCGGTCGATCCGGAGGAGATGTTCATCGCCTCGCTGTCGAGCTGCCACATGCTGTGGTTCCTGTCGCTGGCGGCGAAGCAGCGCTTTGTCGTGGACCGCTATATCGACGCGGCCAGCGGTGTGATGGAAAAGAATGCCGACGGCCAGATGGCGATGACGGTGGTCACGCTGCGCCCGCAGGTGACCTTTGGCGGCGAACGCGAGCCGACGCGCGAAGAACTCGACGCGCTGCACCACGCCGCACACGACGCCTGCTTTATCGCCAACTCGGTCAGGACCGAGGTGCGCTGCGAGCCGGTGTTCGCCGGCGCGTAGCCCGCTTGCCATGTCCGGCAACGTCCCGGCGCAAGCTTCAGCGGGACTGGCGCCGCCGCGGGCCACGCGGGCACGCGTTCGGCCGATGTGGTGGCTTGCCATTGGCGTCGTGCTGCTCACGGGAATCAGCATGCTGCAGGATCACTTCCTCTACTTCCCCGACAAGGCGTCGGTCGATGACATGGTCGCGCCCGGGCTGCGCGCCTGGCCGGGGCCGGAGGACTTTCGCGGACTGGTAGCCGAGCCGGCCGGAGCCGCGCGCGCCACCGCCATGGTGTTTCACGGCAATGCGGGGCACGCCGGGCATCGCGAGTACTACGCCAGCGCGCTGACGAAGCTCGGCATTCGCGTGATCCTCGCCGAGTACCCGGCATACGGTCCGCGCCCGGGTGCGCTCGGCGAGCGCAGCTTCGTGGACGACGCTGAACAGTCCATTAAGCTGGCCCGGCGCCAGTTCGGCGGCCCGCTGCTGCTGATCGGCGAGTCGCTGGGCGCAGGCGTGGCTGCAGCGGCCGCAGCGCGCCAGCGCGACAAGGTTGCCGGCCTGCTGCTGATCACGCCATGGGACAAGCTCGCGCATATTGCCTCGCATCACTATCCCTGGCTGCCGGCCGGCTGGGTGCTGCGCGACCGTTACGACAGCGCGGCCAACCTGGCAGGCTTCGGCCGCCCCGTGATGGTCGCGATCGCCGAACGCGACACCATCGTGCCGGCACGCTTCGGCAAGGCGCTCTATGAGACGCTAGGTGAACCCCGTCGGATGGCGGTGATCGATGGCGCCGGTCACAACGACTGGACCGGGCATGTCGATGCCGCATGGTGGCAAGACGCGGTCGCGTTCCTGCTGGCGCCCCGTTAAGCGCGTGGCGTGCGCCGGCATGCACCTGGCGCCCGCCCTGCAAACAAATAACATCGCGCCGCCAAAACGCTGAGTTGACTTACCCCTGTGCGCTGCAATACTGGCCTTCACAGAACGGCTCGCCACTTGCGCACCGGTCGGTGCATCCGGCGTTGCGTAGCCGACACCCGTGGGGGAACTCCATCATGAAGCAATGCCAGCATCGCAAGCTCTACCGTGGCCTCGGCGTACTGGCCGCCGCGGCGATCGCGCTGATTCCGGCCCAGGCTATGGCGCAGAACAAGCCTATGGCCTATCCGGCCAAGGGCCAGAGCCAGCAACAGCAAGCCAGCGACGACGGTGCATGCTACAGCTGGGCCAAGCAGCAGACCGGCGTGGATCCCGCACAGGCTGCCAACGCACCGCCGCCGGCCCAGGCCCAGAGCGGCCAGCGGGTGCGGGGTGCCGCGGGCGGCGCCGCGGCGGGTGCTGTGGTGGGCGCGATGGCAGGCGATGCCGGCAAGGGTGCGGCGGTCGGCGCTGCAGCGGGTACGGTGGGGGGCGGCGTGGCGCACCGGCAGTCGCGGCGGCAGGCGGACGCCGCGAACCAGCAGGCGGCGGCCAATACCAGCCAGGCAATGGGTTCCTACTACCAGGCCTGGACCGCCTGCATGCAGGGGCGAGGCTACAGCGTTAAGTGAAACGGCGTGCAGTAGCTCAGCGCAGGCTCAGGTCGCCCAGCGCTCGCACGCCTTGCGCACAGTTTCGCGCTGGCTGCGCGCATCCGCATCGACCTGTCGCAGCCATTCGGCATCGCCATCGCGGCGCGCGGCCAGTGCGCGGATATTCGCCAGCGCTTCCAGCGAACCCAGCGCCTCGGCGTGCGGCACCAGCGCATCGCAGATCGACAGGATGTGGTCGGCGATCGGCATGCGCGTCAGTTCGTTGGGATGCACGTATTCGCCGTCCAGCCCGAAGCGGCAGGCCTGGAAGCGATTAAAGGTGTACACCAGGTAGTCGTCTTCCTGCGGCATGAACGGGCGCGACAGCAGCAGGTAGCGCGCCAGCATCTGGATATAGGCGGCGATATCGCAGGCGCGCTGCACCGTCAGCGGCGTGTCCATCACGCGGACTTCGATGGTGCCGAATTCCGGCTTGGGCCGGATATCCCAGTAGAAGTCCTTCATGCTCTCGATCACGCCCGTGTTGCGCATCTTCTCGAAGTACGCGGTGAAGGCGTCCCACGTCAGCAGGAACGGCGCGCGCCCGCTCATCGGGAAGGCCGCCACCGAATTCAGCCGCGCCGAGGCAAAGCCGGTATCCACGCCCTGCACATAGGGCGACGACGCTGCCAGCGCGACAAAGTGCGGCACGTAGCGGCCGATCGCATGCAGCAGGAACAGCGACTCGTCCGCGCTCGGGCAGCCGATATGCACGTGCTGGCCGAACACCGTGAACTGCTTGGCCAGGTAGCCATACAGCTCCGAGATGTACTGGTAGCGCGGCGAATCCGAGATGGTGCGGTCGGCCCATTGCATGAACGGGTGCGTGCCGCCGCCGGCGATGCCCAGGTTGAGCGAGCGCGAGGCCGCCACCATCAGGTCGCGCATGGTGGTCAGCTCTTCCAGCGCCTGCTGGTAGCTGTGGCAGATGCCGGTACTGATCTCGATCATCGACGGACTGATCTCCGGCTTGATGTCGCCGGCATGCTCGGCGCCCTTGAGCGCGCGCAGCAGGTCGGGCGCGAATGGCGCCAGGTCATAGTCATGACGGTTGACGAGCTGCAGCTCCAGCTCCACGCCGAAGGTCAGGGCCTCGGAATGCTTGAACGATTCGAGAGACATCAGCGCCCTCCTCCATTGCCGCGAACCTCGCCAGCGAAGCGCAGCGCCCAGGCCGCGATCACGGGGCCGAGCAGTTGTTCGATTGCCAGCGCGCACAGGATGATGGCGGCCAGCGGCTGTCCGGTTCCCGGGTAAAGGCGTGCCACGTCGCTCATCAGCAGGTAGGCCAGACCCGACATCGGCGCCAGTGCCAGCCCCAGCGCCATGCACTGGCGCATGCTCAGGCCCGAGAATGAACCCAGCGAGACCACACCGGCCAGCTTGGCAGTATGGCGCAGCAGCACCAGCACGACGGCATAGATGCCGCCCACGGCCCAGTCATGTGCAGTCAGCGGCAGGCCCAGCGACACCACCATCACGATGATCAGCAGGCTGCCCGCGCTGCCGAAGTGCGGCGGCCATACATGCGGCTGGCTGTCCTGGTGCTTGAAGACCACACCAGCCAGCATCAGCGTCAGAGGCATCGACAATTTTAGTACCCGCGTCAGCGCGAGCGTGAACAGCACCAGGCCCACCAGCACCAGGAAGCTGTAGTGATCGTCGGCCGACATGCGGTCATAGATGGCGTGGCCGATCTTGCCCACCACCCACGCCAGCAGGCATGAGCCCACCAGCAGGTACAGCGGGTGCAGCAGCGCCGCGCCCAGGTTGCCATACTCGGAATGCAGCCAGCCCGTGGCGACCTGCACGATGGCGGCGGCGTAGATGCTGTTGAGCGCCGCCATCGCCATCAGGCGTTCAGTGACCTGGCCTTCGGCGCGCAGTTCGTTCTTGAGTTGCAGCACGATGGTGGGCGAGGTGCTGACCGCGATGCCGCCGGCCAGGATCGCCACGCCCGGCGAAGCGCCGATCCATTGCAGCACCGCCGCTACCAGGCCCCAGGTCAGCAAGCTTTCAAAGGCGCTGGTCAGCAGCAGCCAGCGGTTGGCGCGCAGCCAGGTGAGGGAGAGGCGATGCCCGAGTTCGAACAAGGCCAGCGCCAGCGCCATATCGATCAGGATACGGGTCTGGTTGATCATGTTCTCGTCGACGATGCCGCGGCCCAGCATGCCGGCGCACAGCCCCGCCACGGCATAGCCGACGATGCGCGGGAAGCGCAGCCAGCGGCGGCTGACCTCGCCCGCGAGGCCGGCGCCGACCAGGGCCAGTCCGACCCAGAAAAGGCCACCTGGCGCGAGCGGGAGGGTGGGGAAAAGTTGGCTCAGTCCATTCATGGTCGACATGGTAATGTAAGCACATCACAATCCATGTCAGTGATTGTCCGACACCGCACCAAACCTGACAGCTACTTCTGTCAACTACTCGTAAAAAACGCCATCTCCTGGATGGCGTTTTTTACATTCGTTACACGATCCGGCGGTTCGAAGCGCCCGTGAGACGTTTCAGACGCCCCACACTTTCCACTTCGGCCGGGTGGCCTTCAGCGCCGTTTCGACTTGCCCGTACAAAGTGCGCGTTGCGCCCTGCGCAGCACCGCGAGCGCGGGCTTTGTCGAAGTACGCCAGCGCCGTCTCCCGCTGGTCCAGGCCGAGTGCGGACTGGACCGCGCGCAGGTACACCTCTGCGTCCCAGTCGTCACGTACGGCAAACGCCGCAACAAAGTCCGCCATGGCAGCATCGTGCCGCTGCGCGGCGTTGTGGATAAGTCCTCGCTGCATACGCGGCCCTGCCTGGTCCAACGGATCGCCCTCGGTCAGCGCCACAGCCTGCTCGAACAGCGGCAGCGCGCGCTCGGGCTCGCCGGCGTCGCGCCAGACCTGGCCGAAGCGGTTGTACAGCCACGCATCCTCCACCAGCAGCGCGCGGCGTTGCTGGGCTTCGATCTCGGCGAGCGCATCGGTGCGGTCATGCTCATCCATGCCGGCCATGCGCGCCTGCAGAAGCGCGGCATAGTGCGCGCGCGCGTGGGCCATCGGGTGCGCGGCCTCGCTGCGCGCTTCCACCGGCAGCGCGTCGAGGCGGGCGTCCATATGCATGACGGCGGCGCGCGCGGCCTCGGTCGGCTCGGCGCCGCCCATCGCCTTCCACGCCGCGATCAGGCGGCTGAAGGCCCAGGTCACGTCGGCCGGGTTGCGCTCCAGCGGATAGCGGTTGAGCACTTCGCCGGCCAATTCCACCACCTTCTGGTGCTGGCCCGCGCCGGCGTGGCAGTCGAGCAAGTCGATCCAGTGGTCGATGAACTCGCTGGCGGCCATGCCCTGGCGGTGCAGCGCGATGCGCTCTTCGAGGTGCGCGGCATCGGCCGGCAAGCTGCGCGACAGCAGCCGGCACAACAGCGAATAAACATGCGGGTCGGCATTGCCGCCATGGCCGGCGGCATCGCCCTGGCCGGTGGCGAAATACTGGTCGAAGCGCGTCACGCCGTTGCGGCAGCCCTGCACCAGCACGGGCCGCAGCGCGGCTTCGGCGGCCGGCACTTCGTCGATAAACTCACCCAGCGCCATGGCGGCGCTGTGGTAGGCGGCGCCGTCGTCGGAATTGTCGGTCAGGTTGAAGCGCAGCCACGGCTCGCGCTCAACCTGCTGCACGCCGTCGCCGGCCTGCGCCAGCTGGTGGCGCCACGCCAGTTCACGTACCTGGCTCTGCGGGTCGGGCACCTGGCGCAGGTAGACCGCGAGGTCGTCGAGCGCGCCCTGGGTGTCGCCGACGCCCCAGCGCAGCGGCGCGCGCAGGCGGCGCGCCTCGGGGTGGTCGGGCTGTTCGGCCAGCACGCGGGCGGCCTGGTCGGCGGCCACGGCGTCGCCGGCATCGGGGTCGAGCTCCAGCAGGTGCGGGTTGTCCAGGGCGACACGGCCCAGGCACACCCGCATCAGCGGCTCGGCCGGCACGCCGGCGGCCTCGGCCCGGCCGATGTAGTCGCGCACCAGCGGCGCGATGTCCTCGGCGCCTAGGTCGGGGTTGCGCACCATCAGGTCATGCCAGTAGCGCGCCGCGGCGGCCATGTCGCCCATGCGCAGGGCCACCAGCCCGGCGTGGAAGTGCGCGGGCCAGTCGCCCGACAGCAGGCCGCTGCGCTGCGCCGCCTCGTGCAGCCACGGGCGCGCCTCGGCGTCGCGGCCCAGGCTCATCAGCATGGCGCCGTAGCGGTGCGCGATCACGCCGCGCGAGGCCCAGCGGTGCGGCGGCTGCAGCGGCAGCGTGTCGAGCCGCGCCAGCGCCTGGTCCAGCACCGCCAGCGCCGCAGCTGCGTCGCCATTGTCGAAGTGCAGCCGCGCGCGCAGTGTGACGAAATCGACCACCTCGGGGCGGGCCTGCGACAGCTGGTCGGCGATCTGCAGGGCTTCGGCGAAGCGCCCTTGGTTGGCTAGCCCGATGGCGTGGTCGTAGCTGGCTTCCTGCTGGGACACGTACTGCTCCTATGGATAAATTGTGCGAGTGCGGGATTATGCGCCAATGGTGCGATCCGCATCCGGACAACAATCGGCAGCGCCCGTCTTTTCTTGAGCACAGCCGCCGGCAAGAAAAACGCCACCGAAGGCTAGCCGTTAACAAAAAGTGTTGAAAATCGGCTGAGACCGGGCCTAGGATCTTTACTCAGCCTGGGCCTTCTCTGTCGACCGTGCCGACGAATTCTTCCACAGGAAAGACAAACCAAGCCCTACGAGGCGATGCCAGCGGCGAGTCGTTGTAGGCGTTGCCCCTCGGCACGAGCCTCGGCCAGCAACTGGTTCCAGTCACCTGGAGGCTGGCCACTTTCCAGCATCTTGCGGAAAACCCGGTAGGCGTCGTCGCTGCTCTCGTAGGCGCGCTTCGTGCTCTCACCATTTACCCACGCAAACACAATCACCTTGCTCGACACGTGGTAGCGAAAGAACAGCCGATACTGCTGGAAGAACTTCGCTCGGAACCAGTGCTTGTGGTCGTCGCCAAGGGTGCTGCCTTGCCGGTACTCCGGTCGCGCTGGATCTTGCGGGATGACATCGAATGCGAGTTTGGTGATCGCCGCCAGTCGCTTGCTGGCGTTCTTCTTTACGTACCCACTCGGGTCCTTCTGCTTGAGGGCCTCGACCTGCTGCGCCAGTACTTCAAGCTGCGCCAGGAACAGTGGGTGAGCGAAAACCGTCCAGCCATGAATGACCAGAGGTGCGGGCTTGCCCGCCCTCATTCATCGTCTGCCGACAGGGCCGCATCGAGATCGACTTCGACGCCACCGACCAGCGACTCGAGCCGTTGGACGAGACCTGCATCCAAGGCCTGCAGGCGTTCAGGATGGTTGGCGATGTCGCGCGCCAAGAATCCCAGGAACCGGCTGAGCACCGGGTCGTCGCCCTCGGAAGCTTCGGCGCGGGTTAGTACCACCTCGCCGCTGGCGCGGATGGTGTAGTGGATCTTGTCGCGCTTACCAAGCCGAAGGGCGCGGCGGACGGTCTCCGGTACCGTAGTCTGGTAGCGGTCGGTCAACGTGGATTCGACCTCGAGGGTGGCAGGCATCATGATGGTCTCCGGTCAAGAAACGGGGATACCTCCATGGTAATGCAAATACCTTCCTATGGCAATGCAAATGCATTGTCTGTGATGTGGTGGCCGCTCCCGCGGTGTGGACCGACAGTCCTACGTGGTCACCTTGGGATGATGTCCTTGAAGTCGAGCACTCCTTTGTCGGCTGAGGCTACGGCCGAGATGAGCAGCGGTCCTTGCGGTCAGTTAATTCTCGTAGCCTCGCGACAGGATACGTCCCCCACAAAACAAACGGGTCCGGAGCTAAGACCGCACCCGTTTGAGCTTTCAACACTTTTTGTTAACGGCTAGCACCGAAGGTGGCGTTTCACACGGCAGTACCGAAGGCTTACTTGCCGCCAACCGTTTCCAGCACGGTCCACTTGCCGCCGACCACCTTGTAGACGGTGATACCACCATCCTTCAGGTCGCCGCGCGCATCATAGGCCAGCGTCTTGGTGGTCACGCCCTGCATACTGGTCGCAGCCAGCACCGGCAGGTAACGCGCCGGATCGGCCGACCCGGCCTTGACCATCGCCGTCATCATCGCGGTGGCGCCGTCATAGGCGTACGGCGAGTAGGTCTGCACCTTCGAGCCGAAGCGCTTCTCGTACTTCTTCTCGTATGTAGAGCCGCCCGGCATCTGGTCCAGCGGCAGGCCGGCCAGCGACACCACGGTGCCTTCGGCAGACGGGCCGGCCAGCTTCAGGAAGTTGTCGGTCTTGGACATTTCGCCCGACACCAGCGGGGCCTTCATGCCCAGTTCCTTCACCTGCTTGGCCATCGGCGCGGACTGGGTCTCGGCGCCGCCGTAGAAGATGATGTCCGGGTTGCTGCGCTTGATGTTGGTCAGCACGGCCTTGAAGTCCACCGCCTTGTCGTTGGTGAACTCGCGGCGCACGATCTTGCCGCCGGCGGCCTTGGCGGCCTTCTCGAACTCGTCGGCCAGGCCCTGGCCGTAGGCGGTGCGGTCATCGACGATGGCGATGTTCTTCGCGCCCAGCTTCTTCACCACGAAGGCGCCAATCACCGAACCCTGCTGGGTGTCGGAGGTCATCATGCGGAAGGTGGTCTTGAAGCCTTGCTTGGTGTATTCCGGCGCGGTCGCCATGGCGATCTGCGGAATGCCGGCGCGGTTGTAGACCATCGACGCCGGGATGGTGGTGCCCGAGTTGAAATGGCCGAGCATGCCCTGGATGCCGTTATCCACCAGCTTCTGCGCGACTACCGAGCCGGTCTTCGGGTCGGCCTGGTCGTCTTCGGAGACCAGCACGAACTTGACTTCCTTGCCGCCGATCTTGGGCTTGGTGGCGTTCATGTCCTCGATCGCGAGGACGATGCCGTTCTGCATGTCCTTGCCGTACTGCGCCTGGCCGCCGGTCATCGGGCCGGCAAAGCCCAGCTTGATTTCCTGGGCCTGCGCGAACGCGGCCGAGGCGGCGGTCAGGCCAGCCAGGGTCAGGGCAACGGTCACTGCCGTCTTGTGGAATGTCGAGCTCATCAGATCTCCTTGGGTCCCAAATGGTGTCGATGTGGTGCCGTTGCCGGCATTGTTGGAGGCGCGGTATTGGCAGTGCCGCGCCGTTCTTCGTATGCGCGCCGGGGCGGGATCGCCGCCACCGCCGCGCGCTTCGACAAGACGATGTCCGAGGTTGCCTCAGCCGATCGTCATCAAACTGGCATTGCCGCCCGCGGCCGCGGTGTTGACCGAGAGCGAGCGCTCGATCAGCAAACGGTCGAGCGCGACATTCGGTTCACCTTGCGCCAGGCCCTGCACGCCGATGATCGGGCCGGGGCGCGCGGCCACCTGCTCGCACACCGTGCGCAGCTGATCGGAGTCGCCGTGGTGCAGCACCGCATCGAATCCGGTATCCGCAGCGGTCCAGTCGGCCACCATGCGGACGCGCGATTGTACGCCCTTAGGCAGGCGCGCAAACAGCCCCCGGCCGACAGGGTTTTCCGGCCAGACCGCCTCGGCGCCGACGGTCAGCACGGCGCCCAGCTGCAGCGCCAGGTCGGCCTCTTGCGCGGCCAGGCACAGCACGCGTTCGCGCGGCAGCAGCGTGTAGGTGTTACGCTCGCCAGTGGGGCCGGCCAGCGTCACCGCCAGGCCCGAGGGCGAGGCCTCCGCGAAGCGTTCGCAGGCGGCGGCCACTTCCGGCAGCTCAGCGCGGGCCCAGGTGCGGAAGGCCTCGGCCGGGCGCACCGCCTCGTCGGCCGGGCCCACTGCTTCGGCGCTGCTGCTGACATCGGCCGCGCGCACGCTGCGCGCCACCGCGTCCTGCGGGCATACCGACAGCAGGCGGTGCAGGTAGAGCGGGCCGCCCGCCTTCGGGCCGGTGCCCGACAGCGCCTCGCCGCCGAACGGCTGCACGCCCACTACCGCGCCGACGATATTGCGGTTCACGTACAGGTTGCCCACATGGGCGCGGCTGACGATAAACGAAATGGTCTCGTCGATGCGGGTATGGATGCCCAGCGTCAGGCCGTAGCCGGTGCCGTTGATCTGGCTGACCATGGTGTCCAGCGCCGTGCGCGGGAAGCGCACCACGTGCAGCACCGGGCCAAACACTTCGCGCTTCAGTTCCTCGATGCTGTCGAGCTCGATCAGCGTCGGCGGCACGAAGGTGCCATGGCGGCAGCTGGCCGCCTGCGGCGCGTTGGGATCGGCCTGGTGGACACGGCGGCCCTTGGCGCGCATGGCATCGACATGGCGCACGATATTGGCACGCGCCTCTTCGTCGATCACCGGGCCGACGTCGGTCGACAGGCGGTCCGGGTTGGCCATGTTCAGCTCCTGCATGGCGCCCTTGAGCATTTCCAGCACGCGGTCGGCCACATCCTCCTGCAGGCAAAGCACGCGCAGCGCCGAGCAGCGCTGGCCGGCCGAGTCGAAGGCGGAGTTGACCACGTCGCCGACCACCTGCTCGGCCAGCGCCGACGAGTCGACGATCATCGCGTTCTGGCCGCCGGTCTCGGCGATCAGCGGGATCGGGCGGCCGGCGGCGTCGAGGCGGCCGGCCACGTTGCGTTGCAGGATGCGCGCGACCTCGGTCGAGCCAGTGAACATCACACCCTTGACGCGGGCATCGCCCACCAGCGCGGCGCCGACGGTCTCGCCCCGGCCCGGCAGCAGCTGCACCGCGCCGGCCGGCACACCGGCCTCGCGCAGCAGCCGCACCGCAGCGGCGGCGATCAGCGGGGTCTGCTCGGCGGGCTTGGCCAGCACCGGGTTGCCGGCGGCCAGCGCAGCGGCCACCTGGCCGGTGAAGATCGCCAGCGGGAAGTTCCACGGGCTGATGCAGACTACCGGGCCCAGCGGGCGGTGAGTGTCGTTGTCGAAGCTGCGGCGGATCTCGGCGGCGTAATAGCGCAGGAAGTCCACGGCCTCGCGCACTTCGGCGATGGCATTGGAGAAGGTCTTGCCGGCCTCGCGCATGATGATGCCCATCAGCGACTGCATCTGGGCTTCCATCAGGTCGGCCGCGCGCTCCAGCGCGGCGGCGCGCACGTCCGGCGGCGTGGCCTGCCAGATCGGCGCGGCGTTCACGGCGGCTTGCAGCGCGGCGTCGACGTCGGCCTGGCTGGCCACGGTGACATGGCCCACCACGTCGCGGTGGTCGGCCGGGTTCAGCACCGGCGCGGTAATGGCGTCGGCAGCGCGCGGCACCTCGGCGCCCACCAGCGGCTCGGCCACGGCGCGTTCGCTGGTGCCGGCAAGCAGCGCCGACGACAGCGAGGCCAGCCGGTGCTCATTCGCGAGATCGATACCGGCCGAGTTGGGGCGGCTCTTGCCATACAGCGTGCGCGGCGACGGGATACGCGGGTGCGGCAGGCCCAGCACGCCCTCTTCGCGGTGCATGGCTTCGACCACGGCGACCGGGTCCGCCACCAGTTCGTCCAGCGAGATGGTGTCGTCGGCGATGCGGTTGACGAAGGAGGTGTTGGCGCCGTTTTCCAACAGTCGGCGCACCAGGTAGGCCAGCAGCGTCTCATGCGTGCCGACCGGGGCGTAGATCCGGCACGGACGGTTGAACTTGCCGTCGGCGGTGGGCCCGACCACCTGGTCGTACAGCGGCTCGCCCATGCCGTGCAGGCACTGGAACTCGTACTGGCCGGGGTAGTAGCTGTGGCCGGCGATCTGGTAGATGGCCGACAGCGTATGCGCGTTGTGCGTGGCGAACTGCGGGTAGATCGCGTCCGGCACCGACAGCAGCTTGCGCGCGCAGGCCACGTATGACACGTCGGTATAGACCTTGCGCGTGTAGACCGGGTAGCCCTCCAGCCCTTCGACCTGGGCGCGCTTGATCTCGCTGTCCCAGTAGGCGCCCTTGACCAGGCGGATCATCAGGCGGTGGCGGCTGCGGCGTGCCAGGTCGATCAGGTAGTCGATCACGAACGGGCAGCGCTTCTGGTAGCCCTGCACCACGAAGCCGATGCCGTTCCAGCCAGCCAGCTCGGGCTCGAAGCACAGGCGTTCGAGCAGATCCAGCGAGATCTCCAGACGGTCCGCTTCCTCGGCGTCGATATTGATGCCGATATCGTACTGGCGCGCCAGCAGCGTCAGCGACTTCAGGCGCTCGTACAGTTCCGTCACCACGCGCTCGTGCTGGGCGCGGCTGTAGCGCGGGTGCAGCGCCGACAGCTTGATCGAGATGCCCGGGCCTTCGTAGATGCCGCGCCCGCGCGAGGCCTGCCCGATGGCGTGGATGGCCTGCTCGTACGAGGCCAGGTAGCGCATCGCATCGGCCTCGGTCATGGCCGCTTCGCCGAGCATGTCATAGGAGTAGCGGAAGCCCTGCGCTTCGTACTTGCGCGCGTTGGCCAGCGCTTCGGAAATGGTCTCGCCGGTGACGAACTGCTCGCCCATCAGGCGCATCGCCATGTCTACGCCCTTGCGGATCAGCGGCTCGCCGCCCTTGCCGATGATGCGCGTGAGCGCCTTGGTCAGGCCGGATTCGGTATGGGTGGCAACCAGCCTGCCGGTCAGCAGCAGGCCCCAGGTGGCAGCGTTGACGAACAGCGACGGGCTCTGGCCCAGGTGCGACTGCCAGTTGGCGCCGCTGATCTTGTCGCGGATCAGTGCATCGCGGGTAGCCTTGTCCGGGATGCGCAGCAGGGCCTCGGCCAGGCACATCAGCGCCACGCCTTCCTGCGACGACAGCGAGAATTCCTGGATCAGCCCCTGCACCAGCCCTTCACGTCCGGTGCCGACCTTCTGCTCGCGCAGCCGGGTGGCCAGCGTCTTGGCCATCTTGATGGCGGCGTCGGCCTGCTGTTGCGGCAGGCGGGCCTGCTCCAGCAGCACCGGCACGCAATCGGTTTCCGGGCGGCGGTAGGCGGAGGTAATGGCTGCGCGCAGCACCGACTGCGGCTGGATGCTCTGCGCGAATTCCAGGAAGGCCTGCGGCGCGCCGTCGGCGTGGGCCGGCTCGGCGGCATCCGGGCCATCGGACTCCGCCGTGCCGGCGGCGCTGGTCTCGTGCGGCAGGTGGCCGCGCTCGACTTGCTCCAGGTAGGTGAAGATGGCCTGCTTGATCAGCCAGTGCGGCGTGCGGTCGATGGATTGGGCGACGCGCTTGAGGCGATCGCGCGAGGCGTCGTCGAGCTTGACGCCGAGAGTGGTGGTGGCCATGCGGGCAAATCTCCGTAAGACTGGAGGCCGCCGCCGGTGCTACCGCGTCTGTGCCGGAATGGCAGGGCGCGCGACCGGCCGCAGCCTGTGAGCTGGGGCGATCTTACTCCCGGGAATCACGAAGGTGCAACCCGGTGCAACCCTATCGAAAACCCTAATGCAGAGGTTGCACCAGGCGGCATGGATCAGATCCGCAGCGGATCGATTTCCAGCTGCCAGCGCACCCCCTTGGCCTCCGTTCCTACCTCTGCGAAAGTCTGTACCCACTCGGCCACAAAGCGTTGCAGCGCCGGGCGTGAAGTGGCCTCGACCAGCATCTGCGCGCGCTCCCGGTTGGCGATGCGCACCATCGACATCGGCACCGGGTCATGCAGTTGCACCTCGGCGGCGAGCTGGCAGGTATCGGCATGCCGGCGCGCCACCTGCAGGAACTGCAGCGCCCGTTCCAGCTGGCCATGCTCCGCGGTTACCAGCACCTGGAAGCAGAACGGGGGCAACCCGGCCTGGCGCCGCTCGCGCAACTGGCTGGCCGCGAATCCATCATAGTCGTGGCGCGTCAGCGCCTGCAATGCCGGGGTGTCCGGGTAGCGGGTCTGGATCAGTACCTCGCCCGCCAGGCCCGCGCGCCCTGCCCGGCCGGCGACCTGCATCAGCGAGGCAAAGAGGTGCTCGGCGGCGCGGAAGTCGTGGCTGAACATGGCGGCGTCGGGATGGACGATCCCCACCAGCGTCACGCGCTGGAAGTCATGGCCCTTGGCGACCATCTGCGTGCCCACCAGGATATCGACCTCGCCCGCGTGGACCTCGTCGAACATCGCCTGCGCGCTGCCCTTGCGCCGTGTCGAATCGGCGTCGATGCGGGCGATTCGGGCCTGCGGAAAGCGTGCCGCCAGCGCCTCTTCGATGCGCTGCGTGCCGCGCCCCAGCGGCGCGATATCGACATTTCCGCAGTCCGGGCAATGGTGCGGCACCGGCGCTTCCAGCCCGCAGTGATGACAGCGCAGGCGCCGCTCGGGCCGGTGCAGCACCAGGTACGCCGAGCAGCGCGGGCAGCCCGACAGCCAGCCGCAACTGTCGCAGGCGAGCACCGGCGCATAGCCGCGGCGGTTCAGGAACAGCAGGCTCTGCTCGCCGCGCGCCAGGCGGGCGTCGATGGCTTCAAGCAGCGGCACTGACAGGCCTTCGAACAGCGTGCGTTGGCGCTGGCGTTCGTGGTTGAGATCGACCAGGCGCACGGTCGGCAGCGCAGCGTCGGCCTGGGCGCGCTCGCGCAGCACCAACTTACGGTAAGTGCCCTGCCCTGCCCGCCACCAGGTCTCCATCGACGGCGTGGCCGAGCCCAGCACCACCGCGATGCCGCGTTGCTTGGCGCGCCACACCGCCAGGTCACGCGCGGAGTAGCGCAGCCCCTCCTGCTGTTTGTAGGAGGTGTCATGCTCCTCGTCGACCACGATCAGCGCCAGCGCCGGCAGCGAGGCCATCACCGCCATGCGCGTGCCCAGCACGATGCGCGCCTCGCCGCGGTGGGCGGCCAGCCACTGCAGGCTGCGCTCCTGGTCGGCCAGCCCGCTGTGCAGCACGGCCAGCGGCAAGTGTGGGAAGCGCGCGGCAATGCGGGCCTGGAGTTGCGGCGTCAGGTTGATTTCCGGGACCAGCATCAGTACCTGGGCCTGGGCATCGCGTTCCAGCACCGCCTGCATCGCATGCAGGTAGACCTCGGTCTTGCCGCTGCCGGTGACGCCGTGAAGCAGGAACGGCGCGAACCCTCCGGCCTCGGCGATAGCCTGGACAGCGGCGCGCTGCTCGTCATGCAGCGCGGGCGCCACGGACGGTGGTTGCCCCGGGTCGATTGATAGCAGCGGGCGTGCGGTACGGCTGGCCTCGACCCAGCTGGCGGCCTGCCATTCGGCCAGCCGGGCCGGCGCGGCCGCGCACAGCACGCGCGCGTCGGCGAGCGCCAGCGGCTCGTCGGTGGTGGCGGCGCGGTCGGCCAGTGCCTGCGCCAGCGCACGCACGCTGCGTGCGCGCGGCGGCACGGCGGCCAGCAGGTCGGCGGCGTGGCCGGGCAGCAGGCGGTATTCGTCGGTGCGGGCACGCTGGCCGAGGCCAGGCCAGCTCTCGGCCTCGCGCAACGCCGGCGGCAGGGCCGGCAGCATCACCTCGCCCAGCCGGCGCTGGTAGTAGCGCGCGGCAAAGGCGGCCAGCTCGATCCAGTCGGGCGGCAGCGGCGGCATCCAGTCCAGCCGCTGCGCCACCGGGCGCAAGCGCCCGGCCGGCACATCGGAGCTGTCGGCACGCGCCACGGCCACACCGACCAGGCTGCGGCGGCCGAACGGCACCACCACCAGGTCTCCCAGGGCGATGTCGGGCGTGGCGAGGTAGTCGAAGCAGTCGTCGGCGGGCGTGTCCAGCGCGACCCGGACAATGGGCCGGGCGCTGGCAGACGGCGCCACGGCCTCGGTGGGTGCCATATCGGGCTCAGCGAGAGGGATGGCGCCGCTAGCGTGCGCCATGCGTCGATTCCTGGTGCACCGCCTTTGCGCACACGCTATGCAGCTGGCGGCCCAGGGGGCGGACGAGGGATTTTTGTGTGCGGCGCAACATCAACTTAAAGTAAAACTTCAAATGTGGCCCTAAGTCGATGATAGATGACTGGTTTTCCACTAATTCCACCGCCCCTGTGGATAACTTTGTTGAAAAGTCGCGCCGGGGAGCCCGGAAGCCCCGCAAAACAAGGGATTCACCGGCATCGTCCCATGCTTTGAAAATCTTCCAAATCCTTAAAAATCAAGACTTTGCAAACATCCCCCGGATAGGTTAGAGGGTGGCCTCGTCTTGCACTGCGGCAAACCTATCGGTGTGCATAAGTCAAGTACCGGCAATCAACTCCGAGCACCTTTTTGGCGAATGCTGGCGAAAAAGTTTACTTGACAGCAGTAGCGACGCGCCTCGCGCAGCACTGGGTACACCAGCGCACCAGTTCGTTGCAGCGCGGGGCGCGTCAGCAAAGGCATGCTGCCGCGCATACCGGCACCGTCACTTCTGTGCGGCGCGCAGCTTGCGGCTGTGGCGATGCACTTCATCCACCAGCACGGTGACGTTCTCGGGCGGCGTGAACTGCGAGATGCCGTGGCCGAGGTTGAACACATGGCCGTCGCTGCCGCCGCCGGCGGCGTAGCTGTCGAGTACGCCGCGGACCTGCTCGCGGATCGCCGCTTCCGGGGCGAACAGCACGGTGGGATCGATATTGCCCTGCAGCGCCACGCGGCCGCCAGTGCGCTGGCGCGCCTGGGCCAGGTTGACGGTCCAGTCCAGCCCAATCGCATCGGCACCGGTGTCGGCCAGCGCCTCCAGCCACAGGCCGCCGCCCTTGGTGAAGACGATCGCCGGTACCTGCTCGCCGTCGTGCTCGCGCTTCAGGCCGGCCAGCACGCGGTGCATATAGGCCAGCGAGAAGGCCTGGTACATGCCGTCGGCGAGCGCCCCGCCCCAGGTGTCGAAGATCATCACGGCCTGCGCCCCGGCTTCGATCTGCGCGTTCAGGTAGGCGGTGACGGCCTCGGCGTTGATCTCGAGGATGCGATGCATCAGGTCTGGACGGCCGTACATCATCGCCTTGACCGTGCGGAAATCGTCCGAACCGCTGCCTTCGACCATATAGCAGGCCAGCGTCCACGGGCTGCCGGAGAAGCCAATCAGCGGCACGCGCTGGCGCCCGTCCTGCACCAGCGCGCGGCGGATCTCGCTGACGGCGTCGAAGACGTACTGCAGCGACGTCATGTCGGGCACGGCCAGCTTCTGCACGTCGGCCTCGGTGCGCAGCGGGTGCGCAAAGCGCGGGCCCTCGCCCTGCGCGAACGACAGGCCCAGGCCCATCGCGTCAGGCACGGTCAGGATATCGGAGAAGAGGATGGCCGCGTCCAGCGGATAGCGGTCCAGCGGCTGCAGGGTGACCTCGGTGGCGTAGGCCGGGTTCTTGGCCAGCCCGAGGAAGCTGCCGGCGCGGGCACGCGTGGCGTTGTACTCAGGCAGGTAGCGGCCTGCCTGGCGCATCAGCCACAGCGGCGTGTATTCGGTGGGCTGGCGGCGCAGCGCGCGCAGGAAGGTATCGTTCTGCAGAGCGGTCATGGTCATCCTCGTAAGACCGCCATTCTAAGGGATGGCCGCGCCGCGCCGGAGCTTTGCGCGCCGCCTGTCCGGGAATCCGTGGGAATCCGCTCAGGCGTCGTGCAGCAGGTCGGCAAAGGCGGCGGCGGTGCGCCGCATCCATTCGCGCGCGCGTTCGGCTTCGGGCTGCAGGCGCGCGAAGCCGTGGGTCATGCCGCCGGCCTCGATGGTGATCACCGGGGCGTCATGGCGCACCAGGAAGTCGGCATAGGCCAGACCGTCGTCGCGCAGCACGTCGTGCGCGGCGACCACCACCACGGTCGCGGGCGGGCGCACCGGCGGTGCGGCCATCAGGTGCACGCGCGGGTCGGGGTGCGCGGCGCCTTGCGCCAGCGCTTCGGCGCCAATGAACTGGGTCCAGAACCACGCCATCTCGTCGCGCGTCAGGCCTGGGCCGTCGGCAAAGGCGCGGTAGCTTTCGGAGCTGAGTACCGGCGCCGTCACCGGGTAGATCAGCAACTGCGCGTTCACTCGCACCGCGTCGCCCCCGTTGAGCTGCTGCGCGGCCTGCGCGGCCAGGTGGCCGCCGGCGCTGTCGCCCGCCACCCCGAGGAAGTCCGGCGCCAGGCCAAGCGCCTGGCGCTGGCCGGAGAGCCACAGCACCGCGTCGGCGGCGTCGTCGCTGGGTGCCGGGTACGGATGCTCCGGCGCGAGCCGGT
This sequence comes from Ralstonia pickettii DTP0602, assembly GCA_000471925.1. Lineage (NCBI taxonomy): Bacteria > Pseudomonadati > Pseudomonadota > Betaproteobacteria > Burkholderiales > Burkholderiaceae > Ralstonia > Ralstonia pickettii. Next base: position 4,359,249 of record CP006667.1, read on the forward strand.
AGTCGACACTGGCAACCGCGCAGCCGGTATCGGCGGCCAGCAAGGCGGCCACGGTGTGGTGCGTCTGCGCCGAGCCGATCACCCAGCCCCCGCCATGGAAGTAGACGATCAACCGCGGTGCCACTGCGCCTTGCGGACGGAACAGCCGCGCCCCCAGTGTGCGACCTGCCAGCGCGAGCTCCAGATCCTGCACCGCGATGCCCTCCGGGTCCGGCAGCAGCGACGCGGCCGCGATCTCGGCAAAGCGGGCCCGGTGCGCGGCGATGTCGGCCGGGGCCGGCTCCCCGGCGTAGCGGTCAGCAAGGCGGCGGTAGTAGGCGAGCAGTTGCGGATCGATGGCCATGGTTGGTGGCGGGGGAAAATTGGTAAGAAGGTGGGACAGGGTTGTGGATAACTTGCCCGGCTCGCTTCAGTCCAGGCCAAGCTGGCGTGTCAGCTCGATCTTGCTGCAGCAGTCCTGTACCGCCAGCAGGCCGGCGTCGACGGCACGGCGCACGGCTTCGTCGTTGACGATGCCCAGTTGCAGCCAGACCCCGCGCGCGCCGATGGCGACGGCCTCGTTGACCACGGGCGGCGTATCCTCGGCCCGGCGGAAGATATCGACCCACTCGATGGGGGCCCCCGCCGCTGCCGCGGTGTCGGCCGCTTCACGTAGCGTGGCGTAACAGGTCTCGCCCAGGATGCGCTCGCCGGCGTGGCGCGGATTGACCGGCACGATACGGAAACCGTGGCCTTGCAGGAATTCGGCCACTTCGTGGCTGGGGCGCTCCGGACGGTCGGACAGTCCGACCACGGCCACGGTTTTCATCGCCAGCATGGCTTGTATCGCTTGCTGCATCTCGGGGGGCATTGCGTCTCCGGCATGTGGACAAGTCCTGCACCGGACACGGCCGGCGTGGGCAGCATCGGGCGCGACGTATCGAATCGTAACCGCGAATCGTCACGCAGGGCGATGGTGCGCGAACGAACACGGTAAACCTGCCTGGAATGATAAGGTAGCTGCACGTTACGACATCGAACGCGGCGCCAACGTGCAAAAATGTGGCGAACGCGCCGGATCTTGGCACCGCCAGCTTTCAACTTCTTGCAAAACGATACATTTTGTTACTGCCATGCCGGGGAGTTTCCCCCACAATGCATTGACACACCCGCTGTCTGGGTGCGGCGCCCCGGCAAACAAAGGCTGTGCAGACCTAAAGGGGCGGTGAAGAAAGCCTTTTTGTAGTGTTTTTTGCAGTAACCCGATTTTCCGATCCAGCAAAAACGCCGCTGGACCGGAGTACCAGGAAGACCGTTTGCAGCGCGTGGCCTTTGCGGCCTGTGTGCGGATATTGAATATCCGTTGCGCCTTGATTGTCGACCTGGACCGAACCCGTTCCTTCGAATTGACCCCTCGAAGGGATTTTCCCGTCCGCGCGGAGCCTCCCCGGCCCGCGCGCTTTTTTTTGTCCAGGCGAGTCGAAAGCATATCGCTGTGCCCACAAAAAAGGCAGCCTCGCGGCTGCCTTTTTTAAATGTCGCATCGAAAAAACAACAATGCGACGGTGCTGCTCTATTCTTACTTTTTACGACGCAGGCGGGCGATGGCAGCCAGCTGCGCGGCGGCCACGGCCAGCTCGCTCTGGGCGCGGGCCAGGTCCAGGTCGCTGCTCTGGTTCTGCATCAACTCCACGGCCGCACGCTTGGCTTCCTGGGCCTTGGCTTCGTCCAGGTCGCCACCGCGGATGGCGGTGTCGGCCAGCACGGTAACGTGCTTGGGCTGGACTTCGAGAATGCCGCCGGCAACGAACACGAACTCTTCGCTGCCGTCTTCCTTCTCGATCCGCACCGCACCCGGCTGGATGCGCGTGATCAGCGGCGTGTGACCTGGCAGGATGCCCAGCTCACCCGACTCGCCCGGCAGCGCCACGAACTTCGCCGGGCCGGAGAAGATCGACGCTTCCGCGCTGACGACGTCTACAAGAATGGTTGCCATATCAGATCCTTTCTCCAATCCCTTCGCTTCGGACGGCCGGACGCACATGGCGGCCGACCGTCACCCCTGCCGCGAGGCAGGAGCGTCAAAGCAAGGCTTACTGGAGCTTCTTGGCCTTTTCGAAGGCTTCGTCGATCGAGCCGACCATGTAGAACGCCTGCTCGGGCAGGTGATCGCACTCGCCGTCGACCAGCATCTTGAAGCCGCGGATGGTTTCCTTCAGCGGCACGTACTTGCCCGGCGAACCCGTGAACACTTCTGCCACGTGGAACGGCTGCGACAGGAAACGCTGGATCTTACGAGCGCGGTTCACTGCCATCTTGTCTTCCGGCGACAGTTCGTCCATGCCCAGAATCGCGATGATGTCGCGCAGTTCCTTGTAGCGCTGCAGGGTCTGCTGCACGGCGCGCGCGACGTTGTAGTGCTCCTGGCCAACCACTTGCGGATCCATCTGACGCGAGGTCGAGTCGAGCGGGTCCACAGCGGGGTAGATACCGAGAGCGGCGATGTCACGCGACAGCACCAGGGTCGAGTCCAGGTGCAGGAAGGTGGTTGCCGGCGACGGGTCGGTCAAGTCATCCGCAGGCACGTACACGGCCTGGATCGAGGTGATCGAGCCAGTCTTGGTCGAGGTGATGCGCTCCTGCAGCTTGCCCATTTCTTCAGCCAGCGTCGGCTGGTAGCCCACGGCGGAAGGCATACGGCCCAGCAGTGCCGACACTTCGGTACCTGCCAGCGTGTAGCGGTAGATGTTGTCGACGAAGAACAGGATGTCACGGCCCTCGTCGCGGAACTTCTCGGCCATGGTCAGGCCGGAAAGTGCCACGCGCAGACGGTTGCCCGGCGGCTCGTTCATCTGGCCGAACACCATGGCCACCTTGTCGAGCACGTTGGAGTCCTTCATTTCGTGGTAGAAGTCGTTCCCTTCACGGGTACGCTCGCCCACGCCGGCGAACACCGACAGACCGCTGTGCTGCTTGGCGATGTTGTTGATGAGCTCCATCATGTTGACGGTCTTGCCCACGCCAGCACCACCGAACAGGCCCACCTTGCCGCCCTTGGCGAACGGGCAGATCAGGTCGATCACCTTGATGCCGGTTTCGAGCAGGTCGGTGGAAGGCGACAGCTCGTCGAACTTCGGCGCCTTCTGGTGAATCGCGCGACGCTCGTCGGAAGCGATCGGGCCGGCCTCGTCAATGGGGCGACCCAGCACGTCCATGATGCGGCCCAGCGTGCCCTGACCCACCGGCACCGAGATCGGCGCTTGGGTGTTCTTCACCGCCATGCCGCGGCGCAGGCCATCCGACGAACCGAGGGCAATGGTACGCACCACGCCGTCACCCAGCTGTTGCTGCACTTCGAACGTCAGGCCCTTTTCGGCGAACGACGATTCGCCGCTGTCTTCCAGCACCAGCGCGTCGTACACCTTCGGCATCCCGTCGCGCGGGAACTCGATGTCCACCACGGCGCCAATGCACTGCACAATATTTCCGATACTCATTTCGTATCTCCGATAGCTTGAATTCTTGACGCCTCAGACCGCTGCCGCGCCGCTGACGATCTCCGACAGTTCCTTGGTGATCGCTGCCTGCCGGGTCTTGTTGTAGTCCAGCTGCAATTCGCCGATCACGTTCTTGGCATTGTCGGATGCCGCCTTCATGGCCACCATGCGCGCCGACTGCTCGGACGCCATGTTCTCGGCCACGGCCTGGTACACCAGCGCCTCGACGTAGCGGACCAACAGCTCTTCCACCACGGTCTGCGCGTCAGGCTCGTAGATGTAGTCCCACGAGTAGGCGCGCTTCTCTTCTTCCGTCTGCGACAGCTTGTCGGCGGCGAGCGGCAGCAGCTGCTCAACCAACGGTTCCTGCTTCATCGTGTTGATGAACTTGGTGTACGCCAAGTACACCGCGTCGACTTCACCGTTGGTGAATGCGTCGAGCTGGACCTTGATCGCGCCGATCAGCTTTTCCAGGTGCGGGGTGTCGCCGAGCTGCACCACATTCGACACCACCTTGGCGCCGATGCGACTCAGGAACTGCAGGCCCTTGCTGCCGATGGCAGTAGCTTTGACATCCACGCCGCGACCCTGCAGGCTCTTCAGCTCGTTGGTCACCGCACGCAGCACGTTCGTGTTCAGACCGCCGCACAGCCCCTTGTCGGTCGTGACCACGATCATGCCGATGCGCTTGACTTCGCGCTCCTGCATGAACGGGTGCTTGAACTCGGGGTTGGCCGAAGCCAGGTGCGCCGCGATGTTGCGCACTTTCTCGGCGTAAGGACGGGCGTTGCGCATCCGCTCCTGCGCCTTGCGCATCTTGGATGCGGCGACCATCTCCATCGCCTTGGTGATCTTGCGCGTGTTCTGCACGCTCTTGATCTTGGTTCGAATCTCTTTCGTTCCGGCCATATCTTCCTCTCCAGCCGAACCAGCGCCGCACCGGCGTGAGCCAGGCGCGGCGGTGGTGTCGGGGAATCACGCGGTTAGAACGCGGCGGACTTCTTGAAATCCTCGATCGCAGCACGCAGTGCGGGCTCATCTTCCTTCGAGAGCACCTTGGTCTCTTCGATGCGGTTGACGAGGTCAGCGTACTTGGTCTTCAGATGGTCGTGCAGGCCCTTCTCGAACGGGAGGATGTCCTTCACTTCCACGTTGTCGAGGAAGCCATTGTTGGCTGCAAACAGCGACGCCGACAGCTGCCACACTTGCTGCGGCTGGTATTGCGCCTGCTTGAGCAGCTCGGTCACGCGGCGGCCGCGCTCCAGCTGCTTGCGGGTTGCGTCGTCGAGGTCCGAAGCGAACTGCGCGAACGCAGCCAGTTCACGGTACTGCGCCAGGTCGGTACGGATACCGCCGGCCAGGTTCTTCACCACCTTGGTCTGGGCAGCACCACCCACGCGCGACACCGAGATACCGGCGTTGATGGCGGGACGGATACCGGCGTTGAACAGGTCGGTTTCCAGGAAGATCTGGCCGTCCGTGATCGAGATCACGTTGGTCGGCACGAACGCGGACACGTCGCCGGCCTGCGTTTCGATCACCGGCAGCGCGGTCAGCGAACCGGTCTTGCCCTTGACGGCGCCGTTGGTGAACTTCTCGACGTACTCGGCGTTCACGCGGGCAGCACGCTCCAGCAGGCGCGAGTGCAGATAGAACACGTCGCCCGGGTAAGCTTCACGGCCCGGCGGGCGGCGCAGCAGCAGCGACACCTGGCGGTAGGCCCAGGCTTGCTTGGTCAGGTCGTCATAGACGATCAGCGCGTCTTCACCGCGGTCGCGGAAGTACTCGCCCATCGTGCAGCCGGCGTAGGCAGCCAGGTACTGCATGGCGGCCGAGTCCGAAGCGGCGGCGGCCACGACGACGGTGTATTCCATCGCGCCGTGCTCTTCCAGCTTGCGCACCACGTTGGCGATCGTCGAAGCCTTCTGGCCAATGGCGACGTACACGCAGTACATGCCCTTGCCCTTCTGGTTGATGATCGCGTCGACCGCCACGGCGGTCTTGCCGGTCTGGCGGTCGCCAATGATCAGCTCACGCTGGCCACGGCCGATCGGCACCATCGAGTCGATCGACTTCAGGCCGGTCTGCACCGGCTGGCTCACCGACTGACGCGCGATCACGCCCGGGGCGACCTTCTCGATCACGTCCGTTTCCTTGGCGTTGATCGGGCCCTTGCCGTCGATCGGCTGGCCCAGCGTGTTGACCACGCGGCCCAGAAGTTCCTTGCCCACCGGCACTTCCAGAATGCGGCCGGTGCACTTGACCGTGTCGCCTTCGGAAATGTGTTCGTAGTCACCCAGCACCACGGCGCCGACCGAGTCGCGCTCGAGGTTCAGCGCGAGGCCGAAGGTGTTGCCGGGGAATTCCAGCATCTCGCCCTGCATCACGCCGGACAGGCCGTGCACGCGGCAGATACCATCGGTCACGGAGATCACCGTGCCGGTGTTGCGCACTTCAGCTTCAGCGCCAAGGCCCGAGATGCGGGTCTTGATCAGCTCGCTGATTTCTGAGGGGTTCAGTTGCATCACAATGCTCCTAATTCTTCAATCCGTCGGCCGGTGCGATCAGGCGGTCAGCGCCACTTGCATGGCTGCCAGGCGCGAGCGCACGGAGGTGTCGAGCACTTCGTCGCCAACCTTGACGCTGACGCCGCCGATCAGGGACGGGTCCACCGCCACCTGCGCGTGCAGCTTGCGGCCGAACTTGCGTTCGAGTGCGGCGACCAGGTCGTTCAGTTGCTGATCGTCCAGCGGGAAAGCGCTGGTGATCTCAACGTCGGACGACCCTTCGCGGGCGTTCTTGAGCGCATGGAACTGTTCGGCGATTTCAGGCATCACCGTCAGGCGGCCGTTCTCCACCAGCATCTGGACGAAGCGGCGTGCCTCGTCATTCAGCGGAGACTTCAGCACCGACAGGAACAGTTCAGCCAGCTTCTTGCCGGGAACGTTCGGATCGCCGGCGATCGCCTTCATGTCGGGATTGGCGGCAACCTGCCCCATTTCCGACACCAGCTCGGACCATGCACCCAGATTGCCTGCGCTCGACTCGCTAGCGACGCGGAACAGCGCCTCAGCATAGGGACGGGCAATGGTTGCGGTTTCTGCCATGATTAGAGCTCAGCCTTGAGTTGATTGAGCAGGTCGACGTGGACCTGCGCGTTCACTTCACGCTTGAGGATCTGCTCGGCACCCTTGACAGCCAGCACGGCGACCTGGTCACGCAGTGATTCGCGTGCGCGGGTAACCTGCTGTTCGGCTTCGGCCTTGGCCTGGGCAATGATGCGTGCGGCTTCTGCCTGGGCGTTGTGCTTGATCTCGTCTGCCGTCAGCTGGGCGCGCTTCTCGGCGTCAGCGACGCGTTGAGCGCCTTCGGTGCGGGCTTCGGCCATAGCCTGGTCCACACGCTTGTTGGCGAGTTCGAGCTCGGCCTTGCCCTTTTCGGCAGCGGCGAGGCCATCGGCGATCTTCGTTGCGCGTTCGTCGAGCGCCTTCACCAGCGGCGGCCAAATGAATTTGGCAACAACCCACCACAGGATGAAGAACACGACCATCTGCGCAAAAAACGTTGCGTTCAGATTCATGGTGTGTTCCTTTCGGTAATCAAACTACAGATAAATGCACAAAAGGCGGCCAGGCTGGTGGCCCGCGCCGCCCGTCAGCATCATGCAGACCGAAAAGAATTACTTGATGACAGCCAGCAGCGGGTTGGCGAAGGCGAACAGCATTGCAACACCCACGCCGATCAGGAATGCAGCGTCGATCAGGCCAGCCAGCAGGAACATCTTGGTTTGCAGCGGGTTCATCAGCTCAGGCTGACGTGCGCAGGCTTCGATGTACTTGCCGCCCATCAGGGCAATACCCAGGCAGGCGCCGATAGCGCCCAGGCCGATGATGATGCCGATACCGATGGCGGTCAGACCCTGGACGTTGGCGAGAAATTCTTGCATGACGACTCCTTTAATTTAGAGAGACTTAGAACCAAAAAACCAAAAAACCAAAAAACCGGAAATCAGTGGTGATCGTGAGCCTGGCCGATGTACACCAGCGTCAGCATCATGAAAATGAACGCCTGCAACAGAACGATCAGGATGTGGAAGATCGCCCAGACCGCGCCGGCCAGTACGTGGCCAACGAAGCCCAGCGCCGACAGGTCTGCGCTGAACGTCCAGATGGAGCCCAGCAGCGCGATCAGCAGGAACACGAGTTCGCCGGCGTACATGTTGCCAAACAACCGCATGCCGAGCGAAACGGCCTTGGCCAGGAATTCGATGAGGTTCAGGACCAGGTTGAACGGGGCCAGGTACCACTTGGCGCCGAACGGGGCCGAGAACAGCTCGTGCATGAAGCCGCCCGTGCCCTTGATCTTGAAGCTGTAGTAGATCATCAGCACCAGCACCGAGCACGACATGCCCAGCGTGCCGTTCAGGTCGGCCGTGGCCACCGCGCGGTGGTGGGGGAGATGGATGTGGAAGATGCCCAGGACGTGATTCAGGCCGTTGACCCAGTCCACCGGGATCAGGTCGATCGCGTTCATCATGGTGATCCAGCAGAACACCATCAGCGCCAGCGGCGCAATCCACGAACGGTCGCCGTGGATGATGCCCTTGGCCTGGTCGTCGACCATCTCGACGATCATCTCGACGAAGGCCTGGAAGCGGCCCGGCACGCCGGCGGTAACGCGGCGCGCGGCGGCGTACAGGAACAGCACGGCAATGGCGCCGCACAGGACCGACCAGAACACCGTGTCGTAGTTGATCACGGAGAAGTCGACCACCGACGCCTGCTTTCCGCCGACCGAGTTCAAGTTCTGCAAGTGTTCGGCGATATAGCCGGAGGGTGTCAGCGCGTGTTCGGCGCCTTGGGTAGCATCAGACATGTCGATACGAACGGTATATTGCGAAATCTTCAGGCCGTGCGCAGCCACTCTCTGGCCAACGCCCGGTACGCGTCTTGCATCGCCTTCGGCGGATTCGCCGGTCACCGCAATGCAAGCGGGGTCCAACCTTGGCCGTGTCCGGTGTCACCACTGTGAAACCGTCACGGGAAAATCTTGATATTCCGTCTTGGCGCCCCACTTCCGGAGGAAGCACCGTCTTCGTGTGGCTGGCCTAGCGGATCACCAGGGCCACCACCCAATATGTCTTGAGCGCTAGCAGGAACGTGACCAGCATCGGCACCCAACGCAGATCCCGGTACAGCACCACCACCAGCACCAGCAGTGCGGCCGTGCCAAAGACCTTGATCGCCTCGCCCAGCACCAGCCCGCTGATCGAAGCCCGGTCGCGCGCCAGCCACAAGCGGAACGCGAAGAACCCGCTCGGCACGAAGCACACGATGCCACCGAACAACGCCGACCAGCCGTACGGGCCTGGCTCTTTCGCGAACAGCGCCCAGCACAGTGCCGACAGCAGGGTGACGATCACCTGCGCCAGGACAACCTTGCCCGGGGTCATGCGCGACGGACGCAGCGCGCGCTCGCCAAACAGCCTTTCCACGTCGGCGCGCGTCAGCGGATCGACCGCTTCTTCCTCTCGGTCTGCGCCCTCTTTCCAGTCGTCCCAGTCATCTTCCTGACGGGACCCGGCGCTTCGCTGCTGACGGTCTCGAACCACTACCTTCCTGCCTCATTCCAGACCGGAACTTTTCGGCCCGGCCAGAATTCAAACCGCACGATTTTAAGGGGAACTACTGATTCGCGTCAATCTGCTTACAGTTAGCTTGCAGTGCATTGCGCACAACGGTTGCCATCACGATTGCATGATGGCTGCGTAAAAATTGCGCAGCAATAATGTTTGACGTAATTGGATTGCGCAGCGAACCCTGCGCATGATGGTGGATTAACGGCCACGCGGTACGTATACCGACCATTGAATTTGCTACTGCGGCGTGCACGCAACAGTCATCGCGGCAATGGCCGTTTATCGCACCGAATTGCGCGCGGAAATACTCTCGGAATTGCCTGATTAAAAATCAGGCAACCCGCTGCCCTGCCTGCGACTCGCGCAAGCGCGCAAGCACCTCTTCCAGCGCGTCGTTGTCGTTGAAGTGGATGGTGAGCTGACCCTTGCCGCGTGCGCCGAGCCGGATCTGCACCGCCAGCCCCAACGCATCCGACAGTTCTTCTTCCAGCCGCGCCACGTCGCGAATGTTATTGGCGCCCTTATGCTTGAGCGACTTCAGGTCGAACGGCTTGAGCGTGGACGCCACCAGCTTTTCGGTCTCGCGCACCGACAGCCGCTTGTTGACGATCTGGTTCGCCAGCGTGATCTGGTTGGCGCCGTCGACGGCCAGCAGCGCGCGCGCGTGGCCCATATCGAGATCGCCCGCCATCAGCATGGTCTGCACCGGCGCGGCCAGGTTCAGCAGCCGCAGCAGATTCGATACGGCGCTGCGCGAGCGCCCGACCGACTCCGCCGCCTGCTCATGCGTAAACTTGAATTCGCGGATCAGGCGCATGATGCCCTGCGCTTCTTCCAGCGGGTTCAGGTCTTCGCGCTGGATGTTCTCGATCAGCGCCATCGCGGCGGCGGCTTCGTCGGCCACGTCCTTGACCAGCACCGGTACCTTGTCCAGGCCCGCCAGCTTCGAGGCGCGGAAGCGGCGTTCGCCCGCGATGATCTCGTAACGATCCGGTTCGGCGACGCGGCGTACCAGGATCGGCTGCATCAGCCCTTGCGCGCGGATGCTCGCTGCCAGCTCCTGAAGCGCGCCTTCGTCCATGCGCGTGCGCGGCTGGTACTTGCCCGGCTGCAGCTGGTCCAGGCGCAGCACAGTGGGCGCGCCGTCCTGCTTGACCGATTCCACGATCTCGGCCGGCCCGCCCAGCAGCGCTTCGAGGCCGCGGCCCAAGCCCTTCTTCTTTACCGTGCTCATGCTCAACCTCCCCTTCAGCCCAGCTGCCTGACGCGCGCGATCATCTCGGCGCCGAAGTCCAGGTACGCCTTGGCGCCCTTGGACGACGGATCGAATGCCACGCCCGGCATGCCATAGGACGGTGCCTCGGCCAGGCGCACATTGCGCGGGATCATGGTCTTGAAGACCTTGTCACCGAAATGCGACTCCAGCTGCGCCGACACCTGCTGCTGCAGCGTGACGCGCGGATCGAACATGACGCGCAGCAGGCCGATCACCTTCAGCTCGCGATTCAGGTTGGCGTGTACCTGCTTGATGGTGTTGACCAGGTCCGACAGTCCTTCGAGCGCAAAGTACTCGCACTGCATCGGCACGATCACGCCGTGTGCCGCACACAGGCCGTTCAGCGTCAGCAGCGACAGCGACGGCGGGCAGTCGATCAGCACGAAGTCATACTGATCATCGACTTCGTCGATGGCCTGCTTGAGCCGGCGTTCGCGCTGGTCGAGCTCGACCAGCTCCACTTCGGCGCCAGCCAGCTCGCGGTTGGCGGGCAGCACGTCGTACTTGCCGGTCTCGGAGCGCTGGCGCGCCTGCGTGACGCTGGCCAGGCCAACCAGGACCTGGTACACGCTGTGTTCCAGCGCCTGCTTGTCGATGCCGGAGCCCATCGAGGCATTGCCCTGCGGGTCCAGGTCGACCAGCAGCACGCGCTGGCCCTGCGCGGCCAGACCGGCGGCGAGGTTCACCGTGGTGGTGGTCTTGCCTACCCCGCCCTTCTGGTTTGCGATCACGAATACCTTGGCCATAAGCTTCTGCGGCTCCTGCTTCAATTCATCCGGCCAGCCCGGGGCTGGCAGTTCGCGGCGCTGCCGTTGCAGCGTCGCGGCGTAGGTCCTGCTTGCGCGCTTCAGCGCCGCGACAACACCACCAGGTGGCGCTCGGCGTCCAGCTCCGGCACGATGAGCCGGGGCACGGTATCGACCTGCCATTGCGCCATCAGGCCGGCCGCTTCCATGCGGTCGAGCTCGGCCTGTGGATAAACACCCTTCATGGCAATCAGCTTGCCGTGCGGCGCCAGCAGATGGCCCGACAGGTTCACAAAGTCTGTCAGTTCGGCGAACGCGCGCGAGGTGATCACGGCATAGCCGTCTGCGTCTTCCAGCTTTTCCACCGGGCCCCAGTGGGCAGCGGCATTGGCAAGTCCAAGCTGCGCACGGCACTGGGTCAGGAAAGCGGTCTTCTTCTGCACGATGTCGACCATCAGCACCGACAAGTCCGGGCAGGCGATCGCCAGCGGCAGGCCGGGCATGCCGCCGCCCGAACCCACGTCCAGCACCCTGCCCCGGGCCGGCGTGCCTGGCGCTGCGGCGCGCGCGGCTTCGGCCAGCGCGGGCACCGCGGCGAGCGAATCCAGCATGTGATGCGTAAGCATCTCATCGGGATGACGGATTGCGGTCAGGTTGTAGACGCCGTTCCACTTGCGCAGCAGTGCCAGGTAGTCGAACAGCTTGTCGATCTGGGCCGGCGCCAGGGCCAGGCCGATCGTTTCCAGACCGGCTTCGAGGCGACGACGCTGGGCGGCGTCGTCGATCATGGTGTGTCGCGGACCGGCCACTCAGGCTGCCTCTTGCGAGTTGCTGCCCGAATTGGTACCAGCAGCCGAGTCAGCAGAGTCAGCGCGCGTGCGGCCCAGCCCCTTCTTCTTCAGGTGTACCAACAGCAGCGAGATGGCAGCCGGCGTCACGCCGGAGATGCGCGAGGCCTGGCCCAGCGTTTCCGGACGATGCTGGTTCAGCTTCTGGCTGACCTCGAAGCCCAGGCCGCGTACCTCGGTGTAGTCCAGCCCCTCCGGCAGGCGCGTCGACTCGTTGGCTTCCAGCTTGTCGACCTCGGCCGCCTGGCGGGCGATATAGCCGTGGTATTTGATGCCGATCTCGATCTGCTCGCGAATCTGTTCGGCCAGCATGGCGTCGGCATCCAGCGGCGTCTCCGGCGCATGGCGGCCGCCCTGCAGCGCCATCAGCGACTCATAGCGAACTTCCGGCCGGCGCAGCAGGTCGGCCAGGCTGTACTCGCGCTCGATCGGCTTGCCCAGCAGCGGCACGGCGTCTTCGGCCGGCAGCATCGCCGGGTTCACCCAGGTGCTCTTCAGGCGCTCTGTTTCACGTGAAACAGCGTCGCGCTTGCGGTTGAAGGCATCCCAGCGCCCATCGTCGACCACGCCCAGTTCGCGGCCGACTTCGGTCAGGCGCATATCGGCATTGTCTTCACGCAGGCTCAGGCGGAATTCCGCGCGGCTGGTGAACATTCGGTACGGCTCGGTCACGCCACGGGTAATGAGGTCGTCGACCAGCACGCCCAGGTAAGCCTGGTCGCGGCGCGGTGTCCAGGCGTCACGTTCGCGCACGTAGCAGCCGGCGTTGATACCGGCCAGCAGGCCCTGCGCGGCGGCTTCCTCATAGCCGGTGGTGCCGTTGATCTGCCCGGCAAAGAACAGGCCGCGGATTGCCTTGCTCTCCAGCGAGGCCTTCAGGCCACGCGGGTCGAAGTAGTCGTACTCGATCGCATAGCCGGGGCGCAGGATGTGCGCGCTCTCCAGCCCGCGGATCGAGTGCACCAGTTCCAGCTGCACATCGAACGGCAGGCTGGTCGAGATCCCGTTCGGGTAGAACTCGTTGGTGGTCAGGCCCTCGGGTTCCAGGAAGATCTGGTGGCTTTCCTTGCTGGCAAAACGATGGATCTTGTCCTCGATGCTCGGACAATAGCGCGGCCCTACCCCTTCGATCACGCCGGTGTACATCGGCGAGCGGTCCAGCCCGCCGCGGATGATGTCGTGGGTGCGGCTGTTGGTATGGGTGATCCAGCACGGCAGTTGCTGCGGGTGCTGCTCCGGGCGACCCAGGAAGGAGAACACCGGCACGGGGTCCAGGTCGCCGGGCTGCTCTTCCATCACCGAGAAGTCAATGGTGCGGCCGTCGATGCGCGGCGGCGTACCGGTCTTCAGGCGCCCTTGCGGCAGCTTCAGGTCCTTCAGGCGCGCCGACAGCGACACCGCAGCCGGATCGCCGGCGCGGCCGCCGGTGTAGTTGTCCAGCCCCACGTGGATCTTGCCGTCCAGGAAGGTACCAGCGGTCAGTACCACCGCGCGGGCGCGGAAGGCAATGCCGACCTGGGTCATGGCGCCGACCACGCGGTCGCCCTCGACCATCAGATCGTCCACCGCCTGCTGGAACAGCATCAGGTTCGGTTGGTTTTCCAGCCGGGTACGGATCGCCTTGCGGTACAGCACGCGGTCCGCCTGGGCGCGCGTGGCGCGCACGGCCGGGCCCTTGCTGGAGTTGAGGATGCGGAACTGGATGCCGGCCTCGTCCGTGGCGGCAGCCATGGCGCCGCCCATCGCATCCACTTCCTTGACCAGGTGCCCCTTGCCGATGCCGCCGATGGACGGGTTGCAGCTCATCTGGCCCAGCGTCTCGATGTTATGGGTCAGCAGCAGCGTCTGGCAGCCCATGCGGGCGGCCGCGAGCGCAGCTTCAGTGCCGGCGTGACCACCACCGACGACGATGACATCGAACTCTGTTGGGTAAAGCATGGGACACCTCCTCCGGGAGGCTGGCGGGAAAATTCAGGAATGCCGAATTATAGCGGCAATCGACTGGGGGCTTTTCGATGGTATCCATGTTTCACGTGAAACATGGCGTCGGCGGTACCCGAGGAGTCGTTCCGAAACCACGCTATGTTCCACGTGAAACAAAAAGGCCGGGCACAAGGCCCGGCCGATGTTTCACGTGGAACAAACGCCTCAGAGTTGGGTGCGGATATAGGCCGCAACCTGCTCAGTTAGCTTGCCAAGGTCGCGCTGCAGCGTGGCGAATCCGCCATTGCGCTCCCGGCTAACGTCGTCCATGTACAGCGGACGCCGGATCTCGATCTGCAGGCTATTGCGCCGCTCGGCCGGCCGCCCGATCTGGGCAATCAGCTGCACGCCCTTGTAGGGATCATTGCAGGCCACCGCGTAGCCCATGCCGCGCAACTCCCCTGCTATCAAGTCAACCAGCCCCGGCTCGCACGTGGTGCCGTCCCGGTCGCCGAGCACAAAGTCCGCCAGGGGATGCGGGCTGTCGATCTTGAGGCGCTCATAGGCGTTGTTCGGCATCGAGTGCAGGTTCAGGTGCCACACCGCGCCGAAGCGCTGCCAGGCGCCCTCCACCGCCTCGGCCAGCGCAGCATGGTACGGCCGGTAGTAGCGGTCGATACGGGCCTGCACTTCGGCCACCGACAGGCGGCGGTCGTAGATCGGCGTGCACGCATCGACCCGGCTCCAGATCAGGCCATAGCCCAGTTGCGTCTTCGGGCCCGGGGCCAGCGCGGTCGGCCAGGGGCCGTCGAGCTGGTCCGGGTCGATATCGTCGGCCATCCGGTTGGGATCGATATAGACACGCGGGAACGTCGCCGCCAGTAGCGTACCGCCTGCGGCCGGCACAGCATCCCACAACGCATCGACGTGCGTATCCTCGCCGCCACGCAGGCGGGCCGCCGGGATGGCGGCACCGAAGTCCGCCGGGTATGCGGTACCGCTGTGCGGCGAGTCGCACACCAGCGGCAGCGCCTCCCCTTCCGGCAGGCGCACGAGCACCGGGGGCAGCGCGGCGGTCTCGTTGGTCGTCGGGTTCGTCACTTCAGCCATGCCTCAGTCCAGCTTGATATCCGCCGCCTTGGCCACGCGGGCATAGCGCGCCATGGCCTGCTGGATCTGCGCCTTGAACTGCTCGGGCGTGGTCGGCACCAGCGTGCCGCCCGACTCGTCGACCTTGCGCTTGAACTCCGGGTTCTGCATGGCCTTGTGGATGGCCTGGTTCAGCCTGGCGACGATCGCAGGCGGCGTATTCGCCGGCGCCACGATGCCGAACCAGCCGCCATCGCCCATGTCCTTGAAGCCCAGTTCGGCGTAGGTCGGCACGCCGGGCAACTGTGCCGAGCGCGACGCGCCCAGCACCGCCAGCGCGCGCAGCTTGCCCGATTTCACATGGGGCAGCGTGGACGACAGGTTGTCGGTGATGGCATTGACTTGCCCTGCCACGGCGTCATTCAGCGCCAGGCCGGCGCCCTTGTACGGCACATGCAGCAGGTCGATCTTGGCCAGCATCATGAAGTTCTCGATGTTGACGTGCCCCAGCGAGCCGGCGCCTGGCGAGGCAAAGCTGTATTTGCCCGGGTTGGCCTTGGCCAGCGCGACGAACTCCTGCATGGTCTTGGCCGGCACGCTGGGATGCACCGCGAACACGCTGGGGATCGCTACCACGTTGGTGACGGGGGCGAAGTCCTTGACCGGGTCGTACTTCAGCCTTGGGTACACCGCGGGGTTGGAACCGTGCGTGCTGACCGTGGCCATGCCGATGGTGTAGCCGTCCGGCGCGGCATTGGCCACCTGCTCCATGCCCAGCGAACCGCCAGCGCCGCCCTTGTTCTCGACCACGATGGACTGGCCCAGCTCACGCCCGGCAAATTCGGCCACCAGGCGCGCCGAGAGGTCGGTGGAGCCGCCTGCCGCGAACGGCACGATCAGGCGGATCGGGCGCGTCGGGTAGTTGGCCTGCGCGAAAGCGCTGCCGGCAAACGCCAGCGTGGCAGCGGCGGCGGTACCGGACAGCAGCAGCTGGCGGCGGGTCATCCTGGCTCGGATCATGGGGATCTCTCCTGTTGGTTTTGTGCAATGAACCGGGCGAGTGTCAGCCGTTTACCGGGTCGACACAAACGACTATATTGCACGTTTGCATTACCAAAGATCATCCTGTGCAGCCGCCCTGGCTGCCCTGCCCCGCCATGCGGCTGCGTTCCCCATCGATGTCTGAGTTGCACGCCTTCGCCGCCGCGGCACGGCTGGGCAGCTTCACCCGTGCGGCCGAGCTGCTGTGCGTGACGCAAGGGGCCATCAGCCGCGCCATCGCCCGGCTCGAAACGCATTTCGGCCAGCCACTGCTCCAGCGTAATGCCCATCGGCTGCTGCTGACGGACGCCGGCAAGCAACTGCTGGACGCAGTGGCCGAGCCGCTGGCCGCAATCGAGAACGCCAGCGCCGCCCTGCTCGCCGGTGACCGCCGGCACCACCTGACGTTGTCGGTCGTGCCCACGCTGGCCAGTGTCTGGCTTGTGCCGCGGCTGCCTGACTTCCACCGTCGCCATCCGGACATCAGGCTCGACTTCGTGCCATACGAGCGCGATGAGGACTTTTCCGGCCCGGCCCCCGATGCAGCCATCCTGGCGGGCGAAGCCGGCAAATGGCCGGGCCTGCTGGTCGACTATGTGGTTGGACGTGAAATGGTGCCAGTCTGCCACCCGGAACGCGCTCGCGCGCGTCGCGCGGCAGGCCAATGGCAGTCGCCGGCTGAGTTGCTG
Source organism: Ralstonia pickettii DTP0602 (assembly GCA_000471925.1). NCBI lineage: Bacteria > Pseudomonadati > Pseudomonadota > Betaproteobacteria > Burkholderiales > Burkholderiaceae > Ralstonia > Ralstonia pickettii. The sequence goes on from CP006667.1 coordinate 4,375,975, forward strand.
CAGGAGCCCCTGCTCTATCACACCACCGCGCCGGCGAACTGGCAGAACTGGCTGCAGGCGGCGGGCGTACCTAGCGCTGCGCCGACGTTATCCACAGGTTTCGACCAGGTTTCGATCCTGATCCAGGCGGTGCGCGCGGATATGGGCGTAGCAGTGCTGCAGCGCTGCCTGTTGCGTGATGAACTGGCCGCCGGCCGCGTGGTAGCACCGTTCGACCTGCCAATTACGCTGATGCGCGGCTATTTCCTGTGTGCCCCCAAGGAACGGCGCGATCATCCGGCGCTGAACCGCTTTCGGGAGTGGCTGTTGGAAACGGCAAAGCATGATACCGACGTCGATGCGGCAGAATATGCAGCGGATCACTGATGATCATAGAAAAGCTAGACGCATCATTCGGTTGATTGATTTATTTCGCAAATTCATGCATATGTAAGATACGAACAGCCGAATTTCTGACCCTGAAATTCATACAACGAATTTTTCTGTACCCAGTTCAGCGCATCTGGCATTTGCGCTCCCTGAACCCATCCCGAATTCGGTTATCCCCAAAGTTATTCACAGGAAAAATAAAAAAGGGCCTGCAGCCGCAGGCCCTCATTCATCCGGCAATCGCCGCGACGTTTACGCCGCTTTCTTTGCCAATCCAAGGTAAGTCTCGATCACCTTTGGATTCGCCGCCAGCTCATCCGCCGGCCCTTCCATCGACATGTCCCCCGTCTCGATCACATAGCCATAGTCCGCCACCTGCAGCGCGGCACGCGCGTTCTGCTCGATCAACAGCGTCGCCACGCCCGTCGTGCGCAGGTTGCTGATGATGTGGAAGATCTCCTTAACGATCAGCGGCGCCAGCCCCAGGCTGGGTTCATCCAGCATCAGCAGTTGCGGCTTGGCCATCAGCGCGCGGCCCACCGCGAGCATCTGGCGCTCGCCGCCGGAAAGCGTGCCCGCCTCCTGTCGCGCGCGCTCGCGCAGGCGCGGGAACAAGTCGTAGACCACATCCATCTGGTCGAGATAGTTCTTCTCGCCCGCGCGCTTGCGGCGGAAGGCGCCAAGCTGCAGGTTGTCCTCCACCGTCATCGACGCGAACAGCTCGCGCTTCTCCGGCACCAGGCACATGCCGCGCGCGACGCGCCCCTCCACCGGGATGCCGGCCATGTCGTGGCCGAGGTAGCTGACCGATCCGCTTGACGAGCCGTTCACCGGCAGCGCGCCCATGATCGCATTGAGCATGGTCGACTTGCCGGCCCCATTGGGGCCGATCACGGTGACGATCTTGCCGGCTTCCACCTTCAGGTTGGCGCCGTGCACCGCCTCCACCTTGCCGTAGCGGACGTGGAGGTCCTTCACTTCGAGAATCAGGCTCATGTCGGGTCCTTACTCCACGCCACCGAGATAGGCTTCCAGTACCGCGGGGTTCTTCTGCACTTCCTCGGGCACGCCCTCGGCAATGCGCGTGCCAAATTCCATCACCACCAGCCGGTCGGTCAGGTTCATCACGAAGTCCATGTCGTGCTCGACCAGCAGCACGCTCATGCCCTCGCCCTTGAGCTTGCGCAGCAGCTCGGCCAGCGCCTGCTTCTCCTTGTAGCGCAGGCCGGCCGCAGGTTCGTCGAGCAGCAACAGCGCCGGGTCGCAGCACAGCGCGCGCGCGATCTCCAGGATGCGTTGCTGGCCCAGCGCCAGGCTGCCGGCTTCCATGTACATGCAGTCGGCCAGGCCTACGCGTTCGAGCTGGCGCTTGGCCTCGAACAGCAGCTTCTCTTCCTCGGCCTTGTTCATGCGCAGGATCGCAGCGGAGACACCGCCCTGCGCACGGAAGTCGCCGCGCAGGTGCGCGCCGATGGCGACGTTCTCCAGCACCGTCATGGTCGGCAGCAGGTGCACATGCTGGAAGGTGCGGCCGATGCCGCGCTTGACGATCTCGCGCGACGGCAGGCCCGAGATCACCTCGCCGCGATAGCGCACTTCGCCGCGCGTGACTGGCAGCACGCCCGTCACCAGGTTGAAGGTGGTGGACTTGCCGGCGCCGTTGGGACCGATCAGGCCGATGATCTCGCCGGCCCGTACCTGGAAGCTGACATCGTTCACCGCGACCAGTCCGCCGAACTCCTTGCGCGCGGCGCGCACGTCCAGGATCAGCTCGCCGGCCTCAGGCTTCTGCCGCACGGCCAACGCCTCGGCTTGCGCCGGTGCCAACACCGCCGGGCCCGAAGGAAAGAGACGACGCAGGAACGGCCAGATGCCATCGCGCGCGTACTGCAGCAACAACACCAGCAGCACGCCGAAGACGATGATCTCGAAGTTGCCGTTGGCACCGAGCAGCTTGGGCAACACGCCCTGCAGCACGTCCTTCAGGATGGTCAGGATGCCTGCACCCAGCACCGCGCCCCACACGTGGCCCACGCCGCCAACCACCGCCATGAACAGGTACTCGATGCCGTAGTTCAGCCCGAACGGCGTCGGGTTCACCGCGCGCTGCAGATGCGCGTACAGGAAGCCCGACACGCACGCGAGGATCGCCGCCACGACGAAGATCACCACCTTCATCCACGCCGTGTTCACACCCATGGCCTCGGCCATCACGCCGCCGCCCTTGAGCGCGCGGATGGCACGTCCCGGGCGCGAGTTCAGCAGGTTCTGCATCGCCAGCACGGACACCAGCACCACGGCCCAGATCAGGTAGAACATCGAGCGGCCCGACTGCAGCTCGATGCCAAGGAACGACAGCACCGGGATGCCGTTCAGCCCGTCATACTTGCCGAGGAATTCCAGGTTGCCGAACAGGAAGAACAACGACAGGCCCCACGCGATCGTCGCCAGCGGCAGGTAATGCCCGGACATGCGCATCGTGATCAGCCCGATGACATAGGCCGAGGCCACCGTGATCACCAGCCCCACCAGCAGCCCGAACCACGGCGACAGCCCGAACTGCGTAGTCAGGTACGCGGTGCTGTACGCTCCCAGCCCCACGAATGCGGCCTGTCCAAACGAGGTCATGCCGCCCACGCCGGTCAGCAGCACCAGCCCGATCGCCACGATGCTGTACAGCCCGATGTAGTTGCCCAGCGTGATCCAGAATTCCGGCGTGGGCAGCACCGGCAGCAGCGCCAGCACCACGATAAACGCCAGCACCAGCACCCGGTTGCGGTTCAGGCGCGCGCGGCTGCCTGCCTCGGTTCCGGCCACGGCCGCCTGCTTGTCGGTCAGCATGGTCATGGCTTATTCCTCCTCCTCGACATGCTTGCTCGTCAGCGAGCGCCACAGCAGCACCGGGATGATCAGTGTGAAGACGATAACCTCCTTGAACGCACTGGCCCAGAAGGACGAATAGGATTCGAGCAGCCCCACCAGCAGCGCACCCAGTGCTGCGACCGGATAGCTGACCAGCCCGCCGACGATGGCCCCGACAAAGCCCTTCAGGCCCACCAGGAAGCCCGACTCGTAATAGACCGTGGTCAGCGGCGCGATCAGGATGCCGCACAAGGCACCCATCGCCGCGGCCAGCGTGAACGACAGGCGCCCCGCCTGCGTGGTGCCGATGCCGACCAGGCGCGCGCCCAGCCGGTTCACCGCGGTCGCGCGCAGCGCCTTGCCCTGCAGCGTGCGCTCGAAATAGAAGTACAGCGCGCCAATCAGCAACGCCGACACGCCCACCACCCACAGGCTCTGCCCCGAGATGCTGAGCGCGCCCACGTCGAAGCGCGCATCAGAGAATGCCGTGGTCCGCGATCCTTCCGCACCGAACATCACCAGCCCCAGCCCCACCAGCGCAAAGTGCACGCCGACCGAGACGATCAGCAGCACCAGCGTGCTGGCCTCGGCCAGCGGCTGGTACGCCAGCCGGTACAGCATCGGCCCGAGCGGGATGATGATCAGCAGCGTCAGCGCGATCTGCGCCAGCATCGGCAGTGGCTGCGCGCCATACTGCTGCGCCATCCAGTGCACCGCGAGCGGAAACACCAGGTACTTGCCGGCCAGCACGCCCAGGCGCTGGCCCAGCGTGCGCCGCAGCTCGGCGCTGCGCAGCACGGTCACGGTTTCATAGAGGAAGGTGAGCACGCCCATCGCCAGCAGCAGCCAGCTGGTCTGTGGCGCGTGCCCCGCCTGCATCGCCGCCAGCGTCAGCGCGCCGTAGGCCACGAACTCCCCTTGCGGGATGAAGATGACGCGGGTCACCGAGAACACCAGCACCAGGGCCAGTGCCAGCAGCGCGTAGATCGCGCCCGAGGTGATGCCGTCCTGCGCCAGGATGGCAGCGATAGATAAGTCCATTGTCTCCCCGTGTCGTAGATATACCTGCCTGCATCGAAGGGGGCCGACAGGGCGCTGAGCGCGTTGGGATTACGAAATAGTAAACGGATTGCCCATAGCGCAAATACAGGGCAACCCTAACGACCCCACGCTCAGGATGGCGCCAGGCCGTGCGTCGTGCAATGCGCATCGGGCAAAAAAAAGCGCATGGCCGAACCATGCGCTTGTGCTGCGTCCCGCCTTAGCGAAGCGATGCGGTGAATGAAAAGCGCTGCCAGCCCTACTTCGTCAGCAGCTTCCACTTGCCGTCGACGATCTGCACCATCACGCGGGCGCGCTGGTCGAAGCCGAGGTGGTCGGTGGCGCTCATGTTCATGATGCCGTGCGAGACCGGCAGGTTCCTGGTCTGCTCCATCGCGTCGCGCAGCGCCTTGCGGAATTCCTTGGTGCCGGGCTGGCCCTTCTTCAGCGCTTCGGGGATGGCGTGCTGCAGGATCAGGCCCGCATCCCAGGCATGGCCGCCGAAGGTCGAGACCTGCCCGCCGAACGCCTTCTCATAAGCGGTCTTGTAGGTCATCGCCGGCTTCTTCACCGGGTTGCTGTCAGGCAGCTGCTCGGCCACCAGCAGCGGACCGGCCGGCAGGAAGGTGCCTTCGCAGTCCTTGCCGCACACGCGCAGGAAGTCCGCATTGGCCACGCCGTGGGTCTGGTAGATCTTGCCCTTGTAGCCGCGCTCCTTCAGCGTCTTTGCCGGCAGCGCAGCGGGCGTACCCGAGCCTGCGATCAGCACGGCGTCGGCGTTGGCGCTCATCATCTTCAGCACCTGGCCGGTCACCGAGGTATCGGTGCGGGCAAAGCGCTCGTTCGCGACCACCTTGATCTTGCGCATGTCCGCCACCTTGGCGAATTCCTGCGCCCAGCTGTCGCCATAGGCATCCGCGAAGCCGATAAAGGCCACCGTCTTCACGTTATTGTTGCCCATATGCTCGGCAATGGCGGTAGCCATATGCGAGTCGTTCTGCGGCGTCTTGAAGACCCAGGCGCGCTTGGCGTCCATCGGCTCGATGATGCGGGCCGAGGCAGCCATGGTGATCATCGGCGTTTCGCTCTCGGAGACCACGTCGACCATCGCCAGCGAGTTCGGCGTCACGGTGGAACCCACCACCACGTCGACCTTGTCTTCGCTGATCAGCTTGCGGGTATTCTTGACCGCGGTGGTGGTGTCGGAGGCATCGTCGAGCACGATGTACTCGATCTTCTTGCCCCCCACTTCCTTGGGCATCAGCGTGAAGGTGTTCTTTTCCGGGATGCCCAGCGAAGCCGCCGGACCCGTGGCCGATACCGTGACCCCGACCTTGACCTGTGCGTGGGCTGCGCCGAAAACCAGGCTGAGGCTGGCCGCCGCGATTGCCAGCAGGCTGGCGCGCTTGAAATCCATCTTGTCTCCTTCGGTTCCTGAAACGGAAAGGCATCCGTCCGGCGTCCGCCGGCGGATGCCCCTTTTCTAGTGACCCCTCGGGTCTGACGCAGGCACATCGCTGGCGCCCGCGCTACAGCCAGGAACGATGCGACATCGTTCCGCTTCTCCCGTCCGCACCAGCCCCCGGACTTGGCGCTTCCGTCATTCACCGACCGCACGGTCGGGAATGCGGATCGAGTCTATCACAGCGTTTTGGCGCGAAAAGGGAGGATTAACCCGCATCGCGCCACGGCGCAGGCCCTGGCCGGATCAACGCAGGAACGCATCCCACGCCGTCTTCAGGATCAGCGCGCTCACCACCACGATAAACACCTTGCGCACGAAGGCGCTGCCATGCCGCAGCGCCAGCCGGCTGCCCACCTGGCTGCCGGCAACGTTGGCCACCGCCATCACCAGCCCCAGCTGCCACCAGATATGGCCCTTGCTGGCCAGCAGCAGCAACGCCGCCAGGTTGGTGGCGAGGTTGACCAGTTTGGTCGAGGCCGCCGCGTGCAGGAAGTCATAGCCGAACACGCGCACGAACACGATCATCAGAAAGCTGCCGGTGCCGGGACCGAACACGCCGTCATAGAAGCCGAGCACCGCGCCGGCCAGCAGCGCGGCCAGCCGTTCGCGCCCGCCCGACAGCGTGGGCGCGTGCTCCGTACCCAGGTCCTTCTTGGCGACCGTATAGACCAGCAGCACCACCAGGATAAACGGCAACGCCTTGCGCATCGGCTCGGCCGGGAGCATGGTCAGCGCCCAGGCGCCGGCCATCGAGCAGATAAAGGCCGCCACCACCGCCGGCGCGGTAGCACCCCAGTAGATGCGCACGCTGCGGCCGTAGCGCAGTGCCGCGTTGGCGGTGCCCGCGATCGACGCGACCTTGTTGGTGCCGAGCAGCGTGGCCGGCGACATGCCGGGATAGGCCGAGAACAGGGCCGGGATCTGTACCAGGCCACCGCCGCCGGCAACCGCATCGATCAGGCCGGCGAGAAAGGCGGCAACCGCCAGGAATGCAAATTCCATCATTGCAGGAAACGGGAAAGCGAGAAGGGAGAAACGGAGGGGAACGTCAGGCGCGCGGCCAGGCGTGCCGGCTCAGCCGAGCACCTTGGCGGCGGGCACCAGGCCGCGATGCCACATGCCGCTGCCGTGGGGGCTGAAGCCCGCTGGCGGGCCACCCTTCCCCGACACCAGCGCGGTCACCAGCGCGGGCGCCAGCAAGGCGTGGCGGATGCCGTGGGCGCGGCCCCAGTCGGCCAGCGTGTCGCAGCAGGCCTGCAGGCACGTCCGGCCGGCCTCGGGCGGCAAGCCGGGGCGTACCCACCACTCCGTCGCACAGGCCACCAGCCCGGCAAGGTCCAGGCTCGGCACCAGCGCCACCGGCAGGCAACCCAGCACATCGTCCGGCGCCGCCCCGTGCGCGATCAGGCAGATGCCGCGCCCGGACTGGGCCAGCAACTCATCCAGCATCAGCCGGCGCGCGCGGGCGGCGGGCACCGGCAGCGGCTGCACGACGTCCAGCCAGGCCGCCAGTATGGCCGCATCGGCACCCAGCCCGAGGCGTACCAACCCCTGCGGCGCGGGTGAGCCGGGACCACCGGGGGTGTCTGGGGAATCGGGAGAGTCAGGAACGGCGGGCATGGCGGGCAACGGAGAGCGCCCGCATTGTCTCACGCGGCAGGGGGCCAGGTGATGCCGATGCGGCATGGATGCCCCAGGATGGGGCGAATGCGACACAGGCGCGGAGGGAAGCCCAAATGAAAAAAGCGTTGCCGAGGATCACCCGGCAACGCCCTTTATTTATAACGCTGCTACCCGACACCGGGTGCGCGCCTGTCGTCTCCTCGCTTCCGCCTCCATTTAACCTGCGAAAACCGTATATGGAATGTAACGAAGCGGTGCATCGAGGACAAGCTAGAAAAAACCCTAGCCCCAGATTCGGGCATGTCGATCGGCGGTCACTCCTGCTTGCGACCGAAGCGCGCCAGCAGCTCGCCCATGATGCCACGGCGGAAGGTCAGCACGCAGATCACGAAGATCACGCCGGTCACCATCGTCACCGACTCGCCCAGCGTATTGAACCAGCCGAAGCCCGTGGTCGATGCCAGGAAGCTGCCGATGTCGCCCAGCTTGTTCTCCAGCGCCACGACCACGAAGGCGCCGACGATCGGGCCCGACAATGTGCCCAGGCCGCCGACCAGCGTCATCAGGATCACCGAGCCCGACATCGACCAGTGCACGTCGGTCAGCGTCTCGAAGCCCAGCACTAGCGCCTTGATCGAGCCGGCCAGCCCCGACAGCGCCGCCGACAGCACGAAGGCGGTCAGCTTGAAGCGGTCGACGTCATAGCCCAGCGAGATCGCGCGCGGCTCGTTCTCCTTGATCGCCTTCAGTATCTGGCCGAACGGCGAATGCACCGTGCGCACGATCAGCGCGAAGGCCGCGACGATGATCACCAGTGCCACGTAGTACAGCGTCAGGTCACTAGACAGCGACAGCACGCCGAACAGCTTGCCGCGTGGGATGCCCTGCAGGCCGTCCTCGCCGCCGGTGAACGGCGCCTGCAGGCAGATGAAGAACAGCATCTGCGCCAGCGCCAGCGTGATCATCGAGAAGTAGATGCCCTGCCGGCGGATCGCCAGCGAGCCCACCACGTAGCCGATCAGAGCGCCGGTGGCCGTGCCCAGGATCAGGCCGATCTCCGGCGTCACGCCCCAGGCCTTCATCGCCTGGCCGGCCACGTAGCCGGCGCCGCCGAAAAAGGCCGCGTGCCCGAACGACAGCAGGCCGGTATAGCCGATCAGCAGGTTGAAGGCGCATGCAAACAGCGCGAAGCACAGCACCTTGAGCACGAACACCGGATAGGCGCCCGCCAGCGGCGCGGCAACCAGTGCCAGCAACAGCAATCCGTACAACAGTTTCTTCTGCACGCCTTGTCCCTTTCCTGCCTGGCCTGCGTTGGCCGCCACCGGCGTTTGCGTCGATGATGTGGATGGTGCGCTCATCACTTCTCCTTCCCGAACAGCCCGGCCGGGCGCAGCAGCAGCACGATCACCATGATGAAGAACACCACGGTCGACGATGCTTCAGGATAGAACACCTTGGTCAGGCCCTCGACCACGCCCAGCCCCAGGCCGGTCAGGATCGAACCCATGATCGAACCCATGCCGCCGATCACCACCACCGCGAACACGATGATGATCAGGTTCTGCCCCATCAGCGGCGAGATCTGGATCACCGGAGCAGCCAGCACGCCCGCAAACGCGGCCAGCGCCACGCCGAAGCCGTAGGTCAGCGTCACCATCAGCGGCACGTTGACGCCGAAGGCCTCGACCATCTTGGGGTTCTCGGTGCCGGCGCGCAGGTAGGCGCCCAGCTTGGTCTTCTCAATCACGTACCAGGTGGCGAAGCACACCACCAGCGACGCCACCACGACCCACGCGCGGTAGTTGGGCAGGATCATGAAGCCCAGATCGGTCGCGCCCTGCAGCGCGTCCGGCGTCGAGTACGGCAGCCCCGACACGCCGTAGATCGAGCGGAAGATGCCCTCGATCACCAGCGTAATGCCCAGCGTCAGCAGCAGGCCATAGATATGGTCGAGCTTGTAGATCCAGCGCAGCATGGTCTTCTCGATCACCACGCCCAGCGCGGCAACGACCAGCGGCGACAGCAGCAGCATGATCCAGTAGTTCAGCCCGGCGTACTCCATGCCCATCCAGGCCAGTACCGCACCGAGCATGAACAGCGCGCCGTGCGCGAAATTGATAACGTTGAGCAGGCCGAAGATGACCGCGAGGCCCAGGCTCAGCATCGCATAGAAAGCGCCGTTGACCAGCCCCAGCAATAGCTGGGAGAGCATGGCAGGCAAGGGGATTCCGAAGATGTCCATGAGCATCGATTGCTGGTGGGGTCTCCCCTCTTCCGCGAGCGGGAGAGGGGTTGGGGGAGAGGGCCGGCGCGGAAGGGGCTACGAACTTCAACGATGGCGCCGGCATTGGTCACGCCGCGCCGCGTCTACCGGCGTCGCGCTCCGGCCGACGCCCGCCCTCTCCCCCTGCCCCTCTCCCGCAAGCGGGAGAGGGGAGCAAACCGTCGCAGGCCTGCTGCGTCTTACTTCTTCAACATCGCGCACTTCGAGTCGGCCACCGTGGTGAAGGCCTGATCGCCCGGGATGGTCGCCACCACCTTCAGGTAATCCCACGGCTTCTTCGATTCGGCTGCCGTCTTCACCTGCATCAGGTACATGTCGTGGATGCCGCGGCCGTCCTGGCGGATATAGCCTTTGGTGTAGAAGTCGTTGATCTTCATCTTCTTCAACTCGGCCATGACCTTGTCCGGGTCGTCGGTCTTGGCCGCTTCCACCGCCTTCAGGTAGGTGCTGGCCGCCGAGTAGTCCGCCGCCTGCAGGCTGCTCGGCATCTTCTTCATCTTGCCGAAGAAGCGGTTGGCGAACTTGCGGGTGTCGTCGTTCATGTCCCAGTACCAGCTGTCGGTCATCAGCAGGCCTTCGGTGTTCTTCAGCCCCAGGCTGTGGATGTCGTTGATGAACATCAGCAGGCCGGCGATCTTCATCGACTTGGTGATGCCGAATTCCTTGGCCGCCTTGATCGCGTTGATGGTGTCGCCGCCGGCGTTGGCCAGGCCCAGGATCTGCGCCTTGGACGACTGTGCCTGCAGCAGGAACGAAGAGAAATCCGATGCCGACAGCGGATGGCGCACCTGGCCCGCCACCGTGCCACCGCTGGCCTTGACCACCGCCGCGGTGTCACTTTCCAGCGAATGGCCGAAGGCGTAGTCGGCGGTCAGGAAGAACCACGACTTGCCGCCCTGCTTGACCACCGCGCTGCCGGTGCCCTTGGCCAGCGCCACCGTGTCATAGGCGTAGTGCACCGTGTACGGCGAGCACTCTTCGTTGGTCAGGCGCGCGGTGCCGGCGCCAATGTTGATGTAGACGCGCTTCTTCTCCGAAGCCACTTTGTTCATCGCCAGCGCGGTGCCCGAGTTGGTGCCGCCCAGCAGCAGGTCCAGGCCCTGTTGATCCATCCATTCGCGCGCCTTGGAGGCGGCGATGTCGGCCTTGTTCTGGTGGTCGGCGGAGACAATCTCGATGGGCTTGCCCAGCACCTTGCCGCCGCGGTCCTCGATCGCCATCTTGATGGCTTCCAGGCCACCCGGGCCATCGATGTCGGCGTACAGGCCCGACATGTCGGTGATGTAGCCGATCTTCACGGTGTCGCCCGACACCTGGGCAACGGCGCTGAAGGAAACCGCACCCATGGCAATGGCCGCCATCGCGGCCGCGAGCCGAGTCTTTTTCATGTCTATGTCTCCTGATTTGCGGCGGCATGCGCGCCACCCGTTCCTGCCAAACAGCAACCAATGATCCGTGCGGATCAGACCCCGAGCAGTTCGTGCAGCACCGGCATCTTGGCCTGCAGCTCATTGGCCGCGAAGCGCTCGACGATGCTGCCATGCTCCATCACGTAGAAGCGGTCGGCCAGCGGCGCGGCGAAGCGGAAGTTCTGCTCCACCATCACCACCGTGTACCCCTTCTGCTTGAGCATCAGGATCATGCGCGCGAGCGCCTGCACGATCACCGGTGCCAACCCTTCCGAGATTTCATCGAGCAACAGCAGGTTGGCACCCGTGCGCAGGATGCGCCCGACCGCCAGCATCTGCTGCTCGCCGCCGGAAAGACGCGTGCCCTGGCTCTGGCGGCGCTCCTTCAGGTTCGGGAACATCTCGTAGATATCCGCCTCGCTCATGCCCTTGCTGGTGTCGGCGCCCTTGAGCACGGGCGGCAGCATCAGGTTTTCTTCGCATGAGAGGCTGGAGAAGATGGCGCGCTCTTCGGGGCAATAGCCAATGCCGTAGTGCGCGATCTTGTGCGTGGGCAGGCTGATGGTTTCATGGCCATTGACCTTGATCGAGCCCTTGCGCGCCCCCGTCAGGCCCATGATCGCGCGCAGCGTGGTGGTGCGACCGGCGCCGTTGCGGCCCAGCAGCGTGACCACTTCACCGCGGTTCACCGTCAGGTCCACGCCGTGCAGGATGTGCGATTCGCCGTACCAGGCCTCCAGGCCCTTGATTTCGAGGGCAGGTGTATTCGATGTCGTCATGTCGTGCCCCTCAGTGCGCGCCTTGCAGTTCCGCGTCGACGGTACCCATGTAGGCCTCCATCACGCGCGGGTCCTTCGACACTTCAGCGTAAGGGCCCTCGGCCAGGATCGCGCCGCGCTGCAGCACCGTGATCTTGTCCGCGATCGACGACACCACGCTCATGTTGTGCTCCACCATCAGGATGGTGCGGCCCGCCGAGACCTTCCTGATCAGCTGCGTGACGCGGTCCACGTCCTCATGGCCCATGCCCTGCGTGGGTTCGTCCAGCAGCATCAGCTCGGGCTCCATCGCCAGCGTCGTGGCGATCTCGAGCGCGCGCTTGCGGCCGTACGGCAGGTTCACCGTGACGGTGTGCGCGAACTCGGTCAGCCCGACCTGCTCGAGCAGCTCCATGGCGCGGTCGTTGAGCACGTTCAGCGAGCGCTCGCTGCGCCAGAACTGGTACGCGGTGCCAAGCTGGCGCTGCAGGCCGATGCGCACGTTCTCCATCACCGTCAGGTGCGGGAACACCGCCGAGATCTGGAAGGAACGGATCACGCCGCGGCGCGCGATCTGCGCGGGCTTCTCGCGGGTGATGTCGATGCCGTTGAATAGGATGGTGCCGGTGGTCGGCTCCAGGAACTTGGTGAGCAGGTTGAAGCAAGTGGTCTTGCCCGCGCCGTTGGGCCCGATCAATGCATGGATCGACCCGCGTCGCACCCGCAGGTTGACGTCGCTCACTGCCGTGAACCCCTTGAATTCCTTGGTGAGGTTCCGCGTTTCCAGGATGGTTTCCTGCTGGTTCATGTCTCCTGCCCGCCCTCTTGCTGAACTGCCGGGGTGATGCCCGGCACTGACAATGGTCCGAACCGGCCTGGTAGGCCCTTGGTGCCGCGTTTTCCGTCAGGCCGGCCGCTCCTGCGGCCTGCCTGCGGACTTCTTATCTGTGCGCGGGGCGGCTCCCGCTGGTGCCTGGCGACTGGCTAGCATGTGCTGCCGCCGCACCCTGTGAGGCGTCTATTGTGTGCGCCTGTTGCATCGCAAAACATCGGGGTTTGCACTATGAAACATGAACCAAGTGTCAGTTTTTTTGCAGGCGCACATGAGCAGGAGGCGCCACCTGGCCGACGCCGCCTGCCTGCCTGACTTTCTGCTGCGACGCCGCGCCCCATCAGGCGCTCTCCACCGCCGCTGCCGGCGCCGGAGCTGCAATCTCCTGCGTGTCCGCCGCGCGCCGGCGATCCTCGCGGATCATGTCGCTGGCGCGCTCGGCAATCATGATGGTCGGAGAGTTGGTATTGCCCGAGGTGATCAGCGGCATCACCGAGGCATCGACCACGCGCAGGCCCTCGATACCCAGCACGCGCAGTCGATGGTCCACCACCGCCGTAGGATCGTCGGCGCGGCCCATCTTGCAGGTGCCCACCGGATGGAAGATGGTGGTGCCGATATTGCCGGCGGCTTCGGCCAGCTCCGCGTCGGTCTGGAACGCGGGGCCCGGCAGCCATTCCTCGGGCTGGTACGGTGCCAGCGCGGGCGAGGCCACGATGCGGCGCGTGAGCCGTATCGAATCGGCCGCGACGCGCCGGTCCGCTTCCGTCGACAGGTAGTTCGGCGCGATCGCTGGCGCCTGGCGGAAGTCCGCGCTGCCGATATGCACGCTGCCGCGCGAGGTCGGCCGCAGGTTGCAGGCGCTGGCGGTAAAGGCGTTGAACGCGTGCAGCGGGTCGCCGAACTTGTCCAGCGACAGCGGCTGCACGTGGTACTCGATATTGGCGCGCGCCTGCCCGGGGTCCGAGCGCGCGAACGCGCCCAGTTGCGACGGCGCCATGCTCATCGGCCCGCTCTGGTTGATGGCGTATTGCACGCCGATACAGAACTTGCCCCACAGGCTCGCCGCGCGGGTGTTGAGCGTGCGCACGCCGTTGACCTTGACCACCGTGCGCAGCTGCAGGTGGTCCTGCAGGTTCTCGCCCACGCCGGGCAGCGCGTGCCGCACCGGGATGCCCAGCGCGCCCAGACGCTCGGCCTGGCCGATGCCGGAGAGTTCCAGAAGTTGCGGCGTATTGACCGCGCCCGCGGCAAGGATGACCTCGAGCGTGGCCGCTACCGTATGCGGCTGGCCGCCGCCGACGTAGTTCACGCCGTTGCAACGGCGTCCGTCGAAGGTCAGGCCGCTGACCTGCGCGCCGGTGACGATGGTCAGGTTGGGCCGCTCCGAGGCGCGCCGCAGGAAGGCCTTGGCCGTATTCCAGCGGATGCCGCGGCGCTGGTTCACTTCGAAATAGCCGACACCGAAGTTGTCGCCGCGGTTGAAGTCCTCGGTGCGCGGGATGCCCGCCTGCTCGGCCGCATCGGCAAAGCGCTCCAGGATGTCCCAGCGCAGCCGCTGGCCTTCCACGCGCCACTCGCCGCCGGCGCCATGGAAGTCGCTCGGGCCGCGGTGATGGTCCTCGCTGCGCTTGAACAGCGGCAGCACGTTGTCCCAGCGCCAGCCGTCATCGCCGGTGAGCCGCGCCCACTCGTCATAGTCCTCGCGCTGGCCGCGCATATAGATCATGCCGTTGATGGATGAGCATCCGCCCAGCACGCGCCCGCGCGGATAGCCCAGCGAGCGGCCGTTCAGTCCGGCTTCCGCCTCGGTGCGATAGAGCCAGTCGGTACGCGGATTGCCGATGCAATACAGGTAGCCGACCGGGATATGGATCCAGTGGTAGTCATCCTTGCCGCCGGCTTCCAGCAGCAGCACCTTGACGTCCGGGTCCTGCGTCAGGCGGTTCGCCAGGACACAGCCGGCCGAGCCGGCGCCCACGATGATGTAGTCGAATGTCTCCATGGCTCTTTTGGTTATCGTGGCAGGGGTGGCGGGACTTATTTCGCCACCGGCATGGTGAACTCCGCGCCCTTGGCGATCGAATCCGGCCAGCGCTGCATCACGCTCTTGTAGCGCGTGTAGAAGCGCACGCCTTCTTCGCCATAGGCGTGGTGATCACCGAACAGCGAGCGCTTCCAGCCGCCGAACGAATGCCAGGCCATCGGCACCGGGATTGGCACGTTGATGCCGACCATGCCGATCTGGATCTGCCGCGCAAAGGCGCGCGCGATGCCGCCATCGCTGGTGTAGCAAGATACGCCGTTGCCGTACTCATGCGCATTGATCAGCTTCACCGCCTCGGCAAAGTCATGCACGCGCACCACCGACAGCACCGGGCCGAAGATCTCTTCCTTGTAGATCGTCATGTCCGGCTTGACGTTGTCGAACAGCGTGCCGCCGACATAGAAGCCGTTCTCGTGGCCGGGCACGGTATGGCCGCGGCCATCGGTCACCAGCGTCGCGCCCTCTGCCACGCCCTTGGCGATATAGCCCTCGACCTTGGCCTTGTGCGCAGCGGTCACCAGCGGACCCATTTCGGCGTCCGACTCCATGCCGTTGCGGATCTTCAGCGAGCTGGCGCGTTCGGCGAGTCGCGGCACGAGCTTGTCGGCCACGTCGCCAACCGCCACCGCCACCGAGATCGCCATGCAGCGCTCGCCGGCGGAGCCGTAGGCCGCGCCGATCAGCGCATCGACCGCCTGGTCGAGATCCGCATCGGGCATCACCACCAGGTGGTTCTTGGCACCGCCCAGCGCCTGCACGCGCTTGCCGTGCCTGGTGCCTTCCGTATAGATGTACTCCGCAATCGGCGTCGAACCGACGAACGACAGCGCCTGCACATCCGGATGCGCCAGCAGCGCATCGACCGCTTCCTTGTCGCCCTGCACCACGTTGAACACGCCATCGGGCAAGCCGGCCTGGCGCAGCAGGTCGGCAATCAGCAGGCTCGGCGACGGATCGCGTTCCGAAGGCTTCAGCACGAAGGTATTGCCACAGGCGATCGCCACCGGGAACATCCACATCGGCACCATCACCGGGAAGTTGAACGGCGTGATGCCGGCCACCACGCCCAGCGGCTGGCGCAGGTTCCAGTTGTCGATGCCGCCGCCGATGTTGTCGGTGAAGTCGGTCTTGAGCAGGTTGGGGATGCCGCAGGCGAACTCCACCACCTCGATGCCGCGCGTGACTTCACCCTTGGCATCCGAGAACACCTTGCCGTGTTCGCGCGTAATCAGCGCGGCCAGGTCGTCGTGGTGCCGGTCGAGCAGCTCCTTGAACTTGAACAGGATGCGCGCGCGGCGCAGCGGCGGGGTTTCCGACCACGCGGGGAATGCGCCTTTTGCCGCAGCCACGGCGTCGCCCACATCCTGCACCGTGGCCAGCGCCACGCGCGCGGCGACTTCGCCCGTCGCGGGATTATAGATATCGGCCAGACGCTGCGACGTACCGCGCGTCTGCCGGCCTGCGATGGCATGGCCGATGATGGTTTGCACCGCGCTGGCTTCTGCAAGGATGTCTTCCACTTCCACTCCTCAATGCTTGGATCTCTGATGGCATGTGGCCCGCCGATCTTTGCGTCCGTTGAAGACGCTGCTTCGTGCCGGGAGGTGGCCCCTGGCGACGCGGATAGCGCGCCGCACAAGGACTATAGGCCGTCGATGAGCGCAAGCTTGGTGTAGTTGCGCGGCCCCGTCCAATGATTTATCGTCAATCGCAATATAAGCCGCGCAAAATATTGCGCCGCACCACCTGCCGCCCCTGCCGCCCTCCAACACTCCCCTTGGACCTCCACCACCTTCGTGCCTTTGTCGCCGTCGCGCGCGAAGGCAACCTCACCCGCGCCGCCCAGCGGCTGCACCTGACGCAGCCGGCGGTCAGCCTGCAGCTCAAGGCACTGCAGTCGGCGTGGCGCATCAAGCTGTTCGAGCGCACCGCCGCGGGTCTGACGCTGACCGTCGACGGCGCCGCGCTGCTGCCGCTCGCCGAGCGCATTCTCGACGGCGTGGGCGACCTGCAGCACACCGTCAGCGCGATGCATCACACCGTGCGCGGCCGGCTGGCGATCGGCACCATCCTCGACCCGGAATTCACGCGGCTGGGGCCGATGCTGCGCACGCTGGTGGAGCGCCACCCGCAGATCGGCACCGAGCTGCGCCACGGCATGTCGGGCGGGGTGCTGCAACAGGTACGCAGCGGTGCGCTCGATGTCGGCTTCTATCTGGGCCAGCCGCCCGATGCGGGCTTCCATGCGCTGACGCTGACGCCGTTCTCCTATTACGTGCTGGCGCCCAAGGGCTGGAAGGAGCGCACCGCGCTGCGCTCCTGGGCGCAGCTGGCGACGCTGCCGTGGATCTGGACGCCCCCCGAATCCGCGCACCATCGGCTGCTGTCGGCGCGCTTCGCGCAGGCCGGGGTCGATGTGGCGACCGTGCCCAAGGTGGCGCATGTGGACCAGGAGGCGTCGATGCTGGACCTGGTGCGCTCGGGCGTGGGCTTGTCGCTGGTGCGCGACTCCATTGCGCTGCGCGAATCGCATGCGCACGGGCTGGTGATCGTCGAAGGGATGTCGGTGCCGACCGAGCTGACGCTGGTATGCCTGGCCACGCGCCGCGACGACCCGGTGGTCGCGGCGGTGTTCGGCGTGGCGGAATCGGTGTTCCGGACGTAGGCCCGCCTACTGCGGTGCCGGCTGCAGGTGCCGGCGCAGCCAGCCGGTCAGCACCGCGAAGACTTCGCCGCGCAGCGGCTGGGCCTCGTTGAAGATCTCGTGGTAGCCCTGCTCGAACCAGACTTCGTCGCGCAGGTCCGGTGGCGCGTGATCGAAGAAGGTGCGGCTGCCGGAAGGATCCACCACGCGGTCGGCGCCGCCGACCAGCATCAGCATCGGCGCCTCCAGTTGCGCGGCATCGGCCTGCGCCTGCGCCATGCCGCGGATAAAGCTCTCCAGCACGCTGGCGGTGATGGTGGTCTGCACCAGCGGATCGGTGCGATACGCGGCCACCACCGCGGGATCGTGCGACAAATGGCGCGCGTCGATCGGGTTGGGCACGCGCAGCCGCGGCGCCAGCGCCAGCAGCACGCGGTGCACGGTCAGCGTCGCAGGCGACAGCCGCAACGCCAGCGCGGGCGAAGACAGCACCAGCGCACGCACCGCCCGCACGCGCGCGGTGGCGAAACGCGCCGCGATCAGGCCGCCCATGCTGTGGCCGAGCAGGATCGGCAGCTCGTTCCAGCTGCGCAGCGCGGCGTCGTAAATTTCGGCGAGGTCGGCCAGGTAGGCGTCGGGATGCTCCGCCACCATGCGCGCGCCCCCGCTGGCGCCGTGGCCGCGCAGGTCATGCGCGCGCACGCGCAGGCCCAGGCCGCACAGCACATCGGCCACGTGCTGGTAGCGCCCCGCGTGTTCGGCAAGCCCGTGCACCAGCAGCACCGAACCGAGCGGCTCGGCAAAGCGCGCCGGGTCTGGCTGCCAGGTACGCAGCAGCAGCTCGGTGCCGTCGCGCATGCGCTGGCGGCTCTGCACCGGGGCGTGCGTGCCGGCGGCGATGCCGGCGGGCGCACCGGCCATGGCATCGGCGGCAGCGGGAGGGTCCGTCATCGGGTTGTCCGTCGTCATGGGCTTGTCCATTCGCGCAAATCTCCCGCTGCACGGAACGCGTGCACTGGCGTTGTTCTTGTTGCTTCTTCGCTTGCGCCACCCGGCCGGATCAGCCGTGGCAGGCGGCCCTGCCTGGCGCGTCCGGCGGTGCCGGATCGGCAATATCGGCCAGGATCGGGCAGTCCGGCCGCACGTCGCCGCTGCAGTGTTGCGCCAGCTCGCGCAGCGTGTCGCGCATCGCGGCCAGCTCGGCGATGCGCTGCTCCAGGTCGGCCACGTGGCGCAGCGTCAGCGCCTTGACGTCGGCGCTGGCGCGGCCGCGGTCGCGCCACAGCGACAGCAGGTTGCGGATCTCGTCGAGCGAAAATCCCAGATTACGGGCCCGCCGCACGAAGCGCAAGGTGTGCACCGCGCGTTCGTCATAGCGGCGGTAGCCGCCTTCGGTGCGCGGCGGCGTCTCCACCAGCCCGATCGATTCGTAGTGCCGGATCATCTTGGCCGACACGCCCGAGGCCTGCGCCGCTTCGCCGATATTCATCATTTCCCTCCCTGCGCCGTGGCAGCCCCGGCCTGCGGGCGCCAGCGGCGCAGCAGCAGCGCATTGCTGACCACGCTGACGCTGGAGAATGCCATCGCCGCACCCGCCACCACCGGGTTCAGCAGCCCGGCCGCCGCCAGCGGAATGCCTACCACGTTGTAGAAAAACGCCCAGAACAGGTTCTGCCGGATCTTGCGCACGGTGCGGTGCGAGACCGCCAGCGCATCCGCCACCAGCGCCGGATCGCCGCGCATCAGCGTGATGCCGGCCGCATGCATGGCCACGTCGGTGCCGGTGGACATGGCGATGCCCACGTCCGCCGCGGCCAGCGCCGGCGCATCGTTGATGCCGTCGCCCACCATCGCCACCACCGCGCCGCCCCGCCCCAGCGCCTGTATGCGCGCGGCCTTGTCCTCGGGCAGTACCTCGGCCTGCACCTCGTCCAGGCCGAGCGCCTGCGCCACGCGCGCCGCCGCGCCGGCGTTGTCGCCGGTCAGCATCACGGTACGCACGCCGGCGGCCCGCAGCCGTGCAATGGCTGCCGGTGCGCCGGGCTTGATGGCGTCGCCAAATGCAACCAGGCCGATGACGCGCGGCGGCGTGGTTTCGACCAGCCACGAGACGGTGCGGCCTTCTTCGCGCAACTTGTCAGCCACTGGCGCCAGCGTACCCGCTTCAGCACCCAGCGTTTCGCGCAGGCGTTCGCTGCCGAGCTGCAGCGCCTGGCCCGCCACCACGCCGGCGATGCCGCGCCCGGGCAGGGCCTGCACCTCGGTGGCCGGCGCCACGGCAATGCCGCGCGCCTGTGCCGCGGCCAGCACCGCGCGGGCCAGCGGGTGCTCGCTGCCGGCCTGCAGCGCGGCCAGGCGCGTCAGCAGCGCGCTGCCATCGCCATCTGCCGGGTCTGCCGCGTGCAGCGCCACCACGTCGGGCTTGCCCACCGTCAGCGTGCCGGTCTTGTCGAACGCCACGACGCTGACGCGGTGGGCAATCTCCAGCGCCTCGGCGTCCTTGATCAGAATGCCCGCGCGCGCGCCGGCGCCGGTACCGGCCATGATCGCGGTGGGCGTGGCCAGCCCCAGTGCGCACGGACAGGCAATCACCAGCACCGCCACCGCATTGAGCAGCGCCGCTTCCCAGTCGCCGGCAAAGAGTCCCCACCCCAGCACCGTCACCAGCGCGATGCCCAGCACCACCGGCACGAATACCGCGCTGACCTGGTCGACCATGCGCTGGATCGGCGCCTTGGCCGCCTGCGCGTGCTCGACCATGCGGATGATGCGCGCCAGCACGGTCTCGGCGCCCACCGCAACGGTGCGCGCGACCAGCAAGCCTTCGAAGTTGATGGCGCCGCCGGTGATGCGGTCGCCGGGCTTCTTCGGCACTGGCACGCTTTCCCCGGTCAGCATCGACTCGTCGGCGTGGCTGTTGCCTTCGATCACCTCGGCGTCGACCGGAATGCGTTCGCCGGGGCGCACCACAACCTCGTCGCCCACGCGCACCGACGCCAGCGGCACGCTCTGCTCCTGCCCGCCGCGGCGCACGCGCGCGGTATCCGGGCGCAGCGCGGCCAGCGCGCGGATGGCATCGGCGGTGTGGCGCTTGGCGCGCGTCTCCAGCCACTTGCCCAGGCGCACCAGCGTGATCACCACCGCGGCGCTCTCGAAGTACAGGTGTGGCATGGCATCGGCCGGCGTGCGCCACATCAGCCACAGCGACAGCCCGTAGGCCGCCGTGGTGCCGAGCGCCACGAGCAGGTCCATATTGCCCGCACCCGCGCGCACGGCCTTCCAGCCCGCCTTGTAGAAGCGCCAGCCGAATACGAACTGCACCGGCGTAGCCAGCAGCCACTGCACCCAGGCCGGCAGCATCCAGTGCACACCGAACCATTCCAGCACCATCGGCGCCACCAGCGGCAGCGACAGCGCCGCCGAGATCGCCACCGGCCACGGACCGTCCCGGAACGCAGTGGTGCGCGCGGCCTGCACTGCCTGCGGGGCCGCTTCTGTGACCGGCGTGGCACCGTAGCCGGCGCGCGCGACCGCGGCCGCCAGCGCCGCGGTGTCCGCCGCGCCGCGCAGCACGGTGACGCTGGCACGTTCGGTCGCCAGGTTGACCTGCGCGTCCATCACGCCGGGCACGGCGCGCAGCGCTTTCTCCACGCGCGCCACGCACGAGGCGCAGGTCATGTCGGCAATATCCAGTTCGATGGTGTCCTGCGGCACCGCATAGCCGGCATCGGCCACGGCGCGGGCGGCGGCGGGCAGCACCGCGCCGGAGTCGGCGCGCAGCGTAGCGGTTTCGGTCGCCAGGTTCACGGCCACGTCGTGCACGCCCGGCACGCGCGCCAGCGCGTTCTCCACGCGGCGCACGCACGAGGCGCAGGTCATGCCATCGACCGGCAGGCGCCACTCGGGCGCATCAGCCGCCGGGCGCACGGGCTGGGAAGGAAGGACAGCGCTGGAACTTGGCATGGTTCTGGATCATCGGCAGTGGCTATGACTGCATGATGGACCTTACCATCATAGGAAGGTCAAGGCCGAATGCCATGCCGCGGGCGCCATTTTCGTCCATAGCAGATTCCGCTTGCGCTTCCCACGATAGGAAGGTTCAAACTATGTCTGTCGCGGCGTCCTGCCGCCCTTCCATCTTCTTCAGGAGATTCCAGCCATGATCCAGTTCCAGGTCGAAGGCATGTCGTGCAGCCACTGCATCGGCGCCATCACGCGCGCGGTGCAGGCAGTCGACCCGGCCGCGAAGGTGAGCGCCGACGTACCCACGCAGGCGGTGCGCGTGGAAAGCGGCGCCGATACGCTGGCCCTGCGCCAGGCCATCGAGGAAGCCGGCTACCCGGTCAAGTCCTTGGCGTAAACCGCAAGCGTTGCCGAAGCAAAAAGGGCGCCCGGGCGCCCTTATGCTTTGTCCGTGTGTCGCGCTCAGAAGCGGTAGCCCACATTCAGGAAGGTCACCACCGGATCGATCTTGATCTTGGTGTGCGACACGATCGTTACCGGGCCCGCCTGCGTGGTGAAGGTGGCGCGGGTCGACAGCGGCAGGTACGACACCGACAGGCCGACGAACCAGTTGTCGTCGATGGCGTAGTTGGCGCCGATATTGAACACCGGGTTCCACGACGGCTTGGCGCTGGCGGTCATGTTGGCGCCGGGCAGGAACTCGTGATTCACGAAGTTCTGGTTGGTGATGGTCTCGTCGGTGAACCAGGTGTAGTTCACGCCGATGCCGACGTAGGGACGGAATTTGGTCTTGGCGTCGAAAAAGTGGTACTTGACCAGCAGCGCCGGGCTCCACTGCTTGACCGAACCCAGCTTGCCATACTGGGCGTAGTTGCCGGTGCCCTTGACGTCATGCTTGGGCGGAATGCCGGCGACGATTTCGCCCGAGATGTTGTCGGTGAAGTAGTGCGTAAAGGCCAGGCCCACGGTGTCGGCGGATTCGATATCGGCGCCGGTGTTGGGGCGGGTCATGCCGACCGGGCGGCCGTTGATGCTGTCAACGGTCAGCGGATCGGCCGAGCTGTTCGGCATCACGCGGAACCAGCCCATGCTGACGATATTGCTGCCGGCGGACTGTGCTTGGGCGGCGCCAGCCAGGGCCATGACAGCGCCAGCCACCAGCATCTTCTTATTGGTCGATTTCATAGTCCTCTTACTCCTCATTCGGTTACTGCGGCATGCATTATCCGACTTGCGGGAGCAGAACTGTTTCACCAACGATACAGAATCGTAGAGGCCGAGCCCTAAAGAAAGGGTTAACCACTAAGTAAACACCCGAAAACCGGCGCGAAGGCCAGTGCTGCGCTGCATCGACGCAACGGCTTGTATCGCACGCCGGAAAAAACCCCTCATGTCGATGAGGTTTTATGGGGCAAGCATGCGATCGACCGCCTGCCCCATCGCAATGCACTCAGGGCGTCACGATGCCGAAGTTCGGCTCGAACTTGTCCATCAGCGCCACCCACGCACCCAGCGCCTGCGGGTCGCCGTCCACGCGTGCGCGGCCGGCCTGGGTCTCGCGCACCTGCGCGCCGCGGATGGTGTACAGGTTGTGGGTGGCGTCCTCGGCGGCGCACAGCGCTTTCCACTGCGGCAGGTACAGCAGCATCTCGGCCGGGGCTTCGGTGCTGGGCGCCATCAGGAACTCGATCTGCACACCGTCGATGGTGCGGGTCTCCGTCGCGGTGAGCGGATCAATCAGGATCAGCCCGGTCTCGCCCTCGATGATCGTCATGTTGGAGATGTCGAAGCCGCGTACCTGGTAGATGCGGTCCGTCACCTGAAACCGCGAGTTCGGCCAGGAGCTCGCCCTGGACCGGCATGCCGGCAAGACGCCGGCGCAGCGGCTGGAAAACATATTCGACGAGGTGGCGGCGTACTTCGCCGCGAATCCGGAAGCCAAGGGCGTGGTGCTCGCGCAGCTGTTCTCGGGCAGCGTGCGCCAGGAAATCCGGCGCAGCTGGGACGCGCACGTGCAAGCGCTGGCCGAGGCGCTGTCAGAGCCCGGCCAGCCAATGTCCGCGGACATGGCGCGACTGATGGTGGCGACCATCCACGGCTGCTACTGCCACTGGTACGCCAGCGACCGCAGCGAACCGATGGCCAGCTTCCTGGCGCCGGCGAGCGAGCTGTTCAACGGCTGGCTGCGCGGCCGCGAGCCACACGAGGCTGAAGGCAAGGCCGGCACCACGCGCCGGCGCTCATCAATCTAGTGGTTCAGGCGGCGCCAGCCCGGCTGGCCAGCACGCAGGCCGCCAGGTCCCACAGCGCATAACCCACGCTCTTGAACACCAGCGGGCTGCCGGCGCGGGCGCGGATCGCATCGGCCTGCAGGATCGCGGTCTCGAACGGCTGCACCGTGGCCCAGTCGATGCCAGCCTGCAGCAGGTCCCCCGCCTCGTCTTCGATGCCGAACAGCGTATCGGCCAGCAGCCGGCCGTTGTCCGCGGCGGCATGGCACAGTGCCGGCGGCAGTTCGCACATATCGGGCCGGAAGGCGCCGACCGCGGCGACGAAGTGATGGTCGCGCCAGAGGCCGCTGTCGAGATCCGGCAGCACCGGCGTGCGGCTGGACGTGACCGTCACCACCATCGACACGCGCGCGAGCACCGCCGCGACCGCATCGGTCACCTCGGCTTCGACACCCAGCGTGCGCGCGTGCGCCGCCAGCGCCTCCACCTTGTCGCGCGTGCGCGAATGCAGCCACACCTTGCGCACGCCCAGCCCCGCCACGAAGGCCTCCAGGTGCGTCAGCGCCTGCACGCCGGCGCCGACGATCAGCAACTCGCCCTCCGGCCGTGCCGCAAAGCGCTGCGCCGCCAGCAGCGAGACCGCCGCGGTGCGCCGGCCCGTCACGGTGGGACCGTCGAGCATGGCAACGCGTTCGCCGGTGTGCGCATCGGCCACCACCACTTCGCCGAGGATATTGGGCAGCCCACGCTGCGGGTTGCCGGGATGGACGGTGATGTTCTTGGTCATCACCAGGTCGCGGTTGCGCGCCGGCATCACCAGCAGCGTGCCCTCGCCGCGCTCGGCATCGCCTACCGGCAGTGCGATGCGCGGCGGCGCCATGGCGGTGCCGTCGCGTAGTTCGGCCAGCATATCGGCGATGGCCTGCGCCAGTTCGGGATATGGCAGGCGCGCCGCGGTGCTGGCGGCATCGAGGGGGACCAGGGACATGCGCTCACTCCGGCAAGACGTTGGCGAAGCGCCATTATTGCGCAGCCCCGCCCCCTCAGCGCGCCAGCAGGCTCATCACTTGCGCGGCGTAGCGCGTACCCGCCGCTGCGCCGGCCGGGAACACCGCGGCGATCCCGGCCAGGTCCCGCGCATCGAGCCGCACCGCGAGCGCGCCCAGATTGTCTTCCAGGTTGGCCACGCGGCGCGTACCCGGGATCGGCACTACCTGCGGCCCGCGCGCCAGCACCCAGGCCAGCGCCAGCTGTGCCGGCGTGCAACCCTTGTCGGCCGCCAGTGCGCGCACCTTGTCGACCAGCGCCAGGTTGTGCGCGAAGTTCTCGCCCATGAAGCGCGGATTGGTACGGCGGAAATCGTCCTCGGCGAAATCTTCCGGGCTGCGGATGGCGCCGGTCAGGAAGCCGCGCCCCAGCGGGCTGTACGGCACGAAGCCGATGCCCAGGCGCTCGCAGGTGGCGAGGATGCCGTCCTCGTCGACATCGCGGCTCCACAGCGAGTATTCGCTTTGCAACGCGGTAATCGGGTGGACCTTGTGTGCGCGCTCGATAGTCGCAGCGCTCGCTTCCGACAGCCCCAGCCAGCGCACCTTGCCGGCCTTTACCAGCTCGGCCATCGCGCCCACGGTTTCCTCGATCGGCACTTCCGGGTCGACGCGGTGCTGGTAGTACAGGTCGATATGGTCCGTGCCCAGCCGCTTCAGGCTGGCCTCGCAGCTGGCGCGCACATACTCGGGGCGGCCGTTGACGCCGCGCGCGATCGGGTTGGCGGGGTCGCGCACGATGCCGAACTTGGTCGCCAGGACCACCTGTTCGCGCCTGCCGGCAATGGCGCGGCCCACCAGTTGCTCGTTGGTGTGCGGGCCGTAGATATCGGCGGTGTCGAGCAGATTGATGCCGCGCTCGAGCGCGTGGTGGATGGTGCGGATCGATTCGGCATCGTCACGCGCGCCGTAGAAGTCGCTCATGCCCATGCAGCCGAGGCCGAGGGGGAAAACCTTGGGGCCGGTATTGCCGAGCTGGCGATGTTGGACGGATATGGCGTTTGCGGTCATCGAGAGGCTCCTGTTGGCCGGCAGCCTGCCGGCGTGTACGTCGGATGCAGGCAAGTATGGCCACTCGACCCGCGCGGAAACAACGTGGTACGCTGCATGCATCATGAAGCCAGACTTCACAATCGACGCCGATTCACTGCCCGCCATGGCCGCATTCACCCGCGTGGCGCGGCTGGGCAGTTTCACCGCCGCCGCAACCGAGCTGGCGGTGAGCCCGTCCGCGATCTCGCAGACCATCCGCCAGCTGGAAGCACGGCTGGGCGTGCGGCTGCTGCAGCGGACGACCCGCAGCGTGGGGCTGACAGAAGCCGGCGCCGCGCTGCTGGCACGCGTCGAGCCCGCGCTGGCCGAGATCGGCGCCGCCACCGACGATATCCGCCAGCAGCGCGACATGCCCGCCGGCACGCTGCGCCTGACCACGCCGACCACCGCCGGCGCGCTGGTGCTGCGTCCGCTGCTGGCCGAATTCATGCGCGCCTGCCCCGGCATTACCGTCGACGTCGTCACGGACGACCGCTTTGCCGACCTGATCGCCGAAGGCTTCGACGCCGGCCTGCGCCTGGGCGAAGCGCTGCAGCGGGATATGGTGGCCATCCCCGTCACCGGCCCGCTGCGCATGGTGGTGGCTGCCGCACCCGCCTACCTGTCGCGCCACGGCACGCCGCGCCATCCGCGCGAGCTGCACGCGCACGCCTGCCTGCAGTACCGCTTCGGTCCGCACGGCACCGTCTACCGCTGGGAGTTCGTGGAGGACGGTCGCACCTTTACCGTCGATACGCGCGCCGCGCTCATCGCCAACGACAAGACGCTGCTGCACCAGGCGGCGCTCGATGGCATGGGGCTGATCTACGAGTTCCCGGTCCATATCCAGGCCGCGCTCGACAGCGGCCGGCTGGTCACCGTGCTCGATGCCTGGCTGCCGCCGTTCGACGGCTTCTACCTGTACTACCCGGGCCGCGTGCTGATGCCGCCCAAGCTGCGGGTGTTCGTCGACTTCCTGAAAGCGCACGCGCCGGTTTCAGCGCTTTGAGGCAGTGGCCGGCGCGCGCACCGATGCGCCGCGCACTTCGATGCCGATACGGTCCACCACCTTGCCCGCGGCATCGAGCAGTTCCACCTGGTGCCGCCCCGGCCACGGGAGCCAAGCCACCTCGCCGCCGCGGCCCAGCGGCTTGCCGTCCATGCGCCAGCTGACCGCGCGCGCGGCCTGCCCCGCCACGCCCTCGGCCTGGAACCACACGCGCTGCGACGCGGGCGGCATGTCGGGATCGAGGGCGAACACGGTGCCGTCGGCCGGGTTGGCGATCACCGGTGCGCTCGGGCGCGCGGCGGGGGCGCCGACGCTGACGCGCGTGATCGCGGTGCCGGTCAGGAAGACTTCTTCGCGCGCGGGTTCGAGGCCATCGGCAAAAGTCAGCGCCGCGCGCTCCACGCCCGCGGGCGCCGCGGGCGCGCGGCTGCCTTGCGCGCGGTGCAGCGCTTCCATGACGTCATGCCACACCGGCGCCGCGCCCGACACGCCCGAGACATCGTGCATGCTGGCACCGCTGGCATTGCCGACCCACACGCCCACCGTATAGCGCTGCGACCAGCCGATGCACCAGTTGTCGCGCATGTCCTTGCTGGTGCCGGTCTTGACCGCGGTCCAGAAGCGCGTGGTCAGCGGGCTGTCGAGGCCGAAGGTGCGCGCACGTGCGTGGCGATCGGACAGGATATCGGCGATCACGTAGCTCGCGGCCGGCTGCATCACCGGTATCATCGCCGGCGCGGGCATGCCTTGCCTGAGCCGCGGCGGCGCGTAGCGCCCGCCGTTGGCCAGCGCGCGATAGGCATTGGTCAGCGCCAGCAGCGATACATCGGCGCTGCCCAGCGCCAGGCTGTAGCCGTAGTAGTCGCCCGCCTCGGTCAGCGGCAGCCCGAGCGCCACCAGC
Organism: Ralstonia pickettii DTP0602; assembly: GCA_000471925.1. NCBI lineage: Bacteria > Pseudomonadati > Pseudomonadota > Betaproteobacteria > Burkholderiales > Burkholderiaceae > Ralstonia > Ralstonia pickettii. Next base: position 4,403,494 of record CP006667.1, read on the forward strand.
CGCTTGTGGAAGCGGTGCGGAGTCACCATCACCAGTGTGCGCACCGCCGGCACGTTCAGCGACGCGGCCAGCGCCGCGCGCGTGCTGACCCAGCCGGCGTAGCGGTGGTCGTAGTTCTGCGGCACGTAGAGCCCGCCACCAACCGGCAGGTTGACGGGCCGGTCGTCCAGCAGCGATGCCGCGGTGATCCGCTTCTCTTCCAGCGCCTGTTCGTACAGGAACGGCTTGAGCGTCGAGCCCGCCTGCCGCAGCGCGGCAGCATGGTCCACCTGCGCCGCCGCCGACAGCGCGCCAGACGAGCCCACGTAGGCCAGCACATCGCCGCTGGCGTTGTCGATCACCACCACCGCGCCGTCTTCGACATTGCGCCCGGTCAGTTCGCGCAGGTGCCGGTCGAGGCTGGCCATGGCCGCGCGCTGCAGGCGGGCGTCGAGCGTGGAGGCGATGCGCGCGGGCATCGGCGCACCGGGCGCCAGTTGCGCCCGCGTTTCGCCGACCAGCCGGCGCGACAGGTGCGGCGCAAACTGTGGCGATGCCGAGGTCGCCATCGCTGCCGCCGCGCGCTGTGCCACCGGGCCGGTACGCAGCAGCGCGAGCTGCGCGAAGCCTTCCAGCCCGTCGCACTCGCGCGGCACCCGCATCTCGCGCAGGATGCCGCAGGCGCGGCTCGCCACCTGCGCCGCCTTCGCATTGGGCGCGCGCACCAGCGCCACTGCCAGCGCCGACTCGCGCGCGTTGAGCCCTTCCGGATACTTGCCGAACAGCACCTGCGACATCGCCGACAAGCCCACCAGCTCGCCGCGGAACGGCACCAGGTTCAGGTAGGCCTCCAGGATCTGGTCCTTGCTCCAGCTACGCTCCAGCGCGGCCGCGCCCGCGGCCTGTCCCAGTTTCTGCGTGAAGCTGCGCCCCTGCCCCGCCGCGCCGGGCCGGCGCAGGTCGTCGTCGAGCAGCCCCGCCAGCTGCATGGTCAGCGTCGAGGCGCCGCGCGTGCGCGTGTTCCACAGGTTGGCCCACGCGGCGGCGGCCACGCCCTGCCAGTCCACGCCGCTATGCGCATAGAAGCGCCGGTCCTCCGACAGCACGATGGCAGTGCGCAATGCGGGTGAGGTCTCCGCCAGCGCGACCCAGTCGCCGCGGCGCGCGCGGAAATCGTCCCGCACGCGGCCCACGGTATCGCCGTGGCGGTCCAGCACCACCACGTCGGCACTGCGCCAGTCGGTGCGGACCTGTTCGAAGGAAGGCAAGGCCGCAGCCGGCGAGGACCAGGCCACTACCGCGATCAGCAAGGCGCGACGGCAATGTGGCCTCATGCCTGCGCGCGTCCCGACACGATGCCCGCTACCAGCAACAGCTGCGCGGCGGCGTAGGTCCACCAGATGCTGAGGTGGAAATTATCGAACGGCAACAGGAAGCGCGCGATGCCGATCATCAGGTCCGATGCGGCAAAGCACAACGCGCCCAGTGCCGCCAGCGGCGTAGGCAGCCGCGCCACCAGCGCGCTGCACACCATCGCCGTGAGCACGATCACGTACACCACCACTGGCAGCATCAGCGCGCCCAGGTTAGGCCAGAAGCGGCCGAGCATGGTGCCGGCCACGCCCATAATGGCGCCGCACGCGATCAGCCGGTGCGCACGGTAGTCACCCGCACGCGGCACCAGCACGCACATGTAGGCCAGGTGCGCGAGCAGGAAGGCACCCAGGCCACCGACAAACGAGACCGACAGCGACGGCACCGCCAGCAGGAAGTCGCCCTGCGCCGAGAACACCAGCGCCGCCACCATCCAGTTCCGCTCGGCCACGGGCCGGTGGAACCACGCAGCGCGCGCCAGCAGCAGCGCCATCGCGCTTTTCCATATCGGCTGCATGGCGATCTGCCCGGTCAGCGGCGCGCCTTCGGGCAGTTCCATCGCCACCTGCACCAGCAGCGCGCCGTAGACCACGCCGGCGACCGCCCCCGCGAGCCACCACTCGCGCACGCGTGCCGGCATCCTCAGCGCCTGCCAGCTCATGGACGCGCCCCCACCACCAGCCGCGCGTTCGGCGCCACGCCGAACACGTCGGGGGCATACAGCGCTTCGACGCGCGTGGGCGGCAGCGCGAAGTCGCCGGCGTTGTTCAACCGCACGGTGTATTCGACCGAGGCCGTGCCCTTGGGCAGATAAGCGAAGTACTCGCGATAGGCCTGCGGCGTGCGTTCGGTATAGGCCGGCCAGGCCATGCCCTTGCGCTTCTCGCCGCGCGTGGCAATCTGGGAATCCCGCCCCAGGCCGCTGCCAAGGATGGTCGCGCCGGCCGGCACCGGATCGCTGACCACCACCCAGGTCATCTCGGCCTGCGCATCGATCTCCAACTTGACGCGGTACACATCGCCGCGCGACCACTTGCCCGCCACCGCCTGTTCCTGCGGCGTCACTGTGCGCTTGATGCGGTAGCCGGCGGCCAGCGGCGCGGTCACCGGCACTGCGGCCTGCGCGCGCACCGTAGTCCAGGGATGGCCGGCACCGGCGTGGTCGACCTGCAGCGTGCCACCGTCAGCGCCACCCGGCCAGGGCAGGTCGACGCCGCCCTGCGCCACGCCATCGGTACGCTGCGCGCGCGCCCAGTCGAAGCTGCGCGTGGCATCGGCGGCATTGCTGACGCTCACGCGCGTGCTGCCCGCCACCGGCGTCTTCTCGAACACCTGCGCGAAGCGCGTCACCGCCAGCATGCCCCACGCGTTGGCGGTGGTGGTACCCCAGGCGCCGCGCACTTGCCGGCCCAGCAGCCCGGTCGCAAGTTGCGGTGCGTCGTCCTTCCAGCCCGGCAGTTCGGCAGCCAGCGCCAGCAGGCGCGCGGCGTTGGTGTCGCCGCCGGCCATCATCCACCACCAGTCGTCATTGCGCTCGGTAGAGAAGGCCAGCCGCGTGCCCTGCACCGTCAGGCGCGAGCGCAGCAGTTGCTGGGCTTCGGCCAGCCGTTGCTCGCGCTGCGGGATGTCCTGCATGCGCGTCAGTAGCAGGGTCCAGTCGAGCAGCGCGGACGTGGGCCACTGTGCCGGCAGGATCTGGATCGAGCCGAGCATGCGTGCCTGCGCATGGCCGGTGCGCGACAGCGCCTCGAGCGCCGCCAGCTTGCGCACTTCCAGGTACTGCGTGCCGCCAACCGGGGCCCAGCTGTCGCGGCGGATGCGGCCTTCGACAAAGTCCGTCAGCCCGCGCTCCATCTGCGCGCGCTGCGCGTCGGGGATGCGCAGCAGCAGGCCGGCGCGCGCGGCTTCGTCGGTCACCGACAGCAGGTAGGCGGTCAGCACCTCGCTGCCGAAGTCGCCATCGGCATTGAGCGGGAAGTACGAGGCCAGCCCGTTGGCATCGAGGTAGGACGGCAGTTGCGTCATCAGTGCATCCCACGCGGCCGTGTCGTTCAGGCCAATGGCCTTCGATGCGCGCTGCTCCAGGCAGGTGAACGGGTAGTTGAGGAACCAGTCGCGCACGCCCGGCATGCCGCCCGCCAGCGACGACTGGAAGTTCACCTGCAACCCGCCGCGCAGCTTGCCGGAGGGATCGCTCAGCGCGCCCGGCGGTGCCTTGACTGGCACCGACAGCGACGGCGCCACCTGAGCCAGCGTGGCCTGCTGCACCGTCACCGGTACGGCGGGCACGATCTGCTGCGACACCTTGATGCGGTCGGCTGCGCCGCCCGTGCCCTGCTCGCTCGCCTGCACTTCCCACTGCACCGTGCCGCTGCGCGAATACGCCAGCAGCGCCGGCGTGGTCACGTCCCAGCCGATCTCGCGCGCCTCGCCGGCGGGGATCTGCACGGTCTGCGCGGGCAGCGCGGCCTCATTGCCGACCAGCGTGCCGCGCGCGCTCGCCTGCACCGTCATCGCGCGCTTGGTGGTATTGCGCAGCGTGAACATGGCGCGATAGCGGTCATCCTCGCGCACCAGCAGCGGCAGGCCGGAAATCACCTGCAGGTCCTGGGTCGCGGCGATGGTCGCGCTGCCGGTGCCGAAACGGCCCACGCCCAGGTCCGCCACGGCGACGATGCGGAAGCTGGTCAGCGAATCGTTGAGCGGCACGTCCAGGCTGGCACGGCCCTCGGCATCGAGCTGCACGCGCGGGTTCCACAGCAGCAGCGTGTCGAACAGCTCGCGCGTCGGGCTCTTGCCACCGCCGCCGCCCGCAGGCACCGCCTTACGGCCGTAGTGACGCCGGCCGATGATCTCCATCTGCGCGGTAGAGGTCTCCACGCCGTAGCCGCGCCGCTGCAGCATCGCGTCGAGCAGATCCCAGCTGGTGTTGGGCATCAGCTCCAGCAGCGCCTGGTCCACCGCGGCCAGCGCCACCTCGCCGTTGGCGGCGGGCTTGCCGTCGGGCAACTTGACCTGGATCGCCACGCGCGCCTTGCCGCGCACCTGGTATGTCGCCTTGTCCGGCGTGACGGTGACGTCGAGCCGGTGGCCGGCATTGCCAACGCGAATCTCGGCCAGCCCCAGCCGGAAGGCCGGCTTGGACAGGTCCACCAGTGCCGTCGGCGCGGCGTAGTCGCGGCCTTCGCTGCGGAACGCGCGCCACCACTCGCCCGGCTGGCGCCAACCCCAGGTGAAGAAGGAATACCAGGGCACTTCATGCAGGCGCCCGCGCAGGGCCAGCACCGACACGTAGACGTTGGGGCCCCATTCCGGCTTCACCTGCACGCGCACGGTGGGATCGCTGCCGTGCAGCTCGACCACCTGGGCCTGGTAGATGCCTTCGCGCTCCACCGCCACCAGCGCGGTGGCGTGGCGGAACGGCATGCGCACCTGGAACACCGCGGTGTCGCCCGGGGCGTAGGACTTCTTCTCGGGCAGCAGGTCGATGCGGTCATGGTTCTCGCCGCCGAACCACAGCTCGCCCTGGCGCGTGACCCAGACCGTCGACGCGGCCTGCGCGGTGCGACCGTCCTTGTCGCGCGCGCTCGCCACCAGTTCCACCTGGCCGGCCTGGTCCAGCGCCACTTCGCAGCGCGCGCGGCCCTGCGCGTCGGTGCGCGTCTCGCAGACGGTGCCAAGGTCGCGCGTCTCCCTGCGGTTGTCATAGCGGTAGAAGCCGCCCACCACGCGCTTGCGCGCCGAGGTGGTGATGCGCGCCCGCGCGCTGACCTTGACCGGCGCGTCCGCCACCGGCTTGCCGTTGACGTCCAGCACCACGCCATGCACGGCCAGCTTCTGCTTGATCGAGACCCAGCCTTCGGTGCGGATGCCGGCCACCACCGCCGCCGGCCATACCGGCACAGTCTGGCGCAGCGTCTGGATCTCACCGTTGGGATCGGCAAAGCCGGCTTCGAGCACCAGGTCGCGCGGCGCTTCGGTCTTGGGCAGTTCGCGCAGCGTCACGCTGCCATTGCCGTTCTTGTCGAGCGTGACCGGCAGCTTGTCGGCGACCAGCTTCTGGCTGTCGGCATTGCTCTGCTCATCCTGGTCCATCTCCTCGTCGCCCCTGGTGCTTTCGCGCTCCGCGCGCGGCGGGTTGAACGAGAACTCGTCATAGCCGGGGAAGCTGACGTACTTGTCGCGCAGCAGCGCGGACACGCGCACTGGCAGGCCGGCGGCGCCACCGCCGGTGAGATAGTGGATCTCGACGCCGACCGGCAGTTCGGCGGGCGCGATCACGGCGCCCGGCTTGCCGGCAACCTGCAGCGTGCCGGCAAGCACCGGCAAGCGGAAAGCCTCGACGCGGAAACTGCCGCTGGTGTAGCTGCGCGCGCCGCCATCGTCCTGCGCGCCTTCGCCTTTCTGCGTTTCCAGCTCGACGGTGTAGACACCGAGCTTCGCCGCCGGCGGCACCTGGAACGTGCTTTCCGCGCTGCGCCCGCCGGTCGCGGTCTGGCGCCATTGCAGCGGCAGCTCGTAGGTCTGGCCGCTGCCTTCATGGCGGATGACTGCGCGCATGGGCAGCGGCCGGCTGGCCGGCGGCAGCGCAAAACCCTGCAAGGTTTCGGCGCGGATCAGGTGCTTCATCGATACGGTTTCGCCGGCGCGCAGCAGCGTGCGGTCGAAGATGGTGTGCGCGCGCACCGTGGGCGCCGTGCTGGTATCGGTCGGCACATGGAAGCGCCAGCTCTCGATGCCTCGGTTCCAGTCCGACATCACGAAGGCCATGTCGGCCTTGCCGCGCGACTGCGGATGCCCGGCGGCGATGCGCGCCGAGACGAAATAGCCCGACAGGCCGTTCTGGTCGCAACTGGCCTCAGGCGCGGCGCCGAGCTTGCCAAAACGCACCACGCCGCTGGCATCGGTACGCCCCTCGCCCAGCAGGCGCCCGTTGCAATCGCGCACTGCCACGGCGGCATCGGCCACCGGCTTGCCGTCATCCAGCGTGGTCACCCACGCCAGTCCGCTGCGGCTGCCGTCGTCCTCGTTGCCGGTGCTGCGCCCCAGCTTGAAATGCACACCAAGGTTGGTCACCAGCGCCGCGGTGCGCACGTACATCGGCGCGCGCTTGCCGAGCAGCGCCTCGCCCAGCATCGGCGAAGCGATCTCGACCACATGGAAACCAGGTTCCGGCAGCGGGATGCCGACCACCTCGAACGGCCGCGGCGCATCGCCCGAGGGCTTGGGCACGGCCAGCTTCTGCACGCCGGGGGCGTGCTCGAGCAGCGTCACCGAGCGCGTCTCGATCGCCACGGCGTTGCGCGGATTGTTGACCCGGTATGGCGAGCGGCCCGCCAGCACGGCATCGAGCTCCGCGCGGGTATAGCTGCTCTCGTGCATGCGGCGCACCAGGCCGAACCAGTGCATCACCGCCGCATCGTCATCCAGCTTCAGCTTCATCACGGTGCCGGCCTGCGCCTGCACGCCGCGCACCGCGAGATCGGCCTCGACATTGCGCAGCGTCACCGGCAGCAGCGGCGGATAGTCCGCCGGGGATTTGCCGCGCGGCAGCTCGCCAAAGCGCTCGACCACGCCAAACGGCGCCGCGGCGAACTTGGCCAGCGGCGGCATCGCCGCGGTGGTGACCTTGAGCGGGAACAGGTCGGCATTGGCCAGCGTGCGGCCGCTGTCGTCCTTCAGGTCTTTGGGCACATCGATGGTGAACTGGGCCTTTTCCGCGAACGGCGCGGCAAAGGTCAGCACATTGAGGCTGGCATCCGGCGCCAGGTCGGGGTCGAACTTCGGCGCGCGCGGACCCGCGGAGCCCTTCAGCACCACGCGCTCGGCCTGCTTGCGCGATACCGGCGAGGAGAAGGTGACCGACATCGGTCGCAGCGGCGTGCAGGGCGACTGCGCGTGCTCGCGCTCGCAGCTGAAGCTGGCGGTAAAGGGCTCGCGCACGGTGTAATCGAAGCGGCGCTCGTCGCGCGTGGCGACACCGGACGGGGTGGCAATGCCCGCGCCCAGCACCAACTGCACGCGCGCCGCGGCCGGCAGGCGCTGCTGGCAGGCGAGCAGGTGCACGGCATCCGGCGCCTGTTTGGCAATGCGTTCCCAGTAGATGGCCTTGAGCACTGCCTCGCGCTCGTGGCCGGACAGCAGCCGCACGGGGATGCGTTCGCCCAACCCCTGCGCCTGGCACCAGGCATGTTCGCGCACCGAGGCCGGCGTGGCCACGCCGTTGAAGCGCAGCGCGAAGACCTGGTCTTCCTCGATCTCGCCGCCCGAGGGACGGCTGGCGATGACGGTGGGGCCGCCGGTCTCGAAGCGGTATTCCGGCTTGCCGGCGTAGGCGGTGCCGGCCGCGCTGCGCAGGTCGGCGCGCATGCGCACGCTGCAGCGCACGCCGGGCGGCAGGTCGCTGGTGAAATCGTAGACCCAGTTTTTCGCATCGACCCAGCGGGCCTGCCCGCCGGTGCTGGCGCCGGTGCAGGAAACCGTCGCGGGCGCTGCGGCCTGGACATCGCCCATCGGCACCATCGCCTCGTCGAAGCGGATCGCCACCTGCCTGACCTGCCCGACCGTGCCTTCCGGCGAGAAGCGGGTCACCTGTGCCGCCTGGGCGCCGGCGCCCGCCAGCGATGCGAAAGCGCCCGCCAGGGCCAGTGCAGCGGCGGCGCGCCGTGCGTGCGGTTGCTGCGGCGCCTTGCCAAGGCCCCGATCTGCTCGGGCAACGATTCCCTTCATCCTGCCAGCCTCCGGTTATGGCACCCGGCGAGGGTGACACGCACGCCACAGGAGTGCAAGACCGGTACGCAATCCTGCAACGGGCCGCGGGAAAAGATTCAGCGCAGGTGGGACAGCGGCAGCGCGCCCTCGCACTTGATCGCGGTCAGCACGATATTCGAACGCACGCTTTCGACACCGGGCACTCGCATCAGCCGCTTCATGGTGAATTCGGCCAGCGTGGGCAGGTCGGCCACGACCACGCGGATCAGGTAGTCGGCCTCGCCCGCCACCGAGTAGCACTCCTGCACTTCTTCCAGCAGCAGGATCTCTTCGCGGAAGCGCTCGATGATGGTGTCGCCGTGGTGAGCCAGCTTGACGCTGATAAAGACCAGCACGCCCAGGCCCAGCGCTTGCGACGACAGGCTGACCCGGTAGCCGGTGATTACGCCGTCGGCCTCCAGCCGCGCCAGGCGGCGGCCGACCTGGCTGGGCGACAGGTGTACGCGCTCGGCCAGTTGCTGATGGGTGGAGCGCCCGTCGGCCTGCAGCGCGGCCAAAAGGGCCAGGTCGAAGGGGTCGAGGGAGACGTTCTGGGCAGTCATACACAAATCCCGCATTCTGTGATCGCACGATGCACATTATATGCACGCATACCCAGAAACAAGCGGATTATGCGGCCAGTTTGCGCGTGTCGATGTCTAAACTACGCAGTAAATCCGCATTCTTGCTGCCGACGATGCAGCAGCCACGCATTCCAAGGAGACGCTCCCCCATGTCCGCCACCGCTACGGCCGCACAAGCCCCCGACAGTGCCTTCCAGGGCACCCTGACCGACAAGCTCAAGGAACAGTTCGACGCCGGCCTGCTGTCCGGCCAGTCGCTGCGCCCCGATTTCACCATCGAGCAGCCGGTGCACCGCTACACCAGCACCGACCACGCCATCTGGCGCAAGCTGTACGAGCGCCAGGCCTCGATGCTGCAGGGCCGGGTCAGCGACGAGTTCCTGCAAGGCCTGGCCACGCTCGGCATGGAAAAGGACCGCGTTCCCGAATTCGACCAGCTCAACGAAACGCTGATGCGCGCCACCGGCTGGCAGGTCGTGGCCGTGCCGGGGCTGGTGCCGGACGAGGTGTTCTTCGAGCACTTGGCCAACCGCCGCTTCCCGGCGAGCTGGTGGATGCGCAAGCCCGAGCAGCTGGACTACCTGCAGGAGCCGGATTGCTTCCATGATGTGTTCGGCCATGTGCCGCTGCTGATCAACCCGGTCTTTGCCGACTACATGGAGGCCTACGGCAAGGGCGGCCTGAAGGCGGCCGGGATGGGCGCGCTGGACATGCTGTCGCGCCTGTACTGGTACACCGTTGAATTCGGCCTGATCCGCACGCCGCAAGGGCTGCGCATCTACGGCGCGGGCATCCTCTCCAGCCAGGGCGAGTCGATCTACAGCCTGGATTCGGCCAGTCCCAACCGGATCGGCTTCGATGTGCGCCGCATCATGCGCACGCGCTACCGCATCGATACCTTCCAGAAGACCTACTTCGTGATCGACAGCTTCGAGCAGCTGTTCGACGCCACCCGGCCCGACTTCGCGCCGCTGTACCAGGAACTGCGCGCGCTGCCTACGCTGGGCGCGGGCGACGTGGCGCCGGGCGACCAGGTGATCAACGTCGGCACCCGCGAAGGCTGGGCCCAGACGGACGATATCTGAGCGGCAACGCCCGCAATCCCGGGCCTTCGGGCCCTGCCCCACCTCCCGCTTTGTGAAACAATGCCGGCATGCCCGCCGCCACGGCGCGGGCGGGCCGGCTGTCCGCATTTTTGCGGACTTCGTTTTCCTACGACCAGATCGAGCCCTCTATGACCCCTCTTTCTCCGCAAGCACGCGCCACACTGCTGGCCGACCTGCCCGGCTGGACCCCCGTCCAGGACCGCGACGCGATCTTCAAGCGCTTTACCTTCCACGACTTCAACGCCGCCTTCGGCTTTATGACGCGCGTGGCGATCCAGGCCGAAAAGGCCGACCACCACCCGGAATGGTTCAACGTCTACAACCGCGTCGATATCACGCTGTCCACGCATGACGCCAACGGCCTGACGCAGCGCGACATCGACCTGGCGCACTTTATCGAGCGCGCCGCCGCCGCGGTGGCGCAGGACTGAGGGGAGCGCAGCCGGGCAGGCATGGCTGCGGGCGCGGCTGTAGGCTAACCGTAAGGAACCGGCCGCCCGCGCCTTGTACAATCTGCGGCAGGCCCGCACCTCATGTGCGCCAGGGGCCTTCCCTCCAGCCATGCCCAATTTCCTGCCCGAGCCGCCATGCGTATCCTGCTGATCGAGGACGACCGCCAGATTGCCAGCGGCGTTGAAGCCGGCCTGTCCCGCGCCGGCCACCAGGTGCGCGTCGTCCATGACGGCGTCTATGCCACCGAACACCTGCTGCGCGAGCAGCATGACCTGGTCATCCTCGACCTGGGCCTGCCCGGCATCGACGGCATGACCCTGCTGGCGCGCTACCGCGCCCGCAACCGCACCACCCCCGTGATCATCCTGACCGCTCGCGACGAGCTGGAAGACAAGCTCTCCGGCCTGAATGCCGGCGCCGACGATTACCTGATCAAACCCTTCGCGCTGCCCGAGCTGGAAGCCCGCGTGCGCGTGCTGCTGCGCCGCAGCCAGCACGGCGAGGCCGCGCCCGAACGCGATGTGCGCCTGGGGCGCCTGCGCCTGTCGGGCAACGACCGCCGCATGTTTATCGACGCCCGCCCGCTGGAACTGTCGCCGCGTGAGTTCGCTGTGCTCGAGCTGCTGCTGCAGCGCCAGGGCCGCGTGGTCAGCAAGGCGCAGCTGCAGGACCACCTGGCCACCTTTGCCCACCCCGCCGGCGAAGGCGGCGACACCGTGGGCGACACCGCGATCGAGGTCTATGTGCACCGCGTGCGCAAGAAGCTCGAGGACAGCGATGTCGAGATCGTCACCGTGCGCGGCTTCGGCTACCTGCTGCAGAACCGCGCCGGCCAATGAACCCCGACCGGCCGCAGGCAGCGTTGCGGCCGCGCCTCTCGGTCTAGCCGGCAATGTGGCCAAGATCCCGTAATTCCCGTTCCGCCTCTGCCGCCGAGCCTGTCGCCGGCCGCAGCGCGGCCGTGCCCGGCGCCGAGCCCGCTGCACCCGCCATGCGCCAGGCCACGCGCCCCGGCTCCAATCCCAGCCTGCGCGTGCACCTGCTGCGCGCGCTGGCCACGCCGCTGTTTGCACTGGTGCTGACCAGCGGCTCGCTGTCGTACTGGCTGGCGGCGCACTACACCACGCAGGTGTTCGACCGCGCGCTGTACGGCGTGGCCAACAATATCGCCCAGCAGATCCACATCGCCGGCCCGCGCCTGGAGCAGGACATCCCGATGATCGCGCAGACGCTGGTCGAGGCCGAGGGTACCGACCGCATCTACTGGCGCATCCACGGCCCCGACGGGCTGATCGGCGGCATGGACACGTGGCTCGGCTACGGCACCGGCCAGACCACGCTCCACGACGCCCGGCTCTTCTACGCCTGGTTCAGCGGCCGCCAGGTGCGCGCGGTGCGCCTGCCGGTGATGCTGCCCAGCCCCGCCGTGGACGAACTCGGCACCAGCGAGGCAGGCAAGGCCGCGCGCGGGCCGATCGTGGTGGAAGTGGCCGAACTGCTGGACCGGCGCGAGACGGCCGCCAACGAGATCCTGCTGTCGGTCTCGGTCCCGTTGATCCTGCTGCTGCTGGTGGGCAGCCTGATCCTGTCGCACGTGCTCAAGGAAGAACTGGTTCCGCTGCAGATCCTGGCCGACAAGCTCAACCGGCAGACCGCAAGATCGCTGGCGGCGCTGGACGAAACCCAGGTGCCGGCCGAGGTCGCGCCGCTGATCCGCGGCCTGAATGCGCTGCTGGCACGGCTGCGCGATGCGCTCGACGCCCAGCGCAAATTCATCGCCGACGCCGCGCACCAGCTGCGCACGCCGCTGACCGCGGTCAAGCTGCACGCCGACCGGGCCATGGAGGCCGATTCGCTGGAGATCACCCGTCACGCGCTGCGCGAGGTGCAGACCGCGGCCGACCGCGCGGTGCGGCTGTCCAACCAGCTGCTGTCGCTGGCGCGCGCCGAGCCCGGGCTGTCGCTGGAACGGCTGGGGCCGGTGGAACACTTCGACCTGGCCGAGCTTGCCTTCGAAACCGGCGCCGAGTGGGTGCCGCAGGCGCTGGCGCGCCGCATCGACCTGGGCTTCGAGGTGCTGCCCGGCCCTACCTTCACCGGTAGCGCGCCGGCGATCGTGCGCGGCAACCGGCTGCTGATGCGCGAGGCGCTGTCCAACCTGATCGACAATGCGGTGAAATACGTGCCCGCGGGCGGGCGCATCACGGTGCGCGCCGGCGGCGAGGCCATGGGCCACCGCGGCATGGCGGTGGTGATGGTGGAAGACAACGGCCCCGGCATCCCGCCGCAGCGGCGCGAGGAGGTGTTCAAGCGCTTCTTCCGCGGTGACCGCTCGCCGGAACCGGGCGGGGGCGGCCGTGCCGCACCCACCGGCGGCGCCGGCCTGGGGCTGGCCATCGTGCACGAGATCGTGACCCTGCACCAGGGCACCATCCGCATCGAGGATGTGCCGCCGGTGCCCGGCGGCGTCACGGCTCCGGCCCAGGCGGGTGACGGGACGCCGGAGCGGCGGCCGACGATGCGCTTCGTGATCCGGATTCCCTGCGAGCCGGCGGGCTCGGTGGCCTGAACCCGCTCGCTGCGCGTGCGGCGCCCGCTGGTCCGGGCTCCCGCCTTACTTGTCCTTCTTCTTCTTTTCCTTGGGCGCCAGCATCGTGCCGCGGCATTGCGGGCTGCCGCAGCGGCACTCGAACTCTTTCTTCAGCTTGGCGGTATAGCGCGCGTCGATGACCAGGCCGTAGTCATAGAACAACTCTTCGCCCTGGGCGATATCGCGCAGCGCGTGGATAAACACCCGGCCCTTCTTCTCGCGCGCCTCGCAGTTGGGCGCGCAGGCGTGGTTGATCCAGCGCGCGCGGTTGCCGCCGTACTTGGCGTCGATCACGCTGCCATCGTCAAGGCTGAAATAGAAGGTGTGGTTGGGATCGCTCGGATCGTGCGGATGGCGCTCCAGCGCCTTCTTCCACGAGATGTGCTCGCCCTTGTACTCGATCACGCGCTCGCCTTCGGCAATCGCCGCGATCGCATAGACGCCCTTGCCGTGCACACCTGACTGGCGCACCTCGATCCGGTCGCTCGCTGTCTTCTTCCTGCCCTCGCCCGCTGCCTTGCGCTTTGCCTTGTCCGCCATTTGCCTATCCGTGCGTGTCGCCTGTTGTGCCTGCCGTGCCGGCGATCGGCATGATACCGGCGCAGCCGCAACACGTATACGTGCGCCTTGCGCGTGCCGGCACCAGGCGCCGCAGGTATACGCGTGCCAACCTCTGCGCGACCACGGTATACCTCGCGCGCTGGTATGACCACCCGGTTTGCGCGGTATACACCACAACATTTCCCGGCGTCGCGCCGATCGTTTACGCCTCCCGCTGTGGATAACCCGGCCCCGAACTGTGGAAAAGCGCGCGGATTCGATGTGGGCTGCCTGGGGCTGGCATGGGGATGCATCAGGCATAAGTCGGAGGGGCTCCGGCACCGACCTCATCCATAGGGCTGAGTCATCCACCTCGACCAACACTGGATAAGACCACTTCTCGTTTACGTAAACCGTTGAGCAAAAAGACGTTTACGGGGTTTTCCACAGCGCAGGCGGGTGTTTACCTACTACCACTATTTGTATACATGAAAAGAAAGAGGTAAACCGAAAGAACAAGCCCGGCCCGGTGGCCCCGAAGCAAGGCTCAGCCGAAAGGAGGTGGCCGTTTACGCCAGGAGACGCTTTGGTTTTTGGAGAGGAAGTCGCGTATACGCCCCCCAGGAGGTATACGCGGCGCGGGTGTGTCGACGGCGTATACGCCGCGATGCGTGCCTGACGGAAGCGCCCGGGAGCCCATGCATGGGCCGAATACCAGCAAGGTTTCGGTGAACTGCGGCTGGGCGGGCAAACGTGCAACATAGTGCATGCCGCCTGTGAGGCACCATAGGCGGTCCCTGAGCGAGTTGAGACTTCTGGGCTACTCCGCCTGCGAAAGACGACGAGAGGCCCTCTACAGCCTCTCAGGGGCCTCTGGCGCGCTGACCTACCCCTGCTGGTCCCGGAACGCGTCCAGGGGCCCTTAGCGGCCTCATGGAGCGTTTCCGTCACGCCTTTGCCCTTGCGCGGCAGCCCCGAACGCTGCGTCACATTCCCGCCAGGCACGGCCTGAAGCGGGCTGGCGGAAACTACCCCGTAACAATCTGTTCCCGGTGCGCCTTGTCCGACACGGTATCATGTGGCCCGCGGCGTCTTTGCCGGGGCCGTGCCAGCCTGGCCGCCCGGGACCGGGACGCCTGTGTTTTATCAACTCGATACGGAGTGAAGCATGACGAAAACCGAACTGATCGACGCGATCGCAGCCGGGGTTGACGGTCTGACCAAGGCCAAGGCGGAACAGGCACTGAACGTGACCCTGTCGGCCATCATGGACGCCGTGGCCAAGGGCGACACGCTGAGCCTCATCGGCTTTGGCACGTTCAGCAAGGGCGAGCGTGGCGAGCGCATGGCGCGCAACCCGCGCACCGGCGAAGAAATCAAGGTCGAAGCCGCCAAGACCGTGAAGTTCAAGGCCGGCCAGAAGTTCAAGGACGCGGTCAACCAGTGAGCCTGACGGGCTGCAGCACTGCACGGCCCGGATTTGCCTGACCCCGCCATGCCGCCGCCCAGTGCCCGAGGGCGCAGGTGTGCGCCAGGCGGGGGACGTTATCCACAGCAGTGTTCCGGAATTTCTGCAGTATCCGCCGCATCGCTGTAGCCGCAGCCACAGCGATCGCGCGCGAAGTCTTCCAACAGGCGTCCAGCCTTGGCCGTTGCTGGCCGGACCGGGTGCCGCAGTACGTGGGGCTCCTATGTTCGCCCGTCCGCCGCGCCGCAGATCTCCACAGCGTTATTCACAGCGCTTTCCACAGTCGATTCCACAGGTTTCTCCACAGGCATTTTGTGCCGCCATGGCGCTTGCGCTGCTCAGCGCCTGTACCACCATCAGCGAACCCGCCCGCCCGCAGGCGCGCGCCCTGCCCGACAACGAAAGGCCGGTAACGCACCCAGGCGCCACGCCGCGCGAACGCATCGTCGAGATCGCCACGCAGGAATGGGCACGCTGGGGCGGCCAGGTGGTGCGGCTGGGCCGCGACGATAGCGCCTGCGTCACCTATAGTCCGCTGCCCGCACCGGAACTGCCCCCGCCGCTGCCCGAGCCGCCGGAGGTCCCGGGCGATAGCCCGGCCCCCGGCCAGCTTCCCACCAGCGCCGATACCGAAACCAATGCCAACCAGCCGCCGTTGTCCCACTGCCTGTCCTTCCCCGACGGCACTGGCATGGAAGCGACGCCGCTGGGCTGCACCCTTGCCCGTCGCTACTGGGGCATCGTCGGCGAGACCCCCAGCTGCGGGCAGGTGACGCAGGGCGCGTGGGCCTGGTCGGCGGTGTTCATCTCCTGGGTGCTGCGCAAGGCGGGATTGGACGAGCGCCAGTTCCTGACCGGCCAGTCGCATTCGATGTACGTGGTGGATGCGCGCGACGGCATCCTGCCCCGGCCTGCCTTCCATCTCGAGCCGGTGCCTGCCATGCCGCGTCCCGGCGACATCATCTGCGCGGGCCGCGGGCGTGACCGCTACCTGGAGGACATCGGCGAGATCGGCTTCGGCACCACGCCGATGCATTGCGACATCGTGGTCGCGGTGGACCCGGCAGCGCGCGTGATTCGCGCCATCGGCGGCAACGTGCAGCAGTCGGTGTCGTTGGAAGAGATCGAGCTGGGCGATTCAGGCCGGCTCGATGGCCTGACCAACTCGCATATGCCGTGGCTGCTGGTGATGCGCAACGACCTGCAGTAGGCAAAAATATTGTCGCGACTTATCGAGTTGGTGATTTTTTTGGTTCGTTGATTATTCGCTTGAATAATCCATGGGGTTTAGTCGAATAATTCCAGCTGCGACGTATCCCGGTCGCTGGTCCCCACCCCGACGCCCAGCAGCCGCACCGGCAGCCCGCGGCGCGCATGCCCTTCGGCCAGCAGGCGCGCATAGACGGCGCGGTCGGGCGCATGGCCACGGCACTCCACCGTGGTCTGGCGGAAATCCGAGAAACGCAGCTTGACCGTCAGCTTGTCGATGGTGTCGTGCGCCTGCGCCCGCGCAATGCGGCCCTCCAGCATCGCGACCAGCGGCTCCAGCTCGGCCAGGCACGCCTGCAGGTCGGGTAAGTCGTCGGCATAGGTTTCTTCCACGCTGATCGACTTGCGCTCGCGCTCCGGCGACACCTCGCGCTCGTCCACGCCCCGGCACAGCCGGTAGAGCCGCGCCCCGAAGGCACCGAACTCGCGGTGCAGCCGGTCGGCCGACCAGGGCCGCAGGTCGCCGCAGGTCTCGGCTCCCAGGCGCCGCAACTTGGCCGCGGTGACCTTGCCCACGCCATGGATGCGCTCCACCGGCAGCGCGGCGACAAAGGCGTCGACCGCCGCGGGCCTGACCACGAACAGCCCGTCGGGCTTGTTCCAGTCGCTGGCGATCTTGGCGACGAACTTGCTCGGCCCCACGCCGGCCGAGACCGTCACCCCCACCTCATCGCGCACGCGTTGGCGGATCTCTTCGGCGATGCGCGTGGCGCTGCCGGCGTGGCGTGTGCAGCGGCTGACATCAAGGTAGGCCTCGTCCAGCGACAGCGGCTCGACCAGCTCGGTGTATTCACGGTAGATCGCGAAGATCTGGCGCGACACCTCGCGATACTTGTCCATCGCCGGGCGCACGATCAGCAGATCGGGGCAGCGCTTGACCGCCTGTGCCGACGCCATCGCCGAGCGCACGCCAAAGGCGCGCGCCTCGTAGTTGCAGGTGGCGATCACCCCGCGGCGGTCGGGCGAGCCGCCCACGGCCATCGGGCGGCCGCGCAGCGACGGGTCGTCGCGCATCTCGACCGAGGCGTAGAAGCAGTCGCAGTCGCAATGGATGATCTTGCGCTGGAGCCCGGGCGTGGCATCAGGCGGGGCGGACAGGTGGCCAGGCACCGTATCGTTATCCGTGTGAAGAATGAAGCGGTCCGATCTTCAGACTGACTCATTAGTCGGCTGGATGGCCGCTGGCTTCTGCCGCGCGCTCATCCACAGTCCCTCGGCCGCATACAGCGCCAGCGAGATCCAGATCAGCGCGTAGCCGACCTGCTTCTGCGCCGGGAACGGCTCGTTCCACAGCCATACGCCCAGCAGCAGCTGCAGCGTCGGCCCGGTGTACTGCAGCAGGCCCAGCAGCGACAGCGGGATGCGGCGCGCACCGGCCGCAAAGAACAGCAGCGGCACAGCCGTCACCGGCCCCGCCATCAGCAGCAGCAGCTGCGTACCCGGCGCTGCGTGGGTGAAGCCGTCCTGCCCGGTGGCGAACAGGTAGCCCAGCACCGCCGCCGCGATCGGGAACAGCAGCAGCGTTTCCAGCGACAGCCCTTCAAGCGCGCCCAACGCCCCGGTCTTGCGCAACAGCCCGTAGCCGCCAAAGGAGGCCGCCAGCCCCAGCGCGATCCACGGCAGCTGGCCCGCCGCCACCGTCAGCCAGGCCACGCCGGCCGCGGCCACCGCGATCGACAGCCACTGCACCGGGCGCAGCCGCTCGTGCAGGAACACCACGCCGAGCAGCACGCTGAACAGCGGGTTGATGAAGTAGCCCAGACTGGCATCGACCACGCGGTTGGCCGACACCGCCCAGATATAGAGGAACCAGTTGCCGCACAGCAGCGCCGCACTTGCCGCGAACGCCAGCAGCAGGCGCCGGTCGCGCACCACCTGGCCCAGCCACCCCCACTGGCGCCGCCAGGCCAGGATCAGCCCCAGGAAGACCAGCGACCACACCATCCGGTGCAGCAGGATTTCCACCGGCGCGATGCCGGGCAACGACTTGATGTAGAGCGGGAGCAGCCCCCAGATGACATAGGCCAGGAGGGCGTAGAGGATGCCGAGTTGCATGGGGAATTCCGGTAGATGCCGGCGATTCTACCGGCGCCGGCCAGATCGCGCCGCGCAGGCGAGGCAAGGCGGGCCAAAGGCAGGCCGGCAACAAAAAACCCCATGCTCCCGGAGGAACATGGGGTTTGCAGGTCGGCCCGGGGTAACCCGGGCGGCGTGCCGCTTACAGCTTGCGCGCGTAGCTGAACTGCGCGAAGCCCTGCTCGGCCACGTTGAACCAGGCGGCCTCGTTGTTGCGGAACACACGCCAGTCGTCGTAGATCTTCTTGAACGACGGGTTCTTGGCGGTTTCGTCGGCGTAGGCTTCCTGGGTCGCCTTGAAGCACGCTTCCATGATCTCCTTGGAGAACGGGCGCAGCTTGACGCCGTTCTCCAGCAGGCGCGCCAGCGCCTGCGGGTTGACCGTGTCGTACTTGGCCATCATGTTGGTGTGGGCCTCGATAGTGGCCGTTTCCAGCGCGCGCTTGTACAGCGCCGGCAGCTTCTCGTACTCGCTGGCCGAGGCGTAGAACGACAGCTGCGCGCTGCCTTCCCACCAGCCTGGGTAGTAGTAGTAAGGCGCCACCTTGTAGAAGCCCAGCTTCTCGTCATCGTACGGGCCCACCCACTCGGCCGCGTCGATGGTGCCCTTTTCCAGCGCGGGGTAGATGTCGCCGCCAGCGATCTGCTGAGGCACCACGCCCAGGCGCGACAGCACCACGCCGGCAAACCCGGCGATGCGGTACTTCAGGCCCTGCAGGTCGGCCACGGTCTTGATTTCCTTGCGGAACCAGCCGCCCATCTGCGCACAGGTGTTGCCGCCCAGGAAGTTGACGACGTTGTATTCCTTGAAGAATTCGCGCAACAGCTTCATGCCGTTGCCCTGCAGCATCCAGGCATTCTGCTGGCGCGCGGTCAGGCCGAACGGGACGGTGGTGTCGAAGCACAGCGTCGGGTTCTTGCCGAAATAGTAGTAGCCGGCGGTGTGGCCGAGCTGCACGGTGTTGTTCTGCACCGCGTCCAGCACCTGCAGGCCCGGCACGAGTTCACCGGCGGCGAAGACCTTGATATTGAACTTGCCGTCGGTCAGTTCCTTTACGCGCGTGGACAGCAGTTCGGCGCCGCCGAAGATGGTGTCGAGCGACTTGGGGAAGCTCGAGGCCAGGCGCCATTCCACGGCGGGATTGCTACCGACGACGGCCGGCGCTGCCGGGCCGCTGGCGGCAGCAGGCGCTGCCTTTTGTTCACCCTTGCCGCACGCGGCCAGTGCCCCGGTGGCGGCCACGGCCGACGCCTTCAATAGAAAGGAACGACGTTCCATCTCCACTTCTCCTCTTATAGATATTGATTCGGATGCAGGCCCGCGGCTCGCATGAGGCCGCGCACCAGACCGTGACGCACTGGCCGCCGGGGTACGGTGGCCTGCGCAACGCTGTGCCTGTTGCGAACGGGCACGGCGGCGTGCCCCCAGTGCCGGACACTGGTCGCGGCAGCCACGGACTTGTCCGCCCGGGAGAGCGGCGTGCGCGGCGAGGGCTGTCTTACCCGAAAGACAAGCCCGCCGATTATAGCGGTGGCCCTTTCGCCACGGGGCCCTGCGCGAGTGCGGGTTTTCGCTAGTCGATTACGCCAGTGCCAAGTGCTTTTCACATTGTGAGACGAGCAACACTACGATGGATTTTGTAACCCGGCTTGCGGTCAAATGAACCGGCTGATAAAAAACAGACCCCGCCCCCGGAGGGTTTGTCTGCTCCGGCCACCATTGCTGCATGCCTGAATTGTTGTCCGCCTCCCGCCGCATCACCGCTTCGCCGCCCTGCCCGCGCATCCCGGCCGGGCGCGGCGGCCTGCCCCTGCGCCGCTTCGGCTTTGCCGTGCTCGCCGCATGGGGACTGGTGGCGTGCGCGCAGACCGGTGGCTCGATGATCAGGACGAGCACAGACACGACCACGCCGCCGCCGCGCTTTGAGCCGCGGCCAGAGCTGCCCCCGGTGGTGTCCGCTGTCGGCCCTGCCGCTGCGCAGCCAGCCGCGGCCAATGTGCCGCCCGCCACGCCAGCGGCCGTGGATGATCCGCTGGCCGCGCTGATTGGCGGCGACGCGGCACCAGCGCCAGGCGCTGCCCCGCCTGCACAGGCCCAGGCGCAGCCTGCCCAGCCCGCTCAGTCCGACCAGCCCGCACCGGCCGCTGCGCAAGCTGACGTCAGCGCTCCCGCAAGCGTTGCCGCCACCAACCCGGCAGCCGATCCGAACTTCGTCGGCCCACCCGAGCCACCGCCCCCTGCGCCGCCGCCGCTGGTACTGTTCCCGCCCCGGCTCGGCGAGTTCCAGGCCGAGCCGCCCGCCCAACCGGCGCAGGCCAGGGTCGCGGCCCCCGGGGAGGCGCCACCCGACGCGCCACCGGTGCTGCGCTCGCAGTTGCCCGCCGACGATGCCGCGGTGGACACAGTGTGGCGTTTGAGCTACAGCGGCCGTGCCGCCGTCGAGGAGCGCCCGGCCAACATGCGCGCCTGCCCCGGCGGCGCGCTCTCGACCGGCATCGGCAGCGGCCTGGCTTGCCGCACCGCCGGCGAGGTCAAGATCCGCGAATCCGTGCTCGCCCTGGATGGCGGTGCGCAGGTGATGCTGATCGCCCAGGCGCGTGGCACCGATGCCACCACGGTCAACGGCCGCCCGGAGGCGATCGACCCCTATGCGCTGGTGCCGCAGTTCTATACGGCAGTCAGCGGCCTCGCGGTGCTGGACGGCGCCACCATGTGGGCCGGTCGGCGCGACAATGCGCCCTTCCTGATGTCGTCGGGCCTGCTGCCGCCCAATTCCACCGCGATGCGCTTCGGCGTGGACAACGCCAAGGTGATCGGCGATATCGGCCTGAGCTACCAGTACACCGCGCGCGCCGACCAGAAAGGCCAGAACCTGCCGAGCTACCACTCGGTGCGTACCGCGCCGATCAACACCAATGAAAAGGGCTCGGTCCAGCTCGGCTTTACGCGCGTGGAAGCGCAGCCAATGGTGGAAGACACCGGTGGCGCCTGGTGGGCATCCGCCCTGCATGAGCAGAAAGGCGTGCTGTTCGGCACCAACCGGCTCGGCCTGCAGTTCGGCTCGGGCTCGCGCAACGCCATGACTGGCTATACCGGCATGGGCCCGTCGCTGTCGCGCATGCGCGTGGCCGAATCGATCGAATGGAAGGGGCGCTCGGGGCTAAGCGGCGCGGTGGAACAAAGCCTGCAGTTCGACCGCTCGCCAGTCGGCACGATGCAGTGGACCACCACGCGCCTGCGCCCCGCCTATGTGGCCAGCGACCAGTTCCGACTGAATTTCGAGGTCTCGCACGACCAGATCTCTTCCGGCTTCGGCGTCAGCGGCCAGCGCACCGCGCTTACCGTTGCGCCGACGCTGACGCTGGGCAAGTCGGCGGGCAACGCCAATCTGCGCGCTTTCTACACCTACAGCCGGGCCTCGGACGTGGACGGCATCGGCTACACCGCGCCCGCGGACGCCTGGGCCTCGCAGCCCAGCGGCTCGATCTTCGGCGTGCAGCTCAATCGACGCTGGTAGGCGCGGCGCGCCAGTCGCGGCGCGAGCCCTTGATAGCGCCAGCCGCAGGCACAGGCTTGCGGCACAGCCAGTGGAACAGCAGCGTCGCGGCCAGCCCGCCGCCGATCTGTGCCAGCACAAAGCCCGGCACATCCTCCGGGCGGATCCCGGTAAAGGTATCGGTCAGCGCACAGGCAATGGTCAGGGCCGGATTGGCGAACGAGGTCGACGACGTGAACCAGTACCCCGCCGTGATATAGCCCGCCACCACGAACGGCACCAGCTGCGGCCGGCTGCGCAGCGTGCCGATGCCCACGCCCACCAGCCCGAAGGTCGCCACGCACTCGCTCCACCACATCGATGCGCCGGTACGGCTCTGCGCCGACCACGCCAGCGCCGGTTCGCCGAACATCGCATGCGCGGCCAGCACGCCGCAGACGCCGCCGGCCACCTGCACCAGCACATAACGCAGCGCATCGCGCGGCGACAGCGCGCCCTGCACCAGCGCCGACAGGCTTACCACCGGGTTGAAATGCCCGCCCGACACCGGGCCCAGCGACACCAGCAGCGCCACCAGCCCGGCCCCGGTGGCCAGCGAATTGGCCAGCAGCGCCAGCGCGGTGTCGCCTGCGGCGAGGCGCTCGGCGCGGATGCCGGAGCCCACCACGATCGCCACCAGCAGGGCCGTGCCCAGGCCTTCGGCCACTAGGCGGCGTGCGAGCGTACTCATCGCTGCGCTCCGCTGGCGTCGCGCCGGGGCGAACGAAGGTGGCACGGGATCGGCCGCAAATTCGCGGCCAAAGCGGTGGAAGAAGCGATGGAAAAAGCGTGCAGCGGCATGGAAAACGTCGCCTGAGACGACGCCTCGGAGGTGTGGCGGTACAGTGGCAAGCCCGCGCGCACAGGCTGCGCGCGGACGCGACAGTGTTCCGCTCGCGCACCGGGTGCGTCAATGCGCAGCCGCTTCGTTGTGTGCGGACGCTAGGTATCGAATCGCCGGGATCGCCGCGCGGCCGCTGACCTTGCCGTTACCGGTTGCTGGCCGCCAGCCGCAGGCCGAAGCCGATCAGCGCGATCCCGGCCAGGCGCGTTGCCAGCGTGCGCGCGAACGGAAGTGCCCGCAGCCGGCTGGCCACCGCGTTGCCCGCCAGCACCAGCGCCGCCTAGTAGGCAAAGCTGAGCACCGTGACGTGGGCCATCATTGCCGCCAGCGTGGCCGGCGACGCATCCGGGCGCAGGAACAGCGGGAAGAACGCGACAAAGAACAGCACCACCTAGGCTGACCGTGAAGCCCTGGCGCAGGGTCACGCGCGCGGACTTGCGCGGCTCAGGCACGCCGGCGTCCGCGGCAAGGCGCGTACGCAGCAACTGCACGCCCATCCAGCACAGGTACGCGGCACCAAACCACTGCAAGCCGTGGAACAGCAGCGGATTGGCCTGCATCACCGCCGCCAGCCCCGCCACCGCGGCGAGCATGTACACGAGATCGCCCAGCAGCGTGCCGCAGACGGCGCCCATGCCCGCCGCCACGCCATTGCGCGCGGTGGCGTTGAGGATGGCGATCGTGCCCGGGCCGGGGATCAGCTGGAACACCAGGATGGCGAGCACGAAGCTGGTGTAGTTCTGGATGTCGAACATGGCGTTGCGCGGGTTGGATGGCAGGGCGATAGGAGTTTGCACGCGAAGCCAGGCGCCAGCAGCGCGACGGCAACCCCATGTCAGTGCTGATGGTCGATATCGACTTCTTCAAGAAGATCAACGACCACTGGGGTCACGGCAGCGGCGACCGCGTGCTCAAGACAATGGCGCAGGCGTTGCGCAACGTGCTGCGCGCAGCCGACCTGCCTGCGCGCCTTGGCGGCGAGGAGTTTGCCGTGATGCTGCCGCAGACCGGCCTGGCCGACGCGGTGCAGACCGCCGAACGCATGCGCCAGGACATCGCCGGCTGCGTCGTCGAAGCCGAGGCCGACACAAGCCGGCTTCAGCGGGCTGAGCCGTGCTCCGTTGCGTGTGCCTCAGCGTAACAGGAACGCGATGTCCTCCACGCTGATCTGCGAAACCGGGATGCCCTTGCGGCGTTGGAAGAGGATGTGCTGCTGCACGCGGCTGCGCTGCTCGGCGAATGCCGCCGCATCGATCGGCGTACCAAGGCGCATGTAGTGCTGGACCAGCAGCTTGTAGGCGCGGTGCCGCACCTGCATCGCCTCGGCCTCCCCGCGCAGCCGTTTCATCTCTGCCGGGCTGCGGTCGATGGCTTGGTGCAGTTCGTCGACGGTGCGGGCGTGCAGTTCGCGGTAGACATCGCGTTCGGCTTCCGCCTTGTGGAGTTCGTCGCGCAATTCGCGGATCTTGCGCTGCAGCTTCAGCGTCTGCGTGACCGCCTGCTGCATCCGCCCGGCCGCGCCAAGCGCGTGGCTGGCCGCGGCCATGGTGCTCTTCCACAGACCGCGCTCGCTGCCCGCGCCTTCCGGCGGCCAGCGCTTGTCATCCCCGATCAACGTATCCATCAGACCCCCGGTAGAGAAACGATAGTCCTGGGCCGGCGTTGTCCGCTCTATTGGCGCGGCTAGACCGGCTCGGCACGCGCTGCCGGGTGGCAGGGCGTCAGGGAATCGTAGAGATACATATAACGGGTGCCAAGTAGAAGATATTTACTTCTGGATTGTCTGTTGCAAGTTGTGCAAAGGTATTGTCTTGTCGGCCGGACAGCGCCCAATGCAAAAAGCCCGGCTGCAGGAGCCGGGCTTTTCTTGTTCTGGTGGCCTGGGACGGAATCGAACCGCCGACACAAGGATTTTCAATCCTCTGCTCTACCGACTGAGCTACCGGGCCAAAGAAGCGAAACTATAACTGGACTTTTTTGGCCAGTCAAGCGTCATCTGCGTCACTGCCTCATTGTTCGGCAGGCTCGGGCTTGTTGCGGCCCAGTTCGACGCCGAGCTGCTTGAGCTTGCGGTACAGGTGGGTGCGTTCCAGGCCGGTCTTTTCGGCCACGCGGGTCATGCTGCCGTGTTCGCGCAGCAGGTGGTATTCAAAGTAGGCGCGCTCGAACAGGTCGCGCGCTTCGCGCAGCGGCATGTCGAAGGAGAACTGCATCTCGGCCTCGGGCACGCGCGCGGGGCTGCCGTTGGTGGCGGCCTCGGCGGTGGGCTCGGGCGCGGCGCCGACGGTGCCGGCTTCGGCCAAGGGCGCGGTGGCCGGCGCGGCTGCAGCGGCCGGGGCGCTGCGTGGGCGATCGACGGCGCGCGCCAGGCCCTGCTCGACCGCGGACAGCAGCTTCTGCAGCGCGATCGGCTTCTCCAGGAAATTCAGTGCGCCGATCTTGGTCGCCTCGACTGCCGTGTCGATGGTGGCGTGGCCCGACATCATGATGACGGGCATCGTCAGCTGGCCCTGCGCGGACCATTCCTTGAGCAGCGTCACACCATCGGTATCGGGCATCCAGATATCGAGCAGCACGAGGTCAGGCGTGCCGGCCGCGCGGTATTCGCGCGCCTGGTGCGCGTTTTCCGCGAGTTCGACCACGTGGCCTTCGTCGCTGAGGATCTCCGAGAGCAGCTCCCGGATTCCCATTTCGTCATCGACTACGAGGATCGTTGCCATACTTCCCCTCTTAACCCCACCGCAGCGTTCCGGGACCGGACGCCAATGTTGACTATGCCAGCTTAACGAACAGGATCGAGATCTGTGCACCGACGATCTCCGCACCTTCCATGCGATTGCGCAGCTCGATGCGCGCACCGTGTTCGTCAATGATCTTTTTTACCATCGCGAGCCCGAGACCCGTGCCCTTGGCTTTCGTGGTCACATAGGGCTCGAACGCACGGCTCAGGATTCGTGGTGCAAAGCCGGGACCATTGTCCGCAATGGTGAGCTTGACGGCCTGCCGGTTTTCGCCGGCAGAATCTTTGTATTCTACAGTCTCGGTGTTCAGAGTGATATGGGGCGCCGCCCTACCCGCCGCCACGTTCTCCGTGGCCGCATCCTGCGCGTTCTGCAGCAGGTTGTGGATGACCTGGCGCAGTTGCGTGGGATCACCCTTGATTTCAGGCAGGCCCGCGCCCAGCGTCGGATGGATCACCGGGTGCTCGTGCACCGCCGCATCGTCGATGCCGTACAGGTGCAGCACCTCCGCCACCAGGCTGTTGAGCTGCAGCGATTGCAGCACCGCCGGCGGCGTGCGCGCGTAGTCGCGGAAGTCATCGACCATGCGCTTCATCGCCTGCACCTGGTTAACGATCGTGGCCGCGCCGCGCTTCAGCACATCCACGTCGGTGCCTTCCAGCTTGGGCGAGAGCTTCATCTGCAGCCGCTCGGCCGAGAGCTGGATCGGCGTGAGCGGGTTCTTGATCTCGTGGGCGAGGCGCCGCGCCACTTCGCCCCATGCCACTGAGCGTTGAGCGGAAATCACATCGGAAATATCGTCGAACACGACCACATAGCCGGGCTCGTCGCGCTCGCCGCCGGGCAGGCGCGCGCCGCGCACCAGCAGCGTGAGCGGCTGTTCCTCGATGCCTGCATTGCCGTGTGGCAGTTCGATCTGCTTCTGCCAGTGTTCGGCGCCGCCCAGCACCTCGCTGGTGTTCTGGTCCGAGAAGGCCTGGCGCACGATCTCGCCGAAGGGCCCCATGCCAGGGATCTGCTCCACCGGCAGGCCCAGCACCGCGCCAAACGGCTGGCGGAAGATGCGCTCGGCGCCGGGATTGGCGGTGATCAGCACGAAACGGCGGTCGAACACCAGCACGCCCGCGGTCAGGTTCTGCAGCACGCTCTCCAGGTAGGCCTTGGACTGCTCCAGCGCGGCGCGGTTTTCTTCGACGGCCAGGCGCGCCTCGGCCAGCTGTCGCGTCATCTGGTTGAACTGCTGCGTCAGCATGCCGAGTTCATCGCGGCTCTTCAGTTCGCGCTTGGGCGAGAGGTCGCCCTCGGCCACTTCCTTGGTCCCTTGCAGCAGCATCAGCAGCGGCCGCGCCAGCTGTCCGCCCAGCAGCAGCGCCAGCATCACCGCGATAAACACCGCCAGGAACAGCGTCAGCGTCAGCGTGCCGATATACATCTTGCGCAGGCCGGTGCGGCCCAGCGCCTTTTCCTGGTATTCCTGGTACGCGCGCTGGACCTCGTCGGCATTGCGCGCGAGCACCGCCGGCACCGGGTGCAGCACCTGCAAGTAACGCTCTTCGCGCACGGTCTCGCCGACCAGGCCGAAGCCGCTGGAGGGCGATTCTTCCGGTCGGCGCTCGACCGACAGGCCGGAGCCGGCCCAGCGCGACTTCGGTGCCGCGCGCGGCACGCTGGCGCCCTCGACCATGTCCTGCGTCGCGGTCGGCGCCGCGCCCAGCGGGATGATCACGCGCAGCCGGTACAAGTGGCTGCTGTCGACGCGCTCGGCGCCCTGGCCGCTGTCGGTGGATGGGTCGGTGCCGCCCTCCACCGCCGCGAAGCCGCCGGCCAGGCGTGCCTGCTCGGCCAGCACGCCCGAAGGCAGGTCTGGCACCAGCGAGGCATAGTTGCTCGACGCGGTCGCCAGCACGCGGCCGCTGCCGGTGAAGATCGCGGCTTCCTGGATGCCGTACTGCTCGCGCAGCCGGTTCAGCTGCAGCGAGGTGGCTACGCCGGTGGAACCGGAGAGCTGGTCGGCCATCAGTCGCGCCTTGACCTGCAGGTCGGCGAGCGAGCTGTCGATGGTGGAACGGCCCAGGTTCAGGCCCGCCTCGAGCGCGGTTTCCACGCGCACGTCGAACCAGGACTCGATGCTGCGCGAGACGAACTGCAGCGATACCAGGTAGATCAGCACGCCCGGCAGCACGCCCACCACGCCGAAGAACACGGCGAGCTTGGTCATCAGCCGCGTGCCGAACTTGCCGCGGCGATAGCGCAGCCACAGCGTCAGCGCCAGCGCGCCAATGGTCAGCACCAGCAGCGCGCCGATCACCAGGTTCACCTTGAACAGCAGCGTGAAATAGCGATCGAAGAATTCGGTGTTGGCCGACGCGCCGGCCAGCAGTCCCACCAGCACCAGCGCCAGGAAGGCGATGATCCCGGCCACGACGCGGTACAGCACGCGCCGGAACCGGCTGTCCCACAGCGAGGTGTTCATGGCTGGCTCGAGGCGGGCTGCGCCAGCAGCGTGGGCGACAGCGCGGTCGACGCCGCTTGCATGAAGACGGTGCCGCGCGCATCGTTGGCGGCGGCGGGCGCGCCCGGCACCGATGCCGGCGCGGGCACGGCGGGCGAAGCCGGCAGCGGCGGCGATGCGGGAGCCGGGGGCGGTGCGGGCGGCGCAGGCGGTGGCGGCTGCGGCGGCGGCGGTGGTGGCGGTGCCGCGTTGAGGTCCGTCGGCACCGTGTAGGTAAAGCGCCGCCAGTCCGACGCCAGGTTCCAGTCGCGCGTATTGACGGCATTGATCTGGAATGGCTTGGGCAGCTGCGACAGGTCGAGCCGCATGCGCACTTCAGCGTGGTAGCTCTCGCCCGGCTTGACCGCATTGCGCTCGAACACGCGCCAGCCGCGCACGCGCTGGATGAATTGCAGCGCGCTCTTCAGGCGCGTGAACGGCAGCTGCAGGCCGCCGGTGGAGACGCGGTACTGGCGTGTCAGCGGCTGGTACGACAGGCGCACGTTGCGGCTGATGTTGACGGGCTTTTCGTCGAACCAGTACCAGCGCGGACGCGTGAGCTGAAAGTCGACCGCGAAATAGAGGGAGATGCCCTTGTGCAGCGCGTCTTCGAGCGCGGGCGGCAGGTCGAAGTCGAAACTGGCAGCGAGTTCGAAACCGCCATCCTGGTATTCGATGCGCGCTTCGGTGGCTTCGATGACTTGCGCCTGCACCGCAGGCGGCTGCAACAGCAGAGTCGCCAGCGCCAGCACGAGGGCCAGCCACCAGCGCGCCAGTGCGCCACGCCTGGCTGCGCCGTGGTGGGGCGGATGCAGGCGCGCCTTGCCCGCCGTAGTGTCCACGGTCGCGCGGCAGTCTGACAGGCGCGGCATGCTCGGCATCGGATCAGATCAGGCGCGTTTCTGAAAGCGGGCGTAGAAGAAGCCATCGTGATCCGATGGCAGGCTGGCCTGGCCGGCTTCCTTTTCACCTTGTTCGCCAGCCATTTGCGTGGTTCCGGTGCCGGGCAGCAGCTGCCCCGGCGCCTGCAATCGTATCGCATCTGCCAGCTGTGCACCAAACCAGCGCGCCTGCTCCTCGCCTTCCGTTGGGAAAATAGAACAGGTGACGTAGACCAGGATGCCGCCCGGTTTGAGCAGCGGCCACAGCTGCGAGACGATGCGGCGCTGTTCGGTGATCAGCTTGGCGATATCGGTGTCGCGGCGCAGCCAGCGGATATCGGGATGGCGCCGCACGATGCCCGAGGCCGAGCACGGCACGTCGGCCAGGATGCGGTCGAATGGCTGGCCGTCCCACCAGTCTGAGGGCCGGCTGGCATCGCCCACCACGATCTTCGCTTCCCTGCCCAGGCGGGCCAGGTTCTCGCCGATGCGAACGGCGCGTTGCGGGTCGCTCTCCACTGCGGTCACGTCGATATCGGCGAGCTCCAGCAGGTGGCCGGTCTTGCCGCCGGGCGCGGCGCAGGCGTCAAGCACGCGCATGCCGTCGGCCACTTCCAGCAGCGGTGCGGCCAGTTGCGCGCCGGCATCCTGCACCGACACCACGCCTTCGGCAAAGCCCGGCAACTGCGTTACCGGCACTGCGCGGATCAGCCGCACGGCCTGCGGGCCGACCACGGTGCCGGCCAGGCCGGCATT
Organism: Ralstonia pickettii DTP0602; assembly: GCA_000471925.1. Taxonomy (NCBI): domain Bacteria; kingdom Pseudomonadati; phylum Pseudomonadota; class Betaproteobacteria; order Burkholderiales; family Burkholderiaceae; genus Ralstonia; species Ralstonia pickettii. Next base: position 4,432,932 of record CP006667.1, read on the forward strand.
GGCGAGGTCGGTCTGGTATTGCTGGACCGAGGTGCGCGCGGTGTTCACGCGCACCGTCATTGGCGGGCGCACGTTGGCGCTGGCGGCAAGCGTCATCCATTGGTCGGGGTAGGCCTCGCGCAGCATGCGCAGCCACCACGGCGGTAGGTTCCAGCGTGCCTGCTCGTCGCGGTTGACGTCGGCCAGCAGCGCCTTGCGTTCGCGCAGGAAGCGGCGCAGCACCGCATTGACCAGGCCGCGCGCGTGCGCGGTCTTGGGTTCGGAGGCGGCGGCGCTCACCGCCTGGTCGACGACCGTGAAGGTGCTGTAGCCGGGGCGGCCCGCGCCCCCGTCCTGCTGGTCTTTGTCTGCATTGTCCTGCTTGTCGCGCGGGCCCGGCGCGTGTTCCAGCAGCAAGGCCAGCGCCACGGCCAGCAGCGAATCGACCTGCGCGCCGGGCGGGCGCGTGACCAGCTTCGTCACCAGCGCGCGCGCGGTGCCGAACTGGCGCATGGTGCGATAGGCGATGTCCTGCAGCGCGCCGCGCGTGGCAGCATCGCGCACGCGGTCCAGGCGCAGCTGCGCAGCGGCGTCCTCGATCGCCTGCGGCAAGGCGGTGCCTTCGCTGACGGCACGTACCGCGGCGGCGGCGCCGAGCATCTGGAAGGCAAGCGAATCGGGAGGCAGGCGCATATCGGTCAGGCAGCAGCTAAGGCAGTAAAGTGAGTGGTGGGATCGCGCCGCACGGCGCGGGCCATGAAAAAGCCCGCCGGTCCATGCGGAAACAGCGGGCAGTTTACCCTGTGCGCGGGCCGGGGCCGGTTTTCCGGCCAGCGGGCAGAGGCGATCAGGCCGGGTACGTACCCGTCTGCGCCATCTGCATCAGGCGTGCGATGCGCTCCTCGGTGGCCGGGTGGGTCGAGAACAGGTTGGCGATGGCGCCGCCCGACAGCGGGTTCATGATCATCATCTGCGCCGTGGCCGGGTGCTCCTCGGCCGCCTGGAACGGGATGCCCTGCGCGTAGCGGTGGATCTTGTCCAGCGCGCTGGCCAGCGCCTGCGGGTCGCCGCAGATCTCGGCACCGCCGCGGTCGGCTTCGAATTCACGCGCGCGCGAGATCGCCATCTGGATCAGCGAGGCCGCCAGCGGCGCCAGGATCGCCACGGCAATGCTGGCGATCGGGTTGCTGCGGTTGCCGTTCTCGTCGCGCCCGCCAAAGAACATCGCCATATTGGCCAGCGCGGAAATGGCACCGGCCATGGTCGCGGCGATGGTCGAGGTCAGGATGTCGCGGTGGCGCACGTGCGCCAGTTCATGCGCCATCACCCCCCGCAGTTCGCGCTCGGACAGCACGCGCAGGATGCCGGTGGTGGCGGCCACGGCAGCGTGTTCCGGGTTGCGGCCGGTGGCAAACGCGTTGGGCGCGTCTTCATTGATCAGGTACACGCGCGGCATCGGCAGCCCGGCGCGCTGCGCCAGCTCCTGCACCATGCCGTAGAACTGCGGCGCGCTGCCGGCGTCGACTTCCTGCGCGTTGTACATGCGCAGGACCATCTTGTCCGAGAACCAGTAGGAGAAGAAGTTCATGCCCAGCGCGATCAGCAGCGCCAACATCATGCCGCTGCGCCCGCCGATCATGCCGCCGATGACGATGAACAGCGCCGTGATGGCCGCCATCAGCATGAAGGTCTTGACCCAGTTGAACATTGCGGTGATCTCCGTGTAATCGCGAATCGCGTGACTCGCGCCCGGCCGGGAAAGCTGGCGCGATGACCGTTAGATAGGGGCCGATACCGGAAAATTCAACGGTTGGGCGAGGTCCGGGCCTTGCGCGCCACGCGATGGCGAGCCGCGCACCCGGCGCAATGCGTAGCGTGTCTGCCGGGCGATCCCGCCAGCACTTGCGCCACCAGGACCGCCTGATTATGCCTGTGCCGTCCCGTCCCCGGGCACCGCGCAGCGCGCACCCGGCACCAGCGGCATGCCCTGCAGGAACTGCTGCGCGGGCTGGCGGCGCCCGCCCGGCCTCTGCAGCTCGGTGACCAGTAGCGCGCTGCTGTCGCCGCAGGCGATGAGGATGCCGGCGGCATCGGCCGCGAGTACCGTACCAGGCGAATGCGGCAGGCTGCTGGCCGCGGCAAGCGGCGCGGCCTGCCAGCACTTGATCACGGTGTCGCCGACCTGCACCGTCGCCCCCGGGAACGGATTGAACGCGCGCACCTGGTTGGCCAGTTCCACGGCCGGGCGGCGCAGGTCCAGCGGCGCCTCGTCCTTGGCGATCTTATCGGCGTAGGTGACGCCCTCTTCCGGCTGCGGCGTAGCGGTCAGCGTCTGGCCCGCGGCCAGCGCCGTCAGCCCCTCGACGATCATGCGCGCGCCCAGCGCGGCCAGCGTGTCGTGCAGCGTGCCGGTGGTGTCCTCGGGGCCGATCGGCACCGCTTCGCGCGTGAGCATGTCGCCGGTGTCCAGGCCCTCGTCCATCTGCATCAGCGTGATGCCGGTCTCGGCATCGCCCGCCTCGATGGCGCGGTGGATCGGCGCCGCGCCGCGCCAGCGCGGCAGCAGCGAGCCATGGATATTGAGGCAGCCCAGGCGCGGCAGCGCCAGCACCTCGGCCGGCAGGATCAGGCCGTAGGCGGCCACCACCATCACGTCGGGCGCGATCTCAGCCAGTGTGTCCACCGCGGCCGCGGCTTCTTCCGGGTACTTGCCCTGGCGGCGCAGCGAGCGCGGCTGCAGCACCGGGCCGAGCCCGTTGGCGGCGGCGTACTGCTTGACCGGGCTGGCCTGCAGCTGCATGCCGCGGCCGGCGGGACGGTCCGGCTGCGTGAGCACGGCCACGACGGGAAAGCCGGCTGCGTGGATGGCTTCAAGCGCGACGCGCGCGAACTCGGGCGTGCCGGCAAAGGCGACACGCAGGGATCTGGCTTGGGAGGCTTTCGACATGGCAGGTTCCGGGCTTGCTGGCGTCAGGACCGGTGGGCCCTAAAGCAGAACCGGCCGCTATAGCGGCCGGTACCTTCGTTCTTCGGAAGTCATAAAGATAACAGACCCCCGCGCGCGGGCCATGCGCCGGTGGCTGGATTCCGGCGGGCTGTTACATCTTTGTGAGGGGCGCCGCTTACATGCGCGTGCGTTCGCGCTTCTGCAGTTTGCTCTTGATGCGATTGAGCTTGAGCGGCGACAGGTACTCGACAAACACCTTGCCGCGCAGGTGATCGATCTCGTGCTGGATGCACACGGCCAGCAGGTCGTCGGCGTCAAGCTCGAAGGTCTCGCCCTTCTCGTTGAGCGCGCGCACGCGCACGCGGTCCGGGCGCTCGACGCGGTCGTAGACCTCGGGCACCGACAGGCAGCCCTCTTCCCACACCTTGCGGTTCTCGCTGGCCCAGATGATCTCCGGGTTGATAAAGACCTGGAGCTGGTCGCGCGTCTCGGAGACGTCGATCACCACCACCTGCTCGTGCACGTTGACCTGGGTGGCGGCCAGCCCGATGCCAGGCGCTTCATACATGGTTTCAGCCATGTCCTTGACCAGCTGGCGGATGCGGTCGTCCACCGCGGCCACGGGTTTGGCAACGGTGTGCAGGCGGGGATCGGGGTAAGTCAGGATGTCGAGTTTTGCCATGATGCTAGGGCGCAACGCCAAGCGCTGCCGGCGCAACGGTCGCGTTGCGGCGGCCAGTGTTTACATGCAGAATCGGGGCGCAAGTACAAAAATTCAAGGCGCGCCGCAGCAGGCACGCTCTCCCGGGTCAATCCGGCCGAACCACCGGCTGGTCAGGAAAATGCGCGATCTTACCAAAGAACACCAGGCGGCGTCGGGCCGCAGGCTGCACGCGTTCACCCTCCTCTTGCTGAGTGCTGCCGGCCTCACAGCCGCGGCCAGCCTGCCGGCATTGGCCGCGGACCTCACGGTCACGCCAGCGCAGCAGGCCGAGGCCCAGCGCACCGCCCAGCAGGGCATCCCCGTTTCAGAACTCGCCCCCAGTGCGCCGTCGCAGTACACCGTGCGCACCGGCGACACGCTGTGGGGGATCTCGGGCCGCTACCTGCGCCAGCCCTGGCGCTGGCCCGAGTTGTGGGGCATGAACCAGCAGCAGATCCGCAACCCGCACCTGATCTATCCAGGCCAGATCCTGTACCTGATCCAGCGTGACGGCCGCGCCTGGCTGTCGACCACGCCTGGGGGCAGCGGCACGGTGCACCTGTCGCCACGTACGCGCGGCGGCGACGCCGACAGCGCCGCCATCCTGAGCATCCCCGCCGGCGATATCGAGCCTTTCCTGATCCGCCCGCTGGTGGTCGACGAAGGCACGCTCGCCACCTCCGCACGCATCGTCGCGGTGCCCGAGTCGCGCGTGTACCTGGGCCGCGACGACAATGCCTACGCGCGCGGCATCGCCGTCGACGCGCCGCCGGGCAGCGACTGGCAGGCCTATCGCCCGGTCACCCCGGTGCGCGACCCCGTCACCAACGCCGTGCTCGGCTACGAAGCCGAGTACGAAGGCAACGCCCGCCTGGCGCGCGGTGCGCAGGGCCCGGACGCGGTGTCGACGCTGCAGGTCACCCAGGCCCAGCAGGAGATGGGGGTGGGCACGATGCTGATGCCGCAGCCCGCGCGCGAGGCGGTGCGCTACGTGCCGCACGCGCCCGACGCCGAGGTCGACGGCCGCGTCGCCAAGGTCTTCGGCGGCGTGCAGTACGGCGGCGCCAAGCAGGTGGTGGTGCTCAACGTCGGCAGCAAGGCGGGTCTCGAACCCGGGCAGGTGCTGGCGTTGTCGCGCGCCGGCGAGATCGTGCACGACAAGACCGACAGCAACCGCAACATCCGCCTGCCGGACGAACGCTACGGGCTGGCCTTTGTCTTCCGCGTGTTCCCTGGCGTGGCGTACGCGCTGGTGACCGACGCCTCCAACGTGATCGCGGTGGGCGATCGCGCCACCTCGCCACGCTGAGCCGGCCTTGCTCGCAACCTGGCTGGCGGCCGCCGCTGCTCCAGGCGACGCCGCCGCCGGTCCGGGGCGGCGCGACAGCACGCGCGACCCCGATGACGTGATGGCGTGGCTGCGGCTGGCCTGCGCGCCCGGGGTCGGCCCGGTGGCCGCGCGCCTGCTGCTGGCCGCGTTCGGGCTGCCGCAGCAAGTGCTGGCGCAGAGCGTCGAGGCGCTGTCCTCGGTGGTGCCGCAGAAGCAGGCGCGTGCGGTGCTGGCCGCGCCCGGCGCGGCGCTGTCGGGGCTGGCCGCGCGCACGCTGGCCTGGCTCGACACGCCCGGCAACCATCTCGTCACGCTGGCTGACGACGCCTATCCCCGTCGGCTGTTCGACCTGCCCGATCCGCCACCGCTGCTATATATCAAAGGCGATCCCGCGCTGCTGGCGCGCCCCGAGGTGGCCATCGTCGGCGCGCGCGGCGCCATCCCACCCGCCCAGCCGGGCCGACCGGACTTTTCTGACTTTGCCGACCCTTCCGACCCCCTGCTGGCCGCACTCGGCTACGATCCCGTTACGCTGGACGCGCTGTGCGAGCGCAGCGGCCAGCCCCCGGAAGCCGTCGCCGCGCGCCTGCTCGAGCTGGAACTGGCCGGCCACGCCGAGCGTCTACCGGGAAACCTGTTCCGCCGCCTTGGCTGAGCCGCCCGCGAGGCGTCCCGAGGGGGCCGGTGCGCAATACCGATACAATCGCCGGCTGTCCGCGTGCCGCGGGCGCCTCATGTTTCCGATGCCATGACCGTTTACTTCCCCGAGCGTGATGCCGACGCCATCGCCGAGTGCCTGGCGGCGCGGCCGCAGGGCCGCCTGGTTGCCTGCCTGTGCGCGCAGTGGTGCGGCACGTGCCGGGACTACCTGCCGGCGCTGACGGCCCTGGCCGGGCGCCATCCGGAGGATTGCTTCGTCTGGATCGACATCGAGACGCATGCGGACGCGCTCGGCGATGTCGATATCGAGAACTTCCCGACGGTGCTGGTGCAGCCGGCGTCGGGCGGCACGCCGCAGTTCTATGGCACGCTCCTGCCGCATATCGAGGTGCTGGAGCGTATGCTGACGCGCGGCGCAGCGATGCCGGCAAGTGCCGACGATGTGCCGAAAGTGCTGGACTGGTTACTTGCCGGAAGCCGTGGTGCCGCCTAGGTTAAGTTCTGGCGGCGCGGTAAGCCGCGACGGGGCTTGCTTGCACCGCCGTTGATACCGCGCTTATTATTGGCGCCTCAAAGCCTCCCGGCGTTCTGATTACTTCGTTTGCAGTGCATTAGCGGGTTGCCGGAAGCGGCTCGCAAGGACCCTTTCCAATGTCAAAAGCCCTCATCATCGCGGAAAAGCCGTCGGTCGCGGCGGATATCGCCCGTGCCCTCGGGGGGTTTACCAAGCACGACGAATATTTCGAGAGCGACGACTACGTGCTGTCCTCGGCAGTCGGCCACCTGGTCGAGATCGCCGCTCCGGACGAATACGAGGTCAAGCGCGGCAAGTGGAGCTTTGCCAACCTGCCGGTAATCCCGCCGCATTTCGACCTGCGCCCGATCCCCAAAACCGAGTCGCGCCTGAAGGTGCTCAACCGCCTGATCAAGCGCAAGGACGTCACCGCGCTGATCAACGCCTGCGACGCGGGGCGCGAAGGCGAGCTGATCTTCCGCCTGATCGCGCAGCAGGCCAAGGCCAAGCAGCCGGTGCGCCGGCTGTGGCTGCAGTCGATGACGCAGCAGGCGATCCGCGACGGCTTTGCCAGCCTGCGTGAAGACGAAGACATGCTGCCGCTGGCCGATGCCGCGCGCTGCCGCTCCGAGGCCGACTGGCTGGTCGGCATCAACGGCACCCGCGCCATGACCGCCTTCAACAGCAAGGGCGGCGGCTTCTTCCTGACCACCGTGGGCCGCGTGCAGACGCCGACGCTGTCGATCGTGGTGGAGCGCGAAGAGAAGATCAAGCACTTCGTGCCGCGCGACTACTGGGAAGTGCACGCCGAGTTCATCGCCGCCGCCGGCCTGTATGAAGGCCGCTGGTTCGATCCCAAGTTCAAGAAGAACGAGTTCGATCCCGAGGCACGCGAGTCGCGCCTGTGGAGCGAGGCCGAGGCCAAGAGCATCGTCGCCGCCTGCCGCGACAAGACCGGCACGGTCACCGAGGAATCCAAGCCGTCGACGCAGCAGTCGCCGGCGCTGTTCGACCTGACCACGCTGCAGCGCGAGGCCAACTCGCGCTTCGGCTTCTCCGCCAAGAACACGCTGGGCCTGGCGCAGGCGCTGTATGAGAAGCACAAGGTCCTGACCTACCCGCGTACCGACGCGCGCGCGCTGCCCGAGGACTACCTGGACACGGTCAAGCAGACCATGGACATGCTGGCCGACAGCTCGCCCAACTACCTGCCGCATGCCAAGAAGATCCTGGCGCAGGGCTGGGTACGGCCGAACAAGCGCATCTTCGACAACAGCAAGATCAGCGACCACTTCGCCATCATCCCGACGCTGCAGGCGCCCAAGAACCTGTCCGAGCCCGAGCAGAAGCTGTACGACCTGGTGGTGCGCCGCTTCCTGGCGGTGTTCTTCCCGGCGGCCGAGTTCCAGGTCACGACCCGCATCACGGAAGTTGCCGGCCACCACTTCAAGACCGAAGGCAAGGTGCTGGTCAACGCGGGCTGGCTGGTGATCTACGGCCGCGAGGCGCAGGGCGACAAGGACGCCGCAAACCTGGTGCCGGTGGCCAAGGACGAGAAGGTCAAGACCGACAAGGTCGAGAGCGTCGGCCTCACGACCAAGCCGCCCGCGCGCTACAACGAAGCCACGCTGCTGTCCGCCATGGAAGGCGCCGGCAAGCTGGTGGACGACGACGCGCTGCGCGAGGCCATGGCCGGCAAGGGTCTGGGCACGCCGGCCACGCGTGCGGCCATCATCGAAGGCCTGCTGACGGAAAAGTACCTGGTGCGCGAAGGCCGCGAACTGATACCGACCGCGAAGGCGTTCCAGCTCATGACGCTCTTGCGCGGCCTGGGCGTGCAGGAACTGACGCAGGCCGAGCTGACCGGCGAGTGGGAACACAAGCTCTCGCAGATCGAGCGTGGGCGCCTGAAGCGCGACGAGTTCATGCTCGAGATCGCGCAGATGACGCAGCAGATCGTCAAGCGCGCCAAGGAGTACGACAGCGACACCATCCCGGGCGACTACGCCACGCTGGACACGCCGTGCCCGCAGTGCGGCGGGCAGGTCAAGGAGAACTACCGCCGCTTTGCCTGCACCGCGTGCGAGTTCTCGATCAGCAAGATCCCGGGCGGGCGCCAGTTCGAGATCGATGAGGTCGAGGAACTGCTGCTTAAGAAGGAGATCGGTCCGCTGCAGGGCTTCCGCAGCAAGATGGGCCGCCCGTTCGCGGCCATCCTGAAGCTGGCCAAGGACGACGAAGGCCATTACAAGATGGAATTCGACTTCGGCCAGAACGACGAGGAAGGCGACGGCGAGCCGGTCGACTTCAGCGGCCAGGAGCCGGTGGGCACCTGCCCGAAGTGCGGCGGCGCGGTGTTCGAGCACGGCATGAAGTACGTCTGCGAGAACAGCGTGGCCAGCCCCAAGAGCTGCGACTTCACCACCGGCAAGATCATCCTGCAGCAGGAGATCAGCCGCGAGCAGATCGGCAAGCTGCTCAACGACGGCAAGACCGACCTGCTGACCGGCTTCAAGTCGTCGCGCACGGGCCGCAACTTCAAGGCCTTCCTGGTCAAGCAGCCGGACGGCAAGATCGGCTTCGAGTTCGAGGCACGCGAGCCCAAGGCGGGCGCCAAGACGGCGGCGAAGACCGCCGCCAAGCCGGCTTCGCGCGGCGCGGCCGAGGCCGAGGCCGAGGCGGCGCCAGCCACCAAGACGGCCGCCAAGACCGCGGCAACCAAGACGGCAGCGACCAAGGCACCGGCCAAGAAGGCGGCGGCCACCAAGACCGCCGCCAAGAAGGCACCCGCCAAGACCCCAGCGGCGAAGAAGTCTCGCGCCGCGGCTGCCGGCGAATAAGCGCCACAGCGCGCCACAGCGCCTGTCAGCGCCCCGAAAGCAAAAGCGCCCGGCATGTCCGGGCGCTTTTGCCTTGCTGGCTGGCTACGGCGTGGCGTCAGGTCCGCACGGCCTGGGCATCACGTCCAGGGGCCGGCTCAGGCTGTGTCTCCCTGCCGCGCACCTGCCCTTCTTCCAGCAGGAAGTCGATAAAGGCGCGTACCTTGGTCGGCAGGAACTTGCGGCTGGGATACACCACGCTGACATCGCGCCGCGGCAGCTGGTATTGCGGCAGTACATGCACCAGCTTGCCGGATTCGATGTTCGGGCGCGCCAGGTACGAGGACAGCATCGCCACGCCCATGTCGGCCAGCGCCGCCTGGTGTGCCAGCTCGGCGTCGTTGCACAGCAGCCCCGGGCGGATCGGCACGGTCACCTCGCCCTCGGGGCCCAGCAGCGTCCATTCATGCTCGACATTGGGCAGCCGCATGGCGATGCAGCGGTGGTGGGTCAGTTCATGGGCATGGCGCAGCGGCGCGTGCGCGGCCACGTAGCCGGGTGAGGCACACAGGATCACCTCGGCCGACAGCAGCGGGCGCGCCACCAGGTGCGAACCCAGGCCCAGGTCGGACAGCATCACGGCCACGTCGCGGCCTTCTTCGACGATATCGACATTGCGGTCCGACAGGATCACGTCGAACACCACATCCGGGTATTGCTGCTGAAAGCGCGCAAGCAGATCGGGCAGCAGGTGCAGCCCGAACATCACGGGTGTGACCAGCCGCAGCGTGCCCGACAGCGACTGGCTGCGCGCGGTGACCACGCTCTCGGCTTCTTCCACGTCTTCCAGGATCTGCTGGCAGCGCTGCAGGTAGGTCTCGCCGGCGTCGGTCAGCGACAGGCTGCGCGTGGTGCGGTTAAGCAGGCGCGTACCGAGGTGGCTTTCCAGGTCGGCCACGTAGCGCGTGACCACCGCATTGGACATTTCCAGCTGCTGCGCTGCACGCGCGAAGCTTCCCAACTCCACCACCTTGGAAAACACACGCATCGATTGCAGGCGATCCATGACATAGTCTCCCGGTTCTGCGCTGAATTTTTACGCAATCAGCTTGCTTTATTGTTCGAAGTAAAACTAATCATTGTGGCTCCTGATATTTATTGATATGAGGGAAATGCCTAATATCTAGCCATTGGATGCCGCAACGCAACATAGTCTTTCGTCGAAGTGACGGCTCAGGCATCCGCGCTACACAGAAGGCTGAACCATGAAAACCAACCGCTACGCCCTGATCACTGTCGCTACCCTCGTAGCCGCCCTGTCGGCCGCACCGGCCTTTGCCAAGAACGGCAAGTTCGACGTCTACAGCGACGGCGCCAAGGTGGGCAAGTTCGACCCGTACACCGACGGTGCCAAGGCCGGCAAGTTCGACGCCTTCACCGACGGCGCCCGTGCCGGCAAGTTCGACGCCTTTACCGACGGCGCCAAGTACGAAACCACTACCGATCGCGCGCCGCTCTGAGCGGCCACCCTCCTGCGCCGCGCAGCCACTGCCAGCGGCACCTGCAAGCGCGATCCGGGGTCGCTCCCTCCCCAAGGGCGGCCCCTTCTGTTTCAACCTGGTCTCCACAGGTCTTTAGGAGAGTGCCCCGACGGCCTCTCCCACTTTATTGGAGAAGAAGCCCGCTCCGGCCGTCGCCGGTTGCGGGCTTCTTTGTTTCAGCTCCCGGCAGGCGGGCGAGGTAGTTCGAACGATTATGCCAGACGCCGCAAATGAAAAACGGGCCATTCCGGCCCGTTCCCTTTACCGCTGCTGCGACTTAATCGTGGTCGTGGTGGCGGTGGTGGTGATGCCTGTGCTTCTTGCGCTTGTAGTGGCTCTTGTAATAGCCGTGGTGGTGGTCATTTTCGTACGAGTTGCTGCGCGAGATATTGCCGCCCAGCGCGGCACCCGCACCGCCACCCAGGCCGGCACCGATCAGGCCGCCGGTGCGGCCGCCCATGGCGTTGCCCGCCGCGGTACCGGCACCGCCACCCAGCGCGCCGCCGATGATGGCGCCCGTGCGCTCGCGGCGGTTGGACGTCACTGCGCCGCCGGCGCCGCCACCCACTGCACCACCGATTACCGCGCCGGTGCTGCCGCCCAGCGCGCCGCCCACCGCGGCACCGGCGACACCGCCGAGTGCGCCGCCCAGGGCGTTGTTCATGTCGCCCGCGAAGGCTGGCAGCGCGCTGGCCGCCAGGGCGAGGGCAATAGTCAGGTTGCGAACGGGATGGCGAGTCATATGTTTTTTCCTCGAATTGCCATGATGTGACGCAAGTGTAGATAAGGAGCCCTACCCTTGCTGTAACTACCTGTAAAGCCCTGTAACCCTCTACAGAAACAGCCTCTGCGCTTACAAATGCGCGGCGAAAATACAACACTTAATAAAAAGACAGGCGACCATGTGATCGCCTGTCTGCTTTGTATGCGTCCGGCGCCGTTTCCAGCCGGACGCGATTCAGCGTGTGCTCAGCAGCACTTGCCCTGCCCGCCGCCGTAGCGTGCCTCCTGGCGCTCGCGGAAGAATTCCTCGTAGCTCATCGGCTCGCGGTCCGGGTGGGTGCTTTCCATGTGGGCCACATAGGTCTGGTAGTCAGGCAGCCCGACCATCAGCCGCAGCGACTGCCCCAGGTAGCGCCCCATGGTTCCGAGTTGTTCCAGCATGGCGGGCTCCCGGGTTACTGGGCCGAAGCGGCGCCCGGCAGGGGCTCGAACGGCGTTTCCTTGTCGGTCGGGCGGTTCACGGCGCGTGCCTGCATCGCAGTCTTGAAGCCGTAGAACACGATCGACAGCACCACCAGCATGAACAGCGCGCACAGGCCGGCATCCAGGTAGTCATTGAAGACGATGCGGTGCATCTGCTCCATCGACTTGGCCGGGGCCAGCACCTTGCCCTCGGCAATGGCGGCGCTGAACTTGGCGGCGTGGGTCAGGAAGCTGACCTTGGGATCGGCATGGAACAGCTTCTGCCAGCCGGCGGTCAGCGTGCAGATCAGCAACCAGATGGTCGGCAGCAAAGTGACCCAGGCGTACTGGCCGCGCTTCATCTTGACCAGCACGCAGGTGCCCAGCACCAGCGCCACCGCGGCCAGCATCTGGTTGGAGATGCCGAACAACGGCCACAGCGTGTTGATGCCACCCAGCGGATCGACCACGCCCTGGTACAGGAAGTAGCCCCAGGCCGCCACGCACAGCGCGGTGGCGGTCAGGTTGGCAACCAGCGAGTCGGTCTTGCGCATCGACGGGATAAAGCTGCCCAGCAGGTCCTGCAGCATGAAGCGGCCGGCGCGGGTGCCCGCGTCGACAGCGGTCAGGATGAAGAGCGCCTCGAACAGGATGGCAAAGTGGTACCAGAACGCCATCATGGCCTGGCCGCCCACCACCTGGTGCAGGATATGGGCGATGCCCACGGCCAGCGTCGGCGCGCCGCCGGCGCGCGAGATGATGGTGTTCTCGCCGACGTCCTTGGCGGTCTGCACCAGCACGTCCGGCGTGATCACGAAGCCCCAGGTCGACACGGCGTGTGCCACTGCTTCCGGCGTGGTGCCGATTACCGCGGCCGGGCTGTTCATGGCGAAGTACACGCCCGGCTCGATCACCGAGGCGGCCACCAGGGCCATGATGGCGACGAAGGACTCGGCCAGCATCGCGCCGTAGCCGATAAAGCGCGCGTGCGATTCATTTTCCAGCAGCTTGGGCGTGGTGCCCGACGAGATCAGCGCATGGAAGCCCGACACCGCGCCACAGGCGATGGTGATGAACAGGAACGGGAACAGGTTGCCCGTCCACACCGGCCCGCCGCCCTTGGCGAACTGCGTGAAGGCCGGCATCTTCAGCTCCGGCGCGACGATCAGGATGCCCACGGCCAGCGCGATGATGGTGCCGATCTTCAGGAAGGTCGACAGGTAGTCGCGCGGCGCCAGCAGCAGCCACACCGGCAGCACGGCGGCGATAAATCCGTAGATGATCAGCATCCAGGTCAGTGCCTTGCCGTCGTAGGTGAACAGCGGCGCCAGCGTGGCGCTTTCATGCACGTACTGGCCGCCGATGATGGCCAGCATCAGCAGCACGAAGCCGATGACCGACACCTCGCCGATCCGGCCCGGGCGGATGTAGCGCGTGTAGATGCCCATGAACAGCGCAATCGGAATCGTCACCGCCACGGTGAAGGTGCCCCACGGCGAGTCGGCCAGCGCCTTCACCACGATCAGCGCCAGCACCGCCAGGATGATGATCATGATCATGAAGCAGCCGAACAGCGCGATCATGCCCGGCACCGTGCCCATCTCCGACTTGACCAGGTCGCCCAGCGAGCGGCCGTCGCGGCGCGTGGAGATAAACAGCACCATGAAATCCTGCACCGCGCCGGCGAACACCACGCCGGCCAGGATCCACAGCATGCCCGGCATATAGCCCATCTGCGCGGCCAGCACCGGGCCGACCAGCGGGCCGGCGCCTGCAATCGCCGCGAAGTGGTGGCCGAACAGCACCGCCTTGTTGGTCGGCACGTAGTCCAGGCCGTCGTTGTGGCGCCAGGCGGGCGTCATGCGTTTGGGATCGAGCTGCATCACCTTGTCGGCGATAAAGCGGCTGTAGTAGCGGTAGGCGATCAGGTAGATGCAGAGCGCGGCAACCACGATCCACAGCGCGCTGACGGCCTCGCCGCGCGCCAGCGCGACGGTGCCGAAGGCAAACGCGCCGAGCACGGCGACGGCCAGCCACACCAGGTGTTCTCCGATGCGATTCATAGTGAAGGTCTCCTCAGACCGGGATGTCTTGGATAGCCTGCGGTGGCGAAGGACGGGAACGGCGAACAGCGGTGGCATGCGCCCCGAAGGCGGGCAGCTTGCGGTGAATCCGGCGGTGAGGGCGTCTCCTGGGATCTGCTGCTGCACGCCCGGTTTGTCGTCGTTTCCGGATCTCGTCTTGCAGGCAGGCGATGCACCGTCCAGGGGTGTCCGGTGCACCAGCTGCGTCGACTCGCGCGCCCTGCTGGGGCGGTGGCGTGTCCGGCGTGTAGTATTGACACCCGCCAAACCCCGCACAAGCGCGTAACTACGCAGCACATCTGCGTAGTACTACGCAAATCGACGGTGGCATGCCGCCTGCGCGGCGTCGGTGTTTACCCCCGGTCCCAGATGAAACTCCGCCAGAAGATCCTGTTGCTAGCCGTGGCGCCGCTGGCGGTGGCCATGCTCGGCATCGCCATAGCCGTGCGCTACCAGGCCACCCAGCTAGCCCGGCATGAACGCGCGCTGGTCGAAGCCGCCTACCTGCAGAGCAAGGAAATGGAGCTGCGCCACTACGTGGAACTGGCGCAGAGCGCGATCGCGCCGATGGTGCGCTCCGGCCGCAACGACGCCGATACCCGGCGCGCGGCGATGGAGGCACTGGCGCGGCTCGACTACGGCCCCGACGGCTACTTCTTCCTGTACGACCTGCAGGGCCGCAACCTGATGCATCCGCGCCAGCCCGAACTGGTCGGCCAGGACCTGTGGACCATGCGTGACCCCCAGGGCGCGCTGACCATCCAGCAGCTGATCGCCGCGGCAAAAAGTGGCGGCGGCGCGGTCCGCTACCTGTGGAGAAAGCCCTCGTCGCAGCAACTCGCGCCCAAGCTCGGCTACGTGGTCGCGGTGCCTGAGTGGGGCTGGATGCTCGGCACCGGCATCTACCTGGATGACGTGGAGCGCACGCTGCGCCAGCTTGACGCCCGCGCCGAGACCGATATCCGCGAAACCATGGCCTGGATCGGCGTGATCGCCGCGATCAGCATCCTGCTGGTCGCCGCCAGCGGCCTGGCGCTGAACGTCAGCGAACACCGCGAGGCCGATGCCAAGCTGCGCCAGCTGGCGCAGCGCGTGGTGCAGTCGCAGGAAGAGGAACGCGCGCGGCTGTCGCGCGAGCTGCACGACGGCATCAGCCAGCTGCTGGTGTCGGTCAAGCTGGTGCTGGAGACCGCCACCAACCGCCTGCGCCTGGCGCCCACTGAAGGCGCGGCGGTGGCGCCGGTGCTGGGCATGGCGCTGAACCGGCTCGACACCGTGTTCAACGAAGTGCGGCGCGTGGCGCGCAACCTGCGCCCCGCCCTGCTCGACGACCTGGGCCTCTACGCCGCGCTCCAGCACCTGGCGCGCGAGATGCAGGGCGGCAGCCGGCTCGAGATCGCGGTGACGCAATCCGGTACGCCGCGCGAACTGGCGGATGAACAGGCCACGGCACTGTTCCGCATCGCGCAAGAAGCGCTGACCAATGTGGAGCGCCACGCCCGTGCGCGGCGCGTGAGCGTGTTGCTGGCGTTCGATGCCGACGCCACGCGCCTGACCGTGCGCGACGATGGCAGCGGCTTCGATGTGGCGCGCATGCAGCTCGACCCGCAGCGCGGCATCGGCCTGCGCAACCTGCGGGAGCGTATCGCCGCGCTGGGCGGGCAGTTCGGCATCGTTTCCGGCGTCGGCGGCACCGAGCTGGTCGCTTCGCTGCCGCTGGCGAAGCCTGCAGCAAAACCCACTGCAATTTCGCACGATCCCGTTTCCGCAGGACCCTCGCAGTCATGACCCAGTTTCCAGACTTCGCCCCCGGCAGCGCCGACGCACCCGCCCGCGTGCTGCTGATCGACGACCACGCGCTGGTGCGCGACGGCATGCGCATGCACCTGGCGCTGCAGCCGAGGCTGCGCGTGGTAGGCGAGGCCGACGACGGCGAAGCCGCGCTGGCGTGGCTGGACCGTGCCGCTGAAGCCGAGCTGCCGGACCTCGTCATCACCGATATCGGCATGCGCGGCATGGGCGGCATCGCGCTGGCGGCGGCGTTGCACGACCGCTATCCGGAACTGGCGGTGCTGATCGTGTCGATGCACGACAACCTGGAATACGTGCGCCAGGCGGTGCGCGCCGGCGCGCGCGGCTATGTGCTCAAGGACGCGCCGGCTGACGAGCTGATGGCGGCGATCCAGTCGGTGCTGGCCGGGCGTGTGTTCTACAGCGCGCGCATCGCGCGCGGCATGGCCGAGCAAAGCCCTGGCCCGCTCGACGCGCTGACCCGGCGCGAGCGCGACATCCTTGGCTGCATCGGGCGTGGCATGGCCAACAAGGAGATTGCGGTGCAGCTCGGCGTGTCGGTGCGCACGGTGGAAACGCACCGGCTCAACCTGAAGCGCAAGTTGGGGATCGAGGGGCGGGCGGGGTTGGTGAAGTATGCGGTGGAGACGTTGGGGGATAGCGAGGCGGGATAAAAAACGCCCGCCTCCGGAGAGACGGGCGTTGGTTTGCCGACCAAACCTGGCACAGCGTGCCAGCTTTGTCAGCACGGCTGCGAGAGCATCAGCCCTCCAGCCGCTTGCCCAGCGCAACCCGCGTTTCCGCCAGCGCCTGCGGCAGGTTGTGCTTCAGCTGCGTAAACAGCTCGTCATGCAGCGCCAGCTCCTTCTGCCACGCGTCACGGTCGATCGAGGTCACCTGCTCGAACTGCGCCGGCGAGAACTCAACGCCGTTCCAGTTCAGGTCCTCGTAGCGCGGCGTCGTGCCGAACATGTGCTCGGCGCCCTGCCCCTTGCCTTCCACGCGGTCGATCATCCACGACAGCACGCGCATGTTCTCGCCAAAGCCCGGCCACACGAAGTTGCCCTCGGCATCCTTGCGGAACCAGTTGACGCAGTAGATCTTCGGCAGCTTGGCCCCCGACGCTTCCAGCTTCTTGCCCAGTTCCAGCCAGTGGCCGAAGTAATCGCTCATGTTGTAGCCGCAGAACGGCAGCATGGCGAACGGGTCGCGGCGCACCACGCCTTGCTGGCCGGCGGCCGCGGCGGTGGTTTCCGAACCCATGGTGGCGGCCATGTAGACGCCTTCGGTCCAGTTGCGCGCCTCGGTCACCAGCGGCACGGTGGTCGAGCGGCGGCCGCCGAAGATAAACGCATCAATGGGTACGCCGGCCGGGTTGTCCCAGTTATCGTCGATCGACGGGCACTGCGCGGCCGGCGCGGTGAAGCGGGCGTTCGGGTGCGCGGCCTTGGCCCCGGTGGCCTTGGCGATTTCCGGGGTCCAGTCCTTGCCCTGCCAGTCGGCCAGGTGCGCCGGCGCTTCCTTGGTCATGCCCTCCCACCACACGTCGCCGTCGTCGGTCAGCGCCACGTTGGTGAAGATGACGTTTTCCTTCAGCGTCGCCATCGCGTTGAAGTTGGTCTTCTCGCTGGTGCCCGGGGCCACGCCGAAGTAGCCGGCTTCCGGGTTGATCGCGTACAGGCGGCCGTCCTTGCCCGGCTTGATCCAGGCGATGTCGTCGCCGATGGTGGTGACCTTCCAGCCCTCGAAGGCCTTGGGCGGGATCAGCATGGCGAAATTGGTCTTGCCGCAGGCCGAAGGGAATGCGGCGGCAACGTGGTACTTCTTGCCCTCGGGCGAGGTCACGCCCAGGATCAGCATGTGCTCGGCGAGCCAGCCTTCATCGCGGCCCATGGTCGAGGCGATCCGCAGCGCGAAGCACTTCTTGCCCAGCAGCGCATTGCCGCCGTAGCCCGAGCCGAACGACCAGATTTCGCGCGTTTCCGGGAAATGGACGATGTACTTGGTCGGGTTGCACGGCCACGCCACGTCCTTCTCGCCGGCGGCGAGCGGCTTGCCCACGGTGTGCACGCACGGCACGAACTCGCCGTTGCTGCCCAGCACTTCATACACAGCCTTGCCCATGCGCGTCATGATGCGCATGTTCACCGCCACGTACGGCGAATCCGACAGTTCCACGCCGATATGGGCGATCGGCGAGCCCAGCGGGCCCATCGAGAACGGCACCACATACAGCGTGCGGCCGCGCATGGAACCCTCGAACAGGCCGTTCAGCGTCTGGCGCATCTCGGCGGGAGCGGTCCAGTTGTTGGTCGGGCCGGCGTCTTCCTGCTTTTCGGAGCAGATGAAGGTACGGTCTTCCACGCGGGCCACGTCGGAGGGGTCCGACAGGGCCAGGAAAGAGTTCTTGCGCTTGGCCGGGTTCAGGCGCTTCATGGTGCCGGCGGATACCATCTGCTCGCACAGGCGGTCGTATTCTTCCTGCGACCCGTCACACCAGTAGATATTGTCGGGTTTGGTCAGGGCGGCAATTTCCGCGACCCAGGACACCAGCTTCGGGTGCTTGACCCAGGCCGGTGCATTGACTGGCGCCGTGCCTTGCATCGTGGGGTGGTTCATACTGCAACTCCGGTTCGTAAAGGGAAGTAAGGGAATGGGGAAACCTTGCAAAGCCTTGGCCGGCGGGAGGCAAATCCGAGATCGTCACAGGATGTGGGTAACATCAGGCCGTGATATCCGAATCGTCACATCCCGTTACAACTCCGCGGCGACCCGGGTTGTGCAAAGGTCGCGGCGGTCCCTGCGGCTGCGCTAAAGTTGCGCTTCGCCCGCGCAGGGGTGGCTGCGCGCGCCGGGTGGGCTTTGTCCGGATGGGGCAGCGTGACGGGAGCTGGGCTCGACCGACAATCCGCGGCGACACCGGAGCAGGCAAGGATACCACTGGCGCACCCCCCTGTTTTTTGCTGCGCAGCAATTGCCGCGGCCGGCTGGCGCGGCATCCCCGTCGCTCGGCGGGTATCGTTGCGTAGCGCCGGCGAGGGGTATTCAACAATACTGTTGACCGGCGCGCGGCTCCGTTGCCGCGCGCACCAACCGGCACTAAGGCCGGTAGACAACCAGAGTTGCCGATGAAGATTGCCGTACTCGACGATTATCAGGACGCCGTGCGCAAGCTGCCGTGCTTCAGCTTGTTGGAGGGGCACGACGTCAAGGTGTTCAACAACACCGTCAAGGGCGTGGGCCAGCTGGCCGCGCGCCTGTCCGACGTGGAAGCCGTGGTGCTGATCCGCGAACGCACCCGCATCACCCGTCAACTGCTGGAAAAACTGCCCAAGCTGAAGCTGATCAGCCAGACCGGCAAGGTCGGCGCGGGCCCGGGCAGCCATATCGACCTGGATGCGGCCACCGACCGCGGCGTCGCGGTGCTGGAAGGCGTGGGCTCGCCGGTGGCCCCGGCCGAGCTGACCTGGGCGCTGATCATGGCGGCGCAGCGGCGCATCCCGCAGTATGTGGCGAGCCTCAAGCACGGCGCCTGGCAGCAGTCGGGCCTGAAATCGACGACGATGCCGCCCAACTTCGGCCTCGGCCAGGTGCTGCGCGGCCAGACGCTGGGGATCTGGGGCTACGGCAAGATCGGCCGGCTGCTGGCCGGCTATGGCCGTGCCTTCGGCATGAAGGTGCTGGTCTGGGGCCGCGAGGCTTCGCAGGAAGCCGCCCGCGCCGATGGCCTGGACGTGGCCGGGTCGAAGGAGCAGTTCTTTGCCGACAGCGACGTTTTGTCGCTGCACCTGCGCCTGAACGACGACACCCGCGGCATCGTCAAGCTGACCGACCTGACGCGGATGAAGCCCACCGCGCTCTTCGTCAACACCAGCCGCGCGGAGCTGCTGGAAGAGAACGCGCTGGTTACCGCGCTGAACCGGGGCCGGCCCGGCATGGCAGCGGTCGACGTGTTCGAGTCCGAGCCGATCCTGCAGGGCCACGCGCTGCTGCGCATGGAAAACTGTATCTGCACGCCGCACCTGGGCTATGTGGAGCGTGACAGCTATGAGCTGTACTTCCGCACGGCGTTCCAGAACATCCTGGATGTGCTGGGCGGCAAGCACGACTGCATCGTCAATCCCAAGGCGCTGACGCCGGCACTGTCGCGCTGAGTTGTTGCGGCCGGATTGCCGCGAGGTAACCTCGCGATGAGGCCCTGTTTCGCCCCTGTTCCGCGATGCGGGACAGGGGCGTTTCACATCTGGGTAGCCATTTCCGGGGAAAAACGCGAACGCCGCGAAACCGCTACACTCGGGACTTCCCTCACCGCCCGGCCGCCCTGGCCCGCGGCAGCCCAGACAACAACAAGGCGCCTGCGCGCTGAACACCTCCCCAAGGCCGGCATGGACCCCAGGCTAGTGACGCTCTGCGTCGGCAATTTCGTCATTGGCACCGGTGCGATGATCGTTACCGGCATGTTGAACGACATTGCCGGCGATTTCGGCCTCGGCGCCGCCAGTGCTGGCCAGCTGGTGTCCGTGTTCGCGCTGGCGACCTGCGTCGGCGCGCCGCTGTTCGCCACGCTGGGCTCGCGCATCGACCGTCGGCTGCTGCTGGCCGGATCGCTGTTGATCTACGCGGTCATGCACCTCGCCGCGGCGTTCGCTCCCAGCTTCGCGGCACTGATGGCGATCCGCTTCCTGACGGCCATCGGCGCGGCCATCTACACCCCCCAGACCGCGGCCACGCTGCCGCTGCTGGTCAATGCGCAGACGCGCGGGCGCGCCATCAGCTTTGTCTTCCTCGGCTGGAGCATCGCCAGCGTGGTGGGCGTGCCGCTGGGCACCTGGATCTCTTCCACGCTGGGCTGGCGCGTCAGCATGGCGCTGGTGGGCGTCCTGGCCCTGCTGGTGTCGGCGGCGGTGTGGCGCGCGCTGCCGCGCGGGCTGTATGTGCCGCCGGTGGGGCGCGAGGCCTGGGGCGCGGTGCTGCGCCACAAGCCGATCATGCTGGTGGTGCTGACCACCATGATCTCGTCGGCCGGCATGTTTACGGTGTTTACCTATATCGCCCCCCTGCTGCGCGACCAGTACGGCATCAGCGGCGGCACGCTCAGCCTGATGTTCCTGGCCTACGGCGCCTGCGGCGTGTTCGGCAACGCCGTGGCCGCGTCGCGCATGGACCGGGTCACGCCGAGCCGGATCGTGCAGGTCACGCTGCTGACCTCGATCACCGCCATGGTGCTGTGGCCGCTGGCCGGGCTGGGCGGCGTGGCGCTGGTGCTGCTGTTCATGCTGTGGGGCGTGGGCGGGTTTGCCACCAACAGCGCGCAGCAGGCGCGCCTGGTGCTGCTGGCGCCGGAGCGGGCCTCGGTATCGATCTCGCTCAATTCCTCGTCGATCTACCTGGGCCAGGCGGCCGGCGCCATGACCGGTGCCGCGATCTACACCCTGGCGGGGGCGGATTCGCTGCACTGGGGCGCGGCGGCGCTGATGCTGGCGGCGCTGGCGGTGTCGCAGCGTGCCCGCGCGCTCGGCTGCCAGGAACAGCGCCAGCAGGCGCCGCAGCAGGCCTGATCCCCAGGCGGTGCGGGCCCGACGGCCGCGCCGCCAGCCTGCCACAAGCGCGCCAGCCCTTGCCACCGCGTCTGGTGAGGCACCGCACCAAGCCTTTTTCCACAGCGTTATCCGCCCGTTATCCTCAGGGATATCCGCAGCTTATCCACATCCCTTTCCACAACCACCGAAGCGGGGGCTCACGTGAGCGATTCCAGACCCTGGCAGGCCCGTGCACGCGTGCTGGCGGTGAGCCTGGGCAAGGCCATCCCGCTGGTAGTGGCGGGCGCGGGCACCGAGGCGGTGGTGCTCTCCGGCATCCGCAAGCACCCGGTCAGCACGCTGCTGCACCCGATCTGCGTACAGGTGCTGGCGCTGGGCATGGCCGGCGACGAGCAGGCCGACCTGACCGTGCACGGCGGCCGGGACAAGGCGGTCTACGCCTATCCGGCCGAGCACTACCCCTGGTGGAACGCGCGCCGCCGCGCCTGCTCGCAGCCGGAGTCGGGCCAGCCGCTGCCCTATGGCGCGCTGGGCGAAAACCTGACGCTGGAAGGGTTGGTCGAGGCGGACCTGTGGGTCGGCGACCTGCTACGCGTGGGCACCGCACTGCTGCGGGTGGAATCGCCGCGCCAGCCCTGCTACAAGTTCAACGCGGCCATGGCTTACCGCCATGCGGTGCGGGACATGGTCCAGAGCGGTTACACGGGCGTTTACCTCAGCGTGGTGCGGGCGGGTTCAGTTCGCGCCGGCGATGCCGTCATTGTGCAGGCCGGGCCACGCGAACTCTCGGTCGACAGCGTCAATCAGTGGCGCCGCGATGGCCGGCGGCAGCTTTTCTGATAATGTTTGTCTAACCATACAAGCGCCCCGCTACACACATCCCCGGTCTCCTCCGTGGTCCGGACGGCGTTTGCTGGCGCCGTCCCGTCACCCGACCCTTGCAGGTCCTGTAACGGACTGTAATACGCGGCGCTGGCCCCGGGCGGCGAAGCGCGGTACTAGTAGAGTCTTTGCGCAACACGCACCGGCGGCATGTCATGACAACAAGCCGGGCGGGTCACGGGGAGTGGCGCGAAGTCGGGTGCAGAGGGTCCACAAAACATGAAAACTGACAGGATCGACCAGCCCAAGGGCTTCGTCGACAGCAACTGGAGTGCGGCTGCCGGGACCGGGCGCGGCCGTGTATCGCCGTGGGGGATGGTGGCCGTGGTGCTGGTGATAGCCGGCCTTGGCTGGCTGGCCTGGCGCACCTGGCTCGCGCCCAAGCCGGAGCCCAAGGCGCCTGCCGCCGTGGTGGTGTCCACCGCGCGGGTGCAGCAGGGCGACGTGCCGCTGCAGGTCTCGGCCAACGGCAATGTCACCGCGTTATCCACGGTTGACGTGCGCCCGCAGGTATCCAGCACGGTGCGCACGGTGCATATCAAGGAAGGCCAGACGGTCAGGCCGGGCGACCTGCTGTTCTCGCTCGACACCCGCATGGACGAGGCCAACCTGGCCAAGGCCCAGGCCCAGCTGCTGAAGGATCAGGCCGACCTGGCCGATGCCCGTCGCACGCTGGCGCGCAGCCAGGAGCTGCTCGAGCGCAACTTCATTTCGAAGAGCGCGGTCGACACCGCCCAGGCCAAGGTCGACGGCTTTGCCGCCACCGTGCGCGCCGACCAGGCCGCGATCGAAGCCAGCCGCGTGGCGATCAGCTACGGCGTGATCCGCGCCACCATCAGCGGGCGCACCGGCGTGATCAACGCCTTCCCGGGCTCGCTGGTGATGCCCGGCAGCACCGTGCCGATGGTCACCGTCGCCCAGGTGCAGCCGATCGCCGTGACCTTCACCCTGCCCGAGCGGCAGCTGGCCGCGCTGCGCGAAGCAATGCGGGCCGGCCCGGTGCAGGTCACCGCGCAGCCCAACGACGGCAGCAAGACCCCGGTGACCGGCAAGATCACCTTTGTGGATAACACCGTCGATCCGCAATACGGCACCATCCGCGTCAAGGCGCAGTTCGACAATGACGAGCAGCGGCTGTGGCCCGGCACCTACGCCACTGTGAGCGCCGTGGTGCAGACCCTGAAGGGCGCGCTGTCGGTGCCGCCGCAGGCGGTGGTGACCGGACCCGAAGGCCGCTTCGTCTACGTGGTCCAGCCCGACAGCAAGGTCGCGCGCGTGCCGGTGCAGGTGGTGACCACCACCGCCGCCGCCGCCGTGGTCGAGGGCGTGCAGCCCGGGGCCCGCGTGGTGGTGGAAGGCACGCAGAACCTGCGCCCCGGCGCGCTGGTGCGCGAGGCGCCCGCCGCAGGGGCGTCGGCCGCCGCCGCGTCCCGCACGGCCAACGGCGCAGCGGGGCACTGAGCCATGACGCTCTCGGAACTCTGTATCCGCCGTCCGGTGATGACGGTGCTGCTGTGCCTGGCCGTGGTGGTCACCGGCATCGTGCTGTACCCGACCATCCCGATCGCCGCGCTGCCCAGCTTCAACTCGCCGGTGATCCAGGTCACCGCGACGCTGCCCGGCGCCAGCCCGGAGACCATGGCCGCATCGGTCGCCACGCAGCTGGAAAAGCAGTTCGCGACCATCCCCGGCGTGACGGTGATCAGCTCGCAGAACACGCTCGGCAACTCCAGCATCACCATCGAATTCAACAACGACCGCGATATCGACGACGCGGCCGTGGACGTGCAGGCGGCGCTGTTCCGCGCGCAGCGTTCGCTGCCGATCGAGATGACCGTCCCGCCGTCGTACCGCAAGGTCAATCCGGCCGACGCGCCCGTGCTGCTGCTGGCGATCAATTCCCCGGCAATGAGCCTGGCGGACCTGAATGCCTTCGGCGACAACCTGATCTCGCCCACGCTGGCCACGCTGCCGGGCGTGGCGCAGGTGCAGATCTTCGGGCAGAAGCGCTTTGCCGTGCGCGTGCGCGCCCACCCCGACGCGCTCGCCGCGCGCGGCCTGACGCTGGATGAGTTGGCCACGGCGCTGAATCGCGCCAACGCCAATACGCCGGTGGGCACGCTCGACAGCGCGCGCCAGACCCTGACCATCCAGGCCAACCGGCAGCTGACCAGCGCCGACGCCTTCCGCAACATCATCGTCGCCAGCCAGCCCAACGGCGCGCTGGTGCGGCTCTCTGACGTGGCCGAGGTCGAGGACAGCGTCGAGACCATCAAGACCGGCAGCTGGCTCAACAACGAGCGCTCGATCGTGCTGGCCGTGCTGCGCCAGCCCGACGCCAACACCGTGGCGGTGGTCGATTCGATCAACGCCGCCCTGCCCCGCCTGATCCACCAGATGCCGGGCTCGGTCAGCGTGTCGGTGGTCAACGACCGCTCGCGCTCGATCCGCGAATCGATCCACGACGTGCAGTTCACGCTGGCGCTGACCGTGGCGCTGGTGGTGATGGTGATCTTCCTGTTCCTGCGCCGTGCCGCGGCCACGCTGATCCCCACCGTGTCACTGCCGATCTCGCTGATCGGCACGGTGGCGCTGATGAAGGCCTTCGGCTACAGCCTGGACAACGTCTCGCTGCTGGCGATCACGCTCGCCGTGGGCCTGGTGGTTGACGATGCCATCGTGATGCTCGAGAACATCGTGCGCCATATCGAGGAAGGCGTGCCGCCGCTGAAGGCCGCGCTGGTGGGCTCGCGCGAGATGGGCTTCACCATCCTGTCGATCTCGATTTCGCTGGTGGCGGTGTTTATCCCGATCTTCTTCATGCCGGGCGTGATCGGGCTGTTGTTCCATGAATTTGCCGCGGTGGTGTCGCTGGCGATCCTGGTGTCGGCGCTGGTGTCGCTGACGCTGATCCCGATGCTGTGTGCGCGTTTCCTGTCGGCCGAGAACGTGCCGGTGGATGAATCGCACCATGCCTACGGCGACCACGCGTCGGCGCAGCCTGCCATCGTGCAGAAGCAGACCTTCGGCATGCGCTCCACGCAGTGGTTCGAGAACCTGTTCGAGTTCACGCTGCACCGATATGCGCGCGGGCTGGACTGGTGCCTCGCGCACCGCCGCACGGTACTGGCGGTCGCAGGGCTGACCTTCGTGCTGACCGCGGTGCTGTTCATCACCATCCCCAAGGGCTTCTTCCCCGAGGAAGACATCGGCCAGATCCGCGTCAACGCGGAAGGTCCGCAGGACATTTCCTTCGACGCCATGGCCGAGCGCCTGCGCGACGCCGCCGAGCGCATGCGCGCCAACCCGGCGGTGAAGAGCATCGTGGTCGCCATCGGCGGCGGCCCGTCGCCAGCGATCAACACCGGCCGCATGTTCGTCGAGCTCAAGCCGCGCGGCGATCGCGACGCCATGCCCAAGGTGATCGAGTCGCTGCGACGCGACGTCGCCGGCGTGCCCGGCCTGGCGGTCTACTTTGCGCCGGTGCAGAACCTCCAGCTCGGCGGGCGCCAGAGCAAGAGCCGCTACCAGTACACGCTGCAGAGCGTGAAGGCCGGCCAGCTGCAGAACTTCTCCGACCAGCTGATGGCGAAGATGCGCGCCGACCCGATCTTCCGCGACGTCACCAGCGATTCGCAGCAGTCGGGCCTGGAGGCGCACCTGTCGATCGACCGCGACAAGGCCAATGCGCTCGGCGTGCAGATGCAGGACGTGCGCACCGCGCTGTATTCCGCGTTCGGCGAGCGGCAGGTGTCGACCATCTATACGCCGATCGACAACTACTACGTGATCCTGCAGGCGGCCGATATCGACCGCGTCGACGAGACCGCGTTCGCCAAGCTCTACGTGCGCAGCAAGACCGGCCAGATGGTGCCGATCTCCGCCTTCGCCACCACCGAGCGCCGGGTCGGGCCAATCGCGGTCAACCACCAGGGGCAGCTGCCTTCGGTGACGGTGTCGTTCAACCTGGCACCGGGCGCGGCGCTGGGCGATGCGTCGTCGCGCATCGACCGCTACCGGCAGGAGATCGCCATGCCGACCTCGATCTTCACCAGCTGGGGCGGTGACGCGGCGGTGTTCCAGTCGTCGCAGGCCACGCAGATCGTGCTGCTGGTGGCGGCCATCGCGGTGATCTATACGCTGCTGGGCGTGCTGTACGAGAGCTATATCCACCCGCTGACGATCCTGGCAGGTTTGCCCTCGGCGGCGGTGGGCGCGTTGCTGACGCTGTTTATCTTCAATGTCGAGCTGTCGCTGATCGCAGTGATCGGCGTGCTGATGCTGATCGGCATCGTCAAGAAGAACGCGATCATGATGATCGACTTCGCGCTGGCGGCGCAGCGCGAGCAAGGCATGACGCCGGCAAAGGCGATCCGGCAGGCGTGCCTGCTGCGGTTCAGGCCGATCATGATGACGACTTTTGCGGCGGTGATGGGGGCGTTGCCGCTGGCGCTGGGCCTTGGTGCCGGCGCCGAGTTGCGGCAGCCGCTGGGCCTGGCCGTGGTGGGCGGCCTCCTGTTCTCGCAGGTGATCACGCTGTTCATCACGCCGGTGATCTACCTGGCGCTGGACCGGTTCTCCGGCACCGGGCCGTTGCAGATCGATTCGGAAGGCAACAAGCTGCCGGAGAAGGCGCCGGGCGAGACGGTGCATCAGCGCTGAGGCCTGCTGCGTCCTGCCCGCTGCGGGTTTGTTCCCCTTTCCCGCTTGCGGGAGAAGGGCGCGTTTGCAAGGGTCGCTGATGAAGTGGCTGGCCGAAGCGGTGAAAGTCGCCGCCGCGCAGCCGGAGCCCGACAACGTGGTCGCCGCCAACACGCGCGCCGTGCGCGAACGGCTGGCGAAGCTCAACGTCCCTGCCGATCGCCTCGATGCCTTGGCGGTCACGCGCATCTTCGCCAGCGAATCGGGCAACTACGGCACCGGCCTGAACGACGCCACCATGGCCACCGATACCTTCGGCAGCGGGAGAGAAGCCGATGCGAAGCTCTACCTCGCGCGCATGCAGTACGCCTACGGCCCCGACGAACAGCACTGGGGCGAGGCGCTGCCGCAGGTCAACCTCTATGCCGAGAACCTGAAGGGCGTCGATGCCGCGCTGCTGGCGCGCAGCGCCAACCTGTACGGTATGCTGACCACCGACGATCCCTTCCAGTACCTGGGCGGTATCGGCCTGGCAGTGCGGTACCTGACCGGCAAGGCGCCGGAGCTGTTGATCTCCAACCTGCGCGATGCGAACAACGCGCGCACCGAGACCGCCACCGGCTTCCTTGCCAGCGAACTGCGCACGCGCTACTTCCATTCCTCGACACCGTCAACCTGATCGACGTGTTCCTGGTGGTGATCGCCGCGCTGTTGGTGGCGATCGCGCAGAATCCGGCCAACCCGTTCACGCATGACGACTTGACATCCTCCCCGACCTGAAGGCCGGAGATTCCTACGGCGCTCAGACGCGGCATTGAGCCGCCCCTGAGTCGCTTCGGTGGGTTCCTGATGCTGACGCCGCTACCGCAGCGTTCACTTCACAGGCTAACCGGGCGTGTCCCGCCCTTAGAACATTGATCGCGCCGACCACATCGGCATTTTCCTCGAAACCGCATTCCACGCACTCGAACCGGGCTTGCGTCTGGCGGTTGTCTGCCGAGACATGGCCGCAGCACGGACAGGTGCGGCTCGTGTTCTGCGGTGGCACGGCGATGAGATAGCCACCGTTCCAAGCCAGCTTGTAGTCCAGTTGGCGGCGGAACTCGAACCAGCCTTGATCGAGGATGGCTTTGTTCAGGCCGGACTTGGCCTGAACCTGCTTACCCGGCTGTTCGGTGCTGCCTGCCGCCGACCTGGACATATTCCGTACCTGCAAGTCCTCGATACACACCATCGCGTGGTTTTGGCTGATCGTGGTGGAGCACTTGTGGAGGTAGTCGCGGCGGGCATTGCCGATGCGGGAATGGATGCGCTGGACGCGGGCTTTCGCCTTCTTCCAGTTGCTGCTGAACTTCTTCTTGCGGCTCATCGCCTGCTGCGCTTTGCGCAGCGCGGCCTCTTGCCGCTTGAAACTATTGAGCGGGGCGTAGAACGTCCCGTCCGAAAGCGTGGCGAACCGGGCAACACCCATGTCGATGCCAACCGCGCTCGCGGCCTGTGCCACCGGCTGTTCGACCTCACGCTCGGTCTGGATCGACACGAACCACTTGCCGCAGGACTGCCTGACTGTGACGTTCTTCACCACCCCCAGCACCTTCCGGCTGTTGCGGTATCGTAGCCAGCCCAGCTTGGGCAAAAACAGGCGGCTGCTGGCCTGGTCGAGCTTGATTTGCTTGGGGTCGGGATAGCGGAAACTGTCGCCCCGGCCCTTCTTCTTGAAGCGCGGAAAGTCGGCCCGCTTGGCAAAGAAGTTGCCGTAGGCCCGCTCCAAATCTTTGAGCGTCTGTTGCAGCGGATGAACCGGCGCGTCGGCCAGCCATGCGGTTTCCGTGCTGTTGCGCCACTCGGTGAGCAGCTTGCACAGTCCGGCGTAGCCGTGCTTCTTCTCGCCTTGCTCGTAACGAGCCTTCTGCAACGCCAGTGCCTTGTTGAAGACGAACCGGCACGAACCAGAAAAGCGACGCATGTTGCGTTGCTGCTCGCCGGTCGGCATCAGTTCGTACTTGTAGGCTTGAAGTCGCTGCATGGCTCAATCATACTCTTGGCCTATGAGCGATGACAACGATATTAGACACGGAAGACACTGTGTTTTCAAGATGCACGTCCATTTGGTCTTCGTGGCGAAATACCGCCGCAGAGTGTTCGACGGCGACGCCATCAAACGGCTGCACGCCATCTTCGACAAGGTATGCGCCGACTTCGAGGCGAACTTGATCGAGATGGACGGCGAGGACGATCACGTTCACCTGCTGGTGGAGTACCCGCCAAAGGTCGCGGTGTCGAATCTGGTGAACAGCCTCAAGGGCGTGTCCAGCCGCCTGCTGCGCAAGGAAAGACCCGACATCCAGAAACGCTACTGGAAGGGCGTGCTGTGGTCGCCTTCCTACTTCGCATCATCCTGTGGCGGCGCACCGATCGCCATCGTGCGCCAGTACATCGAACAACAGCAGACCCCACACTGAAAAACCAACAGCAAGGACGGCTACGCCGTCCGCGCTATCCTTCCCCACCATGAGTGGCGGGGCTTGCCGCGCACTGGGTCACCATCATCACCAACCCGGGCAAGCCGAACATGGAGATCGTGTCGCGCCAGGGCGAGAAGGTGGTGCGCTACCAGGCCAGCGGGCAGGTCGGCAGCGGCGACGGCATCAAGGCCGGGGTGGCGTACCGGTTGAAGGACGGGTCGATGGTGTATGTGCCGGAGCAACCGGGACAGCAGGCCGCCGCCCCGACGACTCAGACGAAATAAGGAGCTGCGTGATGTCATTCCGTTTGCGCGTTATGGGCATGCTTGCCGCCACCGTCACCGTGCTCGCCGCCGGCTGCGCATCCACGGCGCCCGCGCCCGACGCCGTCAGCGCCGCCTTCGCCGGCAAGTCCTACGTACTGCTGGGCGAAGTCCACGACAACGCCGCGGCGCAGCAGCAGCGGCTGGCTGCCCTCAAGCGCGCCGTCGAGCTGGGCTGGCGCCCCGCCATCGCCATGGAGCAGTTTGACCGCGAGCGCCAGGCCGATATCGAGCGCGCCCGCCGCGAGCGCCCGCGCGACGCCGACTACTTGATCGCCCAGGCTGGCGGCGGCGCCTGGCAATGGCCGCTGTACCGCCCGGTGGTGGCGCTGGCGCTGCAGTACGACCTGCCGCTGGTGGCCGCCAACCTGTCGCGGGCCGATGCGGGCAAGATCGTGCGCGGCGGGCTGGACGGGCTCTTCTCGGCGGACGAGCGCAGGCAGCTCGGCCTGGACGGCGCACTGCCACCCGACCTCGTTTCAGCACAGACCGCGGTGCTGGATCGCGGCCACTGTGGCAACTTCCCCAAGGCCATGCTGCCCGGCATGCTGTCGGCGCAGGCGGCGCGCGATGCGGTAATGGCGCAGGTGTTGCGTCCCCATGCGCAGCGCGGCGCGGTGCTCGTCGCCGGCAACGGGCATGTGCGGCGCGATATCGGCGTGCCGCGCTGGCTGGCGGCGGATGCGGGCAAGGTGCTCAGCGTGGGGTATGTGGAAAGCCCGCCGGGGGATTGGGAATTCGATATGGCGGTGGTGGTGCCGGCGGTGGCGCGGAAGGATCCGTGTTTGCAGGCGAAGCCGGCGGGGTAATTGGGCGCGCCGGCGGGCACCCGGCGACCGCGCCTGTCACCCGCAAAGCCAAGCCAGGCCTCGCTATCCACGTAAACCCCGACCCCTTCTCCCCCCTTTTGACAGCCTTTTGACAGTTTCCACGTCCTAGAATCCGCCCCATGACCGGTAACCCCGGTCTGATGTTCACCAAAAGTCCAAGAACAGTTCCGGCCACGCCCCGCCGCGCCGGACAGGAGACAACAACCGGCACTGCGCCCTTCTCGCGCAGCCGCCTCGCTGTGTTCCCGTCCGCTTGCAACGCACTGGCTGCCGCCGGAATCCCCGGGTCGGATCGCGGCTGCCAGCCGGTTGCCATGGCGATCACCGGTACTACCAAGGAGACCGCTATGCGTCGTTCGATTTCCCGATTGGCCCATGCCGTGATGGCATCGGCTGCCGTTGCCGCCACCGTTGCCGCCGCGCCCGCCTTTGCGCTGGACAGCGTCAAGTTCATGATCGGCGCCAATCCCGGCGGCGGCTATGACCAGACCGGCCGTTCGCTGGGCGCGGCCATGATCGCCGCGGGCCAGGCCAAGACCGCTTCATACGACAACAAGGGCGGCGCCGGCGGCACCATCGGCCTGACCCAGTTCGTCAACACCGACAAGGGCAATCCCAATGCGCTGATGGTGGTGGGCGCAGTGATGGTCGGCGCGATCGAGACCAACAAGCCGCCGGTCACGCTGAAGAACGCCACGCCGATCGCGCGCCTGTTTGCCGACACCATGGTCATCACCGTGCCGGCCAGCTCGCCGATCAAGTCGATCAAGGACCTGACCACGCAGCTCAAGGCCAACCCGGGCAGCGTCAGCTGGGGCGGCGGCTCCAAGGGTTCGATCGACCACATCCTGGCCGGCCTGGTCGCCAAGGAAAGCGGCGTCGACCCGAAGAAGATCAACTACGTGCCCTTCCAGGGCGGCGGCGAAGCCTCGGCCTCGATCATGGGCGGCCACGTGACGGTCGGCATCGCGGGCGTGTCCGAGTTCCTGCCCTTTATCAAGAGCGGCAAGATGCGCGCGCTGGCGGTGACCTCCAAGGACCGCACCGCCGACATCCCGACCCTGAAGGAACAGGGCGTCAACGTCGAGATCTACAACTGGCGCGGCGTGTATGGCGCACCCGGCATCAGCGCCGACCAGCGCAAGGCCATGATCGACGCCGTGGTCAAGGCCACCGAGAGCAAGGCCTGGAAGGACACGCTGCAGAAGAATGACTGGACGCCGTTCCTGCTGACCGGCGACGAGTTCGGCAAGTTCGTCGACAGCGAATCGGCCCGCCTGGGCGGCACGCTGCGCGAGCTGGGCGTCGCCAAGTAAGACCCGCGGGCGCGCTGACGCCGGCGCGCCCGCCCTGGCAGCACCCTGCAATACCGTACCAACCGCATCCACTGCTTTACCTGTCGTGCCTGCCAACCCCGCCGGCTGATCCCGGCGGCAGGAAAAACGGCGCGGGGCCCGGTGTCCACCTGCGATACCGACGACTACAACCATATGTCACCGGGCCCCGCAGCCGCGCGGGCAATATAAAGCCAGCGTCGCGGACGCCAGCGCCCTTCGCTGGCGACAAAGGCCAAGGAGTCTCCATGAAACCCTCGCACCTTGCCATCGGCGTTGCCGTCCTGGCGCTCTCGCTGTTCTTCTTCCTCGGCCTCGCCGGCATTTCCGGTGAGGAGGGCTATGCCGGCCTGTCGCCGCGCTTCGTGCCCACGCTGGTCGCCATCGGCCTGGCCGTGTGCGGCGCGCTGCTGACCTGGCAGGGCGTGCGCGGCGGCTTCCGCAACATGCCGGAGGAAGATGCCGAGCTGCCCAATGCCCCGCACAACTTCAAGGGCTTCCTGTGGGTGGCGGCCGGCCTGCTGCTGAACATGGCGCTGATCGGCACGCTCGGCTTCGTGTTTTCCTCCACGCTGCTGATGGTGTGCGTGGCACGCGGCTACGGCAGCCGCCGCATCGTGCGCGACGCGCTGATCGGCCTGTGCATCACGGTGCCGATGTGGGCGCTGTTTGAATTCCTGCTCGGCATCAACCTGCCGCTGCTGCCCATCGCCGGCTTCTGAGCCTGCTCGCCCGTCCAGCAAGGAGTCTTCGAATGGATACCCTGAACCAGCTGATGCACGGCTTTGCCGTCGCGATCACGCCGATCAACCTGATGTGGGCCCTGGTGGGCTGCTTCCTCGGTACCGCCATCGGCGTGCTGCCGGGCATCGGCCCCGCCCTGACGGTGGCGATGCTGCTGCCGCTGACCGCCAAGGTGGAGCCCACCGCCGCGCTGATCATGTTCGCCGGCATCTACTACGGCGCGATGTACGGCGGCTCGACCACCTCGATCCTGATGAACACGCCGGGCGAGTCTTCCACCATGGTGACAGCCATGGAAGGCAACCTGATGGCCAAGAACGGCCGCGCCGGCCCGGCGCTGGCCACCGCGGCGATCGGCTCGTTCGTGGCCGGCACCATCGCCACCGTGCTGCTGTCGATGTTCGCGCCGGTGGCGGCCGACGTGGCGCTGCAGTTTGGTCCGGGCGAGTACTTCATGATCATGCTGCTGGCCTTCACCACCGTCTCGGCGGTGCTGGGTTCGTCGCTGCTGCGCGGCATGACCGCCCTGTTCCTGGGCCTGGGCATCGGCCTGATCGGCATGGATTCGCTGTCGGGCCAGACGCGCTACTCGATGAACGTGCAGGAGCTGTACGACGGCATCGACATCGTGGTCGTCGCCGTGGGCCTGTTCGCCGTGGGCGAGGCGCTGTTCAACGCCTTCTTCCCGCAGCCGGAGGGCACCTTCAACAAGCTCAGTTCGATCCACATGAACAAGTCGGACTGGAAGCGCTCGATCCCGGCGTGGATCCGCGGCACCATCATTGGCTTCCCGTTCGGGCTGATCCCCGCCGGCGGCGCCGAGATCCCGACCTTCCTGTCGTACGCGTCCGAGAAGAAGCTGTCGAACCACAAGGAAGAGTTCGGCAAGGTCGGCGCGATCGAAGGCGTGGCCGGCCCCGAGGCCGCCAACAACGCCGCCGTGACCGCGACGCTGGCGCCGCTGCTGACGCTGGGCATCCCCACCTCCAACACCACCGCGATCCTGCTGGCCGCGTTCCAGAACTACAACCTGCAGCCGGGCCCGATGCTGTTCCAGACCTCGGGCGACCTGGTGTGGGGCCTGCTGGCTTCGCTGTATATCGGCAACGTGATGCTGCTGGTGCTGAACCTGCCGGCGATCGGCCTGTGGGTGCGCATGCTGCGCGTGCCCACGCCGCTGCTGTACGGCGGCATCCTGATCTTCGCGGGCCTGGGCGCCTATGGCATCCGCCAGTCGTGGTTCGACCTGCTGCTGCTGTTCGTGATCGGCCTGCTGGGCATGGTGATGCGCCGTTTCGACTTCCCGACCGCGCCGGTGATCGTCGGCATGATCCTGGGGCCGATGGCCGAGAAGCAGCTGCGCAACGCGTTGTCGATCGGCCAGGGCGACTGGACCCTGTTCCTGCGCCAGCCGATCTCGGCCAGCATCCTGGCGCTGACCGTGGCCGTGGTGGTGATCCCGCGCCTGCTGCGCTGGCATGCGTTACGCAGCACCGCGCACGCGCAGGCTGACAACGCGGCCTGATGCGCGTTAGCATGCGGTAGTTCCTGAGGCCCGACGCCCTGGCGTCGGGCCTCTTGTCTTTCTCTCTTGCGTTTCATCGTCAAAAACAACAAGCCGCCGGTGCCCCCGCGCCAGGCCGCTGACCAATGAGTCTTTCCACCAACCGCTGGCTGTCCGCAGTGCCCACGCTGGCACTGGGGCTGGCCGCCGCGCTGCTCTGCAGCCTGCTGCATACCCCACTGCCGTGGATGATCGGCCCGCTGCTGGCCGTGGCCGCCGCGCGCATGGCCGGGGCCGACCTGCGTGCGCCGTCGCAGGCACGCAATGCGGGCCAGTGGGTGATCGGCGCGTCGCTCGGGCTCTATTTCACGCCCGATGTGGTGGCGCGGCTGGTGGAGTTCCTGCCCTACATCATTGCCGGCTCGCTGTTCGCGCTGGTGCTGGGCGCGGGCGGCGCGGTGATGCTGCAGCGGACCACCGGGGTGGCGTTCAAGACCGCGTTCTTCTCCACCGCCATTGGCGGCGCCTCCGAGATGGCCAACCTGGCCGAGCGCAACGGTGCGCGCATCGACCAGGTGGCGGCGGCGCATTCGCTGCGGGTGCTGATGGTGGTGGTGACGGTGCCGGCGATCCTCCAGTACGGCGGCATCCACGGGCTCGATCCCTATATCCCTGGCCCGCGCGTGGTCAGCGCGCCGGGGCTGCTGGCGCTGATCGCGATCACGCTGGGCGTGGCGCTGCTGATGCAGCGGCTGAACATGCCCAACCCGTTCGTGATCGGCACGCTGCTGGCCGCGGCGGTGCTGACCGCGTCCGGCGTCGAGCTGTCAGCCATTCCCACCTGGATGAGCCGCGCCGGCCAGCTGCTGATCGGCGTGTCGCTGGGCGTGCGCTTCTCGCGCGAGTTCCTGCATACCGCGCCGCGCTTCCTGTCGGGCGTGGCGCTCTACACACTGGTGGCGCTGGCGGTGTCGGCGCTGTTCGGCTGGGGGCTGTCGGCGCTGTCCGGCGCGCACCCGGCCACGGTGATCCTCGGTACCACGCCGGGCGGCATCGCCGAGATGTGCATCACCGCCAAGGTGCTGGAGCTGGGCGTGCCGCTGGTGACGGCCTTCCATGTGATCCGGATGGCCTTCGTGGTGCTGGCCACCGGGCCCCTGTATCATTGCCTCAAACATCGCGTCGCGCCGGAGGAGACAGAGTAGAGGTCCGCCACAGGACAGCTACGGTGCGGCCAGCCAGAACAAGGACTGCCAATGCCTGAAGCCGTTGTAGCCACGCCAGCGCAGCTGACCCTTGCCGACATCGATGCCACGCTGGAGCGCGTGCTGGCCCCCTGGGTACGCCAGCTCGGCCTGCGTGCCGAAGCCGTCGATGCGCAAGGCGTAACACTGCGCCTGCCCTTCAGCGAATCGTTTCGCCATGCAGGCGGCGTGGTCTGCGGCCAGGTGCTGATGTCGGCGGCCGATACCGCGATGATCGTCGCGGTCGCCAGTGCGCTCGGCGCCTTCCGCCCGATGACCACGGTCTCGCTGACCACCAACTTCATGCGCCCGGTGATCGATGGCGACGTGCTGGTACGCGCCAACGTGCTGCGCCTGGGCAAGACCGTGGTGTTCGGCGAGCTCGAACTGACTGGCAAGGACGGCAAGCTGGCGGTGCAGGCCACCACCACCTACGCCCTGCTCTGAGCACCGCGCCTTCCAGATCGCGATGCGCTCCGGCCACGCCAATCCCTTCGACCAGGTCGTCTTCGCCGGCGGCGGCAACCGCTGCTGGTGGCAGGCGGGCTGGTGGGACACGGTCGCGCCCGAGCTGCAGCTGCGCCCGCGCGTGATCGCCGGCATCTCGGCCGGGGCCGCCACGGCATGCATGGTCTATGCGCACGACTCGCACCAGACCATGGACTACTACCGCGAGGTGCTGTCCAACAACCGCCGCAATGCCTACTGGGGCAACCTGCTGCGCAACGAGCGCGTGTTCCCGCACTACGGCATCTACCGCACCGCGCTGCTGACGATCTTTGCCGACGGGCGCCTGGCGCACCTCCAGCAGGCGCCTGAAATCCGCATCGGCGTGGCCCATATCCCGCGCTGGAGCGGCCCGCGCCTGGCGGTGGCGGCGGGGCTGCTGGCGTACAACATCGACAAGCATGTGCTCAAGACGCTGCATCCGCGGCTGGGGCGCAAGCTTGGTTTCCGGTCGGAGTTCGTGCGCGCGCAGGACTGCGGCTCGCCCGAGCAGCTGGCCGACCTGCTGCTGCAGTCGTCCTCCACGCCGCCGTTCACGCCGGTGCTGCGCCGCGACGGCCGCCCGGTGCTCGACGGCGGGCTGGTGGACAACGTGCCGGTGGACGCGCTCGACGCCGCGCCGGGCAATGTGCTGGTGCTGGTCACGCGGCTGTATCCGCGCCCGCGCCATTTCGTAATCGAGCAAGGCGGCCAGCGCCGCCTGTACCTGCAGCCCTCGCAGCGCGTGCCGATCTCGAGCTGGGACTACACCCGGCCCGATGCCATGACGCACGCCTACGAGCTTGGCCACCTCGACGGGGAAACCTTCCTGCGCGAGTGGCCGTCAATCCTGAATACCGAATTGCGGCCGGCTGCCTAGCTTCGTGGCGTGGCGCCGGCCAGATCGTTGTCGATGCGGCCCGCGTGCCGCGACAGGAGGCATGGATGACTAAGCGCCAGACAACCCCCGCGGGGACCAGGGAACCGCGGCGTGCCCGCGAGGTCAGCGCGGCGCCGCCGGTGGAGCAGGTGCCGCGTGCCCGCGGCAGTGGCGCCCGTCGCAACGATAGGGTGCGCAAGGCGGACCTGGTCGTGATCGGCGGCGGCTCCGGCGGCGTGGCGTGCGCGCGGCGCGCGGCCTCGCACGGCGCGCGCGTGATCCTGGTCGAGCGCGACGCCATCGGCGGCACCTGCGTCAACCGCGGCTGCGTGCCGAAGAAGATGCTGTCCTACGGCGCCAGCTGGGCAGCCATTTTGTCGGGCTGCCTGTCGCATACCGGCGGGCATGAGGACTGGCGCGACGCCATCGTGCGCGTCAACGCCGAGGTCGCACGGCTGAACGCGGGCTACACCCAGCGCCTGCACGAATCCGGCGTGGAAATCCTGCGCGGCGACGCACTGGTCACCGGCAAGAACGAAGTGCGCGTCGGCGACGAGACCATCCACG
Source organism: Ralstonia pickettii DTP0602 (assembly GCA_000471925.1). NCBI lineage: Bacteria > Pseudomonadati > Pseudomonadota > Betaproteobacteria > Burkholderiales > Burkholderiaceae > Ralstonia > Ralstonia pickettii. The sequence goes on from CP006667.1 coordinate 4,469,925, forward strand.
CGCGCCGCATCCTGATCGCCACCGGCGCGCGCCCGCGCGCGCTCGAAGTCCCCGGCGGCGAACTGGCCGCCAGTTCCGACGACGTCTTCACCTGGCAGACCGTGCCGGGCTCGATCGCGGTGATCGGCGGCGGCTATATCGGCGTGGAGCAGGCCTCGATCCTGTCGCGCTATGGCGTCAAAGTCGACCTGATCGTCGCCGGCGACCGGCTGCTGCCGCGCTTCGACCACGAGATCGGCACGGCGCTGGCCGATGCGCTGACCGCGCGCGGCGTGCGCCTGCACCTGAATGCGGAGGTGAACCTGCTCAGCCAGGCCAACGGCGCGGTGGAAGTCTGCTACCGGCCCACCGATCGCCCCGGCCAGACCGAGGCGGTGCGCGCGCAGGCGGCGCTGGCGGCGATCGGGCGCGTTTCCAATGTGCAGGGGCTGGGGCTGGAAGACCTTGGCGTCGAGTTCGGTGACAAGGGCGGCATCCGCGTCGACCGGCAGTTCCGCAGCAGCGTGCGCGGTATCTATGCGCTGGGGGACGCCATCGAAGGCCTGCACCTGACCCCGGTGGCCACCGCGCAGGGCCGTTGGCTGGCCGACCGGCTGTACGGGAAGCGCGGCGATCGCGCGGACTTCGACTTCGTGCCCACCGCGGTGTTCTGCGAGCCGGCCATCGGCGCCGTGGGCCTGACCGAGGCGCAGGCGATCGAGGCCGCCGGCAAGCCCGATCGCGTCCGCACGGTCGTGAAACGCTTTGTCTCGCTGGAGAACCGCTTCGGCGGCTCGCAGCACCAGTCAGTGTTCAAGCTGGTGCTCAATGCGCGCAGCGGGCGCGTGCTGGGCGCGCACCTGATGGACAACGCCGCGCCCGAGATCGTGCAGACGCTGGCGGTGGCGCTGCGGCTGGGGGTGCGGGAATCGCACCTGCAGACCACGGTGCAGCTGCATCCAACGGTGGCGGAGGAATTCTTCGGCTAGCCCGAAGTTCCATGCCGACGCCGCGGCTGCGGCGTCGCGAAGCCCTTTTCCTGATTGAGGAATCGGCTCATCAGGGGGTGTTCGATGTCTTCATTTTGTAGTCACTAAAAATACTTGACATAGGCGTGTTTTCTCCTATTCTTCTGGCTATGCCAGCACGAACCGGAACCGCTCACGTCGTTACGACGACCCGCAAGTACAAGGACCAGGTCTATCGCACCCACCTGTTGCGGCGCAGTTACCGCGAGGACGGCGTGGTCAAGAACGAGACGCTGGGCAACCTGTCCCACTTGCCCGAGGCACTGATCGAGATCATCCGCCGCTCGCTCAAGGGCGAGACCTTCGTGCCGCTGGGCGAGGCATTCGAGGTGACGCGCTCGCGCGCTCACGGCCACGTGCAGGCGGTGACCACGGCCATGCAGCGCTTGGGCTTTGCCTCGCTGATCGCCACCAAGCCTTCGCGCGAGCGCGACCTGGTACTGGCGATGGTGGCCGCGCGCATCGCGGCGCCGCACACGAAGCTGGCCACCACACGCTGGTGGCACACCAGCACCCTGGCGGAGGACTTCGGTGTGGCCGAGGCCAACGAGGATGACCTGTACGCGGCGATGGACTGGCTGCTCGCACGCCAAGACACGATCCAGAAGAAGCTCGCCGCGCGCCACTTGAGCGACGGTGGCCTGGTGCTGTATGACCTGAGCTCCAGCTACTTCGAGGGCAGCACCTGTCCGCTGGCCAAGCTTGGCTATAGCCGCGATGGCAAGAAGGGGCTGCTACAGGTCAACTACGGCTTGCTCACCGATGCGCGCGGCTGCCCAGTGGCGGTGTCGGTGCATGAGGGCAACGTGGCCGACAGCCAGACCTTCATGCCCGAGGTGCGGCGCCTGCAAGAGGAATTTGGTCTCTCCCGATTGGTCATGGTGGGCGATCGCGGCATGATCTCCAGCAAGGCCATCGACCAGATGCGTGAGGGCGGTGACCTGGGCTGGATCACCGCGCTCAAGAGCGCCTCGATCCGCCCGCTGCTCGAGCAAGGGCAACTGCAGCTTGGCCTGTTCGACGAGCGCAATCTGCTGGAGCTGAGTTCACCGGACTATCCGGGCGAGCGGCTGGTGGCGTGCCGCAATCCGGAACTGGCCAGGCTACGTGCCCACAAGCGAGAAGAGTTGCTGGCGGCCACCGAGGCGTGCCTGCAGCCGATCGTTGCCCGCGTGCAGGCGGGCAAGCTTGCCGGGCGCGATCAGATCGGCCTGCGCGTGGGCAAGGTGATCGACAAGTACAAGGTGGCCAAGCACTTTGCGCTAAGCATCGACGACGCGGCCTTCACGTTCAGCCGCAACAGCGAGGGCATCGCCCGCGAGGCGGCGCTCGACGGCCTCTACATCATCCGCACTTCGGTGAGTGCGGCGCAGATGGACTCGGCCGAGTGCGTGCGCAACTACAAGGCGCTGGCCAACGTGGAGCGCGCGTTCCGTTCGCTAAAAACGGTGGACCTGAAGGTGCGGCCAATCCATCACCGCACGGCCGATCGGGTGCGTGCGCATATCCTGCTGTGCATGCTGGCCTACTACGTCGAATGGCACATGCGTGAGGCTTGGCGCGAACTGATGTTCGCCGACCCGGATCAGGCCGCCAAGGCCACGCGTGATCCGGTGGCGCCTGCCGTGCGCTCTGCGGCAGCGCTGGCCAAGGCGGCGCGCCACACACTTGACGACGGCACGCCCGTGCACAGCTTCTCGAGCCTGATGGCCGAACTCGCCACGATCGTGCGTAACACCTGCCGCACACCCAGCGCTGGCGCTGAAGTGCCGACGTTCGAACTCGTCACCACGGCCAACGCGAAACAGAAGCAGGCTCTGGAATTGCTTCAGCAAATCCGCGTGTAGACAGAAATCGGAACCCGGGAATTACGCCAAGTGCCTGTCGTACAAGGGGAAACTCGCCCAGGGGGTTGGGGAACTTCGGGCTAGCGCTATTCGCCGACGGGCAGCTTCAGCACGGCACGCACGCCGGTGCCCTGCGCGCCCTCGCCCAGTTCCACCGTGCCGCCGAAGCGAGCGGCCATTTCGCGCGAGATTGCCAGCCCGAGCCCCGAGCCGGGCTCGGCATTGCCCACGCGGCGGTAGAAGCGCGCGAACACCTTCTCGCGCTCCTCCGCCGGGATGCCGGGCCCATCGTCCTCGACCACCAGGCAGGCGGTCTGGTCTTCGCGCGTGGCCGACAACGTGATGCAGCTGCCCCGCGGCGAATACTGGATCGCGTTGTGGACCAGGTTGGCGAGCGCCTCGCGCAGCAGCGCGGGGTCGGCGCGCACCGGCAGCTTCAGCCCCGGCATCGGTTCCCAGCCGAAGTCCTGCTGCTTGCCGCGCGCCAGCGGCAGGTAGTCCAGCGCCACCTGCTCCGCAACGGCCACGGCATCGATGATGTCGATGGCGTCGACTTCCTGCGCGGATTCGCCGCGGTGCTGGCGTACCCGCGCCAGCGCCAGCAGCTGGTTGGTCAGGCGCGCGGCCTGCTCGAGCTGGGTGACGATGCCGCCCACCGCCTCGCCGGCGGCCTGGCGCGCGGCTTCGGGGTCGGGCGCGCGCAGCTGGCGCTCGGCGTATTCGGCTTGTGTCTTCAGGATCGCCAGCGGCGTGCGCAACTGGTGCGCGGCATCGGCGATGAACTGCGCCTGCGACTGCGCCATGGCCGCCGAGCGCGACACGTGCAGGTTGACCGCGTCGACCAGCGGCCGCACCTCGGCCGGTACGCGCTCGAAAGTGAGCGGCGTCAGGTCGTCCGGCGAGCGCGCCTCGACGTCATCGCGTACCCGCGCCAGCGGGCGCAGCACGTAGGTGACGCCACCTACCAGGATGGCCGCGCTCAGTACGATCAGCAGCAGGTCGCGCGCCAGCGCGCTGCGCCAGACCGTGCCGATCAGCGCCGTGCGGGGCTCGGCGGTCTCGGCCACCTGGATGATCACGCGCATGCGCGCGTCGGGCCGGTACACGGGGCGCGCCATGGCGGCGATGCGCACGGCTTCGCCCAGGTATTCGGCATCGTAGAAACGCGGCTGGTTGTTCGCCAGCGTGCCGGCGGGCAGCGGCAGGTCGCCGTAGCCGGTGATGGTTTCGATGCTGCCGGCGCGTTCCAGCGAGACGCGGTAGAACACATGGGTCTGCGCCGCGGTCTCGAACATCTCCATGGCGGCGTCGGGCAGCGTCAGCTGGATGCTGTCGCCGGCCATGCCGATGGCGTTGTCGATGGCGCGGATCGAGCCGTACAGCGAACGGTCATAGGCCGTGTTGGCGGCGTCGCGCAGGGTGCCGTAGGTGAGCCAGGTGTCGATCGCCATCATCACCGCCAGCGCCGGCAGCAGCAGCAACAGCAACTGGCGGCGCAGGCTGCCGCGGCGCCACAGCAGGACCGGATGGCGCGGCCACATTGCTAGCGGCCGGCCTCGGGCTCCAGCAGGTAGCCGAAGCCGCGCAGCGTGACGATGGTGACGCCGTGCCCGGCCAGCTTCTTGCGCAGGCGGTAGACCAGCACCTCGATGGCGTCGGGCGAGACGTCGGCGTCCAGCGAGAACACCTTGTCGAGCAGCTGCGCCTTGGTCAGCGGCTGGCCGCTGCGTGCCAGCAGCGCACCCAGCAGCGTCGATTCGCGCGGCGTCAGCGCCAGCGGCGCGCCGTCCAGCGTAAAGCTGCGGGTCTCGCCGTCGAACACCAGCGTGCCGCACTGCAGGCGCGGATGCGCGCGCCCGCGGCTGCGCCGGATCAGCGCCAGCAGCCGGGCTTCCAGTTCGGCGATGGCGAAGGGCTTGGGCAGGTAGTCGTCGGCGCCCAGGTTCAGGCCGCGCACGCGTTCGTCCAGCGTGTCCTGCGCGGTCAGGATCAGCACCGGGGTGCGGTCGTCGCGCCCGCGCATGGACTTGAGCACGGCCAGCCCATCCTTGCCGGGCAGGCGCAGGTCCAGCACCACCGCGTCGTATTCCTCGGCCTGCAAGCGCGCCTCGGCCTGCAGGCCGTCGGCGACGTGCTCGATCACGAAGCCGCCCTGCTCCAGCGCGCGGGCGACCCAGCGTGCCAGTTCGACTTCATCCTCCACCAGCAGGATGCGCATTGCCGGTCCTCCTCCGCCGGTTGGGTTTATTGTGTCGGTTGCGGCGGCCGTACACGAGGTGGCACGAGGCGCCACACAGGGTTCAGCACGCTGGAGCGCGCCCGCCGCGGGCGCCTATAATACCTCCGCCCCGCCGGTCCTGGCGCGCGATGCAAGCGCGCCCACTCCTTTCCACAGGCAGTTTTTCCGTTCCGACCACCGTGCCCACGCGTCCGCCCCTGCCGTCCGCTCCTGTGCCGTCCGCGGCCGATGGTGCAGCCGACGGCGCGCCCGCCTCGGACCTGCGCCGCCGGCTGCTCGGCGCCTCGCTGCTGGCCGGTGCCGCGCTGCCCGTCGCCTCACCCCTCCATGCCCAGTCTATGCTGCCCGCGCCGCCGCCGGGCTACCCCTCCGGGTATGACGTCACCATCGCCCGGGCGCTGCGCGAAGGCGAGGTCGTGGTCTATGCCTCGACCGACCTGAGGGTCGCCCAGCCGCTGATCGCCGCGTTCGAGGCGCGCTACCCGGGCATCCGCGTGCGCTACGAGGATCTCAACACCATCGAGCTGAACCAGCGCTTCCTGGCCGAGACCGCGGCGCTCGGCGGCGGCCGGCCCGCGCCCGGCGCGTTCTACGCCGACGTGCTGTGGAGCACAGCGATGGACCTGCAGATCAAGCTGGTCAACGATGGCCACGCGCAGCGCTACACCTCGCCCGAGCGCGCCGGCCTGCCCGGCTGGGCGGTATGGCGCGACGAGGCCTGGGGTACCACCTTCGAGCCCGCGGTGATCGTCTACAACCGCCACCACTTCGCCGGCATGCGCGCGCCGCGCAGCCGCAGCGGGCTGGCGCGGCTGCTGCAGGAAAATGCACCGCGCTGGCGCGCCAGGGTGGTGACGTACGACGTGGAGCGTTCGGGCGTGGGTTACCTGCTGGCGCAGCAGGACGCGCGCATGGGAAGCGAGTTCTGGTACCTGGCGCAGGCGCTGGGCCGCGCCGGCGTGCAGCTGTCGGCGTCCACCGCCGACATGATCGAGCGCATCGCCAGCGGCGAGCTGGTGATGGGCTACAACCTGCTGGGCTCGTACGCGCTGTCGCTGATGGAACGCGGCGCGGCCATCGACGTGATCGCGCCCCGCGACTACACGCTGGTGATGTCGCGCGTGGCCTTTATCAACCGGCGCGCGCCGCGGCCCAATGCGGCGCGGCTGTGGCTGGACTACCTGCTGTCGCGCGACGGGCAGGCGCTGCTGGCCAAGTCGACCTCGCCGCTCTATACCATCCGCACCGATACCGACAGCGTGCACACCGCGGCGGCGCTGTCCGAGCGCCTGGGCTACGCGCTCAAGCCGATCAGCGTCGGCCCCGGCCTGCTGGCGGCACAGGATGCGCTGCGCAAGCGCGCGTTCCTGGCGCGCTGGCGCGAGGCCATGCGCGGATAGCGCGAACCAAGACGCATGCGCCGGCCCTCAGCCGGCGCGGCGCATCAGGGCACCAGGTCGCCGGTATCCAGGCCGCCGGCCCCGGCAGCGTCCTTGCAGGCCTGCTCGCACAGCGAGGACAGCTCTTCGTCGAGCTGTGCCATCGGCCGCGGCACGTAGCCATGGCGCAAGGCGGGGGAATATTTCAGGGTATCGATAAAGACGTCCGACATGCGCTCGGCATTGGCGTCGAGGTCGAAATCCTCGGGCGAGAACAGCCAGTGCGCCAGCACGCCGCCGATCGCGGCATGGAAGGCGTTGACGGACAGGTCCAGGTCCAGCTCGGCGGGCAGCTGGCCGCGCTCCATGGCCAGGCGCAGGTGCTCGCGCATCTTGACCAGCCCTTCCTGGTGGGACTGGCGCTGGCGCTCGAAGATGGCGCCGTTGTCCTGCACCATCTCGCACTTGTGGAAGATGATCTCGAAGACACGGCGCCAGCGCGGATTGACCACGGTCTGGCGCATGACATAGGCGCAGATGTCGCGGATGCCGCCCAGCGGGTCTTCCTGGCGCGCGAGCCGCTCGGGGTCGCACAGCGCCTCAACCGGCAGGTTGACGCGGTCGCACATGGCGGCGAACACATCGCTCTTGTTCTTGAAGTGCCAGTAGATCGCGCCGCGGGTGACACCCGCCGCTTCGGCGATGTCGGCCAGCGACGGGCGTGCCACGCCGCGGGCGTGGAATACCGCTTCGGCAGCGTCGAGAATCCGGTGGCGCGTCTCCAGCGCCTCTTCCTTGGTGCGTCTGACCATCTCTCTCTCTGATGCCGGCGTCATGGCCCCGATGGGTAGTTCATGGCCGGCTTGTTGGGGATCTCCCTGGCGCCGGTGCCGCATGCGGCAGGCGCTCTGGCCGGTGCAGGGCACCGGCGGGTCGTTGTCATCACATGGCAATGCCTTCGCGGAGCCGTGCGGCCGACAGGACGGCGCGCATCCTAACCCGAGTCGGCCGTTTGCGCCGCAATCCCGGGCGGTCCCTTGCCATTGCAGACAAATCCGATGGATAAAACCGGATGCGCGCTGCTAGTCGTGCAGTGGCCGGAGACGCTGATGTGCGTCCAAAAACCCCTGCGAAGGGAACCACTTAACATACATGCTTGAATGTATATATAATACGCGCTCGCCCGGCTTTCGGCCAGCCGCCCATCCTGTGACATAGCCAGCACAGCTGGCGCTTGCTGCGGGGCCAGCCGGTCGTATATCCAGTCGTCATAGAAGAGCCACCGTTCGTCGCAAAGGACATCGCGACGCCGCGAATTGTGGCTAGCATCACGCTTTTGTCCGCCGCAAACCGTGCGGCGGGCTGTGTCGTTTCCGTTTGCCACAAGATGGCAGGTCGGGACGATGCGGCAGATCTCAAATTGCCATCATGGGGTTATCGATGAGGAAGTCCCAACGTATCAGTTGCGTTGCCGCCTATGCAGTCGCTGCGCTGTCGGCGCTGGCGCTTGCCGCCTGCGGCGAGAAGAAGGCCGAAGGCGGCCCCCCGCCGCCGCCGGAAGTGGGCGTGGTCACCGTGACGCCGTCGCCCGTCGCCGTCGTCAATGAACTGCCGGGCCGCCTGGAAGGCGTGCGCACGGCCGAAGTCCGTGCCCGGGTGGAAGGCATCGTGCTGTCGCGCAACTACACCGAAGGCGGCGAAGTGAAGGCCGGCCAGGTGATGTTCCGCATCGACCCGGCGCCCTACCAGGCCACGCTGGCTTCGGCCCAGGCCGCGCTGCAGCGCGCCGAGGCCAATGCCGTGTCGGCGCGCCTGAAGGCCGACCGCTACAAGCCTCTGGTGGCCGTCAACGCGGTCAGCAAGCAGGAGTACGACGACGCCGTGGCCTCTGCCGGCCAGGCCAACGCCGACGTGGCTTCGGCCAAGGCGGCGGTGCGCACCGCCCAGATCAACCTGGGCTACACCACCGTGACCGCGCCCATCAGCGGCCGTGCCGGCCGCGCGCTGGTGACCGAGGGCGCGCTGGTGGGCAAGGGCGAGGCGACCAAGCTGGCGCTGGTGGAGCAGGTCGACCCGATGTGGGTCACCTTCACCCAGCCGGCCTCGGAAGTCACGCGCCTGCGTCGCGCCATCGAATCCGGCGCGGTCAAGGGCGTCAACGGCGGTGCCAACGTGCACCTGTTCGTCGAAGACGGCCGCGAGTACGAGCACACCGGCAAGCTGCTGTTCTCGGACATGACGGTGGACCCGACCACCGGCGCGATCACGCTGCGGGCGCAGTTCCCCAACCCCAACCGCGAGCTGCTGTCGGGCACCTTCGTGCGCGTGAAGATCGAGCAGGGCATGGATGAGAACGCACTGACCGTGCCGCAGCGGGCGCTGATCCGCGGTGCCCAGGGCGCCAGCGTGCTGGTGGTGGGCGCGGACGGCAACGTCGCGGCGGTGCCGGTCAAGGCGCCGCAGGCCATCGGCGACCGCTGGGTCGTGACCGAAGGCCTGAAGGGCGGCGAGAAGGTGATCGTCGAGGGCCTGCAGAAGGTCAAGGTCGGCGCGCCGGCCAAGGCGGTGCCGTTCGTCCAGGCAGGTGCCTCGGCACCGGCCGCTACTCCGGCCTCGGCTTCGGCAGCCCCTGCCTCTGCCCCCAAGGCCGAGGCGAAGCCGCAGCCCAAGGCTGAAGCCAAGCAAGGCTGAAACAGGCCGTATCACCACTACGGCAAATACGGCTAGACAAAGAGGGAGCCAGTCTTATGGCCAAGTTTTTCATCGACCGGCCGGTGTTCGCGTGGGTGCTCGCGCTGATCATCGTGCTGGGCGGGCTGTTGTCGATCATGCAGTTGCCGATCGCGCAGTACCCGAATATCGCCCCACCGACGATCTCGGTCACCGCCACCTATCCGGGTGCGTCGGCCAAGACGCTGGAGGATTCCGTCACCTCGGTGATCGAGCAAGAGCTGAATGGCGCGCCCAACCTGCTCTACTACAACTCGACCAGCGAATCGACCGGCCTGGCGTCGATCACCATCGCCTTTGCGCCGGGCTCGAACGTCGACCTGAACTCGGTCGAAGTGCAGAACCGCCTCAAGCGCGTGGAAGCGCGCCTGCCGGCGGAAGTGCGCCAGCAGGGCGTGCGCGTGGACAAGGCCGGGAACAACTACATGATGTTCCTGACCGTGTCGTCCAAGTCCGGCACGGCTGACGCGATCCAGCTCGGCAACTATGTCTCGGCGCAGGTGATCGACTCGATCCGCCGCGTGCCGGGCGTGGGCCAGGCCGACCTGTTCGGCACCGAGTACGCCATGCGGGTCTGGCTGGACCCGGCCAAGCTGACCGGCTACAACCTGACCCCGCTGGACGTCACCGCCGCGGTGAGCGAGCAGAACATCCAGGTCGCCGTGGGCGAGCTGGGCGGCACGCCCTCGCCCAAGGGCACCGAACTGAACGCCACCGTCACCACGCAGAGCCGCCTGTCGACGCCCGAGCAGTTCGCCGACATCCTGCTGCGCACCAACCCTGACGGTTCGTCAGTACGCATCAAGGACGTGGGCCACGTGGAACTGGGCGGCGCCGACTACTCGACGCTGGCCCGCACCAACGGCAAGCCGTCGGCGGCCATCGCCATCAAGCTGGCCCCGACCGGCAATGCGCTGGCAACCGCCACCGCGGTGCGCGCCAAGATGGAAGAGCTGTCAAAGAACTTCCCGGCGGACTACCAGTACTCGGTGCCTTACGACACCTCGGCCTTCGTCAAGATCTCGATCGAGGAAGTGATCAAGACGCTGCTGGAAGCCGTGGTGCTGGTGTTCCTGGTGATGTACCTGTTCCTGCAGAACTTCCGCGCCACGCTGATCCCGACGCTGGTGGTGCCGATCGCGCTGCTGGGTACGTTCGGCGCGCTGCTGGCGTTCGGCTTCTCGATCAACGTGCTGACCATGTTCGGCATGGTGCTGGCGATCGGTATCCTGGTGGACGATGCCATCGTGGTGGTCGAGAACGTCGAGCGGATCATGAGCGAGGAAGGACTCTCGCCACGTGAAGCCACGCGCAAGGCCATGGGCCAGATCACCGGCGCCATCGTCGGCATCACGCTGGTGCTGACCGCGGTGTTCATCCCGATGGCATTCTTCTCGGGCTCGGTGGGCAACATCTACCGCCAGTTCTCGCTGTCGCTGATCGCCTCGATGGCGTTCTCGGCGCTGCTGGCGCTGACGCTGACCCCGGCACTGTGCGCGACGCTGCTCAAGCCCGTCGAAGCCGGCCATCATCATGAGAAGAAGGGCTTCTTCGGCTGGTTCAACCGCACCTTCGCGCGCGCGTCGACCAGCTATCAGGGCGTGGTGGCGCGCATCCTCAAGCGCACCGGCCGCTACCTGATCATCTACGCGCTGATCATCCTCGGCGTGGTGGTGCTGTTCAAGCGCCTGCCGTCGTCGTTCCTGCCCGATGAAGACCAGGGCTACATGATCACCGTGGTGCAGCTGCCCAACGGCGCGACCCAGGACCGTACCATCGGCGTGCTCAAGCAGATCGAGGACTACTACCTGCAGAAGGAAAGCAAGGTGGTGGACCAGATGATCACGGTGGCGGGCTTCTCCTTCTTCGGCCGCGGCCAGAACGGCGGTATCGCGTTCGTGCGCCTGAAGGACTGGAAGGAACGCACCGGCGAGGGCGAGAACGCGCAGGCGCTGGTCGGCCGTGCCTTCGGCGCGCTGTCGTTCATCAAGGACGCGATCATCTTCCCGCTTAACCCGCCGGCGATTTCCGAGCTGGGCAACTCCTCGGGCTTTGACTTCCGCCTGCAGGACCGCACCGGTCAGGGTCACGCCAAGCTGATGGAAGCGCGCAACATGATGCTCGGCATGGCCGCGCAGAGCCCGGTGCTGATGGGCGTGCGCCCGGAAGGCCAGGAAGACGCACCGCAGCTGCAGATCGACATCGACCGCGAAAAGGCGCGCGCGCTTGGCGTCTCGGTGGCGGAGATCAACTCGACGCTGTCGATCGCGTTCGGCTCGAGCTACGTCAACGACTTCATCTATGAAGGCCGCGTGCGCAAGGTGATCGTGCAGGCCGACGGCAGCGACCGCCGCCTGCCCGACGACCTGACCAAGCTGCGCGTGCGCAACGCCAACGGCGACATGGTGGCGTTTGCCGCGTTCGCGACGTCCAAGTGGATCATGGGCTCGCCGCGCCTGGAGCGCTACAACGGCATGCCGGCGGTGAAGCTCGCGGGCCAGGCCGCGCCCGGACGCAGTACCGGCGAAGCCATGCGCGTGATGGAAGAGAACTTCGCCAAGCTGCCGCCGGGCTTCGGCTTCGAGTGGTCGGGCCAGTCGTACGAAGAACGCCTGGCAGGCGCGCAGGAACCGATCCTGTACACGCTGTCGCTGATCATCGTGTTCCTGTGCCTGGCCGCGCTGTATGAAAGCTGGTCGATCCCGTTCTCGGTGCTGCTGGTGGTGCCGCTGGGCGTGCTCGGCGCGCTGCTCGGCGTGACGCTGCGCGGCATGCCCAACGATGTGTACTTCAAGGTGGGCCTGATCGCGACGATCGGCTTGTCGGCGAAGAACGCCATCCTGATCGTGGAATTCGCCAAGGACCTGCAGGCGCAAGGCAAGGGCCTGGTCGAAGCCACGCTCGAGGCGGTGCACCTGCGTTTCCGCCCGATCCTGATGACGTCGATGGCGTTCATCCTGGGCGTGCTGCCGCTGGCGATCGCCACTGGCGCGGGTTCGGGCAGCCAGCGCGCCATCGGTACCGGCGTGATGGGCGGGATGATCACGGCCACGGTGCTGGCGATCTTTCTGGTGCCGGTCTTCTTCGTCGTGGTGCGCAAGCGCTTCAAGGGCAGCGAGCGCCAGCGCATGCTGGACAAGAAGTGGCATGAGCCGCAAGAGGAAATCTGACAATGACCAAGACTCTGACCACGCTGCTGCTGGTGGCCGGCGTTCTGACCGGCTGCACGCTGGCGCCCCACTATGACCGCCCCGCCCCGCCGGTGGCGGGCAGCTACCCGGTGGCGCCCGAGGGCTACGCGACCGCCGAGGTGAAGAGTGGCGAAACCCGCCGCGCCGTCGATATCGGCTGGCGCGAGTTCTTTCGCGACCCGCGCCTGCAGGTGCTGATCGCCAACTCGCTGGAAAACAACCGCGACCTGCGCACCGCCGCGCTGCGCATCGAAGAGGCGCGCGCGCTGTACCAGGTGCAGCGCGCCGACCTGCTGCCCACGGTGGACGTCAACGCCGGCTACACCCGGGCCCGTACCACCGCCGCCCAGGCGGCAACGGTGCTCGGCCAGGCCGGGGTGACCGAGGTCTATCAGGTCGGCCTGGGCATCGCGTCCTACGAGCTCGATTTCTTCGGGCGCGTGCGCAGCCTGTCCAATGCCGCGCTGGCGCAGTACTTCGCCACCGAGGAAGCGCATCGCTCGGCGTATATCTCGCTGGTGTCGGAAGTCGCCAAGGCCTACCTGGCCGAGCGCTCCTTTGCCGAGCAGTACGACCTGGCACGCGACACGCTGAAGGCGCGCGAAAGCACCTATGGCCTGGCCAAGCAGCGTTTCGAGGCGGGCGCCACCTCGGCGCTGGACCTGCGCGACAACGAATCGCTGGTGGCGCAGGCCCGCGTCGCGGCGGCCCAGCTCGCACGCCAGCGCGCGCAGGCGCAGAACGCGCTCGAAGTGCTGGTGGGCAAGCCCATCGGCACCATCGAGAACCTGCCCGAGCCGGTGCGCCTGTCGGATGAGCGCATCATCAGCGATATCCCGGAGGGGCTGCCGTCCGACCTGCTCGAGCAGCGTCCCGATATCCGCCAGGCCGAGCAGCTGCTGCTGTCATCCAATGCCAATATCGGCGCGGCGCGCGCGGCGTTCTTCCCGCGCATCACGCTGACCGCCAGCGCGGGCACCATCAGCCCGACGTTCTCGGGGCTGTTCGATGCCGGCACGCGCGCATGGTCGTTCGCGCCGCAACTGGTGCTGCCCATCTTCGACTATGGCCGCAACCTGTCTAACCTCGACCTGGCCAACGCGCGCAAGAACATCCAGGTCGCCAACTACGAGAAGACCATCCAGACGGCCTTTGCGGAAGTGGCGGATGCGCTGGTGGCGCGTGGCACGCTGGAAGACCAGGTCACCGGCCAGGAAGAAGTGCGCAATGCGGAAGCGGCGCGCTATGAGCTGGCGCGTCTGCGCTTCCGCAGCGGCATCGCCAGCTACCTGGACGAGCTCGATGCGCAGCGCCAGTTGTTCACCGCGGAGCAGGCGCTGATCCAGGCGCGGCAGCTGCGGCTGAACAATTCGATCGACCTGTATCGCGCGCTGGGTGGCGGGTTGCAGGAAACCAGTCCGGTGGCGCGGCAAGGTACGCCTGCGCAACAGGGGACGGTGACGCAGTAAGGGTGTGCTGACGACGTCAGCATGCTTGCGGTTTGCTCCCTCTCCCGCTTGCGGGTGAGGGAGCAAACAGTCGGTCGATCAGGACGCCAGCGGTACTGCCGCTGGCTTTTTTCTTCCCGCCTCAGAACTTGTAGGAAGCCGGCAGAAAGAACACCAGCGGATTCGGCTCCAGCTTCGTCTTCGACGTCGACCCGCGGCGCGAGCGCTAGGACCGGGCGCGCATTCGCATCCAGTCATCCAGCGGGTTGCTGGGGAAGCTCACGCCATGTTCGCGCGCGCGGACCGCAACGCTGGCCACGGCGGTGCGACTGGTGCCCTCATTGCGCACGGGGCGTGCGCTCATGCGGGTCTTGCCGATGGTGGCCGCGGTGACGGCGGCCGTATGGCCGGCCTGTTCCTGCACCGTTGCCTCCAGCGCGCTGGCGCGCTGCCCGGCCTGCTGCTGCTCGCCCAGCTCGAACACCGACTGCAGCGCCGACAGCTCGTCCGCGCCCGGCTGCGCCACCGTCATGGCCGCCTCGACCATGGCGGTGAGCTGCGCCAGCACATGCGCATCGCTCATCTGCTTGCCCTGCGTGAAGGCCGGCAGCAGGTTGGCGAGTTCGTCGCCGGCCAGCACGCCCGCCAGCGCCTTCAGCGCGAACTGCAGGCGCCAGCCGAGCTCGCGCCGCGGCAGGGCCGGGATGGCGCGCGCGAAGGCGTCGAAGAAGCGGTCGTACACCGGTGCGTAGTGCTCCAGCAGGTAGTGCTGGATAAACGGCGAGGTATCCGAATACACGCGCCCGAGCAGCCGCAGGAACGACGGCCCACCGACTGCGGGTTCGCGCGCCATTTGCAGCGCGGGCACGAACAGTGCGCCCAGCACGTGCTCGCAGCGGATGCTGCTGCCGGGCCAGCGGGCTTCGCACGCATCGAGCAGCGCCAGGCGGCGCGCGTTGAGCGGATCCAGCCGCCGGCTCAGCACGGCGTGCATCATGATGTCTTTGCTGCGAAAGTGATAGTTCACGGCCGCCAGGTTGACGATGGCGCGCGAAGTTACCTGCCGAAGCGAGGTGGCCTCGTAGCCGACCTCGATCAACAATTTTTCCGTGGCGTCGAGAATCCGGGCCTTGGTGTCTCCTGCCGTGCTTTTGCCGGTCTTCATGGGGGCGTCTCTCTTCTTTGCTGCAGTGAACCCCTTTGCAATTCGCTGCGCTGCGTCGCTCCCGGCTCTGACGGCATACGGATGCTTGAAACAGCTGTACGAAGCCTATCCACTGCTTCGAGCGTTTCACAAGCGTTGAATTGGACTGGCAGCTCTAATCCCGGGCCTGATGTTTGCAATCGCACCACAATGACCGCGGCGCGATGTCTTCCACTGGAAGTGGTCGGAGGCGATGGATTGTGGTGCACCATAACAGGGATCAATGTGATCCGGAATTTTCGCGATGATGATATTCATCGAATGGATAAATGTGCGGACGCCCAGCCGTCCATGCGGGTCCGGCACGCGCGAGCGCAGCCGATAATGAGGGCATCGCTGCTTGACCCTAACCTGTCCGCTTCCATGCACATCCGCTGGCTCGAAGACTTCGTCTGCCTGGCCCAGGCCGGCAGCCTCGCGCGCGCCGCCGAACTGCGCAACGTGACCCCGCCCGCGTTCGGCCGGCGCATGCAGGCGCTGGAGGTCTGGGCGGGCGCACCGCTGATCGACCGCAGCGCGTTCCCGGTGCGGCTGACAGCAGAAGGTCGCCAGTTCCTGGAAGCGGCGCAAAGCGCCTTGCGCACGCTGGATGAAACGCGCCTGGCGCTGCGCGCCGCGCACCGGGCCGATGCCAGCACCCTGACCATCGCCACCGGCAAGACGCTGGCGCGCTCGATGGTACCGGCCTGGCTGGCGGGCCTGCGCGAGGCGCTGCGGCATGACCCCGATGCGGCCGGCTTCCGCACGCGGCTATCCGCCTTCCCCATGCATGACGCGCTGGCGATGTTCGCCGAGGGCGATGCCGACTTCCTGCTGTGCTATAGCCCGCCGGACCTGCCGGTGATGCTGGACGATGCCCGCTACCAGTTCCACCTGGCCGGCGTGGAGCGGCTGGTGTGCGTCAGTGCCACCGACGCGCGCGGCGCGCCGCTGCACCGGCTGGGCACCGGCAAGTCCGCGGGAAAGGCCGCCGCAAAGCCGGTGCCGATGATCGCCTACGCCGAGACCCTGACGCTCGGCCGCATGGTCAACCAGGAGATCGCGCGCCGCAGGCTGGCGCCCCGGCTCGACGTGATCGCGGTCAGCGACTTTGCCGAGTCGGTGCACGAGATGGTGCGCCAGCGCATGGGGCTGGCCTGGCTGCCGGCGCGGCTGATCGCCGACGACCTGCACGCCGGGCGGCTGGTGCGCGCCATCGCCGGCGCCGAGGGTGACGACCTGGCGCTCGATATCCGCCTGTACCGCCCGCGCGCGCCGATGCGCCCGCTGGCCGAGGCGTTCTGGCGCACCGCGGTGCAGGCACCGCGCTGAGCCGCACCATTGCCGAAACGGCAATCCCCCTTGCCAAAGCCGCACGCAGGTCCGGTCTCGCGCTCTCTAACATCAGGCCACACCATCCAAACCTGGATCCCCCAAGCCAAGACCATGAAGACCATCCTGCGCGCGGCCGCTGCCGCACTCTGCGTCGCCACCTTCACCGGCGGCGCCGTTGCCGCCACCTGGCCCGCCAAGCCGATCACGCTGGTGGTCGGCTACACCGCCGGCGGCAGCGTCGATCTCGTCGCCCGCACCATCGCGCCGGAGCTGGGCAAGCGCCTCGGCCAGAGCGTGGTGATCGAAAACCTGGGCGGCGCCGGCGGCACCATCGGCGCGTCCAAGGTGGTCAAGGCCGAGGCCGACGGCTACACCCTGCTGATGGGTTCCGGCAGTGAGGTCTCGATCGCGCGCCTGACCAACCCGGCCGTGCGCTACGACGGCGAGAAGGACCTGGCGCCGGTGACCTTCGTCGGCACCCAGCCGATGGTGCTGGTCGGCAAGCCTGGCCTGCCGGCGAAGAATGCGGCCGAGCTGATCGCGCTGGCCAAGGCGCAGCCGGGCAAGCTCTCGTATGCGTCGTCGGGCGTGGGCACGCCGCTGAACCTGGCCGGCGAGCTGATCAAGCAGCAGGGCAAGGTCAATATCACGCACGTGCCATACAAAGGGGCGTCGGCCATGGCCACGGACCTGCTCGGTGGCCAGATCGACCTGGCGGTGATGGTGCTGTCGTCGGCGCTGCCGCATATCCAGGCCGGCCGCGTGCAGGCCTACGGCGTGACCGCTGCCAAGCGCTCCGCGGTGGCGCCGAACGTGCCGGCACTGGCCGAGACGCCGGCGCTGAAGGGCGTGGACATGGGCGTGTGGTTCGGGCTGATGGGGCCGGCCAACCTGCCCAAGCCGGTGGTGGATCGCCTGAACACGGAGATGCAGGCCGTGCTGGCGCTGCCGGATGTGAAGAAGAAGCTGGCTGAGGCTGGCGTGGAAGTGACGCCGGCAAATCCGGCGCAGTTTGGCAGCTTTATCAAGCGCGAGACGGGGCGTTATCGCACGATTGTGCAGACTGCTGGCATTCACGAGTAAGTGAGGTAGTGGGCAGGCGCTGGAAGCATCCATAAGCCTTCACCAAAGCTGATCGACACAAATACGACCCGTCGGGCACCGACCCGCCAGGCACCCTGAGAGCACCGATCCCCATGACGCAGCAACCCGCCCCACTCGACGCCTACCCCGTCGACGTCGAATTCCCCGACATCCGCCCCTACGCCGCCGGCAACACCGGCGTGCCCTACCTCTACACCTTCGACAGCGGCCAGCCCGGCCCGCACGTGATGGTCAACGCCCTGACCCACGGCAACGAGGTCTGCGGCGCCATCGCCGTCACGGCGCTGCTCGACCACGGCCTGCGCCCGCGCCGCGGCCGGCTGACGCTGGCCTTTGCCAACGTCGACGCATACCACCGCTTCGATCCCACAAAGCCTGACGCCTCGCGCTTCGTCGACCAGGACTTCAACCGCGTGTGGACGGCCGCGACGCTGGACGACACCAGCCGCGATTCGTCCGAGCTGCGCCGCGCGCGCGCCATGCGCCCGGTGATCGACACCGTGGACCTGCTGCTCGACCTGCATTCGATGCATGAGAAAAGCCGGGCGCTGATCGTCTCCGGCCCGCTCGACAAGGGCATAGCCCTGTCCCGCGCACTTGGCGCGCCTGCGGACGTGATCGTCGACGAAGGCCACCCCGAAGGCCGCCGCATGCGCGACTACGACGGCTTCGGCGACCCCGCCAGCCTGCGCAATGCGCTGCTGATCGAATGCGGCCAGCATTGGGAGCCGGCGGCGGTGTCGGTGGCGCAGGACAGCACCGCGCGTTTCCTGCTGCATGCCGGCGTGGTGGACGCAAGCGATTTGCCCGCCGGCTGGCTGCACCCGCTGCCCGCTACGCAGCGGGTGGTACGCGTGACCGAGCCGGTGGTGGCCACCAGCATGGATTTCCGCTTTGCCGGCCCTTTTACCGGCCTGGAAACCTTTGCCGAGGCCGGCACCGTGATCGCCTGGCGCGATGGCGAGCCGGTGGTGACGCCCTATCCCGATTGCGTGCTGGTAATGCCGTCGCTGCGGCAGTTGCGGCCCGGCGTTACCGTGGTGCGCCTCGGCCGGCTGGAGCGCTGATCGGGCCGTGCTGCCCGCTCAGCTGTTCGGCCCCGCATACGTCACGGCTGGCGCCGAAGGCGGCAGCAGCATGCCCGGGAACAGCTGCTCGACCAGCTCCTCCAGCTTGGACGCCGGCCGCACCAGGTTGCTCAGGTTCAGTCCGCCCGCGCTGCGGTTGGCGTTGTAGATCGCCTTGCCGACGCGCTCGCCATTGTGGAACACGGTGATGTCCACGCTGCTCAGGAACGAGGCCCAGTACCAGGCGCTGCGCGCGCTGTACAGCGCCACCATCGGGCACGCGGCCACGGACGCATCCGGCCGCACCAGCTTCACCTCGAAATTGCGCTGCTCCAGCGAGGCACGGAACGCCTCCACATAGTCGTTGCCGGTGACCGGGTTCACCACCACGCATAGCAGCGTGCCATTGGCGCCATAGTTGCCGCGCGGACCGCCTCCAGCCGGCTGGAACGCGGCGGAGGCGTCGGGGAGGTCAGGACGGTCGACCGGGGTCACTGCCTGGTAGGTCGAGCAGCCGGTGAGCAGCAGGCCGAGGCTGGCGGCCAGCAGAGCTTTGTTCATGGGTTTCCTGGATGGCATGGGGCGGCGCGGCGCGCAATGCGGGCAGCCCGCCTTCACACTGTAGGCGCCGGCGCGCCCATCCGATCGGCCGAACAGAACAGCAAAACCCGTGCTTTCGGCCCGGCGGGGCGCCTTAGCCGCCCGCCCCGCCCTGCGCCAGCCGGCCCACCAGGATCAGGCAGAGCCCGGCCAGGCAGATGCCTATGATCGCCACCTGCAGCCGGGTGACGGGTTTGCCGCCAAGCAGCGTCTGGCTGAGCCAGGCGGGCGACACCACGCCCACGATGGTGGCAACCGCGATCAAAATGGCGAGGACGGACAGCACGGATTGCATGGCGAAGCTCCGGAGTGGTCGATGCAGCGATCAGTTCGCGCCGCCGCGCAGCAGGCAGTCGCGCAGCAGCGGCGAACCGTCCGCCAGCCCCGCGCCATTGCATTCCAGCGCCACCTTCTGGCCGCGCCGCACCATCGTGGCCCGCGCCTCCACCTCGCACACCCGGCCCGCCGGCCCGCAGATCTGGCGTGGCAGCAGCAGCGCGCGCACATTCACCCCCGGATCGTTCGTGCGGATATCGACAATGACCTGGTCGCCCTCGCGGCGAATGCCGCTGGCGACGCCTTCGACGATCAGGTACTGCCCGACGTAGCGCTCGTCCGCGGCCTTGGGGTTGGCGCGATAGTCGTCCTGCATCGTGCTGGCCTGGTATTGCGGCAGGCGGTCGGCAGGCCGCTCGGGATCGATGCTGATAGGCTCGAGCGTGCCGTCGTGCGGCACGCCGCGCACGTCGCTGGCCGTTGCCGGGACCGCCGCGCTGGCTTCGGCCTGCGCCTCGGGCTGGGCACCGCCGACGTCATCACGCCGATCATTGCCGGCAAACCACAACATGCCAAGCACAGCTACGGCAACGATGGCAACGAGGATTTGCTGGGTACGGTTCAACATCTGGAGATCCTGCCTGGGTGAAATGCGAAAGTCGGAAGCGGATTATGCCTCGCGCCGGCCGCAGAAGCGTTCGATTGCCGCCACGGCATTGTCCACGCCGCGCTCGGCGGCGATCGCGCGGCCCAGCGTGGCGGCCTTCTCGCGCGTGGCGGCCTGCTCGGTAAAGCCGATCATCGACGCCAGCCGCACCGCGTCGATCTTGTGCCCTTCGACATAGCGCGGCGCCACGCCCAGCGCCGCCAGACGGCCCGCCCAGAAGAACTGGTCGCCGGCAAACGGCAGCACGATCGACGGCACGCCCGCCGCCGCCGCCGCATGCGTGGTGCCCGCGCCGCCATGGTGGATCGCCGCCGACACGCGCGGCAGCAGCCAGTCGTGCGGCGTGGCGCCGATCACGTGGAAGCTGGCCGGCAGCGCGGACACGTCGATGCCGCTCCAGCCCGGATAGAACAACGCGCGCCGGCCATCGACCGCCTGCACCAGCGCCGTCACCACCTTCTGCCGGTCAAAACCCGCCATGCTGCCGAAGCCGATATACAGCGGCGGCTCGCCGGCAGCGAGGAAGTCCTGCAATGGCGCAGCCGGCTGCCAGTCGTGCTGCGGCGGCATGGTCCATGCGCCGCTCACCAGCCAGTCGGCATGCCAGTCCTGCGGGCGCGGCACCAGGTGCGGCGAGATCGCGTACAGCGTGGGGAAATCGCGCCACATCGCCTTGCGCGGCGGCACGCCGAACAGCTTGCCGCGCGCGGCGTTGGTGGCGGTACGGAACATGCGCCACAGCACGTGGTTGATGACGTGATGGCTGGCGCGGTTGGCCCACCCCGGCATCCTGAACGGCGGCAACAGCGCGGACGGGAAGGCGCGCGTCGGCGAGATCGGGAACATGGCCGCGGCGATCACAGGCTTGCCCAGTTGCTCGGCCACCGCGAGCGCCACGTAGCCCGTCAGGCCCGAGAACACGATGGCGTCGGCATCGCGCGCGGCCTCGGCCAGTTGCGCCATCCACGCCTCGGTGTTGTCCTCGGCAATACGCGCAAACGCGCGCGTGGCCTCGGCCACATTGCCGCCTTCAGTCATCAGCTTGTGCAGCGCGCCACCCGGCGCCAGCGTCTGCTGGATATCGCCCGCCATCGGCGCGAACGCCAGCCCATGTTCGGCGGCCAATGCCGCAGCCGAGCGCTCGCCCAGCATCAGCATGTCATGGCCGGCATCGCGCAGGCCCAGGCCCAGCGCAACGATCGGGCGGCAGTCGCCCTGGGTACCGAAGGTGATGAGGATCAGGCGCATCGAGAGGGGGCGCCGCAAGCGGCCGGCGCCTGGCATGAGGAGGCGGCCTGCAGTTTACCTGCTGCCGGCGGGGTGCGTGCCGCAGCATGGTGCCGCGCGGCCGCACTCACTTGCCGATGCAGAAGCGCGTGAAGATCGTACCCAGCAGGTCGTCGCTGGTGAACTCACCCGTAATGCTGTTCAGGCACTCCTGCGTCAGCCGCAGCTCCTCCGCGAACAGATCCAGCGCCTGCGCCTGGTGCTCGGCCTGCTCCGCCGCGATATCGAGATGCGACTGCGCACTGCGCAGCGCCGTCAGGTGCCGTTCGCGCGCAAGGAAGGTGCCTTCATTTCCGGACTGCCAGCCGACCAGCCGCAGCAGTTCGCGGCGCAGCAACTCGATGCCGGCGCCGGTGCGCGCTGAGATCCAGATCTCGGTCGGGTTGGGTCCATTGGCGGCGACCACATGGGGCCGGTTGCCGCCGAACATCATGCCACCCACCGCCGGGGCCTTGTCGATCTTGTTGACCACGCGCACGATCGGCGAGCCCGGCGGCAGCTGGCCGCTGAGCTGGTCGTCGATGGCGTCGTCGATCTCGGACAAGCCGTGGCGCAGGTAGTCGGTGGCATCCACCAGGTGCAGCACGACGTCGGCGCGGCGGATTGCGTCCCAGGTACGCTCGATGCCGATGCGCTCGACTTCGTCGGAGGCTTGCTCGCGCAGGCCGGCGGTGTCGATGATATGCAGCGGGATGCCGTCGATCTGGATGGTCTCGCGCACGCGGTCGCGCGTGGTGCCGGCGATCGGCGTGACGATGGCGAGTTCGGCGCCAGCCAGCGCGTTGAGCAGCGACGACTTGCCGACGTTCGGCTGGCCCGCCAGCACTACCGACAGCCCCTCGCGCAGCAGCGCGCCCTGGCGCGCCTGCGCCAGCACGGCGCCGAGTTCATTGCGGATGGTGGCGAGCTGCCCGCGCGCGTCGGACTGCTCCAGGAAATCGATCTCTTCCTCGGGGAAGTCCAGCGTGGCTTCCACCAGCATGCGCAGGTGGATGACCTTATCCACAAGCTTGCGGATCGCATTGGAGAACTCGCCCTCCATCGAACGCGCCGCCGAGCGCGCCGCGGCCTCGGTGCTGGCTTCGATCAGGTCGGCCACGGCCTCGGCCTGGGCCAGGTCGAGCTTGTCGTTGAGGAAGGCGCGGCGCGTGAACTCGCCCGGCTCGGCCAGGCGAAGGCCGATGCCGTCGCCGGCCTGCAGGCAGCGCGTCAGCAGTATCTGCATCACCACCGGGCCGCCGTGGCCCTGCAGCTCGAGCACTTCCTCGCCGGTATAGGAGTTCGGTGCCGGGAAGTACAGCGCCAGCCCGTGGTCGATGACCTTGCCATGGGCGTCGAGGAACGGCAGGTAGGTGGCGTGGCGCGGCTTGAGCGCCTGGCCGCAGACGGCGCGCATCACGGGGCCGACATCGGGGCCCGACACCCGCACCACGCCGATGCCGCCGCGTCCGGGCGCGGTGGCGATGGCGGCAATGGGAACCTGGGGAGCAGTCATGGCGGTATTGTCGCAGATCGGGTGCGGTTGGCGTGGCGCGGTGTGGCGTCAGCGGCGCGCGGTGGATTGGCCGCCGTGGCTGGCGGGGCGTCAGCTTGCGCCGGGCAACTGCAGCGGCGCTTCATCGGAAAGCGTTTGCACTTGCAGGCAATCGGCCATCAGCCGGCGCGCGACCATGGCATCGACAAAGCTGCCGAGCTTTGTCTGCCGTTTCACCAGCTTGCGGTGCAGGCGTTTGGTGATGCGCGACGGCAGTACCGGCTCGAACGCCTCGATCGTATAGCGCAGCCGCTTGCCGGCGATGCGCTGGGCATGCACCGCGCGCGCATCGCCGCTGCGTGCGGCCCGGGCCAGCTTGCGCAGGCTCTGGCGTCCGCGGCGCACGCGCTTGCGCGCAAACGGCCCGAGGCGATCGCCGCTGTCTTTGCGTGCCTTGGCCGCCAGATGCCCCAAATGCGCGAGATCGCGATGCAGCGAGGGCAGCGGCCAGTCACGGTAGCCGGCCAGCGTTGCCAGCATGGCTTCGCGCGCGGCGTCACGGCGCTCGGCGGCGGTGTCGGCCACGGCCGCCAGGACCGGTTCGTCCGGCTCCAGCTCGCGCGCCGGGGCGATGGTCTCGGCCAGGAACACGTCCCAGTCGCGCACCTCGCTGGTGGCGCGGGCCAGCGCGCGCAGGTCGCGCTTCCAGCGCTCGCGCTCCGGCCGTGGCAGCGCTGGCCCCAGCGCCCACACCACCGCGCGCGCATGGCGCAGCGACACGCGTAGTTCGTGCAGGTCTTCCGGATCGTCGCGGCGCGTCAACTGGTCCAGGCACGCGTCGATGCGCGCCAGGCTCGCTTCGGTCAGCGCGGCAAAGGCAGCGGCAGGCCGCATCTTGCGGCGCAGTGCGGGACGTTTGGCGTCGGCGGTCATGGCGGTCTTCATGCGGTCAGGCGCGCACGCGGGACGCAGATGCTTCCAGTGTAGGTGACAGCACGCGGCAGTGCGGTCATGTGGCGTACAAGGCGCATTTGCGGTTGACAGCGCTGCTCCTTCGCGTTGCAATGCGCACACCGCCTGGTGATGCAGTGACCGTACGAGGAACAGCCATGACCACAGAACAGGAGCGACTCCTGCTGCGCGATACCGTCGAGGCCGGCTTCCGCCAGGCCGCGTTCGTCAACGACATCGGCATCGCGCTGGCGGACTGCGGCCCCGGCTGGTGCGAATCGATGCTGGCCATCACGCCACGCCACCTGCAGCAAGGCGGCATCGTCCATGCGGGCGTGCAGGCCACCATGGCCGACCACACCGCGGGCGCGGCGGCGTCCACCATCCTCGAGGCCGGCCAGCATGTGGTCACCGCGGAATTCAAGATCAACCTGCTCAGGGCCGTGCGCAGCGACCGGCTGCGCTGCCGCGCCGACGTGCTCAAGTCCGGCCGCTCGATCATCGTGGTGGAGGCGGATGTGTTCGCCGACGTCCATGGCGAATCCGTGCTGGTCAGTCGCCTCAACGCGACCATGAGCGTGCTGGACCTGGCCTGAGCGCCAATCTTTGAAGGGAAGCGAGCCATGATCGACCATACCGGCGTGAACGTCAGCGACTACGGCAAGAGCCGCGCCTTCTACCTGGCGGCGCTGGGCGCCATCGGCTACGGCATCGTCAAGGAATTCCCGGCCAGCGTCACGGGCAGCACGGACGTGGCGGGCTTCGGGCCGCCGGGCAAGCCCGATTTCTGGGTCATCCGCGGCACACCCAACCAGCCGCCGATACATGTCGCGTTCCGCGTGGACAGCCGCGAGGCAGTCGATGCGTTCTATCGCGCGGCGATTGCCGCGGGCGGGCGCGACAACGGCGGGCCCGGCATCCGGGCGCACTATCACCCGGACTACTACGGTGCCTTCGTGCTGGACCCGGACGGGCACAACATCGAGGCGGTGTGCCACAAGCCGGGCTGATCCCCGGCGACCCAGGTTTGCGCGACAAGCTCAGCGCGTCGCCACGATAAACAACCGCGGGAACGGCAGCAGCACCGATCCGTCCGCCAGCGGCGGATAGGCCTTGGCGATCTCAGCCTCATAGCGCGCCAGGTACGCGGCGCGCTCGGCCTCATCGAGCGGCTGCAGGAACGGCCGCAGGCCGCTGCCCTTGAACCACTCCACCACCGCGGCCGGGCCGCCGGCCAGCGGATGATGGTACGTGGTCAGCCATACGTCCACGCGCTGGCACAGGGGACGCAGCAACTCGTAGTACCACTGCGCAGAAGCGCGTTCGGCGCGCGCCTTGCTGGCGCCGGCAAGCTTGTCGGCCCACGGGCCTTCCGCCGCCACCTGGCGCATCAGCCGGTGCGCGGGTTCCTCTAGGTTGTCAGGCATCTGCACGGCCAGCGTGCCGCCGGGGGAAAGCTTCGATACCAGCGCCGGGAACAGCCCGGCGTGGTCGGGCAGCCATTGCAGCACGGCATTGGCCAGGATCACGTCATAAGGCCCGGCCTCGTCCCAGGCGCCGATATCCGCCACGCGGAACTGCACATCGGGCAAACGCTTGCGCGCCGCCTCGACCATGTCGTCCGAACTGTCCAGCCCGGTCACCGACGCACCCTCATAGCGCGCCAACAGCACCTCGGTGGAGTTGCCCGGCCCGCAGCCGATATCCACCGCGCTGCGCACGATTTCGTTGGGAATGGCGGCGACCAGGTCGCGGACCGGTCGGGTGCGTTCGTCTTCGAAGGCGACGTATTGGCGGGCGGACCAGCTCATCGGGAATCTCCTGAATAAGGCGTATGCAGCGTCGGTACAGCCCGAAAGCATACGCCCGCTGCAAACAAAAAGCCCGGCATCGCTGCCGGGCTTCATGGTTACCGCATGGTCCTGTAACCAGAATCAGCTCTTGGCCACCACCGCCGCCTTGCCCTTGCCGAGCATGCGGTTGATCTGCCATTGCTGGGCGATCGACAGGATGTTGTTCACCACCCAGTACAGCACCAGGCCGGCCGGGAAGAAGAAGAACATCACCGAGAACACCAGCGGCATGATCGTCATGACCTTGGCCTGCACGGGGTCCGGCGGGGTCGGGTTCAGCTTGGTCTGCACGAACATCGACACGGCCATCACGATCGGCAGGATGTAGAACGGATCCGGCACCGACAGGTCATGGATCCAGCCCAGCCACGGCGCGCCGCGCATTTCCACCGACGACAGCAGCACCCAGTACAGCGCGATGAACACCGGGATCTGGATCACGATGGGCAGGCAGCCGCCGAGCGGGTTGACCTTCTCGGTGCGGTACAGCGCCATCATCTCCTGGTTCATCTTCTGCGGGTCGTTCTTGTAACGCTCACGCATCGCGGTCATGCGCGGCTGCAGGTCCTTCATCTTGCCCATGGACTTGTAGCTTGCTGCCGACAGCGGGAAGAACACCAGCTTGATCAGCACGGTCAGCGCGATGATCGACCAGCCCCAGTTGCCCAGGAAGCCGTGCAGCTTTTCCAGCAGCCAGAACAGCGGCTTGGCCAGGATGGTCAGCCAGCCGTAGTCCTTCACCAGTTCCAGGCCCGGCGCGACCTTCTCGAGCATGTGCTCTTCCTGCGGGCCGGCGAACAGGCGTGCATCGGTGGTCACCGTGGCGCCCGGGGCCACTTCGCCCAGCGGCTGCTGGATGCCCACGCGGTACAGGTTCGGGTCGATCTGCTGAACGTAGAAGGTGTGCTCCTTGCCGGTCTGCGGGATCCAGGCCGAGGCAAAGTAGTGCTGCACCATCGCCACCCAGCCGTTGTTGGCGGCGGCCGGCACAGTGGCCTTGCCCTTGGCGACGTCTTCGAAGCTGATCTTGTGGTACTTGTCGGCGTCGGTGTAGATCGCCGGACCGGTGAAGGTGCTGTAGAACTGCGACTGCTCGATCTTGCTGCCGTCGCGCGCCAGTTCCAGGTACAGCGTCGGCGAGACCGGCGCGGTGCCTGCGTTGGTCACGGCGAACTTGGTGTCGACGACGTAGCTGCCCTTGCGGAAGACGTAGGTCTTGGTGAACTTGACGCCGTTCTTCTCGGCGGTCAGCGCCACTTCCAGCTGCTCGGCGCCGTCCAGCGAGCGCGGGCCGGGGGCGGCGGTGAACACCGTGGTGTGGTTGGGCAGGTCGCCGCCGATCAGGCCCGAGCGCGCCATGTAGGTGCGCACGTTGTCACGCTCGAACAGCACCACCGGCTTGCCGTCCTTCTCGTGCTCCTTGAGCAGCTCCAGGCGCGACACGATGCCGCCGGCGGTGTCGATCTCGGCACGCACCGTGTCGGTGGTCACCACGATCTTCTCGCCGGTGGGCTGGGCGGCGGCTTGCGGGGCAGCGCCTGCGGCCGGGGCGGCTGCGCCCGGCTGCACGTTGGCCTTGGGCACGTCGCCCTGCGCGGCCGCGCCGCTGGCGGCCGGCGCCGAGGCGGCCTGCTGCTGCGTCGTGCCCGGGAAGAACATCGAGGCATGGCCTTGGGCGCGTTGCCAGTTGTCGTAGAGCAGCACAAGGGACATCGAGAAGATGACCCAGAGGATGGTGCGTTTGATATCCATGTCTGGCTGTGGTCGGAGAAATCAGGGTCTGGGCAGACGGATCGCGGCAGGCGCATGGCCTGTCGCGGCATGGACGGAACGGCCCGTGCGGGTGTCCGGCCTGGCAGTGTCGGCTTCCGTGCCCGGCACGGGATCATACCCGCCTTCGGTGAAGGGATGGCAACGGCACAGCCGGCAGGCGGCCATCCAGCTGCCGCGCGCGGCGCCGTGATGGACGATGGCATCGCGGGCGTAGTCGGAACAGGTCGGCAGGAAGCGGCACTGCGAGCCCAGGTAGGGACTCAGGGCGATCTTGTAGATGCGCAGCAGGGCTAGCAGGATTCGCTTCATGGCGGGGCGGTTCAGGCCGGAAGGCCTGGTGGCTGGCTTTGCGAGGTGCCCGCCGGTGGCGCCGCGGAAGGCGGTGCCGAGGGCGAGGCAGGCGGTGCGGGTGGCGGCAGTGGCTTGGCCGCTACCTCGAGCAGGCTGGCGATTTCCGCCGCGCACGCTCTTCGGACCGCTGCGCGCGTCGCAAATTCCGCGCGCGGGAACTTGGCTTGCAGCCGCAGTAGCACGTCGCGCCCCGCCAGTTCGTCGCGGCGCTGGCGGAACAGCTCGCGCGCCATGCGCTTCACCAGGTTGCGCTCGGCCGCGCGCGGCGCGAACTTCTTGCCCACCACGACGCCAAGCCGGCCTTCCGGCCGGTCATTGGCGCGCACGTACAGCACGAAATGCGGGCTGCGCCGCCGGGGCCGCAAAGCAAAAACGGATGAAAACTCATCCGTCTTTGTGAGCCTTGCGGCTTTGGGGAAGGCATGGGCTGACACGCTGGGTAACACTTGCGAGCGCTGGCGAAGACTACTGCTGGCGCAAAAGCGGCGCCCTGCGGCAAGCTGCTGGCCGTCCTGAAGCCGAGGCGGGAGGCATTGACGGCTGCGCGGCACGGCTGCGGTACGCTGCAGCCGGCGCCGGGCGCGCCGTCAGGCCGGTCGCCCGGGCCTCAGATGGCCAGGCGCTTGCGGCCCTTGGCGCGACGTGCGTTGATGACGGCACGGCCGCCGCGGGTCTTCATGCGCACGCGGAAACCGTGGGTACGCTTGCGGCGGGTAACGGAAGGTTGGTAGGTACGTTTCATGTTGCACTCTCTGGTTGATCTGGGCTTGCCCGACTCCGGCCGGTGCCGGGCTGCCGTGGCCGCCGCGTATGGTTCGCATGGGGGTTGCCACCGGCAAGGAACTGCCGCGGCTTGTCCGACGATTCTGGTTCTGTCTTTGCTGCCGGCCGTGTGGCGCGCGCTGCAGGCTATTGACCTGTGGGCGCGGACGGCACGGACAGGCCAGACCCGGCGATGCGCATACGTGATCCCCTGCCGCATCGCAGAACCCGCCATTTAAACGATTTTCGCGCGCACTGTCAAGCAAACAGCATGTGCGCCGGCACAATTACCACATTACCGGTTGCGCTGTCGGTGCCTCATTGTCCACAACAACCGGTGAGTAACTACATGTGCTCCGGGCGGCACGAAACAATAGGACAACCTAGGCCGAAGTCCCTGTTTTGCCAGAGGAATTACCCCTTCCAGCTTCCCGCAAAGCCGCATCCCAGCAAGGGTTGTGCACAGCAATCCACTGAATTTGCACAAGTTGTCCACAGACTTATCCTTTGTGGATAACTCGGGGGCAGGGGTACAATCCGGGTCCAAACACAACACGGGCTGCGTGGCGCAGGCGCAACCCGGGCCCCCACCGCGGCAACGCATGATCGAACGCACGCCAGTGCGGCGAGCCTGAAGGCTCGCTGGCGGCTGCATTGGCATGCCGCGGCGGCCTCGCCGACTGGAATTGATTCCTAG